>JAUWMI010000039.1 GCA_030613245.1 Candidatus Sumerlaeota bacterium
ACCGGTCCACTACCATCGAACTCGCCAAATCGTTTTGCATACCAACCGGAAATGATCTGGCCGCCCTGGGGAGTGCTACCCGTGAACCCAGAACCATTTATCGCCACCACCACATCATATCTATATAAACCCCACTCTTGCCCCCAATAGCCAATGGTATCGTCATAGCGGTTTGCCATACCGCTCACTGTCTCTCGTCCGCTTACCAGTTTACCCTGTGCTATGCAGCTATCCATCATGCAGCTCGTATTACTTCTGTCGTATCTGGCAACAAATACGTTGTTCGGGTCAGTGAGTGTGAACTCTTGATAGTCAATTCCGGGTGCAACTGCTTGCCATTGAGCAAAGACGATGGTGCAAGAAACTAAAAAGTAGAAGATGATTGTAAATAAAGAAATTTTTTGTCGCATTTTGGTATCTTCTCCTTCGCTTATGTAATGTGCGTCTTTAGAATTATTGCCTTCGGCAACAGGGAAGAAACTCTCTATTACCCGGGCGCTACAGTGTTTCGTTATCTATGTCTACCGGCTCTATAAGAGACTGAGTTGTTACCCACATCCAGGCCGTTCTGCTCCCACGTTGAAGCTCAATGCTATCGCTGGAGAATCATGCTGTCAAATACAATCCCCTGTTTTTGTGCCGGGTTTGGCATCGGGTAGGATGCCCGCGGCCTCAGGATAATTGGGGAACAAGATGATTGAACCCATTTTTCAATGGAGCAGTTCCCAGTGGCAGGGAAGATCGGCAACAAAGCCGGAATAAGGAAAGTTCTCGGTGCGCACTTCAAAGCAGTCCTGCTGCGCACGCACGTCATAAACCTGGTCCGGCGCGCGTTCGTTAACCACGCGCACGCTGACTATGTATTTTCCTTTCATAAGCCTCAGCGCATCGAAGTGAATTTTTAGAAGGAAGGATGGAGCGGCATGGCCTATCTCAAGCCCGGCCTGGCGCGATGAGAAGTCGTAGACAAGCACGCCGTCCTCTCGCATGATCACGAGTTCAAGCAGCGGATGCTCAAGCGCTGGCGGACAGGAAAACTCGATCTCAATGCATGCAGGCTCGCCGGTTTGAAACAGTGTGCACTCACCGCCCTTGCCATCGCGAAGGATGACGCGCCTGATGATCCGTGCTTCTGCGTGCACTGATGGCACAGCTAGAGTTGGCACGGGCTCAGGCTTCTCCGCCCATTGCACTACCCGGTGCGGGAATGACTTTGCGTAGAGCACCCGGCGATACTGGAGCGCAACGTCGGACGACGGCCCAAGCGTCCGCACGCGGCCGTGATCCAGCCAGAGTATTTCGTCGCAGATATCGCGCGCGGTATCTATCTGATGCGTGACGAGCAGAACCGTCTTGCCCCGCTCGCGGAACTCCTGAATCTTGTTGAACGACTTCATCTGAAATTCCGCATCTCCTACTGCTAGAATCTCGTCAATCAGAAGAATATCCGGGTCAACGTTTACGGCAATGGAGAAGCCAAGGCGCGTTTCCATGCCGGAGGAAAAATACTTGAGTGGCGTGTAGAGAAATCGTTCGAGCCCGGAAAAGGCAATAATAGCGGGAAGGCGCTCAAGGATCATTTGTTTTGATAGACCAAGGAGTGCACTGTTGAGGAAAATGTTCTCCATAGCTGTAAGATCAGGGTGGAACCCGGCGCCGAGTTCTAGCAACGCTGCCACTTTTCCATTTACCCGGACTGCGCCAGTGGTTGGTTCGGTAATTCCTCCAATGATCTTAAGAAGCGTACTCTTTCCAGAGCCATTATCTCCGACGATGCCAAACATTGACCCTCTGCGTACTGTGAATGAGATGTCACGGAGGGCCCAGAACGGCTCAGCGCGGCGAAACGAGATAGCTTTATGGAGCCAGCGCGAGAAGCGACGGCTGGGAGGCCGGGTTGGGCGATAGTATTGCTTTGATACGCAGTCAAGTGTTAAGGCATCCATCGTACGCTCTTTCTATGTGTCGTGTCAGCAGATAACCACCAAACAAAGCAGCATACAAAATACGGAAAAGGGGCAGGCCTTTCGTCTAAGTACTTTTCTTTTTCGGCAAAAACAATGCAGAGAAGAATGGCGTCGGCGGACCCATTGATCAAATCCTGGCGCGACAAAAGATTTTAATTGCCTTTATGAATGGAGCCATGTCACCATAACGCCCGAATTATAATGAGGTGAAAATTTGCCGGGTCGGAAGTTTTGTCTTTTTTTCACGTGAGATTTGCTGTAATATTAATTATAGTGATCTTCTCACGTGCAATGCTACAACAATTCCGCGATAGTTACCCTTAATCTCCAAGAGCCATTACTCAGACAAACGGTATGTCTAAAGCTGCCTATTTACAACCCGTTCGCGACGACACGTTGACAGAGCGAGTAGCGCAGGCCAATGAGCTATTGCGCTGCTGCACCCTGTGTCCCCACGAATGCCAGGTAGATCGCACAAACCACGAGAGAGGACGCTGCCGATCCGAGGCCATTCCACTGATCTCCAGCTACAACGTGCATTTTGGAGAAGAGCCTCCTTTGATAGGGACACACGGATCAGGTACGATCTTCTTCACCAACTGCACGATGCGCTGCGTTTACTGCCAGAATTATCCTATCAGTCAGCTTGGACACGGAGAAGCATATCCAGTCGCCAAGCTGGCGCGTATATTTCTGAAGCTGCAAAAGCACGGATGCCACAATATCAATTTTGTCACACCGGCCCATTTTGTTCCCCAGATTCTCCAGGCGCTGGAAATGGCTGTCAACGAGGGATTCCATCTGCCACTTGTGTACAATACCAGCGGGTATGAATCGCTTGCAACCCTTAAGTTGCTGGATGGTATCATTGACATTTATCTCCCTGACATTCGATATAGCGATAATAGTCACGCGCAGGCGTATTCAAAGGTAGAGAATTACGTCGAGCACAATCGCGCAGCGCTGAAGGAGATGTATCGCCAAGTTGGGCTGCTCGAGTGCGACGAGAGTGGCGTAGCCCGGCGCGGGATGATTGTCCGCCATCTCGTGCTGCCGGAGAAGATTGCAGGCTCAGAAGAGGCGCTCCAGTTTCTGGCGAATGAATTGTCGCCACGACTTCACGTCGCCCTGATGAGTCAATACTTCCCGGCATACAATGCACCGGATCATCCTCCTTTGGATCGTAAAATTACCCGCGAAGAATATGAGCAGATCGTTCATTTGTATAAGCGTCTCGGTTTCAACGGGTGGATTCAGGCCACCTGAGCCGACGAAAAGATAAGAATTCAGCATTGTTGAGACTCCTCCATAATGTACCAATTAATCTCGGTCATGGAGGACGAGTGTGGTGCAAGCCCATCTTTACCTGATCAGCTTCTTCGTGGGCACGCTCTGGTCAATCATTGCGGGCATTTTTAGTCCGTTTCTGGATGAATCGACTAGCGAGCGTGAGAATTCGGGCAACGTAGCTCCTGCACGCGGTTCTGATGTGGCGCGACCTGAGCCGGGTGGACTTGCCCCGCTGTTGCCGATGATGATTGCTGCATTTCTGGCGCTCTTTGGGCTTGTGGGAATCATCTGCCTTGACATTCTCCACACCTCTTTTGCCACAAGTCTTGTCCTTGCATTCCCTATCGCACTCGCTTCAACTACCGCCATCTTCTTCTTCCTCAAAGCCACATACTCAGACTATATGCGTCAGTTTAAATCGCACGATGATGGATAACCGAATCTCCAATCCGTACAGCCTCTGCAATAAGTATTATTCCACCATTCTCTGATTCCCCTACCTGCGCCGCGGTCTCGCTGCTTCGGAGCTCATCCGTCTCATCAGAGAGAGTAGGATAATAATCCCAGATCCTATCCGGGCATGTGCAGATAATGGCCATCTTGATGGGGCAGATTTTGTTACCAGAAGGAAAAGTAGCGAAAGGTGTGAAAAAGCCAGTTGCCGTGGAGACGGCCTGCCATGAAGCCCATTTCACGCACGAGATAAAGCCAATTGTAGCGGGCACGCTCCGGATCTACGAGCCGGCACCAGGGAAGTGTGACCAGGCATTTCATGAATCGGCGGTATGCCCAACCACGGATCCAGAGCATGCGTCGAAACTTGCGGGGCGCAAACCGGGCCCGATGCTTCATGTACAGCCGCACTTCTGCCTTCCCGTATTTGAAAAACTGAAAGTATAGATCAACTGCGGTAAGACGATGATGGTGATACACAATGGCGTCGTGAGCATAAGCAAAGACGCAACCATGCGCATGCAGGCGCCAGCCAAGGTCGTCGTCTTCTGCTGCGGCCTGGTCAAACGCAACGTCAAATCCGTCCACCACGTCGAGGATTTTCTTTTTAAACAGAGCATTAGCTGTGATAATGAACGGCAAAGGCAGCATGATACCTTGAGTTGCGGCTTCCTGGTTCATCATGCCTTCGGCCTCAACAAATCGGGCAATGTGTGTTGACACTGCATTGACGATACGGCCTCCTACGGCATCGCTTTTGCTCTCTTCTGCAGTGCGAACGAGCCTGGTCAGCCAGTCTGGGGCGACCTGACAGTCTGAGTCGGTAAAAGCAATATATTCTCCCCGGGCCTCGTGGATTCCACGATTTCGCGCAGCAGCGGCTCCGCGTTGTTCCTCGCTCAGCACCCTTACCGGATAGCGCGATGCAATCACGACCGTGCTATCACTTGACCCATTATCCACAATAATGATCTCCAGCTTTTCGCGAGGATACTGCAGATTCAGCAGCGATTCAATGCAGCCAGCAATTGTTTCCCGGCTATTGTATGCAGGCACAACGACGGTTACTGATGGCCAGGCGTCTGCTGGGAGGTGTTCAGCTGAAGGACGTTCAGCCGGAGGGACTACTTCACCTAATTTTGCTGAAGGGCGCGAAACGTCGGTCTTGAGAATCCGCCTGGTCTGATGCCGCGGCCAGAAAAATGAGACAATTGGATAGCTCACAGCAGCAATGGCCAGGTAAATGAGGACGCCTAGCGGCCGAAGCACTGCATCAATGGTGAGAACAATAGGGCTGGGATGTTTCATAAGCTGTTCCGGATCAGTTCGAGCCCGGGTGGGATCGAAGTCCGCCGAGCCGCTGCAGAATGACCTGCCTTAATTTCGCATAGTCAGTGACGAGGTCAAAATGCTTTTCGATTGTGAAACTGGCATTTTCAGAAATCCGCCGCCGCACCTCCGGCGATGCATAAATCTCCAAAATTTTCTGTGCCGCCTCTTTGGGCTTCGTTGGATCAATAATCACCAGGTTTTGGCGATCACGAAATTCAGAGCGCTGAATGGCGGAGCTGGATACGTGAAGACAGATCATGCCAGCAGCCATAGCCTCCAGCAGGCATGTGCGCAGCTCAGTATCGCCCTGGGTATCGGCGGCGTTGAGCTGAGCTACGTGGAAATCAGCTTCCGCCATGAGTACCTTCAGCCGGTCGAGATCCACACGACCCAGCCACGTTACATCCGGCCGCTCAAGGAACGCGCGTAATTGTTTCTTGATGCGTATCTCTTTGCGGGAGGCGGAAAGGCCGAACAGTTTAAAGTACGTTGGATATAGGTTGCCTGCGACAGTCATTGACACTGGGATGCGCTGCTTTACTTCGTCCAATATGGGAGCAAAGCGCTCGAGTCCATGCCACCAGAGTAGCTCTCCGTGGTAGAAAAACCGAATTCCATCTGATCGGGCTGCTGTGTCGGGTTTTGCAGATGATGTCCATTGGTCGCGTTGCGGACAATTCGCGATGTGATGCACTTTGCGCATGCTCACAAAATAACGGCGAGGAATGTGCGTGCGCGTGTGAATCACAATCAGACAGGTGGCCAGTCGTACAAGCACAAAGTTGACCAGATACAGAAGGGTACGGAAGAGCCACCGGTCGCATAAATCCACCGGGTCTATGCTCATAAAGAGGTATACGGGCGTTCTGACAAGGCGTGCGTAAAGCAGGCTCAAAAAGACCTTGGGAATATACCGAGGGGCATCGGTTTTATTGTAATTGAGTACGACGAAATCTGCCGAACGACTCTGCTTGATAAATGCGCCAAAGGCGTACAGCTTTTCGACGCCCCATCCCTCCTCGCGCATCTTCTCCGCCCAGCTGTGAACAATCCTATCAATCGGCAAAAAGAACAAGGCCTGCATTGGCCATCCCTATTGGCTTGGATATGTGAAACACGATTCTGGAATGTAGCGGGAGCGCGGAGGGCAATCAAGCATTTTTCATGTGGCGGTTCAAAGGCAACCACTCAATGAAGCACGCAGAGCGGACATCCGCAAGGATACCTGGGGCATGACACCCATCAATTTCTCATGCCAGTGCCTCGCGCAAAGAGGCCTGGAAATTGTACCGGAAGCGTTCCCTTGGCTTGGCGCTTGCCGCAGAGCACTTCGGCAACCGCAACCTGCGACCCGAGTGATCTATCGTATGCGCAAAGGAATGTGTCCACTTCAGGGATTTGCAAGAGTACATAAGGACTTCCGAAAGAGACCAGGGTGAGCGGCTTCTTCAGATTCAGCAAGTCACGGACGAATTTGATCGCTGCATCGTCCTCGATCTGAATCCAAGAGAAGCTGGCAACAATGATTCCATCCACCTCTTTTGCCGCGGAAAGAATCTTCTTGCGGCCATCTTCATCTCCATTGGCCGTCAATGTTTTAACCTCAACACCTTTATGGAAGCCCTGCATGGCATCTCCAAAATACTCGTGCACGCGTGAAAACCAGCCAGCTCGCTGAGCCGAGACATTGACCACGAGATACTTGCGGTCAGGCAGAAGGGGCAAGGTTCCTTTGCCCTTTTTGACAATAGTAATGGCGCGGCGGGCGATCTCCTTTGCCTGGGCTTGATGCTCAGGTGTACCTACGAGCTCAGACACTCGGGCAACGTCTACCGTAGCCTGTTTGTGCAAGCCAAGACGCGTTTTCGCAGCGAGAATCCTGCGCACAGAAAGATCAATCCGCTCGGTGCTGATCTCTCCTCGTTCGACTGCCTCGAGAATCGCCTTAATTGCTTTCTGAACCACGCGCGGTGTCAGCACAATATCCAGGCCAGCCTTTACGCCCAACACTGCTGCATCTTCATCGCTATAATGATCTGTAATGCCGCGCATGCCGTATGAGTCTGATACGAGCAGTCCTTTGAACCCAAGATGATCACGCAACAGGCCGGTCATAACCTTAGGCGATACCGTTGCAGGGCCAGGGCTAGGGTCAAGCGCGGGCATCCAGAGGTGGGCAGTCATAATCGAAGCGAGGTCGGCCGTCTTGATGGCCGCAGCGTATGGCGCGAGATCAACCCGTTCAATTTCGTCGCGGTCACGCAGCACCACGGGCATGGTACGATGAGAATCTGCGCGAGTGGCTCCGTGGCCTGGGAAATGCTTTGCAGTGGCGAGCACTCCGTGTTCCTGAAGACCCTTGATATAAGCACAAGCCATGCGGCTGACCAGCGCTACGTCGTCGCCGTAGGAACGCGTACTGATTATGGGGTTGGCGGACTCGACATTGACATCCACGACCGGCGAGAAGTCATAATTCACGCCGACGGCGCGGGCCTCAATTGCAGTCACCCTTCCGCATTGATACGCAAGATCCGGATCGCCAGTTGCGCCGAGCGCCATGTTGGAAGGGAAATCCGTGCCCCCAGGGGAACGATCACCAATCCCGGACTCGTAGTCTGCAGCGAAAAGGAGCGGAATGCGTGAGAGCTCCTGGAGGGCGTTAGTAGCACGTGCAAGCGACAGTGCGTCAATCCTGCTGACGAAAAATCCACCGAGGTGGAACTCCTTTACCATCTGTTCTGATGCAATGGGCCGGTACCAGGTGATAATCATCTGCCCTACCTTTTCCTCAAGGCTCATCCCCTTGAGCGTTTCTTCCACCCATGCCGTATCAGGAGGAAGCAATTTTTCTGCACCGATGGTCGGAAGTATCATCAGTGAGACTAGTACGAAGAAAAGAACTGTACATTTTCCAGACATGATTGTCGCCCCTTTTGGGAGATTCCGCGTAATGCGAGAGCCAGGATATTTTTTCCTGCGCGCATTAGCGGGATAAGAATCCTGTTCTCCTATTTTCCCAAACGTTCCCATCCCTGTTTAGAAAGGCTAAGGTAAAGGAGAAAGCCTCCGCATAGGCCAACGAGAGTAAGGATGATCCCCAATTGGGTATAGCCGAGAATGAGTTTGCCAAATCCAAACAGCAAACCATAGATCAAAACAGCCCCAAGGAACCAGTTCAGCAAATCAATGGAAAGCCCTTTGTCAACCGGAATATCAGGAGCCAGGCGGCCAATTCGGCGCCAAAAGATACCTCCTGGCCGAACCTTGCGGTAGAAGTTTAGCAGCGTTTCTTCCTTTTCAGGCCGGGTAAGGAACGTAACCAGCAGCCATGTCAAGGTAGATCCGCCAACAATGATGAGCATGGTCCAGGCAAAAGCGGTTTCCTCTGGAATGAAGGGATGTATTTTATTTGCAATAGTAAGGCCAGTAAAGAGGACAGCTGAAGCGATCATCGAGGAGATCTCGCTCCAGGCGTTAATGCGCCACCAGTACCAGCGCAGGATCAGCACAAGGCCGGTGCCTGCGCCGAGTGCCAGGATACTTTCCCAGGCTTGTTTAACGGTCTCCATGTGCTTGGCTACGATCAAGCCAAAAATTATTGTAATGAATGTCGTGACCCGAGAGACAAAGATGTAGTTGCGCTGTGCGGCCTGCTCCGAGGTGAAATCCTCCTCTCTGGCCACGAATCGTTTGTAGACATCGTTAACCACATACGACGCTCCCCAATTGACCTGCGTGGCAATGGTTGACATGAAGGCTGCCAGGAAGGAGACCAGCAGGAGTCCGAGAAAGCCCGGACCCAGATAATGTATCATCATCAGCGGGTATCCGCGCTCGGGGTCAGGCAGATGAGGAAAGAGCACCAGTGAACAGAGCGCCACAATGATCCATGGCCACGGGCGCAGGGCATAATGGGCAACGTTGAAGAGCAAGGTTGCCAGGACGGAATGTTTTTCATTCTTGGCCGAAAACATCCGCTGGGCAACATAGCCACCACCACCAGGCTCTGCGCCAGGATACCAGGCAGCCCACCATTGCACTGTTACCATCACGAGAAACGTTATCAGAGGGTACATCCCGATACCAGTCTTCCCGAAGCTTGGCAGAAAGTTGAAGAAACTGGCGCCCTGCTCGCCATAGATATTCATGATACCTTCCCGCAAACCTCCCATACCCCCCACAGCCTTGAGTGAAAAAAAGGCGAGGGCAATTGAACCTGACATGGCAATGAAAAATTGGAAGAAGTCGGTGGCCAGGACAGCCCAGAGGCCAGCCATAATAATATACACGCCCGTTACGGCATAGAGACCATAAATGATTAGCCACGCCTTTTCATCACTGCAATTAAACGAGACCGCAACGATCTTCTGCATTGCAATAGTGACCCATCCCATGATGATGCAGTTTATCGGGAAGGCCAGATACAGCGCACGAAACCCACGCAGATATACGGCCGGCTTTCCAGAATACCGCAACTCCGTAAATTCCACGTCAGTCAATACTTCTGCACGACGCCACAATCGCGCAAAAAGAAACACCGTGAGCAATCCGGAGCAAAGAAAATTCCACCATAGCCAGTTGCCGGCAATACCGTTCTTGGCAACAATACCCGTGACTGCAAGAGGTGTGTCCGCGGCAAATGTCGTGGCTACCATGGATACCCCGGCCAGCCACCACGGCACGGATCGGCCTGAACAGAAGAAATCAGTAATACTGCGACTGCCACGCCTGGTGAAAAGAACACCAATGGTCACCGAAAAAGCCAAATAAGCTACAATGAGCACATAGTCAATCAGGTGGAGTTGCATTCTCGCCTCCTCTTCAGGTTCTTAAGGAACGTCCAAAGATACGGCTACACTTCAGACGACTATTTGAACGTTTCTCTTGCTAGACGATTTCCCAAACAGTTGCAATGACTTTTTTGCATGCCAGCAAATTTCTTGATGCGCCTATGTAGGGGTTCAAAATCGTTGCATCCCTACATAGAAGATTTCCCGCCTGAGCGCCCGTGAAGCGTTGAGAGAAAAAGGTATTGTACGACTGAGGGGTTCAGTGTGAGAGAATCATCCAGCCATTGGATGAATTGCAATCCGTAATTCTGAAGAAACGATATGTACGGATTAAGCACGCGCTCCTGTTCTTTTCCTGTAGGACGCAGGGCATGATCCGCTTTGGTCACGTGGGCACGCAGGGTGCGATCCCGTTTCTTCAGGGCATCGAAATATCGCTCTATGAGTTTGTCAAAGCTCGTGCGTACGTTCTGCTCCATTTTCTCGAAGGAGTTGAGCACTGCGGGGTCGTCCGACGCGAGCTGGCGGCGCAGCTCAGAAACAAGGCCAAGCATGTCCTGCTGCGCTTTCTGGAGGAGACGCTCATGCCGCCCACCATTTTGAGAGGCTAATGCCTGGCGGTATAGCTTGTCGGTCGAGACCGAGAGGAATTCCTGCACCGAGATTCCAAGCTTTTCCAGTGCGTGTTGGACGCGGGGTTCAATCAGAGTGACACGCAAGCGCGGATAAATTACCGGCATGAATACATGAAAAAAACCATAGCACTCACGCAGCAACGGGAAATAGGCGATTTCGCCAGGCCCGGCGACATAGGCCACGGTTGGAAAAATCGCGTCTTGCACAATAGAGCGCGTGACGACGTTCGTGCTGAACCGCCAGGGCGAGCTGGCCAGAAGCTCGAGCGCTTGCTCCTGAGTCATTCTTTCCATCTCTTCACCCGTAAAAGGATGGAGAAGGAGAACGGCGTCGTGTTTCCATTTCACCTTACACCGCAGACGATCACGGTAAATGAAGCAATTCAAGTCATCCGGCTCGCGGTGCAGCGTCGTGTGGTAACCCAATTGCTGCATTGCCTGGCTTGCCTGCAAAATTCGGGCCGAGCTCTCCCCCGGTGTCTGGAGCTCACGCTCGAAGACAGGTTTGCTTTTTTCTCGTACGCATCTCAGCCGAGGGCTGACAAGGACAAGGCCGTACTGCTTCATCAGGCAGAGTAGCAGCCGGCAAAAAAGCTCCTCCAGGTTTGCGGACTTCTCAATCGTCCGATGGAGAGTCCCGAGTAGATTGTCTTTGAATTCGGTGGGAAACGTCTCTGCCTCAAAACGATGAAGGAGCTGCTTGAGGCTGGGCTCAACGGGGATATCGAACACCGAAACGCCGGGTTGATAGTTCTCCGGCTCGTAGCGGAAGCTTGCGAGCTCGCCATCGCGACCAATCCATGAGACAGTTCTCACCTCGTCGAAATCATGATCCTCAGAAGCGACCCAGAAAATGGGAACGACGGTGACACCTCTGGAAGAAGCCAACTCCCGCGCCAATTTTACCGCTGTCAGGCTCTTATAAAGCGTATAGAGAGGGCCGGCTAACAGACCTGCTTGTTGCCCTGTTGCCACAACATAGGTTCCAGGGTGGCCAAGCCGGCCTATACTTTCCAAAGCCGCTGCACTGTTGCCCATGGATTCATTCCACTGGCGGAGCTCGGCAAGCTCCTCAGGAGCCCAGGACGCTGCGGGATGGAGGCTGCGCTGCTCAAGCGCAGCGTCCCATTCTCCAGGAAAAAGACCAAAGAAATCCACCAGCTTCGAATCCCTTTTCAGGTAGCTTTCAAACAGGTCGCGATGAGAAGAGAATTGAGTCATACGGAGTCTTTAACTGCGATGCGGCAAACTTCCGCACATTGGAGTAAAAGGGAATCTCTCTCGTATCCTCCCGAAAAGCCGATTTTGCACATACAGTTATTGCTATTAAGGTTACACGGTGATGTCAATAGAATTCTGGATAAACATCCCAGGGTTATGCGATCACAAACGGTTCTGAGACATTTACGAAAGCCAGAGTGATGGAGCCACCAAAAGGCCGATTCACTGCAGATCTAAATGCAATCTGCACTGTTCTGGTAGGTTTGTGAAATTGGCCGAGCTGGCACAGTAGGAGAAATCAAAAAATTCTCTTTACAGCAAAAACGAGCTAGGGTATAAAAAATGCGCTTTTTCCTTAACAGCCAGAATAAAATCACATGGGTGATTAGCTCAGTTGGTTAGAGTGCCGGCCTCACATGCCGGAGGTCGCAGGTTCGATTCCTGCATCACCCACCATGCTTTTCTGCCCACAAATAGGTTTCGGCTCGACGGAGAAGGGTGTATGCGCTACAGCATTTGTGGGTTTTTTTATGGGTGTTTCACCTACCAGAAAGCCTCCAGTTTTCCTTGACAATCTTCAGCACACTGGTAGGGTAGTCCGATTTTTTGGCGAGTAAGAAGAAATGTTGAAGGTTGACGTAAAAGACCTAAAAGACCGTACCGTGGTGCTGCACGTTGACGAGCGTCCTGACTTTTTTGACCTGAGTGATAAAGACTTTCTGTTTATTGACCGCGTACGTGGCGACGTAGAATTTCAGCGGCTGGAAGACGAAATCATAGCGGAAGGCCATCTACGTACCACGGTCAGGACACACTGCGTTCGATGTCTTAATGCCATGCAGCTGACGCTTGAACCTGAAGTGCATCTCCTATATGCCCATGATCGCTCGCTTCTCTCGAGCGAAGTGGTGGTGGAGATGGGCACAGAGGTTCCCATATACTTCGATGGAGAAGCCATAAATCCGCGCGATGACTTTCGGGAACTGATTCTCGTGGATCTGCCTAACTTTCCTGTGTGCAGTCAGAACTGTAAGGGACTCTGTGCACAATGTGGGGCGAATTTAAACCGGGAGCCATGTAGGTGCCAGCAAAAAGTTGAGAAGTCTACTGAAACATGGAAAAGGCAGCTGCGCAATATCAAGATTGGGAGAAGGGACGTTAACCAGAGTAAGTAGAAGAATTCTATTGACAATAGCAACGGAAGTCTTGGTAAATTTTCAGGTTAGTATGATTCCTGCGTGATTAGATACAGATGTTAACCAGGAGGATGTAGCTGAATGCCAGTACCGCGAAGACGTCATTCCAAATCGCGACGCGACAAGGGACGCACGCATAAGAAACTCACTATGCCGGCCGTTACGGTCTGCGCGAAGTGCGGCGAGCCGAAAGCGCCGCATCGCGTCTGCCCCAACTGCGGGGAATATAAAGGCACAACCTATAAGGTCACGGTATCCAAATAGGCGTGCCACGCCGATAGAGAGGGCAGCAGTGTGAGTGCCATTACGGGTAGAAGCGCATGAAAATTGCTCTTGATGCCATGGGAAGCGACTATGGGCCGCAGAATCTGGTCGACGGGGCCATTCTGGCCATTAAAAAGCTGCGGATGGAAGTTGTCCTGATTGGCAAACAAGACGTACTCAGCGAGATTCTGCGCAAGAGGAATTTCCGCAATTCCCGCCTTTCTATTATAGACGCCGCCGAAGTAGTGGGCATGCACGATGCGCCAAAAGAGTCGTTACGCAAGAAGAACTCTTCAGTATACGTTGCAACGCAGCTGGTGCACCATGGTGAAGCCCATGGATTAGTTTCAGCGGGAAACACGGGGGCAACGTTAGCATCCACACTAAGAATCTGGCGAACATTGCATGGGATTAGCCGGCCAGCAATTGCTACCCTGATGCCGACGCAGAAACAGCCTGTAGTGCTTCTCGATGTGGGAGCGAACGTTGACTGCAAGCCACGGCACCTTTTTGATTTTGCTATCATGGGTGCGGTGTACGCGCGCGATATTCTCAACCGGCCGGATCCGCGGGTCGGGCTGCTTAGCATTGGTGAAGAAGCCAGCAAGGGGAATGAGCAAACTTTCGGGGCATTCAAACTGTTGGAGCGATCAACGTTGAACTTTCGCGGCAATGCCGAGGGGCGAGACATAGTCACGGGCGCCTTCGACGTAGTCGTTTGCGACGGATTTATAGGTAACATTGTACTGAAATTCGGCGAAGCCGTGGCGAAGATGATTCTACATTCTTTGAAAGGGGAGCTCTCGAAAAACGTAATTTCTTACCTTGGTGCTCTGGCCATGGCTCCAGCATTTGAGAGCTTTAAGAAGCGCATTGACTACTCAGAATACGGTGGGGCGCCGCTGCTTGGCCTCAATAGCGTCTGCATCATCTGCCACGGCGAATCGAGTCCCAAAGCGATTATGAATGCCATCCGTGTGGCTGCGGAGTTCGTAAATCACAACGTTAATGACCACATTTTGGAGGAGCTGCGTTCAAACCCGCATAACGATACCTTAAACAATTTTGTTGCCAAGGGCAAGTCACCGGAATTTTCAAACCACTCAATTATCACTCCAGAGAGGACGGCACCCAAGAAGTGAATAAGCTACGCGCTGTAGGATTGCTTGGAACGGGATCCGCAGTCCCTGAGCGAGTATTAACCAACAAGGATCTCGAGCGAATGGTTGACACGAGCGACGAATGGATTCGCACGCGCACGGGTATCCTTGAGCGGCGCATTTGTGCGCCTGATGAGGCAGCCTCGGACCTGGCCGCTGAGTCGGCCAGAAAAGCCCTCGAGCATGCCAAGGTTGATCCGCAAGAGATCGAACTGCTGATCGTGGCCACAGTTACCCAGGATACGTTATGCCCGGCCACTGCATGTTACGTGCAAGAGCAGCTGGGAATTAAGGCGTGCGCTGCATTCGACCTCAACGCAGCGTGCACGGGATTTATCTATGGCATAACGATTTCTAAAGCATATATTCAAGCAGGGATGTGCGACAAGGCGCTTGTCATCGGAGTTGATCTGCTGTCGCGGGTGACGGACTATGAGGATCGTGCCACTTGCATACTCTTTGGCGATGGCGCAGGCGCAGCCGTAGTGGGCCCTACAGACGACGACCGAGGTATTCTGGCGGAATATCTATCGGCTGACGGCAAGCTGGCGTCGCTCATTCACATTCCTGCAGGTGGATCGCGCTTGCCGGCGAGTGTCGAGACAGTTCAAAATCATCAACACTACCTCAAGATGAGCGGCAATGAGGTGTTTAAAGTTGCTGTTAGAATTTTGGGTGAGTCGGTGAACCAGGCCCTACAGAAATGTGGCCTGAAAGTAGAAGATCTCAGCCTGGTGATTCCGCATCAGGCCAATATTCGGATCATCGAGGCCTCAGCCAGGCGCCTTAACATTTCTTTGGACAAATTCTACATCAATATAGATAAGTACGGTAACACCTCCGCAGCTTCTGTTCCCTTGGCGCTGGACGAAGCAGTGCGCAAAGGACGGGTGAAATCCGGCGATCTTCTTGCACTTGTAGCGTTCGGAGGTGGTTTTACCTGGGGAGCCAACATTATACGGTGGTAATGCCTGCGGACAAGGATTTCTCTCCTTCTCTATTATTCATATCCAGTTAACCAATGCGGTCCGGCTCGTTCCGTGAAGGATGATTTCCGAGGTCGGGTGGCGAGTGTGTGAGTGAGATATTATGCAAGTATCAAAGGAAGGGCTTGCGTTTGTGTTTCCCGGCCAAGGGTCGCAATTCGTCGGGATGGGAAAGGATCTCTTCGAGCGTTATGAGGTGGTGCGCAAGAGATTCGACGAGGCGGACGCATCACTGGGCTATCAACTCAGTCGGATTTGCTTTGAGGGACCGGCGGATGAGCTGAAACTTACGCGACATACGCAACCAGCATTATATATCTGCAGTGTCTGTTGCTACGATCTGCTTGCCCATCACAGCATCGTGCCGCGTGCGGTTGCTGGCCATAGCCTGGGTGAATATAGCGCTCTGTACGCGGCAGGGGCAGTTGATTTTGCGACGGGTCTGCGTCTGGTTCAGGCGCGCGGCGAAGCGATGGCTGAGGCAGCGGAAGCACGACCAGGCAGGATGGCTGCTATTATTGGGCTGAATCAGCAGACTGTTGAGGCGCTCTGCGAGCAAGCGGCGCAGCATGGCATCGTAAGAGTCGCAAACATCAATTCTCCTCAGCAGGTTGTTATATCCGGAGAACCGGAGGGTGTGGAACGTGCGATGACACTGGCTCACGATGCCGGGGCAAAACGGGCCGTTCCGCTGCCCGTGCATGGAGCTTTCCATTCGCCTCTTATGCAGGAGGCCGCGGAGACATTGCGATCCGCTCTTTCGAATGCCCCATTCAATCCACCATCTCTGGTTTTTGTGAACAACGCCGATGCAGCTGAGCTTCACGACCCTGAAGCCATTCGCGACTCGCTGGCCAGACAGGTGACCAGCTGCGTGCGGTGGGTTGATTCGATCCAGCTTCTGGCGAACATCGGCATAACTCACTTTGTAGAGGTGGGACCGGGGAAGGTGCTCGCCGGGCTTATAAAACGGAACGTGAGTGGAGCAAAGGTGTTTGCTGCGGGAAGTGCAGATGAACTGAGCGCGATTATTGACCAATGGGCTGGATAGAGGTAGCGTAGTTCGGGTTCTAGGCGACGTTATATCAATCGACACAGGAGAGGCGTGATGCTAAAGGAAAAAGTCGCAATTGTGACCGGAGCAGGTCAAGGCATTGGCCGCGCTATCGCCCATACACTGGCATGCCACGGGTCAGCGGTGGTACTCTGTGACATTGTGAAAGAGAACGTCGAGGCCGTAGAGAAGGAACTCAAGGAAAAAGAGTATACTGTGCTGGCGGTGCTGTGCAATGTGTCAGATTATAACGCGTGCGAGGCGATGGTGAAAACGACATTAGAGAAATTCGGACGCGTAGATATTCTGGTGAACAACGCTGGCATTACGCGCGACCGGCTGCTGATGAAGATGACAGAAGAGGACTGGGATGCGGTGATGACCGTAAATCTCAAAAGTGTCTTCAACTGTTCTAAAGCGGTCTGCCGTACTATGTTCAAACAGCGCTGCGGATGCATTATCAATATATCCTCGATTGTGGGTCTCACTGGCAATATCGGCCAAGCCAACTATGCGGCGAGCAAAGCCGGTATCATAGGGCTGACAAAAACCCTGGCCAAGGAATTTGCCTTGCGCAACATCACAGTTAATGCCGTAGCGCCTGGATTTATCAAGACTCGGATGACCGAGGTCTTGTCGGTCAGCGCAAGAGCGGAATTGCAAAGTCATATACCCCTGCGGCGGCTAGGCGAGCCTGAAGACGTAGCAAATGCCGTGCTCTTTCTGGCATCCCCTTCGGCCTCCTACATTACCGGACAGGTGCTTCAGATAGACGGAGGAATGGTAATATGAAAAGAGGTGGGGTGGATGAGGGTCAGGATCGGCGTTATGAGTCTACGAAAAATTCTCTCTGGTTGTATCATTTTTTGCTTGCAATGCTGACGACCAAGTGGGTATAGATTTTGATAATTTCACTGAATACGGTGAGGTTGGGTGTATGAGGAGGTGAGCGGCTTAATGTTGGCAGTGGAAGAGAAAGTAAAAAGCATCGTAGTGAACCAGCTCGGCGTGAATGAAGAAGAGGTGACCAAGGAGGCTTCCTTTGTAGAAGATTTGGGTGCTGATTCGCTGGACATCGTAGAGTTGGTGATGGCGTTGGAAGAGGAATTTGGCATTGAAATTCCGGATGAGGAAGCCGAGAAAATTCGCACGGTTGGGGAGGCAATCACCTTTATCGAAGCAAAGTCGTAAGCCGGCGAATAGCGGTTCTCGCTTGTAAAGGATGCTCCCCTTTTAGTAGCCAATGTGTATGGCTCAACGGAGATTGTGCTTAAGGGTGTCCATCTCTTCTTAGCAGATATGCGGAATAGCGTCTGATTACAAAGTACTGGTAAGCGCAGAAGTTCATCCCGGAAAAGTCCTTCCGTTACGGCCCAAAGAAGGAATTTTTTATGGGCTGGCTTCTCGTAGCTGGCCCTGTTGAATCACGGCTGGGAAAGCGCACAAGGAGCTGCACGCATGGGTGCATGAGACTTTGCTAAAATGCCAGGGTGAGAAACACGATGAACATGATGGAGAAAAAGCGAGTCGTTATAACAGGAATCGGAGCCATAACCCCCATTGGGCTAACCGCTCGGGAATTCTGGAACAATCTTGTTGCAGGGAAAAATGGGGTTGGTGCAATTACGCACTTCGATGCGTCGAGCTACAGCACGAAGATTGCGGCAGAGGTGAAGGGGTTCAACCCGGAAGATCACTTCGATCGCAAGGAGTCACGGAAGCTTGATCACTTTGTTCGCTTTGCAGTGGTTGCGGCGCGCGAAACGATGGCCGACTCAGGTCTCAATATATCTGAGGAGGATCCAAATCATATCGGCGTCATCGTCGGAGCTGGCATTGGTGGAATTGGCTATATCGAAGAACAGCATCTTGTGCTGATGAAAAAGGGTGCAAGGCGCGTATCTCCATTTCTGATTCCCAAAATCATAGCAAATATGGCGCCGGGCCAGATAGCGATTTATCTAGGTTTGAAGGGGCCAAACACTGCGGTTGTGACCGCCTGTGCGTCGGGCTCTCATGCCATTGGCGATGCCTTTAAGATCATACAGCGGGGCGACGCAGTGGCTATGCTCGCTGGCGGTACTGAAGCTGCGATCAGCCCACTGGGAGTTGCGGGATTCTGCAATATGCAGGCCTTGTCCCAGCGTAACGATGAACCGGAAAAGGCGAGCCGGCCATTCGATGCCCAGCGGGATGGCTTCATTATGGCCGAAGGAGCAGGTATCGTTTTCCTGGAGGAGTTAGAGCATGCGCTCAAGCGGAAGGCAAGAATTTACTGCGAGATCGCTGGCTATGGACTGACCGCCGATGCTTTCCACATTACCGCACCATCGCCAGACGGAGAAGGTGCAGCGTTGGCCATGAAAATGGCGCTTGACGATGCTGGTCTCAGGCTCGAAGAAGTTGACTACGTCAACGCCCACGGCACCTCAACCCCTCTGAACGATAAGTTAGAGACTCAGGCCATCAAAACCCTGTTTGGCGAGCATGCCTATAAAATGGCAATCAGCTCAAACAAATCTATGGTCGGCCATCTCCTGGGGGCAGCTGGCGGCACAGAGGCCATAGCCACCGCCCTGACCATCACCGAAGGCATTATCCCACCTACGACTAACTACGAGAACCCCGATCCAGAATGCGATCTGGATTACGTGCCGAATGCCGCGAGAAAAGCCAACGTGCGGATAGCCATCAGCAACTCGATGGGCTTCGGCGGCCATAACTGCACAATTGTATTTAAGAAATTTGAAGACCGTCGCCCATGACATGAATACTGAGAGGGAGAAATCGCTCCGGACATTCCTCGCGCAATACAATCTCACACCGTCATCACTCGATGTCATTCACCAGGCCTTCCTTCACCGATCCTACGCGTACGAATACGGACTGACATGTGACAATGAACGCCTTGAGTTTCTCGGTGACGCTGTTCTTGCCTTTATGGTTGTGAAGTATCTTTACCTCAATTTCCCTGAATACGATGAAGGCGAGCTTTCGAAGTTGAAAGCGCGGCTGGTGAGCCGCTCGGTTCTGGGGCGGCGTGCGGAGGAAATGGAATTAGGCCCGCTGCTGCTCCTTGGGAAAGGAGAGGAACAGGCTGGAGGGCGCAAACGACCAGTCTTGTTGGGCTCGGTGTTGGAAGCGCTGATTGGTGCCCTGTTTCTGACCGCCGGCTTCGAGGTGGTGAATGAGTTCATTCTAACTCATATTATCGAGCCAGCTGCCACGCTAATTCATCGCAAGGATTTCATTGACTATAAGTCGAAGCTGCAAGAGCTTGTGCAAAAGCACTACCAGGGGATTCCCCGCTACCATACGGTCAGCGAGTGGGGGCCGGATCATCAGAAACAATTCAAAGTCGAGGTCATTGTTAATGGCAAAACCCTTGGCCAGGGGCTGGGAAGTCGAAAGAAAACAGCCGAGAACCTCGCGGCCAAGGAAGCGCTGGAAAAGATTCAAACGCAACAATCAGACTAATGAGCGCGTCAGAGCGATTGAAATTCTGCAATCAGGCGTCTTGCGTATTTCCCTCGGCTTCGAATTGAGGCAATCGTCTGCGCAGACAGGCCATGGGATATGCCTGGCATTGAGCTTGCGACCGTTGCTCAGGAGAAAACGCGTACTTCGTATGTTGAGCTAATGTACCATGAAAACACGAGCGATCATTCCCATCTTTCTTGCGAGAAAAGGATGTGCAGAGCGGTGCATCTTCTGCAACCAGCAGATCCTCACTGACACGGACGAGCCGTTAGAACCGGACCAGGTAGAAGAATACCTTGCCGACTGCTTACAGCGAGTAAAGCATTTGACCTCCCGTCGTGTGGAAGTTGCCTTTTACGGCGGAAATTTTACAGGACTCCCGCGAGAAGAACAAGAAGCGTATTTTTGCGCTGTGGCAGCATTTCGTGCGGACAGTCGAGTCGCAGCAATTCGGATTTCGACCAGGCCGGATTACATCAGTCAAGACATTCTCGAGCTGGCCTTGGGCTATGGCGTGCGCGTCATTGAGCTAGGTGTCCAATCCATGGACCAGGAGGTTCTTCGTTCGTCTGGGAGATCATATACGCCGGCAGAGGTACAGAGCGCAGTGCGTGCGATTCAAGCAATGGGCATTGATGTAGGCATTCATCTGATGCCAGGGCTGCCGGAAGATACTGTGGCGAAATGCCTTCAGAGCGCTGAGGAGATTATCCAGCTCCGACCGGCCTTTGTGCGTATTCATCCAACCCTGGTGCTACGAGATACCGTGCTGGCAACGCTCTATCGGGAAGGAAAGTACGTTCCATGGCCAGAGGGACACATTATTGAGATTATCAAGGCCTTGCTCAAGCGGTTCCGCGCGGCAGGCATCCCTGTGGCACGGATCGGCTTGCAGCCATCTGCTGCTCTGCGTAATCCCGAGAACGTTCTCGCAGGTTACAACCATCCTGCTCTGCGTGAACTCTGCGAATCGCTCATCTTCGGGGAAAAAATGCGCCTGATAGCTGCCCCGCCTGCCGGAGAGACAGGTCAAACTGACCAGCCCTTGAGATTTGTCGTTCACCCACAGGATCTGTCGAAAGCCCTCGGATATGAAAAAGAAAACTTGAAAATGCTCCGAAACCTATATAGAGAAAGTACTATTGTGGTTGAAACAAGCCCAGAAATAGCTAGAGGAAGTGTGAAACTTCGGCAAGGATAAGGGATATGCAACGAGTGTTCATTACCGGTTCTGATGGGATGTTGGGAAGCGACATTGTTAGAGAGCTGAGGAAGAAAAAGGAGTATCAGCTTGTCTGCTCGACTATCGCAGACATGGACATTACGGATTTACGCGCGGTAATGAATGCTTTGGCGCGGTCGCGGCCCGACGTACTGATACACACGGCTGGCTATACAGGAGTGGACCTCGCCCAGCGCGAGCAAGAACTGTGCTTTGCTATTAACGCTGAAGGAACGAAAAACCTGGCTTTCTTCTGCCGCGAGCTGGATATCCAGATGATCTATATCAGCACTGATTACGTGTTTGATGGAAAGAAGAAAAAGCCCTACGTGGAAACCGATCCACCGCATCCGATCAACACGTATGGCACCTCGAAGCTGAAAGGCGAAGAGCATGTCCAGACGCTGCTGACGAACTACAAAATCATCCGGACCTCCTGGCTGATCGGGTTACACGGCTTACATGGGAAGAACTTTGTGGAAACAATTCTCAGTACAGCCAGTCGTAAAAGCCGGCTCTCTGTGGTCAATGATCAGATCGGGAAACCGACGTTCACTTTCCATCTTGCCCAGCAGATTGAACTCATGCTTTCAGTGAACGCATCGGGTATTTTTCATATTACCAATGATGGGATCTGCTCCTGGTATGAGTTTTCCAGGCGCATCATTGATCTGAGCCAGCTCCGCAACGTCACGATTAAGCCGATTACAAGCAAGGAGTTTCGTAGCTTGGCAAAGCGGCCGGCGAATTCGACGCTTGAGAATGCCCGGTTGCAAGAATTGAAAATCCCTCTGCTGCCTCACTGGGAAGAAGGGCTGAAAGAATACCTCCGACGGCGAAAACTCAAGGCCGCCTCGTCAGTTTCAGAAGGTAGCTGATAATCGGCTTTGTATCTGTTTCACCAGCAAGCCACGGCCACCATTTGGATTCTCACACACCAACAATCTGAAGGTCACACCACTAGCTCCCCCAGGATGCGTGCGATGATGGGAGTTAAGCAAACTAGGTTAGACAAAATGAAGGTAAATCTTCAATAGCGGAAGGGCGAACAATGGGGCTCGATTCGGCAATACAGGCGCGCGTACAAGAATGGCTTGGCCCGGAGTATGACGAGGCAACCCGTGAGGAGTTGCAGGCCTTGATCAATACGGGCAACACCGAGGAGCTGGTTGATCGGTTTGGCGCCTACCTGGAGTTCGGCACCGGTGGATTGCGGGGCATCATGGGTGCTGGAACGAACCGGATGAACGTATACGTGGTGGCCAAAGCAACCCAGGGCCTGGCCAATCATCTTGTTAAGGAGTGCCAAGGGCGCGATTGCATCTCAGTTGTTGTGTCGTACGACAACCGGAGGCACTCGCTTGATTTTGCCAGAGAAACCGCCAGCGTTCTGGCAGGCAATGGCATTCACGTCTTTCTCTTTGAGACGCTCCATCCCATTCCTGTGCTTTCGTTTGCAGTGCGGTATCTTGATAGCGCGGCAGGCGTGATGATTACCGCCAGCCATAATCCAAAGGAGTACAATGGGTATAAGGTATACTGGGACGATGGAGCCCAGATAGTTCCGCCTCACGACACGAAAATTATTGCAGAGGTGCAGCGCATCGGATCGCTCAAGGCAGTAAAGAAGATGGCATTTCAAGAAGCGATGGAAAAGGGCCTGATCACTATGCTGGGTGATGACATTGACCAGGCCTACCTGGCAGCCATTCGTCCGATGTCGTTAAATGCGGCGCTCGTAAAACGCCACGCTAGCGACCTTTCCATTGTCTACACGCCGCTTCACGGCACCGGCATTACCGTCGTGCCCAGGGCACTAAAGGCCTGGGGATTCCAGAATGTGAGCATTTGTGAAGAGCAAGCCGAGCCTGATGGGAATTTCCCCACCATCAAGTCGCCGAATCCAGAGGAATCAGCAGCCCTGGCACTTGCCACTCGATTCGCGAAGAAGCGCAAGGCAGACCTTGTACTTGCCACTGATCCGGATGCTGACCGCCTAGGCATAGCTGTGCGAAAAGGGACAGACGACTACGTGCTGCTCACTGGAAATCAGGTGGCCGCGCTCTTGGCCTACTATCTGCTCGACCAGCTGCACGAAAACGGCCGACTTCCTCCCAACGCAGCAGTGGTAAAAACGATTGTCACCACGGAACTCATCACTGCTATCTGCACAGCCTACCGAACGGAAGTGGTCAATGTGCTGACCGGATTTAAATGGATCGGGCAGCAGATTCGGTTATGGGAAGACGTTGCTGAACGCAGAGAGGATCGGAAGGCATTCATTCTGGGCGTTGAGGAGAGCTATGGCTACCTGATCGGCACACACGCGCGCGATAAGGACGCTGTTATTTGTGCATGTATGGTCGCCGAGATGGCATCGTGGGCAAAAGCGAGAGGCCAAACCTTAGTCCAGGTCCTCGACGATCTGCTGTGTCGGTTTGGCGTCTTTCATGAAGCCCAACACTCAATCACAGCCACTGGCCCGGCGGGTTTGCAGCGTATTCAGACCATCATGGAGACGCTGCGGAGTACTCCGCCTGTTCATATTGGCGAATTGCCCGTGATTCGGGTCAGCGATGTCAAGAGGGGCTGCGTGATTGATCGCCAGAGCGGACGTATTGTTGAACATATAACCCTGCCAAAATCTGACGTCCTCTGTTTTCACTTTGCTGGTAAGAGTCAGGTCGTGGTCCGACCATCCGGGACCGAGCCAAAAATAAAGTTTTACTTTATGCTGAACGATACCAAGGCCCTGCCAATCACCTCGGAAGCCGAATTGCAGAAGCGCAAGGCTGCTCTCGAGAAGCTCACGCACGACACTATCACGGCGTTCTGCGGCCTCATTGATTCGATCGCCGACTAGTAGTGCAGCGCAGTGGTAACCACCAGAATGCTGCATCCTACCCTTGCTTCCGTGTCAACCGTTCTGCATCTTCAAGATACTTGTGCAAAACCACCAGCAAGCAAGATAGGAGAAATCCCAGCACTCCTACGATCAGGCAGGTTAAGGTCTTTTTGGGGTAGGTACGCAAATCAGGTAGTGCTGCGGCAGCTAGAATCCGAACGTCGCCAGCTTCAGACTTATTGGAAGGGCTGCCCGCATAGATACCCGCCTCAAGATCAGCCTGGTTCTTGACATCGGAAATGAGACGGTAGTTGTCACGTAAAGTCTGGACTTCACGGTCGAGTCTTGAGTACTGCTGATCGAGGCGTGCAACGTCTTGCTGCAACTGAGTAATTTCCTTTTCTGCTGTGACAATCTTTTCAACCAGTACGCGGCGTTCTGCACGGCTGGCTTCGAGTTCCTTAAGGTTGATCGCTGCCATTTCTTTAAGGCTGATGTAGAGCGGATTCAACACTTCGCTGTAGGCCTCTTGCTCAAGCAGCTTCTGAATCTCGTCCTGACTCAGTTTGGTGGATAACAGCCGGAAAATCGCTGCATCATCTGGTCGCCCCTCGAGTTTGACGATTTGCTTTTCCTCATCGAGGAGTTTGTCCATAAGTTGTTTCACGGCCTCGCGCTTTGCAATGTCAACATCCAGCTCAGCAAGACGTGTCTTTAAACCGGGACCCTGTGGCAGTTGCGGCTCGCGCACCTGAATCTCAACCTGCTGGGACGTCCGCCACCTATAGTAGTAGTGAACCGGCTTTTGAAAATCATACTCAACTGGTGCCGGAGCAAGCATATTTTCCTTATCGGTCAGCTCCTTGATCTTGTATGGGAGTTGCCATCTGACCTGGGTGTGCTGCTCTTCCAGAGCCTTGAGTTTCTCCTGGATTGTCTCGATCTGCTTTTCGCAGACCTGGCTGGCGTAAAGCGCCTCATTTGGAATAATATTGCCGTGATTTTCAATGAACAGACCAGTCCAGAGGTCCATGAGATCCTTTGCATCCTGCGGAGATTCGGCCTGCACTGAAAGCTCAAGCACAGGTGAGTAATCGCGCTTTACGGACGTATCCTGTACGATCTCCGTTTCCACACTAAATGCCCGGCGGAATTCTTCCAGCTTGATGCCCGAGATATTGCGCATCACCTCAAATCCGTCCTTCACCTGTTTGATGAGATCGTCGCTCAAAAGAATAACCTCATAAGTCGGTGGCTTAATCTCCTCGCGTTCTGAATCGGTGTAGCTCGGCTTTTGCTTGACTAATACCTGCGCCGTTGCCTCGTAGACCTCTTTGGCGATAAACTGCACATAGATTGCTGCCGCAAACATCGCCACCAGCGCACCGGCAAGAATCTTATACCGACTTCTCCATAACCGCACCATATAGGAGGCAAAAGTGATTTCACTCTCGCGTTCGGATATTTCCATAGCACAATCCCCTCTGGATAATACTTTGCAACTTCACTGCGGCCACCATCGCAGCACTACATCTCCGGCACCGCAAAGAAATCTGTGACCGGCCTGGTAGAATCAAACCCTTCTTCCACACTACGGTTAGGCCGAGGATACGCCTCGATTCGAGATATTGTCAATGCTTAATCATATCAGAGCGATCATGTCGCAGCTACTTATCTGGAAATATATTTTGCGACTGCTTGTCCCGGCGTTCCAGGAAATTAAGATTTTCGATAAGCAGAAAGAGACCGATAGCCAGGATCAGAACCGTAAGCAACGTGATGCCTGGGGATACCTTCGACAGAATGTAGGCCATCAACCCCAGGTAGCCCGAAACATAGTAAAGCAATACTACAACGCGTTTGTGCGAGAACCCCAGCGCGAGCAGCCGATGATGCAGATGGCGCTTATCCGCACGGAAGGGATGAGCACCGGTGAAACATCTACGCACAAAGGCATAGGCTGTATCAACTAATGGCAGCCCCAGTGCGACGAGAGGCACCAACAACGTCAGGATAGCCGGCGCTTTCGTACTGGTGATAAGCGTCAGCGACGCCAACAAAAAGCCCAGCAGCAAACTTCCCGTATCGCCCATGAAGAGTTTAGCTGGATAAAAATTATGAGGCAAGAAGCCGAGACTGATTCCTACAATCGCCAGGGCCACAAAAGCGGCGAGTGGATCGTTCCAGTGAAATGAAATCGCGAAGATCGTCACACCGGCAATTGCGCTGATGCCCGCAGCCAGACCATCCAGCCCATCAATCAAATTCATAGCATTCATTATCACGCAGTACCACAGCACGGTCAGAACCAACCCAACCCACTGCAGCTCCACCATGCCCTCAAACGGCATGGTAATACGTTCGATCCGGAATCCATAAAGATACATCAGCACGCCAACAGCGCCCTGGACCATGAGCTTCATCACGGCGCCCGAGCCTCGTACGTCGTCCCATAAACCCAGCATGGTGACGATTGCCGCACCAATGACCAATCCCTCAAGCTCCGGGCGAAACAGAAAGAATCGTTGGGGATACATCTTGGCGGCAACAATGGCTGCCGCCACAAAGGCAACCAGTAATGCGAGGCCACCGAGGGAGGGAACCGGCACGGCATGAATTTTTCTCTGTTCAGGATAATCCAGAATTGCAAGACCGGAGGCAAGAAATCGAACCGGGAAGCTCAGCAGATAGCACACGATGAACGATAGAAAAAAAATCGCCAGAAGTGTCCACATTGATACGGCATCCGCTGTGAGGTAAAGGAGGCGAGGGCTAACTTCAAGTAGCCGTATAACCCCGTTTATGCATGGCCCACCAAATCCGACCTGGTAAAAACATGCTTACTTAAGTTGCTCGCGTAGCAGGCTATTGACCAGCTGAGGATTCGCCTTTCCTTTTGTCAGTTTCATGACCTGTCCAACCAGAAACCCTATTGCCTTCTGCCGACCTTTTTTAAACTCGCTGACCGGACCTGGATTCTCAGCAACAACCTTTGCTACAATTCCTGCCAGTTCCTTTTCATCGCTAATTTGCACAAGGCCTTTTTCCTGAACAATCAGGTCGGGCATCTTGCCGGTCTCGACCATTTCGGCAAACACGGTTTTGCCAATTTTGCCACTGATCGTGCCACTGTCAATCATTTTGACCATAGAGGCCAGATGCACAGGTGTGACAGAAAATTCATCGGGCTCCAGCTCACGCTCATTCAGTTCGCGGAGCACTTCGGTCATGATCCAGTTACTGATGGCCTTCGGGACATTGTAGACACGCAGACATTCTTCATAGTAGTTAGCCAGGGCTTTGCTGGAGGTAAGCACCTGAGCGTCGTACTCTGGCAAGTCGTACTGTTCGATAAAGCGGCGCTTTTTGGCATCCTGCAGCTCTGGCAGATGCCGCCGAATCTCTTCCTGCCACTCTTTGCTGATCCGGACTTCAACCAGATCAGGCTCAGGGAAATAACGATAATCATGGGCGCGTTCCTTGGACCGCATGGCCCGCGTGACCATCTCAACATCGTCCCATAAGCGTGTCTCCTGGATCACCTGATTCCCCTCATCCAGGACTCGGCTCTGACGTCGCATTTCATACTCAATAGCCTTCAGCGCTGTTTTAATCGAATTGAGATTTTTAATCTCCACCTTCGTCCCGTATGCTTGTTGGCCTTGAGGTCGGAGCGACACGTTAACCTCAAACCGCAGGGATCCTTCCTCCATTTTACAATCCGACACTTCAATGTACTGCAACAGATTCTTGAGCGTCATCATGAATATCTGTGCCTCTTTAATTCCCCGCATGTCTGGCTCGGTTACGATCTCCAGCAGGGGGAGACCAGTACGGTTCAGATCAACCAGACTGTAATCAGCGCTGGCCGTTGATGGATGGAGCAATTTGCCAGCGTCTTCCTCTAGGTGAACGTTATTGATCCCGACGCGCTTCGAGCGCCCGTCTACTACAATTTCCAAGAGGCCGTTGACTCCGAGGTAGCGGTAGTTCTGTGAAATCTGATAATTCTTCGGCAGATCCGGATAGTAGTAGTTTTTCCGGTCAAACAGGGTCACTTCATTAATATCACAGTTCAATGTCAGCGCCGTCCGAATGGAGTACTCCAGGGCCTTTTTGTTCAGCACGGGCAGCACGCCGGGCATGCCAATACAGATGGGGCAAACCTGGGTATTGGGTGGCACTCCGAACGTCGTGGGGCACCCACAGAAGACCTTCGATGCTGTAGCCAGCTCTGTGTGCACTTCCAAGCCAATGACCGATTCGTACGTCATGATTACCTCACTTGAAGGATCAAAAAATCATGCCCAGCGCAGTGATTTACTGGTCCAGAACACCACAGCACATCTCAGCCGGGAATGGTTCTGTCTGCTTCTACAGTGTCGGCCTGGAGCGACAAAACCCTGCGGCCTGCTCGTAACAATGTGCGACTCTGAGGATCTTGCCTTCCTCGAAGGACCCGGCCATAATCTGAATTCCGACGGGCAGCGACCCGGCAAATCCGCAGGGCAACGACACTGCCGGTATGCCCGCAAGATTGACCGAAATCGTAAAAATATCCGACAGATACATCTGAAGGGGATCTTCGGTTTTTTCGCCTACGCGAAATGCCGGTGTGGGCGTGGTCGGTGTCACAATCACGTCGCACTGCTGAAACGCCTGTTCAAAATCCTGCTTGATCAAGGTTCGGACCTTCAGTGCCTTGAGATAATACGCATCGTAATAGCCCGCACTCAATGCATAGGTGCCGAGCATAATGCGGCGTTTGACCTCTTTGCCAAATCCCTCTGCTCGTGTTTTTGAGAACATGTCAACAATATTGTCTGTCCCAGGGCTGCGGTAGCCATAGTGCGCGCCATCGTAGCGAGCCAGGTTCGAGCTAGCCTCGGCCGTTGCACACAGGTAATACGTGGCAATGGCATATTCGGTATGCGGCAACGAAATCTCGATGATCTCTGCCCCTAACTCAGCCAGGGTGTCAATCGCCTTGCGAACGGCCTGTTCAACTACCGGATCCATCCCCTCGACAAAGTACTCCTTTGGCACGCCCACCTTAATTCCATTAATCGAGTGATTGAGGAAGGTAGTATAGTCTGGGACCGGAATATTCCCGCTCGTGGAATCCATGGGGTCGTGTGCGGCAATGCAATTCATAAGTAGCGCGGTATCTTCCACGTCTTTCACAAGAGTACCAATTTGATCCAATGAGGAGGCAAAGGCAACCAATCCGTACCGCGAAACGCGGCCATAGGTTGGCTTCAGTCCGACCACTCCGCACAAGGCCGCTGGCTGGCGAATTGATCCACCGGTATCCGACCCGAGGGCTAGAATGGTTTCCCCAGCAGCCACGGCGGCAGCTGATCCTCCGCTTGATCCTCCAGGAATGCGCTCGAAGTCCCATGGGTTCAGGGTGAGTTTCATGGCTGAATTCTCTGTTGATGAGCCCATGGCGAATTCGTCGAGGTTCGTTTTCCCCACAAACACGGCACCCGCGTTTCTGAGCTTCGTAACGACTGTAGCATCGTAAGGAGGAACAAAGTTATGCAAGATTCTGGAGGCACAAGAAGTGAGAATCCCCCTGGTGCACATATTATCTTTAATCGCCAGTGGAATGCCTGTAAGAGGGGTGACAGTGTTTCCCTGCTGTAGGCGCTGATCCGCGTCTTGTGCCATGCGCATCGCGAGCTCTGGTGTGAGGGTGACATAGGCGTTCACCCGCGGCTCGACTTTCTCGATCCGCTCCAGCACGGCCTTTGTCAACTCGGTGCTGGAGATTTTACGTTTTTGGAGCAGCGGAGCCAGCTCGTGTGCCGTAGTGGAATGCAATTCCACTGCCTATCCTCCTCATATTGCCTGGAATGAGATCCGGATTGTCCTATCCGGGTGAACCCTTGCAGCACGGTTCACAACAAACAAGGTGCGCGGGACAATGGATTGGCCCCTTATCAGACCAGTTGCCCCACATCAGTATTCTTGAATTATCTTAGGGACGCGGAAGTAACCTGTCTCCGCCTCAGGCGCATTGGCCAATGCCTCGTCTACCGGAAGTGGAGAGGTAATGATGTCCTCGCGGATTACGTTTGAGAGCTTGAGGGAGTGAGAGGTTGGTTCAACAGCCTCGGTGTCCAACTCGCGCAACTTCTCGACGTAGCTAAAAATGCTGTTCAGATCCTTTGTGAACTGCCGAATCTCCTCGTCTGTAAAATAAAGGCGGGAGAGCAGTGCAACATGGCGGACATCATCTTCACTAATCTTGGCCATCGTCTTGTTGCTCCTCCTGGGACTCCCGGATCTTTTTTAGCCGGGCATACTTCAACAGCAGCTTCTTCTGCCCTTCTTCGGAAAAAATCACAATGACTTTGGTGCGGTCGCCGCTGCCGCTTTTATAGAGAATCGTCCCTTCTCCCCATTTGGGATGCTGTACCTGATTCCCAATCTCGAATTCTTCTTGCGAGCTGTGATCCCGCACATTCTTAATTTCAGCCATGCCGATATACCTCACGAAAAAAGTGTCCGTTCAACTACTCTGGGCTCTCATAGCGAGCCAAAATCGTCTGAATGACCCCAGTGGTCGAAACCCGGGGTACTAAAGGGACAGCCAAAACCTGGCCCCCTGCTTTCAATACCAGGTCATGCCCCACGATTTCGTTAATCTGATAATCGCCGCCTTTCACCAGAATATCAGGCCGCAGCTCGCTGATGATTTGCCACGGATCAACCTCGTCAAACACCGTCACGTAGTCAACCATCTGAAAGGCAGCCAGAATGCGGCTGCGCTCGTTTTCACACAAAACCGGCCGGTGAGGGCCTTTGATCTTTCGCACGGAGGCGTCGCTGTTGATCGCCACGATCAACACATCACCTTGCTGGCGCGCCTGCTGAAGGTAACGTATATGTCCAACATGGATCAAGTCAAAACAGCCGTTTGTGAAGACGACCTTGCGGCCGCAGTGCTGGTGTTCCGCAACAAGCGTGCGCAGCTCACCCCGGGTTTTGATCTTACTACTCTCCACGTTGCTTGCGTACCGCAGTATATAAAAAGTCCCCTGGCACTAAAGAGATCAGAGGTTGCCCATCACGCCAAGAGTTCCCACCACAGACAACACTTATTCTTTCTCTTCGTCATTAGAGACTGGTTCGGGCCCAACCGCCTCTTCAGCCCTCTGAATCCCTGCCTCGTACATCTCATCACTTCGCATCTTGTCGCCGAGCTTGATATCCTCTATCACCACCTGAATATCGGCAATCTGCTCGAGGCCCAAGACCTTGGTCAGGGTTGCTTGAATGCGCTGTTTGATGCTCTGGTTGACGGCGGGCAGATCTTCGCCTACCTTCACCTGCGCGTGGGCGCGAACCACTAGTCCTTTACGGGTGTTTGTAATCAGCGGTCGAATGCCCAGTACCGAAGGCATGCCGCTAACCGCGCCCTTGATGCATTTCACAATCGCTGCCTGTGAGATGATAATGGTGCCATCTTTTCGCCGGCTGATGATCTTCGTCTCTGCTCTTGCCAGCGAAATACTCTGGATGGCAATCAGAACCGGCAAGGCCACCATCAGCAGGTACCCTATCACGCGTGTCCAGGTGGAAATCTGTTCGCTGATTGCCTGCGGGTACTTAGCGATCCATTCCCACGGAAGAGATAGGAAAAATCCGTGCAAGCCCACCAGAAACAAAATGATCAGGCAGATAAAAACGAGAAAACGTCTGAGTAGTTGCATACGTTCTTCTCCCCGTTAACGCGATCGTTTGGGCATCTCGAGTTTCTCTTTCTTCTCCTGTTTCTTCTCTTGTTTCTTCTCCTGTTCTGACACGACAATTCCTTTGATGATTACATTTACCTTGTCAACCACAAGGCCGGTCATCTGCTCGACAGCATCCTTGACGCACTTCTGAAGCTTATGGGCAGCTTCGTACATGTTGATACCGTATTCGACCCTCACCTCGACGCTGATTGTTGCGCGATTTCCTTCAATGGCCACGGTGACGCCTTTATCCGCGTCCTTGCGCCCCAGCATCTCGCCAAGGGAAAACTTGCCACCCATCCCGCTGATGCCCTCAACTTCCATGGCTGCCAGCCCAGCAATTGTTCCTACCACCTCATTGTTAATCTTGATTTCCCCAAAATCTTCGCTCACTGCCATACGCTCGCCTTCCTTCCTTCACCCTGATCTACTTCGGCATCTTATTTTATTATTTGGTGAACCCCTACCTAGCCCACCTGAGTTCGTGCCTTGAAGAAGTTGTTGATGAAATCCGTGCCGAACTTCCCGTCGAGAAACTCGGGGCTTCGCAGCACCTCCTGATGAAATGGAATTGTGGTTTTTACCCCTTCGATTATAAACTCATCCAGGGCACGGATCATCCGGGCAATAGCCTGCTGCCGCGTTGTGCCCCACACAATGAGCTTCGCTATCATCGAATCATAGAACGGCGGTATCACGTATTCGCTATAGACATGGCTATCAATGCGCACCCCCGGACCACCAGGTGTATGATAGGTAATGATTTTACCGGGGGAGGGAAGAAAATCGCGCTCAGGATCCTCAGCATTAATCCGGCATTCAATTGCATGGCCTCGTAGTTTGATATCACGCCGCTTCATGCTTAGTTCCTCTCCGGCGGCCACGCGAATCTGTTCGCAGACGATGTCAACACCGGTTACGGCTTCCGTTACCGGGTGCTCAACCTGTATGCGTGTATTCATTTCCATGAAATAAAAGTGTCGGTTCGCATCCAGGAGGAATTCGATCGTGCCAGCCCCGGTGTATCCCACGGCTTTCGCTGCCTTTATGGCAACATGCCCCATCTCCCGGCGCAGCTTCTCATCAATAACCACGCATGGTGTTTCCTCTATCAGCTTTTGGTGACGACGTTGAATGGAGCAATCGCGCTCGCCCAGGTGGATAATATTGCCGTGTTCATCGCCGAGAATCTGAAATTCCACGTGCTTGGGGTTTTCAATCAACTTTTCAATGTAGACAGTCGGATTGCCAAAGGCCTTTTCTGCCTCGCCCTGGGCCATGGCGAAATTCTTCGACAAATCGCTTTCAGAGTAGGCCAGCCGCATGCCACGGCCGCCACCCCCTGCTGCAGCCTTGATCATTACCGGGTACTTGATTTTCCTGGCTATCTTTATAGCCTCATCTATACCAGACACAATCCCATTGCTGCCAGGGATCACAGCAATCCCGGCACTCAGCATGGTCCGCTTAGCCTGGGCCTTGTCGCCCATCAACCGGATCGTGTCAGGACTGGGACCAATAAACCTGATCTTGCATTGCTCGCAGACTTCGGCAAAATGCGCATTCTCAGCCAGGAACCCATAGCCCGGGTGAATGGCATCAGCATCCGTCACTTCTGCTGCACTGATTATGCGCGCTGGATCTAAATAGCTCTGGGAGCTGGGCGGGGGACCTATGCACACCTCCTGGTCGGCAAACCGCACGTGCAAGGAATCGGCATCCGCTTCCGAATAGACCGCCACCGTAGGGATTCCCATTTCGCGACAGGCGCGAATTATACGCAGAGCAATCTCACCACGATTGGCTATGAGAACTTTTTCGAACACTTCTTAAGGGCTCTCTGTCTAATCACAAGGTCTGGGCAGGCGCAATACCTGCCCCTACATCACAACTGCCAAACTCAGCTACGTGCGCGGCTCCCAGCTCGGAACCGTAACATTGCTGAAGCTCAGCTCAAGACAAATCACGAACACTATCCCTGCAGCTAGAGTCAGGTATTGCACGAAAAGATGGACGGCTCGCGTTTGGGAGAAGGATGTTATACTCATCGCGAACCGGTCAAAAGGGTTCAATAATAAACAGAGGCTGGCCATATTCAACATGCTGGCCGTTTTCAATCAGGATTTGCGCCACCTTCCCTTTCATCTCTGCCTTAATCTCATTCATCAGCTTCATGGCTTCCACAATGCACAGAACCGTGTCCTCATTGATCTCATCCCCAACCTCTACATACGAGGGAACATCAGGCGCAGGGGCACGGTAAAACGTCCCCACCATGGGGGACTTGATGCTGATAAGATTCTCTTCAACCGGAACGTCAGGCGATTCCGGCTTTGGCGGCGCGGAAGCCTCGGATTCGACCTTTGTGGGGCCCTCTGTGACGGCTGCGCTTTGCGTGGGCAATACAGGGGGCGCGGTCATAAGCGAAATTACCTGAGGAATAGCATTGCTGGCAGTGTTCTGCGCACTCTGACCCTCCCCAGAGGCGCGATTATTCGCCTTGCCTGTAACAATGCGAATACGCATTCCATTCTGTTCCAGATCAAATTCGGATACCCCGTTTTTGTTCAAAATAGCTATCAAGTCCTTAATATCTCGCAGACTCATCTTTGCATCTTGACGCAACGCGCTTATCTTCTTCGCCATGACCTGATACCTTCCTTTGTGCAGGAGTCAAGCTCCCACGCCTGATCGGAATACTGCGGCCTCCCCCGGATCGCCTGTCTGCATTTAAATCGTCTGCAACTGCATCTTAAAGGAACATAAAGTATATTGCGGGCAAAGGCTAACCTAGTCAAGAGATTTATCAGCTCTGGACAAAAATGATCTTCAGTTGAGTTGGGTCGTGAAATGCCTTAAATCCCTTAAACTACAGAAGATATAAAGCAAGCTGCTCAACATCTAGCCTTGCACATTGGCAGTCTCACTAGTCTGATGCCATATTCGAGGGGGTCGTATTGTTATCCGCAGTTTATTGACCCGAATTCTTTGGCCATTGAGCTAAAAAACGAAGCCACCGTAGCTCACAGCCTGGCGGGATTTTCGTACACGCGGTACTCCCCTGCCTCGAAGACCTTTTTCCAGTGCGAGCGGACAAACTCAATGGCTTGCCGGATGGCATAATGTGGGGTGTCCGGTGACGAATACATGCGCTGATCAGTAAAACTATCTTCAACTACGAACCGCGCCTTCTCAAGCGACGGGTCGAAAAGAAATCGCTCCGGGGGATAGCGCGACAGATAAAAGTCCGTGTGAATCCCCTTCTTCAGCAATGCCTGGGGGATATTTGCATTGCGCGTCTTTAACAGCCACCAGAGGGTATAGGTTGATAACACCAGATCGTCCGACGATGCATGGGCATTGATGAACTCTCCAGTTCGATAGGCATCGCCCACGTTCTGAACCATGCCAAATTGAAGAGGCGTAGCGAAGCGACCAAAAATAGAATGGCGAGTATCGTTAAACTTCACCCAGAGCAAGCCAATAATGCCAAGCACGATAAGTGTGGTAATCACCTTCTTGATCCAGATTTCATGGTGGGCATGGAAAATCCTGGAGGCAAGCTGGTAGGGCACTTCAGATGCGATAGATGTGCGCGCCACATCAATGAAGCGAAGGCAGAGATTTGCAGCGCCTACCGCCAGCAGAGGCAAAACCGGGATCACGGGGTAGGTAATGAGCGTTATCATCGTGTCGGCCCGGCGGAGCACAATATGCAACATAAGCAGCAGCAGAAACAGCATGGTGTAGCGCAAAAGAGGTCGTCTGAGCAGACATATTCCAATCACCCCAATAACGTAGAACGGGCCAAGGCGAAATAATTCAAGATAGTGCCGCACGGTTTGCACAAGCGACCCCGCAGCTGCATCATGGCGCAGCCCTGCCAGGTCTTCTCCAAAACCCGCTGTCCTGCTGGCAAATAGAAAAAAGAGGCCAAGGGGAATCAGGATAAGCACCACCCAGGGAAGATGGATTTTCTTGCCCGTTGCCAGCACTATGACCCCGATAAAAATCACAAGCACGATGGCGTAATACACACTTAACAGAGCAAGGGCGGCAAAAAATATACCTAGCAGTAGCCAAACGATCTTTTTGCCTTCAGCATACTCCAGCATAAGGTACAGTACGATCAGCACGAGAGCCATGTAGAGGTTATAGGGTAGTGCCATCCGGTTGAACATGATGACTTGGGGGTTGAGAGCAAAGAAGGCGCCGGCCAGCAGAGCATGCCACTTGCCAAGGAATCGCCAGCAGATCAGGAAGATGCCAAGAAGCGCAGCCAAACCCAGGGCTGCGCAAAACAGACGAAAGTAGCGCATTTCATTGCCCCAGATACTTACCCAGACTGCTTCAAGGTAGAAAAACAGTGGCGGATGCGTCATATATGGCCCGACGAATGTCACGTTTACTGCACCCAGCTGCCACTCGCCTTGCAGGACATTGCGCGTTACTTCAAAATACGTGCCCTCATCTCGAAACCATCCTGGGGATGAGGAAATCTTGCGCACGCGCAGATATGCGCCAAGCACGAAAACAATTACACAAAGCGCGACAACAAGGCAGGTTTCCAGTTGCGATCTCTTTTGCTGAGTCATTCTGACATCCATTCAGGTAGGAGCAGTTACGCCTGAGGTGCACAGGTCACGAACTGCCCCTACATTTTTTCGAATTCCGTAGCTCGAGGTGCTACTGAGCAAAATAAGACCAGGTATCATACATGGCCTGTGCTACCGAATTTCTCGTGCAAGCTCCAGAACGCTTGGCGTAATGATTGTCTCCTCAGTAATAATCAAGGGGCGCTTATGGAGCAGGGCGTGCTTAACATCTGACAGAGTGAGCGCCTTGAGGGGAACAAAGTCACGGCTTTTGAGGTGACGCTCTTCAATGCGCCGGACCTTCTCAAGCCGGGCACCATACCGACCACCCAGGAAGGCGGTAGTCAGCCAGATGCGTACAATTTCGAGAGCCGTGCCAGAGCCGATGATCTTGCCACCCATGCAGAGGATGTTTGTATCTGAATGTTCACGGCTCAGGCGCGCTGAAAGCAGATCATTGCAAACTCCTGCATTTACACCAAAGAGCATATTCGCCAGCGCAGCTGATGGATATCCTGCGCCGTCTATCAGGATGCCCCGCTCACATCGCCCCTCCGACACAGCCAACGCTGCCGGGTAGATAAAATCAGGATAATCCACCGGCGTGGCACTTGGTGTGCCAAAATCCTGCACATCGTGATGCTCACCCAGGAGGAATCGCTTGACCTCCCCCTTCATGTCAAAGCCTGCATGATCGCATGCCAGCGCAATCTTCACGCCGCGCACCTCCCTTGCCTTAAGTTCGCTCTCATAAAATTACGCAACCCGGAACGTAAACACGTCTCCTTGCCAGGCCGTTAATGACATACGGCGTATGCATTGGCAACAGCTGCCAGAGCGATGTCCGATAAATATGTTGTTATGCCAAATCATATTCATGGAATCATTAATGGTAGGGCGTATTGCAATACGCCCCTACTGAAATACTTTCCCTGACGAGATCTTCTGACCAGGTAATCCATTAACATTGCTACAAAGCATAACACTCCCGGATTTTAAAGGGAAAAATGCAAGGGCCACAATTTCCGGTCATTGGTGCCCTGAGCGTGTAGGGGCGACCCGCCGCGGCGGGTGTTCGACCCTCATGGACATGCACAAGACCTGCCCCTGCATCATCCATTGGCTTCACCACGGCCGGCCAGCAAAGGGGACACACAGGGGAGAAAAAGGTTGAGGAACCTGGGCCAAAATTGTTAGTCTTAGCCTGGGGAAATTAGGCACCACAATCATTGGGAGAACTGCTTTTTTCACCTATGGCTAGATTTCGATTAGTTACAGACTACCAGCCAAAAGGCGACCAGCCACAAGCAATTGAAAAATTGGCTCGGGGCGTGAAAAAAGGCTTGCAGCATCAGGTGTTGCTTGGGGTTACCGGTTCCGGCAAGACGTTTACCATGGCGAACGTGATTGCGCAAACGCAACGCCCCACTCTGGTTCTGGCGCCAAATAAGACCTTGGGCGCTCAGCTCTACCGAGAATTTAAGGAACTTTTTCCCCGTAGCGCTGTCGAATATTTTGTAAGCTACTACGACTACTATCAGCCTGAGGCATACATCCCGAGGACGGACACCTACATCGAGAAAGATGCCTCGATCAATGAGGAGCTGGACAAGATGCGACTGGCAGCCACCAAGGCGGTGCTCGAGCGACGCGACACAATTGTCGTGGCCAGTGTGTCGTGCATCTATGGCATAGGCTCGCCAGAGGATTTCCACTCCATGGTGGTCTTCTTGGAGGCCAATACGCCGGAAGATCGCGATGGGATGCTGCGCCGCCTTGTTGACATTCAATATTACCGAAACGATACAGACTTCTCCCGTGGCACGTTTCGCGTCCGGGGCGATATTGTTGATATCTTTCCTGCGTATGAGGATAGGACGGCTATCCGGATCGAGTTTTTCGGCGACACAATTGACAGCATCCACGAAATTGATTCTTTGCGTGGAACCAAGCTGCGCTCCTTACGGCGTATTGCCATTTATCCCTCCAGCCATTACGTCACTGGCAGGAGCAAGCTGGAACGAGCGATTGAGGCTATACGTGAGGAGCTCAAAGAACGACTGGCAGAGCTGCGGGCGCAGAATAAACTCGTCGAAGCTCAGCGACTCGAACAACGCACCAATTACGACCTGGAACTCATGAGCGAGATGGGCACCTGTCAGGGCATCGAGAACTATTCACGCCACCTCTCTGGCCGTAAGCCTGGTGAGCCTCCGTATACGCTGCTGGACTACTTTCCTCGTGATTTCTTGCTATTTATTGATGAGAGCCACCTTTCTATTCCCCAGGTGCGGGGAATGTATCTGGGTGATCGGTCGCGTAAGAAGGTGCTGGTGGAGTACGGCTTTCGGCTGCCCTCTGCGCTCGATAACCGACCGCTGACGTTTGAGGAATTCGAGCAGCGGATCAATCAAGTGATCTATGTGTCGGCAACGCCCGCAATGCATGAACTGGAGAAAAGCCAGGGCATTATTGCCGAACAGCTAGTGCGCCCCACTGGTTTGACGGATCCGGAGATTATCGTGCGGCCAGCAAGCAACCAGGTAGAAGACCTGATGGCCGAGATTCAAAAGCGCACAGATGCCAATCAACGGGTGCTGGTGACAACACTAACCAAGCGCATGGCTGAGGAGCTAACGGAATACTACTGCGAATGTGGGATCAGGGCAAAGTATTTGCACTCAGAAATTACAACCATCGAGCGCACGGAGATCATCCGGGATTTACGCCTGGGGAAATTCGACGTGCTGATCGGTATCAATCTGCTGCGCGAAGGTCTGGATTTGCCAGAGGTGTCGCTGGTCGCGGTACTGGATGCAGACAAGGAGGGCTTCTTACGGTCAGAGGTCTCGCTGATTCAGACTTGCGGCCGGGCCGCGCGCAACATCTGCGGTCAGGTCATCATGTATGCGGACAGGATTACCAAGTCAATGCAGCGCACCATTGACGAGACGAACCGGCGGCGCCGCGCCCAGTCGGAATTCAACCGCGCTCATCAGATCACCCCACAGTCAATCGTTAAATCTATCTCAACGATTCTCGATACAATCTACGAAGCTGACTACGTAACTGTGCCACTGGTCTCTGAGCTAGAAGTGGCGTACGGCGATCCGTCGCAGCTGCACAGGAGAATCGTCGTGCTGAAGAAAGAGATGAAAGCTGCTGCGGCAAAACTGGAATTCGAGCGCGCGGCAGAATTGCGGGATCAAATTATGAAATTGGAGAAACAATTGGTTGAAAAGCCCATATAGGTGCTGGCAAAGGTTTACCTGCCTTGGGCAAGGACATAAATGAAAGGGGATGAGTGAAATGACTAAAGAATGTTGCCGCTTAGTGCATATCTTTTCCTGCCTCGCTTTTATGCTTGGAAGCGTTGCAGGACTGGCAGCGGAACCTCAAGAGTGGCAGGCCGGCGTCGGCTCTGTCCAATCCTTCGGCGTGGTTGTCCGGCCTCACTACGGCGATCTTTACATCAACGTGTGGCCTGATCGCCAGACCTACTGGATTGGCGACCGTATCCGTATCAATTTTAATGTCAACCGCGATTGCTACGTGTACATCTTCAACACAGATGCGGGAGGAACAACGAGGCAGATATTCCCAAATTACCATGACCGCAACAATTTCGCCCGTGGAGGAAGAACCTACCATATTCCGGATTCTGGCTATGAACTCATGGTAACAGGGCCGCCGGGACAAGAATATATCCACGCAGTCGCGGTCAGTGCCCGCTACAGGTTCCTCGACAGCTACCACAACCTCCGACGCTCTGCTCCCTTTCCCATGCAGCCACACGGGGCAGAAGGCCTCATGCGCAAGCTGAACGAACAGCGCACCGATGCGCAGAAGCGCGGTGAAACCGGGCTGGCTGAGTCGCAAGAATATCGCGGCCAGGAGCTTCGCCTGGTCATTCCTCCCCCGCCGCCGCCCCCCCCGCCCCC
>JAUWMI010000033.1 GCA_030613245.1 Candidatus Sumerlaeota bacterium
CGGAAGGCCCGGTCAGAACACCGCCTTGCTTGCGATCCAGGGCAAGTTTGGCGCAACGGATGGCATCAATCACCACCCCCGCCGAATTCGGTGAGTCTTCCACGGAAAGGCGCAGTTCCAAATTCATTGGAACATCACCAAACAACTTACCTTCCATACGGATGAAACATATCTTGTTGTCTTTTTGCCAGGCTACATAATCGCTCGGTCCAATATGGATGTTTTCATTCTCAAGCCGATTAGCTGCGACCGCCTGTACAGCCTCAGTCTTTGACTCTTTCTTGGAAGCAAGCCGGGAATGGTTAACCATATTCAGAAAATCGGTATTGCCACCTGTATTTAATTGATATGTTCGTTCTAGCTTAACGCCACGTTTTTTAAACAAATCTGTGAGGGTGCGATGAATAATAGTCGCCCCCAACTGAGATTTGGTGTCATCACCAATAATGGGAAGCCCGGCCTCTTTAAAATGCCTCGCCCAGCGCCTTTCTGGATCACTGGCGATAAAAACCGGAATGTTGTTGATGAAAGCCAGACCGGCCTTTAATACACAACCGACATAAAACCGGGTTGCTTCCTCTGAACCAACAGGAAGATAATTCAAAAGAATTTCGGCACCTGAGCCTTGCAGGACTTTTACAATTTCTTCTTCTGTCGGTTCAGGCTCATTCGCAACAAGAAAGGTGTATTGATCTTTATAGTTCTTCATGTGCTCGGAGAAGCCATCCAGAATTTTGCCCATTTGGACTTTAACACCTGTTTTTGGCAAATCAGAACAAAATATGGCGGTACAATTTGGTTCGGAAAAAATGGCTTCAGTGACGTCCACACCAACCTTGCGCTTATCAATATCAAAAGCTGCAACGACTTCAATGTCTCCAGGCAGATAGCCTCCGAGATTCCAGTGCATCAGACCAATGGTGTCATCGGAAGACTTATCCCGATAATAACGAATACCCTGAATCAGAGAGCTGGTGCAGTTACCGATACCTACTATTGCTACTTTAATTTTTCCCATAGTTACTTGTCCACCTCCTTATTATTTATAAGTTAAGTTTAATGACAATCATGATTGAAAACGTCTATATGGCCTAACATTGGTTATCTGGGTCAATATAAGACATCCAAAATGCGAACCTGACAGTATAAGATGTCAGAAAAATCGTCTTAAAAATTAGGAACAAGTCCTCTCTTTTCAGTTATTTACATTGTGTTACGGTCTTTAGCCTGGAGTCTTATACTGGTCCGCATAATACTCTTTGCATAGAACGTAAATTACAAAGCATCCGCCGGACTCCGAAAACCCCGGCCACCCCGATACAGAACATAACATGTAAGTCATCGTTGTTTTGAAAGCGTTAACATAACTAACAGAAAAGAATATCCTAAGCCTGGAGGTTCTTTCAAGTTCTTTCTTCTTTGCTAGTCCAGATGAGAACATGACACAGTAGCCTTTGCTCGCCTTAACTTTCTCTACCCGGATGCTCATACGCACGCTAGCGATGTTCGTGACTTTAAGCCGCGTGATTTGCAGTCGCGATGTGGGGCCAAGAGCTGGTGGAGGGGATTCTGTTTCGATTTCGCCGGAAGGTATCTGAGCGGTATGGAAGCATTGTATAGGAGATGGGCTACCCTCAGGCCATATGGAGTTTTGGGATAACAACAAAATTCAGCCGCGCGGTGGCGTCGGCCCAAATGCCTTTATTAGATTACCCCTTCAAGCTGTTTATTGTAGATGTCTATATAATGAGAGAAATGCTTTTGTATGGATCCCTGCCAATTTCCACCAACAATAGTGCTTCATCTTATCCGGTTATTCCATTTTTGGCTGTCTTGCGAGGGAACCATGGAGGCGTTCCAGAACCCCCGTGATAACGTCTACTGCGGATTCATAATCCTTGTGTTCCATCAAATCATTGTGAAACACCATGAGGCGTCGTTCGTTAAACTGAATCGAGAAGCGCGGCGAGTTGAGAAGGAATTGTATGACATCACTGTTGAGCGTCTTTTTAGCCCATTCCTTGTCTGCTGCCCTGACGATGAAATCACTGCTGAATTCAGCGGAATCAAAACTGATTTCTTGAAAGCCAAACTCCCGGGCAAGTTGCCAGGACTTCCGGTCGGCCAGGATAAGCAACGGCTTCAACGGGATTTCACTGTCAAGAATAACAGCGGAGAAATAATGGTGACGGTCCCTTCTTCTGAATCTGATACTGTAATGATAGTCGAAAGCCAGAACAGGCCATCCATCCCATTTGCCTTCCAGGAGATTGAAGGCCCACTGTTTCTTCCCTTGTCTCAAGCAAATAAATTCGCTATAGTTTTGCGGAATGTTCCTGTTATCTTTGTGCAGAAAGCGGAGTCCTTGAAGCTTGGCAACCGCCATGACAGTCTTTAGCCGCCTCGAACCCCTAAGCCAGGTGGAGATAAGCGCTATCGCAGAGAGGATCAAACCGAAAATCAGGAAGTCTAAGCTGCCGCTTGAAATAATCACGTACACTGTCAATATTAACATTAACAGAAAGGGGATGACAAAAACATAGCCAAGCAGTGTTTTCATATCATGAGCTCCGTTTTTCACATCAAGGCCAGCACTGCTATGTTCTATGCTAACGTGTAAGCTGAGCGGCCTCGCGCTAGCGAGATCCGTCTCCAGCGGATTGTTCTCTACGTCATCGTCAGCTCACACAGCAGTAAACGATCAAGGCGACTGCATTGTGCAAGCTGTGCGCGACACTGGTAACCCAGTACGCCCTCCATCGTGAATGGCGACGCATCAGGAGGAAGCCCCACGCCAGGAAAATCCCGGGAGGCAAAGCAGTGAGCAAGCCGGCAACCCCTACGTGGACATGCTGGATCGAAAAGACAAACGTCGCTGCAGCAATGACCCAAATGGTACTGTTCGTGAAGCGGGACGCGCACTGAAAAGAAAGATGCACCGTTCAAGACCTGGCCCCATTACTTCTTACGGCACGGCTTCGAATTCTGCGAACCGCACACCGTGGGACAGCGAGCGGTCCTTGAACGCCGTACGGTAGAACACCCCGCAGCTCTCTGTCGTACGCAAGTTGCTTTTCGCTGTATGGAGGGGGCTGATCTCGATTACTACAGGCATTCAGAGATTTCTCATCGTTGATTCTCTGCCAGTCAAAGGCCAGTTCTAAATATCCATCTGCTTGGCAATAATGGATGACAATTTTATGGACGTCACCTGTGATCGTCACTTCTGTTTCATCCGGGGTGGGGCCATGATGGTTCCATCGTGAAATCACCTCTTTCCCGTCAAGGAACACACGGATCCCGTCATCGGAGATGGTAGAGAATCTGTATCTTCCCTCAGGAAGCCTGACCTCGGTCTCCGCGACAATAGCGAAGTATTCACGTGACACCCCACGGGGAAAGCCTTTGGCCCAGAGCGTCGAGCTTACCTCGCGCGTAGTTTGCCGGTGAATGGGTTCAGAGTTGAATAGTTTCTTCCATGCAGCTGCATCATCATACGCCGGCCTTACCGGCAGGTCCCACCGGTACCATCGGACGTCCCACTGGATGTTTTTAAACGTGCCGGAAATCGTCTGGGTTTTACGGGTAGCTTCGTTATGAATCTCGATTGTGTATTCCAACATTTCACAGACATCAGTTGTTGGCTTCATCGAAACCGTATAAGAATCCGATTGAGCGTCCCGGATAATCGAGATCCAATCGGGCTTTGTGAACGTTAGCTTATCCGGAACCAATGGGAATATTTCCAGTGTATCCGCGTCCTTTCGGTGCCAGGCCACCAGCTGGCCACGCTGGTCAAGAGGAGAGAACTCACCCGCTTGGAGCGCTACCGTTCCTTTCGGTCCTGGGCGATCGCGAAGCATTACAAAGTCCCGTGGTTTTTCCTTCAGGATCTGCTGGAGCTTCTCATATTTGTACGACGCCTTAAAATTAGCGAGCTCATGGGATGGAAGTTGTTCTAAGGGCTCGAAATCACGCTCCCTTGTTTTGGTGATGATATTACCACTGATCAAGACATCGGTTGAATTATCCAGCCGGTATGCCCTACCGCAGTCTTTGATCCGATTGTTTCGAATGACGATGTCGCGGGAGGGCCGAAGCGTGTCTATTGGCCCGCCAGCCGACCAGTGCGCGATCGCCGCGCCCTGAGTCTGGGTAAAAGTATTTCCATTTATGCGTGTGCCGGAGCCCTGCTCGATAGCAATGCCTTCTCTATTAATCCGGGAAATCTCGTTCTCGAATAGCGCAGAGTCGCTCGAGTATCCCAGCCAGAACCCATAGTCTGAGTCGCTTGCTATGTTTCGATAATAGATGTTGCCACGCGAGAATGTGCCCTCAAAAGCGTTGTGTGGTGACCAGGAACCATCGTTATAGGCGATGACGTTATTGTTGCAACTTCCCTCACAGGTATAGGTCTGGGATTTCCTGTCAATGTGGCTTTTGGTGATGTCCGTAATAAACAAGCCGTCGCCACTGTGCGTTAAGGAATTACCGACGAGGTAATTGTCATGGCATTCATTGACAAGGACAAGGGCCGCAGAATCACCTCCCCAACTGCCGCCCCACGGGCGATTGACGAAGTCGATCATATTCCAGGCTACGATGTTGCGACACGATTTCCACAACCCAACGCCGAAGCCGGAATTGTAAGAAAAATCACAACTCCTAATAGTGCAATCAGAAGAATTTGCCAAGAGCAGACCGTTCTGTGCACCGCTGCCTGTGCAATCATGGATAACACTCCGATGGCTGTTTTCGATCAGGATACCGGCTCCGTAGTCACGCCAGGCCTGCAGAGAACGGAGGTGAATCCAGATTTCGATGGGCTTTCCGTCGGTTGCGATGCGCTGGGCATGGCTGTAGCCTACATTGCATTTCTCGAGCTTCAATTTCGGAGCATTAATTGCGTGGATATTGAAATGATAGCCATGAACCTTTGCGTTACGGATCGTGACATTCCTAGAAGCGGTGATGGAAATACCTGTACCTTCCGCCTCAGTCAGGTCACGGTGATTAAGATTCATCGCGGTGAGTGTGGCGCCCTGAAAGTCCACAATAATATTGTCGCTTTTGATCTGGAGAACACCATTGTTGTCCGTATCCTTGACACAATAACTGCCCGGCTTGATTCGTACCGACTGCGTGATGGTGATGTTATCGCGGTCGATAACCATTTCCCCCTCTGCGCCGCAAACACTCGCAATGAGCACCAGAGCAGCGAGAAACATCGGCTTGGCTCGCAAAAATGAAATACGGTGGGAATTCATCATCTCTTACCCCTCGCTTTCGAGCGCTGACGAATCAGGCAGAGAGAATGTATAGCTTTCTGATAAGGCCGATAACGTGCCTTCCCGGGCATGATCATAGCTTGCTTAATCTACTTAAGCAAATCCCTCTTTTCGTTTTGAGGTGCCTTGTGCGGTGGGCTTGCCAACTTGACGGCCCCGCCATCGCTACTTGCGTTGATGCAATGATTCCCATAGCTGGAAGGTGACCAGTTCAATCTCTCTCCTTATTTATGACATGCAGTTGTCCATAATGTTCCTATTATTCTCCCATTTCTCGCGAGTGTTTTCTAAGGGGTCTTGATTTATCTACAGCGAGAAATTAATATTGTCCAAGGGTATTGGCAGGTCCAACTTCACCTTTTTTCCTATACTTGCGTTTCCTATGGTGTGGCCTTGAATTCTGCAAACCGCACACCGTGGGACAGCGAGCGGTCCTTGAACGCCGTACGGTAGAACACCCCGCAGCTTCCTGTCGTACGCAAGTTGCTTTTCGCTGTATGGAAGGGCTGGTCGTCAAGTTCATAGGAAATGGTTTTACCCGAGCAGCGGATTGCAAACTTATGCCAGCCGCTTTTTTTCAGGTAGATGTAAGGCTTGGGATGAAAGTCATCAATCCCTCCGTTTCTTGTGTTTCCTGCGCGAAGCCGGCCGTCATCGGAATCATACGTCATGCAATAGCTCTCACCAGACATTATTAGGTCATTTGTGTTGGGGGCATGGTCGTCATTTTCGCGAATGAAGATTCCGATACGATCCCAGCCCTGTGGTAGCTCTTCCGGGCGATAGTCGCAGTAGATCATTGCCTCGACTCTATAGTCGGTCCATGTAGAGTCGCCGAGCCAGGCAGTGTCGTATTCCTTGCCTGGTGTAAGCAGGCGCAATGTATTTGGCCTGGTTGTCGAGCTGCTCGCTTCCAGAGAACCGAATTTGACAAACCAGTTGAGCGAAGGTTTGCCGCTCCTGGCTTCTTCGATAAGAGGCAGCGACCATGAGACTTTTGGTTCGACGTGGATCTTGGCAGCCATATCAAAGATTCCCGGGCCGGAAGCTGCTGAGTCGGGTAAACGACGTCCCTGGACGTCAAGGAGGTTCCAGTATTCTTTAAATATGGTGGGTCTTGTCACCTGTGGAGCTTTTATTTTAAATACAAAGCGGGCAATGTCGCCCGGGGCAACCTTTTCGGCAAGCATGACACGCGATGGGGATATCCAGCTGTCGCTGAGGTAAAAAGGGCTTTGACGCGGGGTGCAAGTTGTAAACGATGGCTCGATTGCTTCCAGATAGGTTGGGTCGGGCCAAGGTTGCTTGCCGTTGTTCTTCACATCAAGCTGAACTTCTGCGATTTCACCAGGCGCCATATAGCTTGGCGCAGATATGGAAATAAGCTTTCCTGAGATTTGCGGTTCGCGAAATGGTTCTGGATGGATAAAGGTGCCACCACGCCAATTAAACGCCTCCCAGTCTGTCACGAGGTGTGGCCCGCCGAGGCTGTAACCAGATGCTTTTCGCGATGGGTCGTGCACAATCCATTTTCCGTCATCGGTATAACCTATAATCAGTACGAAGTGTCCATACCTCCCAAGGTCGCAGCCAGTGATCACAGGATGCCCTGCGTCCAGCTCTTTCTTGAGCGTGTCCGCGTTCCAGCCGAGCTCGTACCAGCATGGAAGGGCATACAGATTGTAATCCTTTACGATCTCTGGAAGATTATAGCGGTCGTATTGTGTTCGTTTGTGCAGTTGGAAAATAGTATTGGTTGTAAGCTCCACTTTGCCCTTGAAGTGAAGGGTCATCGCAAGACAGGTAGGAAGACAGGTCTGGTCATCGGGCTGTGACAGGTACGGAACAGGCAGATCAACGCCTGCGGTTGAAAGGCGAAGGGTGAAAGTACAAAAGGCAATGCATAGTATAAGATGATGCAAGCGATAGTTCATGGGTGACAATGGCTCCTCTGATTTTTTAAATTTACCGATAGTTACATAATCATACTGTAGAGTTAGGAATTTGAGGTGGTCAACCTTTTTTCGCGATAATGTTCTGCCAAAATTAATCTTCGAATTAATTTCTGTATCGAGCTGCGCTACCGCACACCGTTGAGGAAATATTGTATTAAATTCTTAACTTGCTGTCAGAAACACCTCGGGAGAGGTGCAGGGCAGGCAAAAAGAAAATGGAACAGAATGCGTACGTCTACACTAAGGATCAGATCTTGAAATTATTGTTACTGGCTAGGGGCAATTCTCAAGGTTTGGCGTAGATCACGCGCTTGCCATTGATGCGGACGAGGTACGGTCTTGAAATTTGAGATTACGGCAAAAATTTCCATACCACAGGCCGGCAGGAAGGCCTTATAGATGAGTGCTGATTGCTGACTTCTGATCGCTGCTTTGTCGCAATCTCCAGCTTCCGGAGGTTGCGGAATATACCACGGCAGCTCGAGTCCCATATGCAGGGGACCCACACTTAAAACAAAAGTTCAAAATTCAACAACTGACTTCCATTTAAAACTGGCCGCGGGGCTTAGTCGACATACCCTTCGACTCTCTTTTGAGTACGGTAAATATCACCCCGGCTTACCGTGCCGTTGGTGGGATCATAGATGTTTTGCCCGCCGTCGTAATCGGCAGTCGGACCGAGTGAACCCATCTTCCATGCCCCATATGCAGGGTAATAGAGGTTGCTGAATAAGGGATCATCCCACCCCCCGGCGTTATAGTTCTCGTGGAGCCAGATACAATTTTGCCAGAATATTCTATCATGTTCGTCATCGAAGGTACGCATTGCAAAGATGTCTTTAATATCTTTGCTCGAGATGTAGGCTATGGGGGTAGTAACATGATTTGGAATGAAAGAATAGGCAGAGTTTCTGGTATCCGCCCATTGTTGAACGACGACGGGGGAAGGCGGATATTTGGTATGGTCCACATTGTAGGCTTCCACACCAGTTGCCACAGTTCGCGTATCGGCTTTGACGCGAGAAACTTTTGACCGTACCTGCGCCTCCAAAAAATTGGGAATAGCAATTGCAGCGAGAATCGCGATAATGGCAACTACAATCAATAGCTCGATTAACGTAAAACCTTTTCTTTGCAGGTTCATTTTCAAATCACCTCGCTTCAGTTGGAATAGAGCAAATCGATTCTTGCATAACCACCCTCAAATTAGCAAGCCATCTTTGTCAAATGAGTTAGCATTTCGTGAGAGAGATAATCCATACGCACAAGGCGCATTTTCAACCTCACCTCGCCTGAGGCGGGTAAACCTTGATCCTCTCCCCTCAGGGGAGAGGGAATACCAATGGCTACTTGTTAAAAGGTTTTGATCTGCATGTCAAGAGAAAAAATTGCGAATCTCAGAATCTCACGTGCCAATTAGCGAAACGAAGAGATTTTCGTAATCAAGACCTTGAGACAGGGGACAGCATACGCCGACGATAGGATTAATTGCGCTTGCTAAGAATACTGGAGTTTTTCAATGTGGCAATCATTATTGAGCAACTCATCTGCTAAAAAGCCCCATTTTTTGTCCTTAAAAAGCAACTTTTTACTTATACTCCGTCTCTTTTGTTGAATGCTAATTACAAAATGCGGGATAAATTCCGAAAAGTGATTGACCGTCGGACAATAAAGTGATATGCAAACCTAACTTATTCTGATTCAACAAAAGGAGGACAGGCTGGTGGAAGCACCCTGGATTACATTTCGACCGGAAATCAAGGTACTCGACTGCACCATTCGCGACGGTGGTTTGATCAACGACCATCAATTCGATGAGAAGTTTGTGCGCGCCGTCTACGAAACCTGCGTCGCGGCGGGACTCGACTATATGGAAATCGGTTATAAGAATTCAAAGCGCATGTTTCCTCCCGACAAGTTTGGTGCCTTTCGCCACTCGGACGAGGAAGACATTCGCCGCATCGTCGGCGACAACGATACGCCGCTCAAACTTACCGCGATGGCCGACACTGGCGGCAAAAGCGACTGGAAAACCCAAATACAGCCAAAAGAAGAAAGCGTGCTTGATATGATTCGCGTAGCCTGCTACGTGCACCAGATTCCCGAGGCCGTTGATATGATCAATCACTCCCACGAGATGGGCTATGACGTGAGCTGCAACATCATGGCGATCTCGGCCGCGCAGGATGCTGAGATTGACCAAGCCCTTGAAGTGATCGTGCAAACCCCGGCCTCAGCAGTTGTCGTCGTCGACAGCTTCGGTGCGCTTTACCACGAACAAGTAGCTCTTCTCGTCGCGAAATATCAGAAGGCTCTGGAGGGTACGGGAAAGGAAGTCGGTATTCACATGCACAACAACCAGCAGCTCGCTTTTGCCAACACCATTGAAGGAATCGTCCGCGGCGCAAACCGGATCGACGCCACGATGGCGGGTGTGGGGCGCGGTGCTGGCAATTGCCCAATGGAGCTGCTTTTGGGGTTTCTACGCAATCCCAAGTTTAAAGTCCGGCCCATCTGGAAGCTGCTTCAGGACCATTTCGTCAAGCTGCGCGAGACGCTCGAATGGGGTCCCCTGGCGCCCTACAACATCACCGGCCAACTCAATCAGCACCCGCGCACCGCAATAGCCTGGCGGGCTGGCGACCGCAAGGACATGTATGCAGAATTCTACGACAAAACTATGGCTGACATTTAGTGCGTCGAGCGGACGGTTAAGAATTTAGCGTTTCATCATAAAGAAGAACGGCGATACACCCACATCTACAACGCATTTTGGGAAACGGCTTGCGGAGAGGTAAATGGCTAGTCCTACTTATTATGATGTTACCTTAAACCTGTCCTACCATAATTTAGGCTAAGTTACTCTCTCTTACTATCCTCTTCTGTAACCTCGAGTATATCTATGCTTCTCTTTTTCAGCTCGTTCATGAACCGCTCGTAGATGTCATAAACACCTATCAAGAAGTCCTGAAGCAGGAATCAGATAGCACAGAGGCCAAGGAAAGTGCCCGTCGCAATTAAGCTACCAAATATGCCAGAAAGATTCATTCATCGATTCGCCTATTGACCACTTCACCCATTAACTGACTCTCCCACAACAACTACCGTTTGATTCAATTCAGGCGCTGTTACGGGAAAATAAAGGGGCCCGCCGGCGTTCCGTTCAACCTGTACGTAATATTCAATACCCATGCCCCGCGCGGCATCAGGAGGAAGCGACACGGAATAAACACCTCTTGCCACGTGAGTCAAGGCGATAGAAGAGAAAGAGCCACAAGCCATCTCACGCCAGAAGAGGGCAGCGCTGCGAGGGGGTTCTCGGCCGAGGATAAGAACTTTTAAGCTCAGGATTTCGCCGGTCATAATACTGGTGCGAACCGTCGGCACCACAACGCGCGGTGCCCCGGTGTATTCCTTCGAGGGCAACGCGTCGGCAGGCAAAGGTTCGCCGAGAATTTTTGCCAGCTCTTCTCCCGGCGTTTCGAGTAAGTCTGGCAGGATGTGCTGCTCCCAGTTTGCAACCGTGCCCATCTCGGCGGTGGTGGTTATTGTTGCCAGAAGATAGCTATACGCCTTTGCGACCCGCAGAACTAATTGTATGCGAAGAGGTAGTGCCGTTTTCCTCGCCAGGTGCTTTTGAGTATCCGGATCTTTTTCGGCATTCACTTTTTCCATTGCTTGGTTGTACAGTGCCCAGGTGCATCGTACGCAGGCTGCCGCTTTGGCGTGGCGGAAATGGTCCAACCAGTAATCGAACCGCTCCAATTGCCCTGCCCCTTTAACATGGGGTCGCAGCGCCGCCAGTTCGTCCACAAAAGCATACTCTTTGCGAACCTGATTCCATGGGCGTGCATCCGGCAGCAGGCCTCCGGGGCCGCCGACCCAAACGAAAGGTCGGGGTAACTTGCCATCTACGATTGTGAAGATTTTTGCAATTCGTTCAGCGACCTCAGGACCGAACTGGCGAAGTGCCCAGTCTTGATAGAAATCATCCGAGGGAAGATCGCGGGGTTTGCCATCGAATTGAGGCCAATCGGGGGCGTAATTTTTGTACACCGGGCCTCCGCAGTTAATCTTGCGGCTCAATTTCTTGCCTTCCACCACAACGCCGGCGATACAGGGGTTTCCGGTTTGGCGGATAAAGTCGATTTTGAGCTGGCCGCCGATGACGTGAATCTTTTCGAAAGCACAGTCGTAGGCCGTATTGAGACCGGCTTCGGCGAATATATCCAGGCGATCGATAATCTCCTTGTCTTGAATTCTGATGCCAAAGACCCGCTTGCCCTTTTCCTTGAAGTGGGGTTCGCAGAATTTGAGCGTAACCTTGTATGTTCCATCCGGTACGGACAAGCGGTATCCGGCAAAATCGTATCGCACAGTCTGGTAAAGGGGGTCATCATCGGTGCCGGCAATGGGGGTGCCACTGAAGCTCGCGAAGACTCCGCCCAGAGGACCTTCCTCGCTCGTGCTTTCCGGCAGCCTCTCCACTGCCTTGTTCCATCGACTTTGATCCCAGGCAGCTTTTGCAAGAGAGGAAAAGTTAGGCCCCAGGATTCTCGTGCGCCAGTGAATGCCGATCAGCCCGGTGCAGCCATACTTAAACGCATCGGCAGCATCGCGTCGCATCCGCCCAGCCCAAAGCTGCGGGCAGCAAAACGCAGCGTCGTCTTCCAGCCATGGAATTGCCCATTTCGACCGGCCCCCCAGATCTTCAAATGCAGGATCCACAGGCGCTTTGCCGGCGAAGCGATTGATGCAACTCATCGTGAAGTGCGCGGGAAGAATGCGGCGGAACATTGCGCGGTTTCCCTGCGGACCGAGAACCCAGCCGCAAGTTGCCAATTGAAACGGTGCTTTGATTCTTTCTGCAGCTGCGATAGCCATTTGCAGATCGGCGATTGTTTGTTGGATCTCTTCGTTCGACGAACCTTGCCACGTCCAAGCTTCCGGTGTCCACAGCCAGTAATAATCGAGTGGATATGTCCTTGCCGCGCGCAGGAAGATCCCCTCGTAGAGTTCTTGGACCGTTGCAGGATCGGATGGCACCTTGCCCAAAGCTTCCAGGCGCTTCTTGAGGATTTCGGGAATGGTGAGTGGGATTTCGGTGCCGACGCATGTTTTAATACCCAGCCGACGGGCGTATCTGAACGCTTCCCGAAGCATGCCGCCCGTGCGGTTAAACAACTCATTACAGGCCTGTTTGGTCTCGGGCTGAGGCAACCAATCGTTCATGACAACTGGGCCATAGGCGTCGCGCTCAAAAAGCTCCGCAGCGCCAAAGGAGAAATCGCCGGTTTTCTTCACGAGGTAGCCGAAATTTCCCCGCAGCGTGTTCTGATAGCTGGCCGGATAGCTAAAGCGTACCCTGCCATCCTCATCCATATCCTCGGGTAGCCCGATCCACACGGTCGGCTCTGCAGCCGGGTGGTTGCCTGGTCGGCGTTCGGGGTAGGTATGCAGCCCGATGAAATTCATCCGGAGTTTCGGCAGCTGTGAAAGGATGGCTTTGTAGTTGTCCAGGTTCCACCAATCAGGGCCTTCCGGGAAATCGTGAAAAGGTAAGATCCCTCGGACAGCGAACAGCGGTTTGCCGCGCTCATCGAGATCCGGCAGCTGGAGCGCCATTCGTTTGTCCGGTATTGTGTCGCCATGCAGATAAAAACCAACGCCAAGGTGCTCGGCAAACCGGTAGGTGCCATAGAGGGTTCCAAGCGGATCCCCTCCAGCGATAAGGACAATCTTTCGCCCGCCGCGATGAATCGTTTTCAACAAATAGTGTTCAGGTTCCAGGGCTGTGAGGGATGATTGAGTTGCTGGGGTCGGCTGCAAGGATTTCACCAGGAGGCGGTTCTTGCTGGTGACAACGATGGCATTCATCACAGACGCGTTAATCTCATCAACTTGGATGACAGGCAATAGTTGACCGGTTCGCTGATAAACATACCTGCGCACCTCGCGGGCGCCCAGCGTTTCAAGAAACGAAGCTTGTTGAGGCGAGAGAATGACGACATCCTGTAGCGTCGAAATCCTCGCCCCACGGCCTGACGGTTCGCTTTCTTGAATAAAGCTACAGCTGCAAGCACCCCCAATAACCCCAAGTATAACCATTAGCCGTAGGATGAGCTTTGGATTCATAATCGCGTCCTATACAAGTCTACTGAACTTTAGAACTTTTTCCAAGTAGCCCAGGTGAGGCTTTAAGAGCCCCATGAAGGGCGTTAAGATACGGGAATTATCCACGATGCCTTTAGTTGAGGTCCTGAAGTCGATCTCTTTCGCCATGCCCTCGATGTACGAATAATCCAGGATCTCTTCATTTGAGGCCGCCTTGAGGCGGGCTCTTCTTTGCATTCGCCCAGGCGAAGTGAAACGGAAAGTGGGCAAAACAAAAACCGCCAGGGTTCACCCTGAAGGGCGCTTTAGCGTCGCTTATCCACCCGAGGCTTTAGCCATTGCAATCTCATCCACTCCGAGAAGCCACGCTGAAGCGCGCTATGCGAAAGAATTCTTCTTCGACCCCCCAGCTAAAGCAGGGGGCAAAGAAGAGTCCGCCGAGGCGGACTAAAACCCGGAAGCCCAGCTGCTCCTCAGAGCAATGTGGTGTATCGTTCAGAGCCAATAAGCCAAGGCTCGGGGAATTTCGGTCAGCTCGCCACGCCTAAGGCGGGCAAGCCTCGCGAAGCGGGTTTGCATTCAGGACCTAAAGTGAACGAAATGCACCACGCCAAAGGCGGGTAAATCGCCTCGATGACCTTGCCAAAGCCTGATAAGAGATTCTTAGGGGCTGAAGCATTCAAAAAGTTCTAAAGCTCAGCAAGCCTAATACGTTGCCGTAAAATGCATCATAAGTGGGTTGATATCCGCCACATCAGGCCGCACCCATTGTGTTTTCCGAACTTCTGCCCCATTACAATGTCGGCCACATTATTCTCCCTTATCCTATTCTTCTATAACCTCGAGTATGTCTATGTTTCTCTTCTTCAGCTCGTTCATGAAGCGATCATAGACTTTGCCCTTTATGCAGTCTTCGGGAGGGACTATCCCCTTTTCATTGATCAATCCTTCCATGAGGAGCTTTGCCGCGATGGCAACAGGAAAACCGGTAACTCTCATCATGGAAGAGATGTCGTTCTCTGTGTCCGCCTCATCCCACATGAAGTGCTCGATCTTGACCTTTTTACCGTCCTTTGTCCCGATTGTGGTGTTATACATGACGCATACGTCGGTCTCACCCTCAAGGGGCTGAAGTTTAGGCGTTATGAGAGACAGCAGGAATTCTCGAGGCACTATCTTTGCACCATTGAAATCATGAGGTTCCATATCCAGCAGGCCGCACTCCTTCAGAGTGTCGATTCCCTGAAAATGGCCTGGCCAGCGGATGGTTTTTTCGGCAAATTCCTTAAGCTGCGGCCGTGAGAAAATGAAACTGGGCATGCCAGCTGTAACAGCGCACTGCAGTTCCTCATTCTTGCCGAGCTTTGAGAATTGGAATGTTTCGCGATCACTTATCGCAGCCACTTCCATAACTTTGCTGTTTTTAATTACTTCCACCTTGATCATATATTCACGCAATACATGCTCGAAGGCCCAGGTGATCATGTATCTCAGCGGATGCTTTTGGGCGAACCCCTTTGCCGGAATACCACCAACTCTCGCTATTGCGGATTCCGCAGTGTCCATCTTCCTGATAGCCTCGCCCACGGTAACATTGCTAAGCCCCGGGGCAAAACCCATACCGTCAATGAATGTCACGCCATTGGTGATCGCGGTATTATGAAGCCAGTCTCCATATTTATCAAGCGTCATCCCCTGAGGGACTTCCAAACCTTCTGTTTCATAAGCGTCTGGACGCCTGTGAAACTCTTCGAGCATGTCAATGATGTTCAGCCCGGCCTCAATGGCAGTGTGAGCCACCTTATAGCTTGTCTTCCTGTCAGGCATTGCAATGGTGCCCACATCGTATTGCTTCATCAAATTTATCGCAGCCTTCTTGTCGTTCACATCGAGAACATGCGGAACGATCTTCTTACTGCCGATCCATCTTTTTATTTTCTCGAGCGCATCCTTGCGCCTGCCAACAATACCTATGGCTTCGACCTCTTCGTCCTTTGCCAGATCCCATGCGACTGCTGAACCGATCTTTCCCGAACCACCAAAAACGAGAGCTTTCATATCACCTTCCTCCGTTTCTTGATATTGGGCGATCTTATGTTTTATCTTTCACCAGACAGACCGTTTCATACACTTTTGGACAGGATTTACAAGATTTACAGGATCAATAGGATTTATCCTTTTTATCTCTGTCTATCATTCACTTTCTATCAAATTCACCAACCTGAGCAGTCTTCGCACAATTCCGCTTGGATCGGCTTTGACATCGTACTTGACGTTTCCCACGTAAGGGCCTTCGAAATACATGGCACGAGTGTCGGTAATCTCAAGAGACCCCGGTTTTTTAAAAATGCTGGGGCGTTGCTCAGCAAATTGCACGAGCTCATTTCGCAATTCACTCCTCTTGAACAAAGCCTTGACGCTCTGCTCGTCGTCTCCCTGTATGATGTAAGCATTATCTAGCTCAGGGTAGCCGGTTTCGATATCTTGTTTTCTAAATAGACCCAAGCGCTTCAGAAACTTGTGATTCCATTTGGCTGAATAAACTCTCAAATCCATATCGGGACGGTTTTTAAAATACACAGAGATCCTTATACCGTCCACTGCCTTTGCCTCTACCATCAATCCCAGTCCAAATCGTGATCCTAGTACGACACTGCTGACTCTCTTCGAAGTGACGAGATGGCCTTCAAGGTGTCCTCTATATTCATCAGGGATTTCGTCCTGTGTGAGTCCTGCAAGGTGAACGTTCGTATCATACATTTCACCCTTATCGAGAAAAAAGCCATTGCAGTTGGGACAGCAATCAAAAATTATTTCCGAATAGCCCAAGAGGTTTACCTTGCTCATGTCCTGGTTCAGACACTTTGGGCATTTCCTAACAGGGAACCTATCCTCGTGTTTTTCCTGATCAATGGAGCAGTATTCGATGTCGCCGGCCATGCCAGTAGCCAGGACATTGAGTTCGCTCTTATCAAGCCAGACACCTCCACAGCGTGGGCACACATCGGTTGTAATGTCGGGTTCCGGAACCTTTTCCATTTCGGTGTGGCAGTGTGGACACTCTAGTGCCTTCATCATCTATCCTCCATTATGTCTTCTCTTCATAGGATAAGTTCGAGCTCTCTGGCCGATTTCTGAGTATCGCTCAAATCGCTAAGCACATCATCCGGAACCTCAAAGACCGCACGAGAGCTCCGAAGCGATTCCTTGTGATAAATCAATTAAAAGCCTGGGATGGTAGTAGCGCAAACCGAAAAATTGCTCAGACGAGGATAGATTAACCAGTTCCTCACCAGTGACGACGGACAACAGAGCCAAGTGTAAACGACTGAGCTTCCGGGTCAATTCTTGGCCCTCAAGCCCTATCAATTCCTTTTCAAGGTTGCGCATTTCAGGAAGAAGAGCGCGCGCAGCATTCCACAATTGGTTTTCGGACAGGCCCGGCTTATGCCATAAATTACGCACTGAGCAAACCTGCACCAAGTGAGCCAAATAGGTGGCCAGTAACTCTCTGGTCGCTTTTCTATCGAGCGACTTCTGCCACCTTCGGAAAATACCCTGGGAAAAGTCTGAACGAAAAGCTGTCCAAGACGCAGCTAGAAGCAGCCGAATAGCACGCTGCAATGGCCAGTCAATACTATCGGACTCCTTCATAAGGCATTGAAGGGTTGGCACACAAACCGAGTTCCAGTGCCTGCGTCTTCCTGTCAGGATATCAGCAACGCTCCAGAGAAGTCCACCAGCAGACTTGCTCATAGCTACCCCTGATGCGAATGAGTATCTAGGGAAAAAATGGGGACAGAGAGGCTGTCCGACAATTCAAAATCATACTAATTTAACTGGGCGGTAAATTTTGTAAGTTTTGCATTTACAACGCTTTAGAAATTCAGCGCGCGGCTACTTTAGGCTACATCGCAATTCTCGGAAAGCCGATCTGTCCTAGCTAATTACAAAAAGATACGTCAAAGTGTCAAAAACACTTGACAAGAGAATCGGCTTTGCCGCAAATTTATAGTTGATGTTTGGTCGTAAAAGACCAAGCAGTTTTGAGCCCTTTACTTAAAGTTTAGGGTTAATCGACAGCCCTGTGCAAATTGTGCGCAGGGCTAACTTATATCAGTTCCATAAAATTCGTTTTTTGATTAATCGTTCTTACGTTTTCTTGTCTAGGAGAATAGTGGGTACAAAACCTGAACTCTCCATTGTTCAAAAGCGTAAGAATTACAAGATATTTCTTTGCAATGTGCATATATAAGCGGCGAGTTATCCCGCGCCGAGGGTGATCTTGGGCGAGTCGAACAACAACTCCTGAAACCTGCCCGGATATTATTGCCCCAATCCACCGCACTCTTCTAGCTCTATCAAAGCTGAATATTTTCTTGTCTTTGTCTTCATAAAATGCGTGGGCAAAATCATTTTCAACAAAATGAACCCTTAAGCCGTCATGGGTGTAGATTTTTCGTTCTGCGCCTTCTGAATCTCTAATGTAATTTTCCATAAACAGTTTTTTGCATTGGTTTATTACGTCATGTTCGCTTCCTTTGTATCTTACTGTCAAGGAATCTAAGTGTATTTTCACGTTCTTGGCTCAAATCGAAAAACGTTGAATTTCCGTTCTCTCCAAGACGTTGAGATTTTTAGATTTGGATAACCCATTAGACTAGCCAAATATGCACAAAGTTCTAGCTTGGCAGCACTGGTTTGAATGTCATTGTATTGATACCCAATAGCGCCTATGAGCACGTCAACAATTTGCACAGGCAGCACTTGCTTAGAAACAAGAGGTTCTAGAGTTTTAATTACTGCCTTTTTGGACTTGACCGCGTTCTGAAGAACGGCTTTAAGAACTGGCACTCTTTTTCTGTCGCGGTTCTGTTTGAAATCCAAGAGCATATAATACTCACAATCTGCCTCAACCCATTTTTCCAAAAGCAAATAGTAGAACTTATAGAATCCCAGCTCTTCATCGCCTGCATGAAATTTTCCATAATCCAATTGATTTCGGTTCACAACAATTGCCCTGAAGCGCAGGCTTTTGTCTTTCACAAAATCGGATACTAGCTGTTTATAGAGGGGCAACCTCGATGGAGAAACATTTTTCCACTTCCATTCCCCCCAGGTATTAAACTCGTCTCTGTATTTCTTTAACCGATAAACCCAGTCGTCTTTGTGCTTCCGCGGACACCAAATACTACCTATCACCATAAAATCAGAAGTTTGGTCATCGTGTCGGCTTTCGTCACAATAGACATTGTAAATTTCGGAATGCATCTCGTGCTCATCCTACCCATAAAATTTCAGGGAAAACTGACACCGAGAAAACGACAACAGACGGCATTATTTAATTTTTCCGCTTTCTCGGCATTTCTGGATACCGTGAACACAGCATAGCGAATGCTAAGATTTCGAAAGCTACTAGCTACTCATGGGCGGCCGATGGATCTCTCAGCGCGCCAAAAATCGGCCTCTGGTGCTTATTCGTTCCCAGCGACTCGTTGGGACAGTTTTAGTTTTTGGCTAGCTCGTCGAGGTTATTTTTTTTCTTGCCATCAGGATTAGATCGCAAATAGGGTTTCCTATTCCTGGGGTTAACTGCATGGGCATTATCAATTTCTCCCCTCTTAGCCATTTTAATCGCGGTTTTCAGCGGAGTATGCCTCTGATTCCCTCGGAATAGAACCTCACCAATGTTTCCCTTTGCGTCACGGTTTGCATCCACTATTCTCTTGCCCATGACTACCCCTCCGGTTTTTTATTGGTATTTCTGACGCCCTTTTAGCCCGTTATTTAATAGGCCAGCCGCCGTGCTTGTCGATAGTTTTATCTATTTCAGCCATGATGCGGATGGTTTCGGATAAAGCGGACACAATGTGCTGGTAGTGCGTGAGATCATCGTAGCTGAGCTGGCGGCCTTTGCGGTCTTTGAGGCACTTTTCGCAGACCTGATACCCGCCGATATGGAATTCCCAGACTTCCGGCGGCACGTTGTCAAAATACTGTTCTTTATTAATCCATACGCGGCCTGCCGGCGCGCCCTGCCCGGGCTCCGTATAGCGCACTTTTTCCACGCGGTTATCGCCCGCAACAGTATATTTCGTGAATATAGGCGCGTGTTTCTCCATCAAGTGCAAGCCAACCAGTTCTTCTCCCAGAGCGCAGAGGTCACGAAACAGGGCCGGCTTTGACGTCAGCGGCAGCCTGGGAAAATCGAACTTAAGAAACTCTGCGTAGCGGCTTCGATAGGCGGGCGAATGAAAAACTGCATACATATAATTGAAAACATTCTCCGGCCCGAAGGCCTTTTTTGAATTGCCTTTGCCGTCGGGGATAAACGTCAGCCCAAGCCGCCGGGAAAGCTCTTCTATAAACTCCGGCGCCAGATTCGGCTGCCGCCAGTCCTTTGCGATTGGCCGGTCAAAGTCAAGAAAGTCATCTTTTTCGTGTTTGGGATAGAGGTAAATTGGAAAAGCATACAGACTGGCATGAGCGGTTTCGAGCAGGTGAAAATCAACGACGTGTCTTGACATAAGAACATGGTTGAATTCGATTCGAGTTTGACGATTTGTAATAAACATAAGGTTACTACCGATGGTCATGTGCCCCATCACTTCCGGGCGGGGCATGCAGATGAAGCCTCGTGATTTACTGGTATAATAGGTAAATCGAGTGTCAAATGGCCGGTATAGGATTGGACATATTTTCTTTTTATCCGGCCCGGATTCCTTCAAGTCCTGCTGAGCAAAGCTTACTTTCCAATCGCGAGCGTCAGGGCCAAGCTGATACCTTTCGCGAGCTTCCTCAGGCGAAAGGCGTATAAAATCAGTAACTGTGTCCCAAACTGATTTCTCGTCCCAGTGAATGGTTAGTTTATCCCGGGCAGTAACGATGCCTACTGAATTGACAGGCATTATTTCTGGCAGTTTCCACCCCTGTACATATTCGTTGAGCAAGCCGGTATCCTGGGGAACAAATAAATAGTAGGGTGATTGCGGATTTATGCTTGTCCATTTGCCAGTTTTTACTGCGTTTTCATAAAGCCAGTGATACTTGCCTCCTATAAGTCGTGATTGGCCCGTTGCATCTCTTTCTAGCACTTCTCGCAGTCCCCATACATCAGCATGCTTGACGCAATGTGCTCTTTTTCTTGCTTCGGCGGGATGCTTGACAAAAATACCAATTGCAACCCCTTGCTGAATATCAAACACGTTTTCATCCTTAGAGCCATCGGGGCACACTTCCCTTTTCTTGGCGTTTCCGTGCAGATCGAGAATATGTATTTCGTCAAAAGCCTGCATAAGACACTGACGCATGCCACGAAACGTAGGATTGTCAAGGTAGCTATGGTTGGTAATGAAAGCAAGGATCCCATAACCCGTCTGTTCAATGCGCCATTGAGCAAACCGGATAAACTTAACGTAATCGTCGTTTAGCCATTTAGGATTCCGCTCGTGTAAAGGTTCTCCATCAACTTGGAAATAATCCTGGATAAGGTCACCGATAAAGGTCTTTTCTTTTCTACGAATTCTCTTCGCAGCTGTCTTTAGCCTCCATCCCTTTTTTGTTTTAACCTTATAGGTCTGACCGGGCATTATTTCTACAATACGCTCCGATGGCGTTTGTGAATGACCGGAATACGGAGGATTACCGAGAATAACCATGACCGGCGTTTCGGATTTCACGTTGCCCGCGGCGTTGGCTTCTTCGGCGATTTTGCTGGCAAATGGAGGCAATTCAAAGAATTCAAAGAATTCCTCGAGAGCATTTGTTAAGTAAACACGCAAACGTTCTCCTGAGGCAAAGTCATACCCGCTTTCTGCTAGCTGCAGGCTAAGCTTCATATGTACTACGGCATAAGGCGCCATCAGGAGCTCGAAGCCGAAAAGGCGCGGCAGTAGATGTTTTGAGACATACCCTGACCACATGCCTGCCTGGCCTTTCTTCTCCAAGTGCTCGTGAATCTGATCAATAACGGTATAGAGAAACGTACCGGTGCCAACTGCAGGGTCTAGAATAAGAACCTTATGACATTCGCCAGCCTTTTCCTTATGGGGTTTTCCTCCAATGTCGTGCACAGTTCGATAAAATGGAATCCTTGAGCAGTCAGCAAGGCCGTCTTGCAGGCCAAAATCCTTTTTGAGAATATGGTCAATGCTCCGGACAATGTAAGAAACAACAGGCTCCGGGGTATAGTAAACTCCGCGTGAATCGCGCATTTTGGGATTGTACGCAGCAAGAAAGGTTTCGTAAAAATGTACCACGGGGTCTTCGCGCCGGGTGCGTTTGCCGAAATTCTCCAGGATGCTGGCAATATCGGCGCGGTAAAGCAGTTCTGCCAGATCATCCACCGCCCAGGTGACCCGCTCATCAAGATCAGGGCCTGCAATATAGCCGAACATTTCCCTCAAAAAGGGATTGGTTTTAGGGATTTCGTAGGCAGCGCGTTCGCGCGTGAAGGGTTCGCGGCCCGTATGATTACAGCGCGCGGCGAAAAGGCCGTAGCAAATGGTCTGGGCATACATGTCAGCGAAGCCGTCTAGCTTCAGGTCGTGAAGCAGGACCTTGCGAAAGCCTTCCAACTGGCCGTGCAGCGAGCCCCCTTTGTCTTCATCCTGGAAGGTGCGTTGAATGATGTCGCGGATGAGGCGAGCAAGGACAGCCATGCGATTCGCCAGGTCTTTTGGGCCGCTGATCGTTGGAATGGTTGTGACAAAGAATGCATTTATCAGATTTGAAAATGCTTCGGTGCCATCTTTTTCCTTGCGCAGGTTCCCTTTCGTACCCACCCTGGCGAGCCGTGCCGCCATTCTGAATTTGCCGCCCTCGTACCAGCGAAACTCCAGGTAATCAGTCAGGATAAGATTCCCGAGACTTTCGAGGAAGCGCTTGAGCTGGTCGCCGTCGTGGGTAGACGGCTTTTTCTTTCTAGCATCGGCTTCTATTGCATCGAGGGATTTTCCAACGTCTTTTGCTTCGATGTAGCCGAGCGGAGTTTGGCCGCGGGTGACGATGAAATCAGGAGCGCCGCACTTCACTCGCTTCGGCTCGTTGGTAGCCGTGACCTTCTTGCCCAGGGCTTCGATAAGGGCTTTGAGCGCGGGACGATGGGTGTGTTCCGTGGCGGTGCCCGCCTGGAGGGCTTTCTCGATCTTCTTCAGGTAGTTTGTGATCGGATCCATTGAAAACTTTATCCAAGTTAGTATAGTTTGTGCCAAGTCTAACTTATGAGATAGTGCAACTTTTTAATATAAGAATCAAGTAAAAGTGAAAAACGGCTTCGGATTGAAGGAAGCGACAATTCCAGCTATTCGGCGTGTTGAAGCCAGGTGCTATTTCAGGCCAGCAATGGTTTTGATTACTGTTTCGATTTCTTTCATTTTGTCTTCCAGTGCGAAGTGGGTCTCTACGCGTTGCCTTCCTTTGTGTCCCATTTGCTCCCTCAGGGATTTGTCGGTAAAGAGCAGCTCGATTTTCTCCGCATAGTGCTCAGGGTCATTACCCTGGACAAGAAATCCGGTTTGGCCATCGCGAATAATTTCCGTGGCGGCTCCGGATGCAGGGGCAACAATCGGTTTTCCCAGAGCCATGGTTTCAATAAAGACGCGACCAAAGGGTTCTGTGGGACACGTGTGGAGATAGAGATCGAAGCGACTGGTGTAATCCAGGATATTTTGCCGGTAGGGAACGAACGTGACGGAGTGGCTAAGGTTAAGCTGGCGCACCTGGCGTTCGAGCTGAGGACGCAATGGGCCATCACTAATGATCAGCAATTTCATTGGCAAAGACTTTCGCGCGAGACAGGCCATGGTGCTAATGGCCAGCTGGATGTTCTTGTGCGGGATGAGCTGGCTTATGCATCCAATTACGAAATCGGTGGCTGAAACCTCAGGGACTGCGGAAGGGTTCGCTTTCGCCGCAGCCGCTTGATATTCCCGGCAATCAATACTATTATGGACGACGGTTAGTTTGTGCCGAACGGATATCGGAAAAGAGCTGGCTGTGAACTGGGAATTGGCAATAATATGTTGCGAATAGCGCGAGACAATCCAGATGAGGACACGGCGGATGCAGCGGGGGTAGTCAATAAGAACTTCGCGCACGTGGGCAATTGCAGGCCGCTGCGCCAGGCGAGCTGCCAGCAGCGCATTGAATGCAATAAAGGTGTTGGCGTAGACAAGACTGACATCTTGCCGGAGCATCAGTCTGCGCAGCTGTAAGAGGCGCAGCGGAAAGAGGAGCACAAATTTGAGAAAGCGCCCGGGCTTTTTCGATGGCGTCTCGAAGGGTGAGATAATGAAAGGAATGCCTTTGGTGCGCAGTGCCGCAGATAGCATGCCATCTCGCGGAACAAGCACGGTAATGCGATAGTCGTGGTGGTGCAGGTAGTCAGCGATTTCCAGCAGACTCTTCTCTGCGCCGTAGAGATTAGGCGAGTGGCTGACGAGGAGAATGTGCTCTTGCGGCGCCGGGCTACGGGGTTCTTCGGACATGTGCGTTTTTACTCTTATTAACTCAAAGTTCCCGAAAGTTCATTAGGGTAATAATTTAACCCGGATATTCCATTTGGACAATGTTTTTCTGATGCGAGGGGTCCGCCGCGGCGGAACCCCTCGCGCTCCCCTCCTAAACCTTTCGTACGGGCGATTTACGTGCTTTTTTCTTCACGGCAACTGCAAAAACGGGCATCTTGAGTTACTGGCGAGGTGTGTTTTGCGACCCCGCGTGTTTTGACAGCTCGCGATAGCTCTGAATCGCCTGGGTGAAGGTACAGATGATCCCACGCTGGCGAAGTGCGCGATCGGAGACACTGCGTCGGGCCTGAATAGCGCGTCGTTTGTGCCAGACCTGCCCGAGTGCGCGAGCTGCTGCCCAATCCCCTTTGATGATTGCGCCAACTCCGCCAGGGTATCCCTGAAAAAGATAGCTCATTGCACGATAGCCATCGAAGAGCAGAGAGATGAGAATTCCTTTTGTCAAATTCCAGGGATTAGCGTTCTTCATAAGGTTCCATAGCCGATTGCGCTGGCAGAGGAAAATGCGCGTTGGCGATTCACGGCCTCCGAGCAACTCCCCACCTTTATGATATACGATCGCACCATTGACAAAATAGACCTGGTATCCGCTTAGCCAGCATCGCCAGGCAAGGTCAACATCCTCGTGATAGAATTGATATGCAGGATCGAAGCCTCCGACTTCGAGGTAGCAACTTTTTCGGAGCACCAGAGCACCGCCGCACGCAAAACCGATTGGGCCGGAGGGGAAGTGCACGAGTTCATCAGGCTGATATTTGGCGCGGTCAATGCCAGAGCCAATAGGCGAGATCATGCCACCAGCGTGGTCAATCAGCTCGGGGCGTGCGGAACACAAGAGCTTTGCGCCTGCAATAGCAACAGAGGGCTCATCGCGCAGAGTTTGCATGAGTTCCATGAGCCAGCTGGGGTGGACATGGGTATCGTTGTTCAGGAGTGCGATGAAGTCGTTCTCAGTCGCACGAATAGCGCGATCATAGCCTTCAGCAAAGCCGTAATTCTTTTCAAATTGAACAATACGGACGGAGGGAAAATGCTGCTGGACAAAAGCAACGGAATCGTCGGTTGAAGCATTGTCAATCATCACCGGCTCAAAAGAGGGGTATTCCGTGGTCAGAACGGATTGAAAGCAATCCTTGAGGTGAGGTTTGCCATTATAATTGAGGATGAGAACGGTGATATGTGGCCAGTTAGAGGGCAACTGTTTCCCCGATCTTGAGGTAGCGGGTTTAATAAATTAAACCCCTACATGTCAGTCGGCGGTAATTCGAAAAGCGCTTCGTGAATTCTCGTATACACGGCGCCGGTTGGCTTGAGAACGCTTTTGAAAAGAATCACGCGATCAGCCCGGCATCCCCCTGCCTCGCTGTTCTCATGGCTTTTCACGACGTCCATCATCTGGCGGGTGCCGCGCAGCGACTTAATTCTAGCCAGAGTGAGATGGGGATGAAAAGGGCGATTTTCAGCTGGGAATCCCAGCTGCACGAGGGCTTCTTCTACCTTCTGCTGTAGCGCAACGACAGCATCGTGGCCCTGTTGAATGCCAATCCAGAGCACGCGCGGAAACTTCTCGTTTGGGAATACGCCAAGTTTTTTCACGCTCAGCTGAAAGGGCGCTGTCTCTGCAGCCACACTACGCAACTGAGCGTTAATCCTCTCAATTTCTTCTTCTTTGATCTCACCGAGGAATTTCAGCGTCAGGTGAATGCTTGCGGGACGCACCCAGCTGGGACGGGCTGGGGTAAATTGCATACCTTTCTGCAAGCGTTCGATGAGATCCTGAAGACCTTGACGAACCTCGGCCCCGATATCTATGGCGATGAAGCTTCGAATAGCTAATCACCAGCCTTTCGATAAATTTTGTGAATGAGTTGTAGGGGTTTGATTAATCAAATCCCTACCCATGCTTCATGCCAGTCCGCCTGAGTGGACTGCGCTGCATACGTCACTACAGATCCACAACCTGGATCAAATTTGTTGTGCCGCGCACATGGAGAGGCAGTCCTGCAGTGATGACCACGCGGTTGCCTTTCTTCAACAGCTTAAGTTTCAGCGCAAGTTCTGCAGTTTTCTGAACCAGCGTGTGGGGATTCAGGGTCGTCTTTTCCCGTTGCGTTATTGATGGAGCAAGCAAAGGCATGACGCCCCACGTAAGACATAAGCGATTCAGGGTTTGTCGACTGGAACTGAACGCGTAGATTGGGCATTGTGGTCGGTAGCGTGCGACCATGCGAGCAGTGGAGCCATACTGACTGTAGCAGATAATGGCGGCGAGTTTAAGATCGTTGGCAATGAGACATGTGGCGTGGCTGATGGCGTCCGGCACGCTGCCGGGTCGCACCATAGCTTTGCCCATCAGGAGCGCGGAATAGTCTATACTTGCCTCAGTGGCCAGGGCGATCTTGTTCATCATTCTAACTGCAGCGACGGGGTAGTGACCGATGGCGGTTTCACCGCTGAGCATAAGGGCATCTGAGCCGTCGAGGATTGCATTGGCGATGTCGGTCACCTCGGCGCGTGTAGGGCGAAAGCGCGTGATCATGGATTCGAGCATCTGTGTTGCCGTGATCACGGGCTTGCCTTTCTGATTGCAGAGTGCGATGATGCGTTTTTGAGCCAACGGGACGTCTTCGAGTGGTATTTCAATGCCCAGGTCGCCCCGAGCGACCATAGCCCCATCGGCAGCGTCAATAATCGTGGTGATGTTTTCCAATGCCTCGCGTTTTTCAATCTTTGCTATAATCGGAAGATCGGCTTTGTGGCGTTTGAGAAATGCACGTATTCGCTGAATATCTTTCGCGTTGCGGACGAATGAGACAGCAAGGAAGTCCACGCCTTGCTCAAGCGCAAAGCGGATGTCATTCTTGTCTTTATTTGTAGGCAGAGAAAACGGCAGATGAGTTTCAGGCAGGTTTACACCTTTGTGTGATGCGAGCAGGCCCCCTTCAACCACGCGACAATGAATCTCATTACCACTGACATTTGTCACCTTCAGGAGCAATCGTCCGTCGTCCAGAGCAATTGGATCTCCCTTAGCGACGACCCTGGGGATAGCGGCGAAGTTGACCGGGATGATTTCTTTCGTGCCGACGATTGGCCGGGTAGTGAGACGCAGGGAATCGCCTTTGCGAATGCGAAGTGGATCTGGGGCAAGCCGGCCGAGGCGAATTTTCGGGCCGCTTATGTCGGCCAGAATCGCCAATGGATGACCGCGCTGTTGCGCCAGGCGGTGGAGTGTGCGGATCACGGCCCGATGTGTTTCGTGCGTGCCGTGGGAAAAATTGATGCGAAACAGATCTACCCCTGCATCCAGAAGCTGTTTTAGCTTTCGGGGCGTAGCTGTGGCAGGGCCAATCGTCGCCACGATCTTCGTTCGCACCGTCTTCTTACCATTCATCAGGGCTGCCCACCTAGCCCGTTTATTGAGATTTGTATAGATAACGGTAGAGTAGGGCGTTTAATTAAACGCCCCTACAACTGTTTCATTTATGCGAAAAGCAATAGTTCTGTTCGCAATTCATTCAGCAGAGTAACATCGTGTCTTTGGCAACATCAACAATGCACATTGGCAGCTTTATTGTTCCAGGGTCTCAATGCGATAGGACATACTGACCGACCATTTCTGCTCAGGTGCGAGGTCCAGCGACCAGTGGGGCAACAGAACCGAGCTCTGATAGATGCGCTCGAATCCTCCTTCGGATTGCGATGCGGTCTCGATTGGGAATCGCCATAGCGTTGCAGCAGAGGAAATTACAAAATGCACCTTGATTTTCAGCCACTCATCAACCAGGCCGAAGTCCGTGGCCCTGGCTGACGTGCCTCGACTGTTGAGTGCAGGGTGTGCGAGCGATTGTCCCGTTACGAAGTAGAAGCGATCCGGAGCATTGCCAGCGAGCAAATTCACATTGAATTCAATCCCGAACAGAGTTCGCATGGGCAAAGGGGCATTATTCTGGATTGTGTAATCCGCATCAAAGCCGGACCTCGTGGGTCGAATAGTCAAGGTCTTCACAATGCGGAAAGGAACGATCGCCTGACCATGATAGAGATGCCCATCACGCGAGAATTCCAGGACGCAGCGATTTCGGCCTTTCTCAACGCGCGCCTGGTAAGGCTGGTTGACACAATCCCCATCTTCGGCGTACTGGCAAGCGCTAAAGGCATCCAGCGTGGTAGCCGGATTGAGAAAATGGTCAATTAACGAAACACGGGGATACCAGTCATAGTGCAACAGCTTTTCCAGATCAGCCTCTTTTGGCCGCAATAAGTCATGGATGCTCTTGGTGGATTCAGGATTCGGTGGCAAGGCCGGCGCAGGATCTCTGATTCGCTGATGGTACGCCTCTTCGCGCCGACGTAAGGTGTCAATGAGGTTAATTGCAGCGGGCTTAAAGTCGTGTTCAAACAGGGTTGCTCCCTGTGCAGGTTTGAAATAGAGGTTCTCAAGCGGCGTTTCAACCAGGAGCTCCTCCTGGCCGTCGCAGTCGAGGTCGCACGTGGTCACGTCTATCCAATTCCGGTTTTTGTGCAGAACCGTATCCAGTGCCGTTTCCGCGCGAATCAGGCGATTGTAAAGCGCTGAGCGCAAGTGAGTCAGGTACAACCCGCCAAAGACACCGTGCCAATAGGCGCAGTTGCACTGGCCCTGCCAGAGATTATCCTGGGCGTCGTGCACAGCCGGGTGGTCTGGGGCACTCTCGGCTGCATGCTGCACACGGGCGCTAACGCGAAGCATCTTCTTGTGGATATTGTTACTTTCGGGATATTTAACAAAAAAGTTTCGCCAGAAACCGCCCCGCACAAACATCTTGTAGCGATCGTATAGGTCACACTCTTTCAGCTTATTGACGAAATCCTCGTAGTGCAAAATTGTGTGCGCTGGCATGGCCCATTCCATCATTTCAAAGTAGGAAGCGGTAGGGAGATAGACCTGGCCGCGGGGTTGGCACTGCTGGAGCGCTTCGCTAAAAGTCAGGAGTCGAAGCCAGTCGCGGTTGGCCTCCAGGGTCTCGAAGAAGCGGCGCAGCCAGCCGTCAGTGTAACAGTGACGATTTGTTTCAGGCCAGATGCCGAATTTTTCGCCGTCATCAGCCATCACGATCAGGCGATCGCCTGCTTCTGTGGCGATAGAGCGAAAGTAATCAATGGTGACCTCTGGTACCTGAAACGGGATGGTGTAGCGCAGAGTGGTGCTAATCGGGAAGATGGCGATGCCCTTACCCAGCTCGTCTGTCAGAAAGTAGCCGAAAATGTCTGGTTCGCCAACGCCAGCAATCTTGAAATGCGTATCATCAACTACAGTATAGGTCACTCCAGCGTCTCGGAGGGATGCTGGGAGATGCGGTTCCCAGACGCGCTCTGCCAACCAGAGTCCGGTTGGATGACAGCCAAAGCGCTCTGTGAGATAGCATGTCAATTTTTTAATCTGGCCCACCTTGTCGCAATCGGGGATAATGGGGAGTAGCGGTTCGTAGAATCCGCCGGTCATCAATTCGATCTGGCCGCGTTTAATCATGCGCTCGATGAGACTCAGGAACTCAGGGCGGTGCTGTTCGATCCATTGGAGCAGCACGCCGGAATAATGGAGGCTGATCTTGATGGATGGGAATTCATCGAGCGTTTCAAGAAAGGGAAGGTAGGCCTTGTTCACTGCGTCAGAGAAGACAGAGTCGAAATTTCCAACGGGCTGATGGCAGTGGATGCCAAGGCAGAAGTTGAGCTGCGTCATATTTCAGTGACCTCAGTGTCTTCTAGCAACCGGGCCAGAGAGGTCGGGACGTCGGCGGATTGCATCTGCTGGATGAGTTTATCGTTGAAGCGCTTGGCGGGAATAATACCGGTGTTTTTCAGCCGCTGGGTGAGTGCTGCTACCTCAATGAGGATACTGAGGTTTCGCCCGGGCTCAATTGGGATCACGTATTCGGGAATTTTGACATCAAAGATTATGCAATGCTTCTCCTCAATACCTAGGCGCTCATACTCTTTTCCTTCTTCCCACTTTTCAAGGCGTACGAGGAGCGAGATATTCTTTTCCTCGAGCACGGATCTTACTCCAAAGAGGCTTTCGACATCTACGATGCCGAGTCCGCGAATTTCCATGTGATATTTCAGGACACCGGAACTATGGCCTAGAAGGAGATCTTTGGCCAGTCGGCGCAAGATGACCACATCATCAGCCACGAGACGATGGCCGCGTTCAATAAGTTCAAGGGCACACTCACTTTTCCCAACGCCGCTTTTACCGACAATGAGAACGCCCAGGCCATAGACGTCAAGCAGGTCGCCGTGGATGGTGCACGAGGGCGCGAATTCCTTCTCCAGATAACGCGAGAGCATGCCGGAGAAGCGCGATGTCGGGATGATTGTCGTCATCACCGGCACGTTGTGCGAGTTAGCCAAATCGATAAACTCCGGTGGCGGCTTCTGGTTTGACGTGATGATGAAGCAAGGAATGTCGAACTCAAAGGTACGCCGCAGTCGTTCCAGGCGCTCGTCTTTCGCAAGGCTCTTGAGGAAGGAGATTTCTGTGATGCCGAGAATCTGAATGCGATTATGCGAGAAGACATCAAAGAAGCCGGCAAAAGCGAGACCAGGACGGTTCAGTTCGCTGGACTCGATCGCCTTTTTCAACCCCCCAGCACCGGCCATGATCTTTAGATCCAGGGCCTTGCCTTTTGCCTGCAGAATTTGCTCTACTGTCAGCTGAGGACACATATCCTTTTACTTCCTTTGCTGCGCCATGGCCGCAGGAAATAAAAAAATGTGGAGCTGATGGTCGGATTCGAACCGACGACCTGCTCATTACGAGTGAGCTGCTCTGCCAGCTGAGCTACATCAGCTCATAACACAAGAGACTTCCATACAACGTTCTGCAATGTGCCTACTTCTATCAATCGGGCCAGAGATATTTGGCCAGTTGCCCGGGAAGAAAATCAGGCGCTCACTCAGTTTGCCATGGCACTTCCTGCAATAGCATCACAAGTAATTGCAAGCGCATACGGAACGAGATAAACGACAGATTCCTGCTTGGCCCCAATGAAAGAAGCAAATAGTAGCTATAATGAGCCTGGGCGAATATCAAGAGAAAATTAAAGGTTCCATTTAACACACCTTTCTTTATTTTGTTAGAATCAAAGGTTTGCGGAATCAAGAGACAGAGTGGAATGTCATTTTGTAATAAAAACAGTCGCGTAAATTGAAAAATACAACGTGGTTTAAGCTAATATGACAGATAATGGAGTGTGCGTCAGTTTAATTCGGTAGGAGCTTAATTAACCCCTACTCTTAGTCCGGAAAACTGGCATGTAAAAATCTCACGCAAAGTCGCCAAGAGATTACGGCAATGCAATCTTAAATCGTGCTTTTCTTTGCGTCTCTGCGCCTTCGCGTGAGGTATAGCGAAAAACCAGGATTGGCGTAAGCAGAGAGAGGTGGAGATGTGCATGTCGCCTGTTGTTCAGAAATAACTACTGCGAACAAGAATAATATGCACAAAAGTAATAAAAACTGCACTTTTTTGGTTGACTTCCTATATTCGGCATATAATATTATAGAGTAAAGAGATAAGAAATGGGGGCAAAGATTTTTTGATAATTTTCTGTTGACATATAGTAAAATTGGATAGATACTAATAAGATTAATTTTAGTAAGTTAAGGTGTGATGGCACCGAAATTTTTGAAAGGAGTTGTACAGATGGACAACATTTTGGGTGATGAGATTTACGAAAGTCGGCTAAGCCGGAAACTTACCCAGGATCAGTTTGGGAAAGTCTACAGCGTGTCCGGGCCGGCAATTTTCAAGTTCGAGAAGGGATACGTAAAGCCGTCGTTTCAGTTGTGGTTGCGAATGGCGAAGGACTTCAAGATTCCAGAGAAGAAAGCAGTGCTGATGTGGATTAAGTCGCGGCTGCCGGCAGAGTATCAAAATCTGATTGACTTGCGCGAGATGGGGGTGTCTGAAGAAGGTGAGGCCTACGAGCCTGAGAAGCCTGTAGACTTCTCGCGTTTCACTGACCGCGATGAGCTGCGCAAAAAGGTACTGGAAGATCCATTGTTGCCCAAGGGCTTGAAGGCCATGGTCCAAGATGAAGAGATCTGGGCTATTTACAAGCCAACGGGACACGAGGTTAACATTCTGCGCGATGCGTTCATTCGCTTTGGTAAAGGAACCAAGGCGCTTTATCGCGAAGCATTGCGGTTGGTGCGGGAATTCAGCGGGGCGGAATAGGTTTTTTCTCGCTGAGGTGCGCTCAGCAAACGCGTTAACCAGGAAGCGTGGCTCCTTATTGCCGGCTGGTATGGCCGGTGATAAGGAGCATTTTATTTTTGGCTTACTTGGGCGGCGTAAATGTCGCTATAGAATGCCCTTGGTGGATGGTATGGATTTTCTGCGGGGGTCTTGCTGGACAGCTTCGCCAAGTGCCTTGCCGCAGGCCTTAAAGAGTACTTCAAGAATATGGTGAGCATTGGTGCCGTAGAGCAAGTTCAGATGCATGGTGAGTCCGGCATTCGTGGCTAAGGCGCGAAAGAACTCCTTTCCCAGCTCGGTGTCGAATTGACCTACCTTCTCCTTAGGACATTGCACTGCGTATTTCAAGTACGGCCGATTGCAAATATCCACGACACAGTGTGCAAGTGTCTCTTCCATGGGTATGAAAGCCGAGCCATAGCGCACGATTCCCTTCTTATCTCCCAGCGCCTTGTCCAGCGCCTTACCCAGGCAAATTCCTACATCTTCAACCGTGTGGTGATAATCAACCTCGATATCTCCCCTACCTGTAATGGTGATGTCAAAGTGGCCGTGGTGGGCCAGCAACTCAAGCATGTGATTGAAAAAGGGTATATCGAGCGTTGAGCGGAATTTCCCGGCTCCGTTAATCGTGAGTGAGACCTCAAGGGCGGTTTCGCGTGTTTTGCGGTGGCTGGTTGCCTTACGTTTAGTCATGGTTTGTCACCTCGAATCAGGTTTTTAAGAGTCCGAAGCAATGTAGTCATCTCCCGTTCGGTTCCAATGGAGATGCGAAGGCCCGGGGTGTGCGATTCAGATGTGAAATAGCGGACGAGGATCTTTCGCGCCTTGAGCTGCCGATAGATTTTATGAGTTTGCTGGCCAATGGCGAAGAGGAAGTTTGCGTGAGAGAGAGGAACGCGAAATCCGAGATTCTGGAGTTCGCGGCGCACCCGGGCACGGGTTTGCTTAATGCGCTGGATGTTGCGGCGAAAGTAGGGTACGGCCCGTAGGGCGGCTTCCGCTGCCACCTGGCTGAGCCGGTTCACATTGTAGGAATCTTTAATCTTATAGAGCTGCGAAATGATCTGTGGACTGGCGACCGCGAAGCCGATTCGTAAGCCAGCCAGAGAATAGGATTTTGAGAGCGTGCGCGTGATGATGAGGTTGCGAAAGCGTCGCAGCAGCCTCAGGCAATGCTGAGGCGCAAAGTCAACGTATGCCTCATCGAGCACAAACAGGGTTCTTGGACGAGTGCTGAGAAGCCGAGCCATGAGCTGTGGAGGATAGAAGGTTCCTACTGGCGAATTCGGATTTGCAAGAAAGAAGATCTTCACGCGAGAGGAGAAGACTGCTGAGGGCATCCCATAGTCATCTTCAAGGGGATACGTAATAATGTTCGCTTGGAACATTTGACCGAGTGTTTCAAACAGGGTGTAGGTAGGGGCGAACATCCCGATGCGCATCCCAGGGTCAATATAGGCCTGGCAGATTAGACGTAGAATTTCATCAGAGCCATTTCCGATTATGAAGTTGGATGCAGGGATCTTAAACCGGCGCGCAAGGATGGAGCGCAGGCTCGTGCAAACAGGATCGGGGTAGATGCGCAACTGTGGGTTCGTGGCCTTTCGGAGTGCTGCTGACACCTGGGGTGCAGGCGGGTAGGGGTTTTCATTGCTATTTAATTTAAGGTATCCTCGGGTTCTTGGTTGGAGTCCGGGGACGTATGGTACAAGGTTTTGCACTGCACGTGTGGGCTGAATCGTCATCGTTTTTTATTCTTTCGAATCCGAACGGCGATGGCGTTTGCGTGCTCCACCAATCCTTCCGCCTCCGCAATTGCGATCGCATGGCGGGCCAGACGCACAAGCCCGGATTTTCTACAATGAATTACATTGCTGGCCTTCAGAAAGCTCTCCACTGAAAGAGGCGAGAAAAAGCGTGCTGTGCCGCCAGTCGGCAGTACGTGATTAGGGCCTGCCAGATAGTCGCCAATTGGTTCTGGCGAAAATGGGCCAATAAAAATGGCACCAACATTTCGGATTTGGTCTGCGAGCCGCTGGGGAGCTGAGGTCAGAATTTCCAGATGTTCGGGGGCAATGTGGTTTGCCAGTGACGCGGCATCGCTCCGTGAGTTGACTCGGATAATCAGCCCGTGACGCCTGAGCGACGCCTGAGCAATCTGGCGTCGTGGTGATTGCTCGAGCCGTGCAGCCAGCAGTTGCTGCAATTTTTGGAGCGGAAAGCGTCCAATGAGAATTGCCACAGCCACGGCGTCCTCGTCGTGTTCCGCCTGTGAAAGCAGATCCGCGGCGACGCATTGTACGTCAGCCGTGCGATCAGCAATGACCACAATTTCGCTCGGCCCGGCGAGCATGTCAATGTCAATCACCCCGTAGAGAAGCCTTTTCGCCTCTGTAACGTATATATTGCCTGGACCGACTATCTTATCAACCGGTTTGATGGTCTGGGTGCCATAAGCCAGCGCTGCAATTGCCTGAGCCCCGCCGATCTGGTATACTTCCTTAATCCCAACTAGATGTGCTGCAGCGAGTGTGGGACAGTTGAGCTTTCTCGCAGGGGATGGTGGCGTGACCATGACGATCTCAGGCACGCCGGCGATCTGAGCCGGGATGGCATTCATCAATACCGATGAAGGGTATGCGGCTTTCCCGCCTGGGATGTAGATGGCAACACGCTGGAGCGGCAGCCACCGTTGACTCAGCGTAACGCCAAGACGGTCGGTGAACGACCATGAGTGCTTCAGCTGGCGGCGATGGAATCGCTGGATGCGATTACGGGCGAGAGTCAATGCCCGGCGGAGCGCTGGATCAAGATGCTCCCAGGCCTCTTTGAGCTGTCGCGGTGGGATGCGCACAGATTGCTCGCTGAGCGCGACAGCGTCATATTGTCGAGTATATCGCAGCACGGCGCGGTTGCCCTGGCGGCGTACATCTTCGACAATCTTGCGCACGCGCTGGTTTACGCGTAGCTCCTTACGGCCGCGCACCAGGTTCGCCCAAAGTTTTTGCTGCTCTTGTGGATATGTAAGTACGCGCATTCGCGATGTCTCTCACCAGAGAATCCTACGGGTCTTCAGCAGAATGCCCCGGCTGTTCTATCAGCGTAAGCTGAAGGGTCTTTCAGTATGACAACCCAATGGGCATTTCTTCCCGGGCGATTCCCCAGGCTACGAGATGCCCAGCTCCTCAAGCGTGCTCAAGAGCTCTTCTTCCGTGGGCAAACGATTGAGGTCGGCCTGAATGTTTCCGGTCTGATCAATGATGATCAGGCGCGGGAGCACACGAACGTTGTATTGCATTGCGACGGTATTCTTGATATCGCGGAGCACAGGGAAGGTAATGCTTCGCTTCTCTAGAAAGCTCTTTACCATTTCAACATTGGCTTCGTTGGTCACACCGATTACGACAAGGTCGCTGGCTGCATAGCGCTCGTGGAGCTTTTGCAGGATCGTTAACGTGTTGATTGACTGGGGATTCTGGGTTGTCCAGAAGCTCACGATCACTACCTTCCCGCTGAGCGATTGCAGGCTGTGGGTATTGCCCTCAAGGTCTTCCAGTGTAAACGCAGGCGCCTTTTGACCCACCAAGATGGGAGGTGAAGAAGCGGGCTGCGGTCCCAGCGAGAGCTGCGCAACCTCTTGGGCTCCAGCAGGCGGATTAAATGTGAAAACCTGGGAAGGGATGGCCTCATTCAGATGAATGTTCTTATGCCATTCCGAGATCACAACCGGTGTGGATGGAGGAGTTATGTCCTGTTGCTTAGCAATAGACTGAAGGTATGGCGTCATATCGGTGGTAGATTTGCGAATAATGTGCGCCCGCTTGTCAATCCACAGCTGTGTTATGGTATTGTTGTTTTGCGTCAGGCGAAGAACCTCACAGAGATGTGCGCCAACTGAATCCGATGGCTCCAGTTCTATTGATTTGATGTTGTCCATGAGATACGCATCAGGATTTTCCAGCATAATGAGCGCAGGGACGTTGCAGCGGATTTTCGTCAGAAGACTCTCCTGGGTTTCTGCTGTGAACGTGGCAGGCACAGGAATCTTCGTATATTGCTTAAGTATCTCCAGATAGGAATAGAGATGCTTCCCGTCCGATATTATCTGTGCACCTGCCACTGGATCCTTGTTGACAAAAGCGACCTTGTTTGGCCGTTCAAACGCAAACATGATACTTTGCGGCTTCTGCATACGATCGGAAAGCTGCAGTTCGATCTGGGCTTGATAGGAGCGGAGTGCGCGGTAGCGTTTCAGCACTGAATCGAGGAGTGCACGGGCCTGGTCGTGCTGCTTGGGCGCCTGCGCACCGGGGCCGCATGAGAGCATTGCAAATGCAAGGAGGATAACAGGAACCGTAGCAGTGTAACAGCGTCGCATAATATTTGATTCAATTCCAGAAGGCATGTTTTGTTCGCGACTCTCGAATCATCGCAGGCTCTTCTCGAGGCGTGATACCTGCTGATTCAGAGATCTGTGCGTGCATCTGAAGCTGAAATTTTGGATAATAGATACCCTTATTCTGATTTAAGTGTCAATACTTTGTATGAGGTCTTGGAGAAAAAGGGGAGGATCTATCAGCATGTGCAAAACCTTGACTTTTCCAGGGGCATGAGGCAATAGGATAAACTTTGTTAGACGTAAGAGAGGATGATTTTTTTTGGGGGAGAAAGCAGCGTGGGTGAAGAGCCGCGGGCAAGCGAAAATCTGCGGACGTGCGAGACGGTTGTTCGCGTGACTTACAGTGACACGGATCAGATGGGCATGGTTTATTATGCAAATTATCTGATCTGGTTCGAGATTGGCCGCACCGAATTCATGCGGCAGTATGGGTTGACATACAAATCGTTAGAGACGCGGGGCATGTTTTTGCCGGTCGCACGATGTGTATGTGAGTATAAATTGCCAGCAAAGTATGATGATCTAATCCGGATTGTGACAACGATTGCCCAAATGACCAGGGCCAGTATCACATTTTCTTACAAGTTGTTGCGCGAGGGAAGTGGAGAAATTATCGCTCTGGGAGAGACGAAACACGTCTGTATTGGTCGCGACGGAAAGATTCTAAAGTCGGGCCTCTCAGGTTTGCCCTTTAAAGCACCTGGGATAAATGGGCAGTAGCGATGGTGGCGTGGGCAATCAGCAAATCATCTAGCACTGTGCAACCTGATTCGCAGATTAGAGGGATGAAGATTTTAGATTGTATACAATAATATGGTGCGGGAGAATACAGTGTCTGACGTGGAGAAGCGAGCTTATTTGATCGAATGGCTGGTGTTTGTTCTTCTATTTACACTCCTGGTGGGATTCTTGCTGTGCCGCAAGAATTTTACGGCGCTTGTTGCCTATCTAGAGAAGAGCACGCCGGTCAAGTTAGTTCTACACAGAGATGTCACTGGTGAGCACCTGGCGCCTCTCGTTGCTGCGTTAGAGCGGACGCCAGGGGTGGTTGGCGTTGATGTGATCAGTAGCGCGACGTTACAGCATGTTTTGCAGCAGCAGGAGCCATGGGTTCAGGAACTTGATACAGTCTTGCCTGGTACGTATCCGGTGAGCATCAATGTAGGGATTGACGGCAGCCTGCGAGACCGTAGGGCTTTTGCTTCGGCACTTGTGGGCATCGCGCAGTTGGATGGTGTGGAGACGTTGATGTATGAGGAAAAAGGTTTTGACAAATCCAGGGAGTTTGTGCGATTCGTGTATCAGTTATTTCGCAGCGCATTGGTATTAGTATTTTTATCTGTCGGCATTCTCTATTGCGCGACGCGTGCGCTCGGGTTTCGTGGTCAATACGATAAAAGCGGTGAAGATGGCAGCTGGGTTGAGGAGAACCCGGCGCATTTTACGTCTAGAACGATTATTTCAGGCATTGCTGCGGGCGTGACAGCAGGGATGTTTAGTCTTGTTTTTCTGTGGTGTTGTATAGAGGCCGCCAATCTGGTGCTTCAATATCGGCTGGTATTTTTCACACCAGGAGAGATTAGTGTGTTTTTGTTTTCGGCAATGGCACTGCGCGTTGGGCTGGATGTCTTAACGAGTGGGTGGCAAAGAGTGCGGAAGCACGTATAATGTCACAACTACGGAGCTGTAAGGTGAGTGGCTGGTGGAGACGAGTGGTTTCGACTGTGCTCATGGCATGGTTGGTGGGCATAGTATTAGCGGGCTGCCTGGCGAACTCTACACTGGTGGCGCAAGAGGAAAAGACTCAGGCTGGTGATTTAAAGAAGATCGAATATTCGGAAGAGACTTTGGAAGAGACGCAATCAGTGTTGAATCAGATTGAGACCAACATCGATGCGTTACAGCAGGAGAACAAACAGCTCGATCAAAAGGCGCGTCAGAAGCGAAGCGATATTAAGCAGGTAGAACGCTCGCTCAAGCAGCAATCCCGGCTCTGCCGGATTTACGATTACAAGTTGCACAATACAGAACTAGAAGTAGGGCAAGTACGTGAGGATCTGGCGCGGCTGAATCAAGGGATTGCCAAGCAGCAGACGCAGTTGCAGCTCGAGCTGCATCAGCTTGAGTTGCTTGGGCTACAAAGAGCGCCGCATCGTCTTCTTGTGCGAGGGGCGAATGCAGTAGATGATTATTTTGTGGCCAAGACGACAGCGCGGCATGGGCTGGAAAAGTTAAGACAACAGTTAGCGGATCAGGCCATGCTGCAAGATCTGTTAGAGGAAATCGGGACATCGAATCAACAGACAGAAATAGTGAGTCAGCAGTCGCAGGAGGAGCGCCAAAGCACAGAGAAGCGGATGAAAAGTGAATTGCAGGGTCTCGAATCGCTCATGCGTACCAAGAGCGAGACACGGGAAAAGATGGCTGTTCTCCAAGAGCGGCAGCGGCGTGTGGCGCAGATCATTCGCTTATTGATGAAACAGAAGACCGCGCGCGAACACGCGGAAGCATCATCCCATCTCCTTTTCAGAGAAGACGGCACGTTGCCATGGCCTTGCACCATGCCTCTTGTGCGGGGATTTTCAAAGGATACAACAGACGAGGCGAGCTACAATCCCGGGGTTGATCTGGCATTGCCCCAGGGTACGGAAATCCGGGTTGTTGCCCCGGGCGAGGTGCTCTATGCAAAGGTGTTTAGAGGCTACGATAATTTGGTAATCGTTGATCACGGCGGCGGGATGTGTAGTCTGTATGCGTTTCTTGATAAGATACTGGTCACGCAAGGCGAGAGGGTTGAAAAGGATGCCGTGGTCGGGCTATCCGGGTTGCTCGAAGGGAATTGGGGCCCGGGTGTGCATTTTGAGATTCGCAAAGACGGCGAGGCGATTGATCCTCGCGTGTGGTTTGAGGCAGCTTCTGGCCAAGCAGGCGCTGGCGCGAGCGGGAAATAGAGGCGGGGTCGGTCAACCAGAGTTCACCACGCTTCTTGTCCGCCGTCAGACGTCTGGCTCTGGTCTTCTAGCGTGACAACGCGGCAATATCATCACATTGCCATCAAATTCAGTGTGGAATGAGGAGTGCACATGTCTGGAGCAAACTTTTTAAAGCACCCAATTGAGAAACGCCTTCTGATTCTCAGTCTGCTGGTGCTTCTTTGTGCAGTCGCCTTGATGGGCCAGGTGGCCAGCAAGGTCAAGACGGAAGAGCAGGACGAAGAGTTCTACCGGTTTGTGGATCTCTTTGCCGAGGTTTATAAAGACATCCAGGGCAAATACGTCAGAGAGATTGACTCGGAGAAGCTTTTTGAGGGAGTCCTGAACGGGATGTTCCTTACTCTGGATCCTCATAGCCAGTACATGGGGCCTGATGCCCTGATGGAGCTTGAGAAGGATACAGAAGGGCAATTTTCCGGTATCGGAATACATATTACGCTCAAGAATAAGATCTTGACCGTAGTGGCACCGATTCCGGGCTCGCCAGCAGCGCAGTTGGGTCTCCAGCCCTGGGATCGCATCATCGAGATTGAAGGGAAGTCTACGGAAGGCATTACGCTGATTGAGGCAGTAAAGAAACTTACAGGGCCGCCCGGCACCACAGTAACCATTACCGTATATCGCACAGCTGAACCCAAGCCGCTCCATTTTACCCTTACGCGCGAGACCATCAAAATCCGAAGCATTTACTCAAAAATCTTTGACGATGTCGTAGGCTACACACGGATAGCCAAATTCAGTGAGCAGACGGCGAGAGATCTCGAGCAGGCAATTCTCGAACAGATTGAAAAAGGCGTCAAGGGTCTTATCATTGACATCCGATTTAACACCGGCGGATTGTTGCAGCAGGCAATTGAGGTGTCTGACCTGTTTGTGTCAGAGGGCGAGGTGATTGTCTCGACTCGTGGGCGTATTCCAAGCCAGAATCGCGAATACCGAGCGGACCGCGATCCGATTACGCATCTTCCCATAATTGTGCTCATCAATCAGTTCAGTGCCAGCGCCTCGGAAATCGTTGCGGGCGCCATCAAGGATCATCACCTGGGTATTCTGGTCGGGCCGAAAGGCGAGAGGACTTTTGGCAAAGGCTCGGTTCAGACCATTGAAGAACTCCATCATTCGCTTTCCAAGGATGAGAACGGCAACGACCGGCGCAGTGCCATTCGCCTGACCACTGCTGAATATTACACGCCAAATGGAGACAAAATTCATGACGTTGGCATTGAAGCAGATTGGGAGGTCGAGCTGCCAGAAGGCCACGAGCTGGCACTGTCGCGCCATGGACTCCTCGGGGAGCCGGATGTGCGTGAACCGGAGCATAAGGAGCAGAACCAGCTAGAGGAAGCACCACCGGAGGAAGAGCTACAGGAGCCGCAAGGGGAATCGCAGAATGTTGATACAGTAACTACACCTTCGGTTAAGGAACCGGGGCCTGAGGAGACATCCCCGGGATTCTATCTGCCTGAGCAACCGGAGAAAGAGGACGAGACTAAGGAGGAGAAATTTGTTGATGTCCAGCTCGAGGAGGCAATTAAAATTATAAAGGCTCACATTGCGATGGGACTGCTCGGGATAACCAGTGAATAGAGTTGGTGTCCGGCAGCTGCGCATGATAAGCCGGGCGGCTCCCCGCTGGTAGTCGAAAACGCAACGTCGGGAAAAGCAGATGTTGATTGATAGAAGGAAGCGAATCCCGACGTTTTTTATTATGAGCGAAACAATACAGGAAGAGCAGGATGGTAACAGCGGGATCGTTGTTTTTTCACGGCTATGTACTGGGACTCATGGCAGCTGCGCCGATCGGGCCGGTTAATATAGAGATGATTCGGCGGGGATTGCGCGTGGGGTTTTGGGCGCCGTTTTGCATAGGGATGGGCGCGGTGACTGCGGACTTTTTTTATGTGACGCTGGCGTCGTTTGGCTTTTCATCATTATTTTCGCACAGCGCAGTTGTCCGAGGGGGCCTGATGCTTCTGGGTGCAGCCCTCCTGAGCTTCCTGGGAATCGCAGCAATGCGCGAGGCGAGGCATCCGGTATCGCTGTCTGAGAACCCGGGACAAAAGCCGCTTAGCAAGGTTAAGTATTACCTGCTGGGGGTGCTACTGTGTCTGGCCAATCCAATGACTATTGCCTACTGGCTGGTAGTGAGTGCAATTTTTCTGCCAGGCGGCGAGGAACTGTGGCGTACCTATACAGTTTTAGTGATCAGCGTGTCAGCAGGATGTATAACGTGGGTGCTCTTTATTTCAACGGTGCTGCACGTATCGCGAAGTCACGTAAGTTCCAGGCTTTTTCAGTACGTCAATCTGGTGAGCGGGGTTTTACTGGTCGGCTACGGCCTCTTTTTTGTGCTAAAGTTTATCCGCCTTATCTGGTAAGCAGAGCAGGATAGAGACGAAGGCGCGCCAGTTGCGCAGGTCTAAGACGGGCAGTGTCGAGGCGGTAAAGTCTATGGCGTTCCGCACGGAGGCCAGGGGATTTTTTAGCGCAAGGTTTGAGAATGCCAAGCTTGTGGAGGGCGCGGGCAAATCGCTGAGGCTGAAGTGGATTGCCCATGATGATTTCAAATGCTTTTCGAACCGTACTGACGGTGAACTGCTGCGGCAGAAAAGGGAAGACGAACGGGTAACGTTCGATGCGGTGGCGAAGATACGCGAGGGTGTGTTTGAGAATCATGCGATGGTCGAATGCCAGTGGTGGAAGATTAAAAAGGGAAAACCAGCCAACGCCCTTTGCGTCGTCCCCAGCGCGGGGACGAACCTTGTCCGGCCGAACAATGCCTAGATAGACAACGGAAATCACGCGGGTACGCGGGTCGCGCCGGGGATCGCCCGCAACGAAGAATGGATCAAGATTGCGCGGGCTCAGTTTCACCCCGGTTTCCTCGGCGAGTTCGCGTACCGTGGCTTCTTCCAACGATTCCCACAAATCAATAAACCCTCCGGGAATGGCCCAGTGGTCTTTAAAAGGGGGGTTCTTGCGCACAATCAAGAGCACCTTGAGATCGTTTTCCTTGAGTGTAAGAACCACTGCGTCAACCGTGACGGCCGGCCGCTCGTAGTGCGTAGAAGTGTGTTTGCTTCGCTTTGTCCGCTCTTTGTGCTTTGCCCGTGTCATCCAGAGCTCCTGTGGTACGCCTTTCCACCAAGCGATATGAGTTGCCCGCTCTAGGCGGCCTTGCCTGATTTTGCCTTCCTGTACAGCATACACCAGTGGACTACGCTCGTTTTCCCAAGCACCACCAGATTATCTAATTGTAATATAGGGTGGCACGGGTATCTTGCCCGTGATAACTTTGGTGAGTTTCCCAGACCAGAGCCGTCGCTACTAGATCCCTTTTGCGATGGGCATGCGCCAGCCGTAGCCGAACGCCTTACTGGTGACCTTCAGTCCGGGTGGCGCTTGCTGGCGCTTGTATTCATTACTGTCAATGCACTTAATAATATTTTCAATGAAGCTTCGCTCGAATCCCATCGCCACGATATCCTCCACCCCCTTGCGATCCTCAACATACGCTTTGATGATCGGATCGAGAACCGGGTAAGGGGGTAGCGAGTCTTCGTCCTTCTGATTTTTGCGCAGCTCAGCTGAAGGTGGTTTGGTGAGCACAGAGGCGGGGATGATCTCGCGGTCGCGATTCACGTAAGTGGTAAGCTCATAGACTGTGGTTTTCGGCACATCCGAGATCACGGCAAGGCCTCCAACCATGTCGCCGTACAGCGTGCAATAACCCATAGCGAGTTCCGACTTATTTCCGGTACTCAATACGAGGTAGCCGAATTTGTTCGATAGGGCCATAAGGATATTTCCGCGAATGCGGGCCTGGATGTTTTCTTCCGTGACGTCAAAAGGTTTGTCCCTAAAATGTTCGCTCAGAGATTCGAGGTAGCTGGTAAAGATAGGCTCAATGGGAATGACGCAGTATTCGATGCCAAGGCGGCTTGCCAGCTCAGCAGCATCCTTGGTGCTCTGCTCTGAGGTGAAACGAGACGGCATGAAAGTGCCAACGACATTCTCGCGTCCCAGGGCCTCCACGGCGAGCAGTGCTACCAGTGAGGAGTCTATGCCTCCGCTCAGCCCGATAACCACGCGCTTGAACCCGCATTTCCTCACGTAGTCGCGCAAACCGAGGCACAGGGCCTGGTAGAGACGCTCCATGCCTCCTGCCGTGGTTGGATGATGCTCGCCTGTTGTCTGATCCGTATCGTAGAGGAGCAGGTCTTCCTGAAAATCTCGTCCCTGAGCAACGATCTCCCCACGGCGATTGAAGACATTGCTCCAGCCGTCGAATATCAGACTGTCATTTCCGCCCACAAGATTCGTATGCACCAGTGGGACTTGGTGACGGCGCGCAATCTGGCTGAACATGTCGTGTTTAATCTGGCGCTTGCCTAGAGTAAATGGCGAGGCGGAAATGTTGATCATGAGATCAACTCTCTGTTCGGTCAGTTCCAGAACCGGGTCGCGTTTGTACAGCCGGCGGCCCCAATGGAGCTGGTCATTCCAAATATCTTCGCAAATGCTGATGCCGAGCCTTTTACCACGGAAAAGAGCTGGAGTAACAGAGGGGGCCGGATCGAAGTAACGCGCTTCGTCGAACACGTCGTAGGTGGGTAGGAGAGATTTATGATGCACGGAGGAGATGGATTTATCGCAAAGCAGAGCTGCACTGTTGAAGGTGCCTTTCCCCTCGGCAGTGGGATTAGGTGCCAGGTAGCCCACAATTGCCCCGATTCCTTCTGTTTCGGGTGTGATGGCCTCGAGCTGGTGCACATTCTTTTCAACGAACCACTTTTTCTCAACCAGATCCTTGGGGGGATAGCCCGTTATGGTGAGCTCGGGGAAGACGACGAGGTCAATATTCTGCGTCCTGGCTTTACGGATGGTCTCAATAATGATCCGCGTATTGTGTTCTAGCGCACCAACGATAGTATTAATTTGTGCGAGGAGAATTTTCATGCTGTTGCCTCTCCCGGTTTGCTGGTTGTTTTCAGTGTCTGACCGAGCGTTCTAAGCGATGAGATAGTATCTAATTCAAGATTGTATAGTAATAATTTCGGATTTTCGGAGTAAAACCGAGCTCGTAGATCAGGCGTTCGATCTCAGCTCTCTCCATGCGGAAGCAGACACCAGCTGCCCGCACAACGTTTTCTTCAATCATGGTGCTGCCGAAGTCATTGCCGCCAAAAAGGAGCGCGATCTGGGCAATCTTCGCCCCCTGCGTGACCCATGAAACTTGCAGATTGGCAATGTTGTCCAGGTATAGGCGCGAAATCGCCAGCGTTTTAAGATATTCCACACCACCAACCGGCTTTAGTGCAAGCGCCGTGTTCGTCGGCTGAAACGTCCATGGGATAAATGCCGTGAATCCGCCTGTTTCGTCCTGCAATGATCGAATCTGTTCCAGATGTTCGACGCGTTCTTCGAGAGTTTCGATGTGGCCGAACATCATGGTTGCTGTTGTGCGCAGACCAAGGCGGTGTGCCGTGCGCATGACTTCCAGCCATTCGTCTTTCGTACACTTTCTCGGGCTCAACTGTTCGCGGCACCGCTGGCTCAGAATCTCTGCCCCACCGCCAGGAATGCTATCCAGGCCTGCATGGTGGAGTCGTGCGATTACCTGCTCAAGCGAAAGCGTATTCTGCTTCGCGAAATGCACAATTTCCGGTGGCGAGAAGGCGTGGATATGAATCGGGAAATTGGCTTTAATGAATTGGAGCATCTCTTCGTAGAATTCTAGAGGCAGCTCGGGATGCAAACCGCCTTGCATCAAAATTTGCGTTCCCCCCAGCGCGACTGTCTCTTCAATCTTCCCGTGCAATGTGTCGAAGGAAAGAACGTACGCCTCCGAGTCTTCGAGCTTGCGATAGAAGGCGCAAAAGGCGCAGCCTGAGATGCAGAGATTTGTATAATTGATGTTGCGGTCAACGATGTAGGTGATCAGAGGCTCGGGATGGAGACGGGTCTTGACAGCGTGGGCAGCGCGGCCAATGCGAACCAGATCAGGGGAGCGAAAAAGCAGCACGGCCTCCTCAGATGAAAGCCGTGCGCCGTCCAGAACGTTCTCCAGAATCTTGTCAACCTGAGAAGCGGAGGCTGTTGGTTCGGTCATTTTCATGCCTGCTACGTATTACCTGTTATTATTGCGATTTGTATAGATAACGGTACAACTATGTGTGGCATCCGCCTAGGCGGATGAATCTACACGGGCAAGATGCCCGTGCCACGTTGAATGGTACAGTTGAAGACCAAGCATTCGCACAAAAATAAGGCCTTCAGCGGCTTTGGCTGTTTCTTTATTTATGCGAATATTAATAGCTTCAAAAATTTTTATCTGTGTTCATCTGTGGTTTCGATATATTAGTTACTGTTGCAACCGCAGATACACGCAGATTTTGTAGGGGCACGCCTAGGCGCGCCTCTACTCCTTCAAGACAGGATTATACAGAGTGTCGCGTTCAACAGGAGTGCGGCCAGCTTCGATAATGAGTGCAGTCATTTCATCTACTAACAGCTCCTGCGGCGTTTCAGCACCAGCCGCGTGCGTGATTCTCTCCTGCACCACCGTACCATCGAGATCGTCAACACCGAAGGCGAGCGAGACCTGGGACAGTTTCAGGCCCAGCATGATCCAGAACGCCTTGATGTGCGGGAAATTATCGAGCATCAAACGCGAAACAGCAAGCGTTTTCAGATCGAGGTAGCCTGTGGGTGGTGGTAAATCGGCAAACTCGGTGTGCTGTGGATGAAATGCCAGCGGAACGAATGCCATGAAGCCATTCGTGCGATCTTGCAACTCGCGCAATCGAATAAGATGGTCTATCCGCTCCTCAATTGTCTCCTTATGACCATACAGCATAGTGGCGTTTGAGCGAATGCCCATCTCGTGAGCGGTCTGCATGACCTCGAGCCACTGGTCGGGGGGAAGTTTGCGCGGGCAGATTTCGCGCCGTACACGATCAGCGAATATCTCAGCACCACCGCCAGGGATTGCGCCCAGCCCGGCCTGGCGTAGCTGCTCGAGTGTATCTTTCAGCGACAGTCCGCTCCGTTCGGCCATGTGAGCAATCTCAACTGCTGTGAATGCCTGCAGATGCACGTGTGGATAGAGATGCTTCAGCGCGGCGAGCATCTTGAGGTAATATTTAAAGTCAAGCGTGGGATGGAGTCCACCAACAATATGGATTTCGGTTGCGCCGCGAGGCAGGGCAGTGCGTGCGCGCTCGACAATTTGATCAACGGTCATGGTGTATGCGTCGGGGTCGTCAGGATTTTTTCCGAAGGCGCAGAATCTACATTGGTTCTCGCAGATGTTTGAATAATTGATATGAAGATTCACGATGTAGTAGGTAGTGTTGCCATTCAGCGCTTCGCGTTTGCGATTAGCCAGCGCACCAATGGCCAGCAGGTCGGGCGATCGGTAAAGCGCAACTCCGTCGTCAGCACTCAGGCGTTTGTGCTCTTCAAGTTTCTTCTGTATGCTCTGTAACTCTGGCGATAGTCGGGTCATTGTGAATCCTGATTTATTTTTTTGGACATGATTTACAAGATTTACAGGATTTTTACATTATTTTTTATCCTGTTCATCCTATTATCCTGTTTGTGTTTCTTCTTAATTTCTTGAACAGGATTTACAGAATCAATGCGTGCATACGCCCCAGTCGTGTTGAAAATTGAGACTGTAGGGGCGCCCCGGCGGGTCGCCCCTACTCCCCTGATAATG
>JAUWMI010000034.1 GCA_030613245.1 Candidatus Sumerlaeota bacterium
GGCAAGTGTACGGCAGTTGCTTGGATCTGTGCCTCATTACGTAATGTGCCTGCTGTGTATTCCCTCTTCACCAGCCAACGGGATGAGTAGGGGCGTTTAATTAAACGCCCCTACTATTCAGCCGACCTTTTTCTATTGTTACGATGAAAAAACGCTAACTCATTTGACAAAGAGCCTCTTTTCCTATGATCTTGTTAATGCATTCATAGCCCCCTCACCCCTTCCCTCTCCCCACTGGGGAGAGGAGTAAGGTGAGGTTGAAAATGCGCCTTGTGCGTAGGGATCATCTCTCCCAAAAGGCTAACTCGTTTGAGAAAGAGCCTAAAAAGGAAATAATCACCCAAAGCTAATTGCGATTTGTATACATGAGGGTACCATTCGAGAAGGTAGAGGTGTAGCGGCCCCAAATCTGGCCCCAAACATACAGCAGATACAACATTTTGTACAAAAAAGCGGCGGATTTCCCTGAAAGATGATACTCGTAATTTTAGGCGGCAAGGGCATAACAAAAGTATTGACAAAAAGGAAGCAATGAGGTTAATATCGTCGATTAACCATTAACGGAAAAAGGGTAAAAATTCCTTCCGCATATAGAAAAGGGGGTGATATTGATGAAGCGCGACAAAGCATTTACACTAATAGAATTGCTGATTGTGGTGGCAATCATTGCCATTCTGGCGGCTATTGCAATTCCGAACTTTCTTGAGGCACAGACACGTTCCAAGGTCTCGCGCATGATGGCTGATATGCGCAGCGTTACTGTTGGAATTGAATCCTACTATGTTGATAATAATAGCTACATGCCGGGCTATGGTATTCCACCGTGGAATTCTCCCGTTCACTACGGTATCTGGGCATTAACTACTCCGCTAGCTTACATTACCCAAGGAAAAGTTAAGGACATCTTCGATCGCAATCCCTATCAAACTCAAGCTGGATTGCTGATCTGGGATCTTTTTGACGCCAATCACGTCATTATCGAATCTTCAACAGGCGCCTCGGGTGGACCTCCTACTTCCAACAACAAGGGTGTCTACTGGATGATGTGGAGCCGAGGGCCGGATCACACTTCTGGCTTCTACTCTACAGACCCTGAGTATGATATTCGCGATAAGATTACTCTGGCGGAAACGGATCTCGGGGAGTTTCTGAACACCATTTACGATCCAACAAACGGCACCGTGAGCACTGGCAATATCTACCGCTCTGGTGGCTCGTCACAGGGTGCTGCGGCTCGATACGTTGGGTCTGGACTTCGCTAAGGATTATCGTGCGCCATTAATCGCCTCGGGGTGCTGACGGCAAGCATTTGCCCACTCCCTGATTGTGGCTGCATCTAGAATGGCCCCCTTCTACGGCTGGAGATGTCTGTACATTATAGGCATCTTCGGCTGTTTTTTTTCGCTATTATAAATTCTGAACTTTAGAACTTTTTCCAAGTAGCCCAGGTGCGGTGAGGCTTTAAGAGCTCCATCAAGGGCGTTAAGATACGCGAATTATCCACGATGCCTTTGTTTGAGGCCGCCTTGAGACGGTCTCTTCTCTGCACCCACCTTCAGGTGGGGTGAAAGCGGATGTGGGCAAAATAAAAACTACCAGGGTTCACCCTGAAGGGCGCTTTAGCGTCGCTTATCCACCCGCGGCTTTAGCCATTGCAATCTGAGCCACTGCGAGAAGCTCCGCCTAGGCGGACTAAAACCTAAAAGCCCAGCTGCTCCTCAGAGCAATGTGGCGAAAGCCTCATAGCTAAGAATCGACGGCTCTGGCAATTTCGTTCAGCTTGCATTCAGGGCTTAAAGTGAATGAAATTCACTGCGCCAAAGGCGGGTAAATCGCCTCGATGACATTGCCCAAGCCTGATAAGAGCTTCTTAGGGGCTGAAGCATTCAAAAAAGTTCTAAAGTTCAGTATAAATTGCACACGCCAATCTGGGGGTAATCGCAGAGCCCTCACGTTCACACAAAGTCGTGCTTCAGCCACCCTTACCAGACTTCATATCGCTGGTTCTCCAGCATTTTCCGCTCTATTCTGTGCCTATTGCGTAATTAGAAGTTGGATGGTATACAATCTCGTGGCGATGAATTTGTCTGAAGACAATTCCCTCTGCTGGGATGCAAGGATAACGTCCCGACATGAGGCAGTACGCTGCCAAGGCGAGCGCTCCGTGACATTATTGCATAGTGAGGATATGCTGTTGTATAAAGCCAGGATGGGAAAAGATGGCTGTCTCGGACGGGATGAACCGCAGGGGAAAAATTCAGGAGGATATGCTGCCACGGTTAGACTGAGCCAGGAGAGCCAGGAGCTGATCTAGTATTCGTTCCTCTTTCGGGGTCAATGTTTCCTGATTATAGCGTACCCGGTAGTAGGACTCCGTGACATGGATCAAGTCGCAGTAGAGTGATTGAAGTGAGACAACTCGGTGTGCAAATTCGCGCGGCGTCTGTTGAGACTGTCGTGTAAAGCCCTGAGCGATGAGTTTCTCGAGAATAATGTTATAGAACGCCACTCGCCCTTCACCTTTATAACCGGGCAGCGGTGCCTTTGCCGCGCGGGCCCGAGTCAGCTTTCGCACCAGCAGAAACAGTACTACACCCAACGCCCCGACTAGCACAATGAGTAGAAACAATGCAGACAGGCGCACCTCGCCAAACTGCTGAGGGCTGAGCGTCAGCGTGAGCATACGCACGGTTTTGAGCGCATTTCCTACCGTGCCCCACAAGGGTGCTGACCACTTCCGAACCCAGCGCGTCAGATTCCTCTGATCTCTAAAATCATAATCAATAACATACCTATACCAGTGAAACCGCAGAGAATCGAAGAACCAGAGAATTTGCCGTATCAGAGGCATCGGCGCAATGTGGCGTCCAACGACAGTTGGCGGCGACGGGTCAAAGGTCATCCACCCGAACTTGTCGAACCATACCTCCACCCAGCTGTGGGCATTTTGCTGGCGTACTACAAAATAATTGCCATAATCGTTCCATTCACTGGAGTAGTAACCTATGACGATACGCGCAGGAATGCTAAGACTTCGGAGCATATAAACCATTGCAGTGGCGAAGTACTCGCAGTTGCCTGAGCGCTGTGTGAAAAGAAACTCTTCCAAGAAATGCTCTGAATCGCGAATCTGCACATTCATCTGGTAAGCGAAGTTCATTTGCAAGTATGCCTCAATGATGCGCGCACACTCGAAGCTAGTCTTTGCTGTCTTAGTTATCTCGCGTGCAAACTCGTGGATACGCGAATAGGACTCATCGGGAGGAAGCTGAAGATAGAGAAGCTGAATCCAGCGGCGTATCGTTGAGCTCACCTCAGGGCGTGCCTGGCCCATAGCACCAGGAGAAGTCCCTTGCCCAGGCTGCCGATCGGTAGCTGTTGAAGGTATTGCCCCTTGGGTAATTGATAGTTGCTCCACGGATGTGGTCGAGGAAGCAGCCAGGCTGTTGGTTGACGGTTGGGCTGCCGCACGGCTCTTTGCCGGGAGATCGGGGTCACTACGCGGCTCGGGTTCAAGTAGTGAAACGGCCTCGTAAAAAATGGGAGTGTTGCGGTTTTCGAGAAGCTGGATCGAGTCGCTCTCTTCGTCCACCAGTATTGCCATGGGCTCGCGAAACCGATAAATCACTGGATATCCCATGGCAAAGACGTAGGCCGTGGGCATTGGCTGGAGGAACACATGCTGTCTAATAGACGAACCGCCGTCAAACGGCAGGCTGGCAAACTTATAGTGTGGGGTTCTGTCTTCGATAGCAAACTCTCGGAGGTGTGCCAGAGGTCCGCGCACCCATTCGCGGCCGGTGTATTGGTCCAGTGATGTGCCGCGTATCCGAATCGCAGACAGCCGGCTCGGCTCATCGGCTTCCGTTAGCGGCTGAATCCGCATCACTACCGTCGGATCAGTTCGCAGCTTGCTCATTGATCGAAAATCTATTCGATCGCTAAATCCAGTCAGCCGCCCCCTTTCGAGTCGCAACAGCCCGCTGATTAATCTCTGAATCGAATACCGGGGTATTAACACAAATAGAAATGAGGAGAGAAAGACCACAACTGCCGTAATGCTGGCTACCTTAAGAAAGAAATCGATAGTGAGAATGGTTCCCGTTGCTTGATTACTCGTCTCCTTCGGTGCGGACGCTCGCCAGCGCCGTACCGGTGTAGCGCTGATCTGCTGTGCTCGCTGGCCCGCCTGCCGCTTCGCCAGCTGCGCATCACGCTCAACCGTCAGCAGAATAAGACCCGCCACCATCAGGAAGATGTAGCCAATAGAAATAATGACGAAACTAATTGAATCGGTAAGAATTGCAGCTACTACAATCAGAACGAAACTCAGCGTGAACAGCTGGATCACATCGCGAATCCGCTGTGGTTGGAAGAGCTTATTCAGCACCAAATAAATGAAAAAGTACAATAACCCTTCCACAATGTTATAGTAGGCAAGTCCCACGGTAATAAGCAGCATGAGCATTGTTATCAGATGCCAGCTGCTCCGTGAGAGATCGAGCCGGAGGGCATGGCGAAACCAACTCAGCACGATCAATACATAGACAGCTACCGCGATGTTTGGATTCAGCGCACCAGTACTCACCAGGGCCGAATATGCCCACAGCACGATCAGGTACGAGATCACCTTAATCGAAAATGCAGAGCGAGTCATGATATGTTCCATTCTTCGGCCACACAGGCGAAAACGCAGACTAGCCCGCCTCCTCTACGGCTCAGTCCGCTGCACTCATGGCATTTTGGCCCGCGACTATACCTTGACCAGCTTTCCCTCCTGAACCTTCCACTGGCTGACGTCAATAATCCGGGCCGAAAAAGCATACAGTTCGGTAGCACTGCTGGTGGGATCAAAATGCAAAAAGAGATTCTCGGAATCGGCATCCGGGGGAGATGGCGCAAGCTGCCTGGCCTGCGGCGCTAGCAGCTGTATCATTGCAAGCGCGCGCAAAATGCGATAGAGGTGATTGATACCCGTGGCAAATGGAATCTTGCCCGATGCCGTGAACAGCTGCACCTGATATTCGTTATATATCAGGTGGTGCGCGATTGACGCCACCATAACGATTGCTTTCTCGAACTGCTCTTGAATGTGTGGATCCTTATGGTGCGCCGAGCTGTTGCTCAGGAAGAGGCTCACCTTATGCTTCTCCTCGCGCTCGAATTCGCGAATCATCAGCTTAGCACTCTTTGCTGATACCTTCCAGTGAATAAAACGCGCACTGTCGCCACTCTGGTACTCACGCAGACCGTAGAGGCTTGTGCCCGGCCCTTTACGACCCCGATCGTGTTCACCAAAATCCACGTGCGACGCCTCCAGTAAATGCGTTATGTTAAGTATCTGGGGATAAACAATAATCTCGCGCGGTCGGATAAACGTAATACTGCGCTCGAAGAATCCAAAAGGAAACCGCGAGGATACCTGCAAAGATTTGAGGGTGTAGACACCACGGCGTGGAAATGCACAGAAGTAAAACGTCTTTGCCTGCTCCTGCCTGCCTACCTTCATGAGAAATGTTGACCCGATACATTCGTGCGCATCCAGATGGTCACTAACTCGCAAAGAATAGGAGGCGAACAGCCGCTTGCGGTTGTGAATGAGCAGCTGGATCGGAAATTGCTCCTCTGCGGCAATGTGATTCGGCACAATACGGTCTACCTCAATACTGCGCAGCGTCACTGTGGAGAGCACGCCTGAGGTAATCAAAAGCGAGAGCATTATTGATAGAATTAGATAGAGCAGATTCGTACCGGTGTTCATTGCGGCAACGCCAATAAAAAACGTTATCCCAATGAAGAGGGCTCCCTCTAGCGTCAGACGCCGGCCCCTTCGCTTTCCCGGCCACGCCTTCACCCACCGCCGAATCGTAGCAATGAAAACTTTGGGCAGCTTCACCTTATCATCCAATTGTCGGAAGAATTCAACTTGCTGAATCGCTACGCACATTTCCAGACGGAACAGTTATAATCATGTCACAGAACGTGCACAATGACAATAGAAAATTCCCCAACCTCCGCAAAGACGTGCACGTCGCCGTAGGGGTTTAATTAACCCCCACCTCTTCGTCGGGGAAATTAGCATGTAATAATCTCACGCCAAGACGCCAGGAGATTACAGTGAATTATGCAATCTTAAATCGTGGTTCTCTTTGCGTCCCTGCGCCTTTGCGCGAGGTACAGTGAAGAGCGAGTCTCGGCATAAGCAGAGCGAAGCGAAGACACGCATGTCCTCTGTCTTTCAGCAATAACTTCTACGAACAAGAATGATGTGCGCCACGCGACCAGTGGTTGCTAAATACTGCTTGACTCCATGGGCAGGTTAATCTTAGTATAATTGGAAGATAGTCTCTGTACGGCGTGCGATTTGGGGAAATAAGTTGCCTGTATCTTATTAAATTCCAGTCAGAGACTCTGCGTAGAGGAGGTGAGATGAGTTTCGTGCAGGTCGTGGTTACCTAGAACACAAACGCGCAATTATACGACATAATCTCCTTAGGAGAGGAGGGGGAATATGCGACAAAAAAGAAGAATTTGCATTGTTGGATTAACTGCACTCGCGCTCCTGTTATCAGCAATGGCGAGTGCACAGACGGTCACAGCAGGCGGCGGTGGCGATTTTGACACGCTAAGTGCAGCAATAACCAGCTTTCGCTCAGGCGGTTCGAATGCCGGGAATGCCGACCCGAATGTGATCAACCTGCTGGATGCAAGCTACGACGATACACTTCCTACAATTGACGTGCAGCTCACGATCAACGGCCGCACGGGCCGCTCGACTGTAATGGTGACAGAGGCGATGTATTCTGCCAACGCGATCCTGGTGTCGCCACCGGCCGGCCAGGAGGTGGTCTTTAACGACCTCATCTTGATTCCGTCTAGCGCCCACGGTGGCAATTTCATTAGCAGCGGCAGCGGTGAGGGCACTATAACCCTTAATAACTGCATTCTCTCGGAAAATTACAGTGCCGCGCCTGCGAGCCTGGATGGGCTGACGGCTCCAGCTGGTTCACCCACCCAGGTCATGATGGACGATGCCCTGGTCTGCTATGGCACGTATACTAATAAGGTGATCAACCTCAACAACACCATCATCACTGCAGTGAACGGACCAAGTGCGAACCCTGAAGGCATCTGGCTTAGTGGGTCAGGCATTACCCTCAACGTCGGGCCAGGCTGCGTCATCTCATTTATCGGTGACCGGGCAATTTCCGCAAATGGGTCAAACAATGTCAACCTGATCGGCACAAAAGAAGAACCGATTCTCATTTATACGAACAATACAAATGACGACCCGGGTACAGCAGGAGATTGCGGCGGCATTGCCAAGTTCGACAGCGGCGGAACACTCGAAATGCAGTACGTGATTTGTGATTCCAACCTCAACGATGCGGTGACGGGCGAAGGCGAGTGGGACTCGGTCACAATCAGCAACTGTATCTTTGCCAACAACACCGACTGCGGGATTGACTTTGTGATTGGACCTTCAGGCTCCTTTACCATTTCCGACTGTACGTTTTTTAACAACGCGACAAAGCAGCTGGAGGCGGAGAATCCGACGAATCCGATCACTTTTTTTAATACGATCTTTGCAGGCGCGGGGAAAACCGGGATCAACCTGCTCACTGCAGGGACGATCAACCTGAGCCGCAGCGCGCTGGTGACCGCGGGACCAAATGCCCTGAGCGTGGCTACGCAAGGCGAAGGCGCGATTAATATAACGGACGTGATTGGCGCGGATCCGGAATTCGTATCCACCGCATTCCTGGTTAGTGGGGCAGTGAATGACGATTTTCTGGACGTAGACTCGTCGGCCTACTCCGCAGCTGCAGTTGGGAATCAGCCGCTGGCTGGTGGTGCAGACTATGTCGGCCCACCCCCAACCGCAGCTCAAGGCGTTTGGATGCTGTATCAGTAAGAAGCATCTCAGCTGGCAACGTGGATGACAGATGAAGAAAGTATTGTTCGAGCCGGGCTCCATTGGGACGTCCGGCTCTTTTTATTTCCCTGGTTACCCAGTGAGAGTGAAATTAGCATTTAATCCACCGTAGGCCGCTAGAGGTTGTTCTATAGATAAAACCGTTTCAATGTTTTATAAGTTTGGCAACAAGTGTGATCGTAGGGACAGATTATAATCTGTCCCTACAATTTAAAAACGAGCACTTTAATGTACTAAGTGCTGAAGTAAAGCACTCACCGTCTTCATTTCTGGCACAAACCTCTTGCCAAATATTATACAAATGCGTAGTATCATTTTTGTGACGGGAAAATTTCTGCGTACGTCATTTAGTTAGTCCTGGCAAACTCAACTGGAGATGCTGATGGCTCGCCTCTCCAGTTAACTACTTTTGCTGATAAGATGAAGCATGGAGAAGACCCACGGGCTATCATAGAAGATGTGGAAATGATGAAAAGGAGGTAATAGTGATGAAACTGGGACAACGGCTTCAGGAAGCGGACTGGAAAACGGAAAAGCACGTGCCGGTCATCGAGTGTCCTGACCAGGTGAAAGCAGATGAGCTGTTCGAGGTGAAGGTCAGCCTGGGGAAAGAGATCGCCCACCCGAACACAACCGAGCACCATATCCCCTGGATCTCGCTCTTCTTCCATCCGGAGGGCGAAAAGTTCACCTATCAAGTCGGACACTACGAATTCAGAGCACATGGCGAGTCCGCGCAGGGAGCGAACAAAGGGCCCGTCTATACCCACCATGGGGTCACGGCCTCGCTCAAGATCGGCAAGCCGGGCACACTGTATGCCCTGGCTTTATGCAACATCCATGGTCTTTGGCAGTCGGCTAAGGAGATCAAGATCCAAGCCAATTAGATCAAATGGGACGAGGCAGATTCGGCCTCGGTCTAATTGTAGGGGCACGCAGCAGCGTGCCCCTACCTGGAAAACTTGTCCGCCGAAGGCGGATCAGGGTAAGGCTGGAAGTTCGAGGGTCTCGATTGTAGCGCGGTCGAGGATGAGGGTCGCGGTTGGTGCATCTTCGGGTGAAAAGTTGAGTATGTCGAAGGAAACAATTAGCCCTTTGCCAACGCAATTGGCTGGAGGCAAGAAATAGAGCCGGTCATAGGTAGTGTTTGTGGTGCCTGGGGAATTTGCTCCATCGCCTGAGCTTGAGATTTCGAGGGTGCGCGCGGCTTGCATATTCGCGGTGTTGAACCGTAGGCGCATCTGCGGCACACGACTTCGCTCAGTTTCGTCTGTTCGCACCTCAAACGTCCCGCGATACAGACGATCCGCTTCAACAATTATATCTACTCCATCGCTATGCCAGAACCCGAACGTATTCGTGTTTGTCGCTGATCGAAGATGGAGCGCTCCCTCATCCCAGATAAACTCAGGATCAGTAAATGCAAATGTACCATCACCGGGGAACCAGAATTCCTGACTCGTCTCAAAATCATAGCTCCAGGTGATTGTCGTAGATCCATCCAGCGTATCCAGTCTGAAGCGCTCAACCAGTACGCTCTCCAGACAGAGTTCTGCCCATGCTGCATCGTAAGGGTTAAAGTTGAGCAGGTCAAAGGCAAGCATACAAAAGTCATCATTAGCTGGCGGGACGAAATAAAGGTCGTAAGTTGTCCCCTCGGGTGTAGGCGATGCGCCGCCGTCGCCATTGCTATCAATGGTAATGCAATCCGCCTGTTGAAAGTTTCTGGAATTCACGCGCAGACGAATCTGCGGCACAATTTCCGGCTGCGCCATATCAGTCGAAACCGTAAACCGCGCGCGATAAAGATACCCTTCGCTCACCGGAATAGCATTTCCCGGACTAACCCAGAAGCCGAAGGTGTTCATATTGTTCTGCGAAATCAATTTCAGGCTTCCCGGCTCAAACACCCACTCCGGCGCCGAAAATACCTCCGCTGTACCAGTTGTCCATCCTTCGTCGTCCGTGATGAAATCATATATAGCAATATAGGCAGTGCCGATGAATTCATCAGCCCCGATATCAAAGTCTGAGCCGTCTCCGCGTGGTTCGGCGATACTATCGTAGCCTCTTGGATCGCCATCAAAATCCTGGGTTAGGTCGCTAACGTAGCAGCCCGCATCGATGCATAAAGAGGTCGGCTTCAGATGGAAATCACCGTTGTCAGGGTCAACTAATTGGGGATCAGAGGAAATATTTCCGGTTCCTCCCCCGGTCCAATCCTGAATGCAACTGTATGAAGGCGTTGAGCAACCATCAAGTTGGGCATCTGATAAGGCAGTATTTTGCCAGATAATACAGTTTCTGATGGTGCCATTGCAACCGATGAGCCCACCGCCCTGGCCAGTCCCCGAAACTGTGTTGCCGTAAATGGTATTATTCTGGATTGTACCGTCACACCCGACGAGCCCAGCACCAGTGCCGTACATGCCCGACACCCAGTTTCCAGAAATTATATTGTTCTGAATGGTGCCGTTGCAATTATAGAAACCGCCGCCCACACCATTCTGAATTCCATTACTGTAATTTTCTAAGACCCTATTGTTCTTGATTGTGCCATCACAGCCGTTAAGTCCTCCGCCGGCGCAGACATATGCATGCGCTCTGTTTCGCTTGATGGTATTGTTCTGAATAGCACCGTCGCAGTCGTACAGCCCGCCGCCCCATTGTGCCGAGTTGCTGGAGATGGTATTGTCCTGAATCATGCCGTTACAATTGTATAGCGCGCCGCCCCGTCGTGCCGAGTTGCCTGAGATAGTATTGTTCTTGATGCTGCCGTCGCAGTTGTAAAGCCCGCCGCCCTCGGAATTTGAATAAGATGAGTTACCCGAGATAGTATTGTTCTGAATGGTGCCGTCGCAATCGTAGAGCCCGCCACCATATTCAGCCTTGTTGCCAGAGATGGTATTGTTCTGAATCGTAGCGGGTGTGCCGAAGGCACTGATTCCACCGCCTCTGGTAGCCCTACCGTTAGTGAGAGTAAAACCGGATAGGACGCAAGGGGGTTTGGCTCTTGCCCAGAACCGCACGACGGGGCCAGTTCTTTGCCCATTTATGATGGTGCTGGCAACAACATCGGGGTCCGTTGGGTCGGTGGAGCGAAGGATGATGTTCTTGCCCGGAAAGTAGATGTTCTCATAATAGGTACCCGGCGAGACGATGATTTCGTCCCCGTCAGCGGATGCGTCCATGGCTGCTTGAATTGTTGAATAATCTTGAGGAACCTTAATTACCGCTGCAGGGGATACCAGGGAGAAGCCAAGGAAGCAGATTAGCGCTAGAAGAATTGGTATTTGGAGCAAAGCCGGTTTGCATATTACCAATCGGCTCTGAGAACGAAGCTTCTGCATTTTAATCCCCCTCAAAAAGCCTGATTCTTGGGAATTCGCTTCTCCAGATTTCTTATTTCACTGCTCCCAAACAGAATCAAGTTTTTTCGCAGATAATCTGAATGGCGAGTGTGAGAGGAAAACCAGTAGGGGCACGCTGCAGCGTGCCCCTTTACGTGCGAAACTTGTCCGCCGAAGCTAAGGCGGAGGCGGATCACGGTAAGGCTGGGGGTGAGAGAATTTCGATTATTGCCCGGTCGAGGATCAGGCTCGCGGTTGCGGCGTCTGCGGGGTTGAAGCTCAGTATGTCAAAGGAGATAAGTAAGTCTTCGCCGACGCAGTTCGATGGTGGCAAGAAGTAGAGCCTGTCATATGTTGTGTTTGTGGTGCCCGGGGAATTTGCCCCGTCACCAATGCTTGAAATGCCGAAGGTGTGCGAGGCTTGAAAATTCCCGGTGTTATACCGCAGCCGCATCTCTGGAACCAGCGCCGGGTTGGTCACGTCGGTACGCACTTCGAATGTCCCCCGCTAGAGTTTGTTCGCCTCAATAGTTATATCCGCCGGATGGTTTCCCCAGAAGCCAAACGTATTCGTGTTGGTTATTGCCCGCAGCTCAAGCGCACCGCTAGAATAGATATACTGCGGCGGGCCGAACGCTATCGGTGCGCCTCCGGTTGTCCAGCCGTCCTGGCTCAGCTCGAACGTGTAATCCTGAACAACTGTCGGAGTTGAGAGCGAATCCAGGGCAAAGCGATCAACAGTAACCGTATCCAGCGAAAGTTCTGCCGTTGCCGCATCGTTGGGATTAAAGTTAAGCAGGTCGAATGCAAGCATAGCGGCAGTATCATTTGCCGGTGGCACAAAGTAGAGGTCGTAATCCGTGCCCGACGGAACGGGAGACGCACCGCCGGCACCCGCGCTCTCGATCGAGAGCACATCATATTGCTGCAGATTCAGCGAGTTTGCGCGAAGGCGTATCTGCGGAACAAGTAGTTGATCCGTTATATCGGTCGAGACCGTGAACCGGGCGCGATAGAGATAATCCGCATCCGCAGGGATTGCATCCTGTGGGCTCTGCCAGAAGCCGAACGTATTCGTATTCGTTGATGAGGTGATCTTCAGGTAGTCGGGTGCCCATGAGAAACCAGGCACACTAAAGGCAACCGGCGCGCTACCGCTGGTCCACTCCTCACGAACCGGGACAAAGTCAAAGACAATCTGCCACGGTGTAGGTGAGGGTGTGGGCGTTGGAGTCGGGGTAGCTGTGGTTGTTGGCGTAGGGGTTGGAGTTGGAGAACTAGTTGGCGACGGTGTCGGAGTTGGAGTTGGAGTAGACGTCGGGCTAGCCGTAGGTGTAGCGGTCGGGGTTGGAGTCGGCGTTGGGGTAGCCGTAGGTGTTGGGGTCGGAGTAGGAGTAGGTGTTGAAGTAGCTTCTGTGAGCTCAAATGCCATATCCATGGATAGTCCCTCAAGACGATGTCCGGGCGGCCAGCGTAACTCTATCCAGGGTTCACCAACAGTCAAGCAAAGACTTCGGTCGTAACCGGTAGCGTTGAGAGTAGCTCCATCCCACTGGTAGCTTGCCCCGTCGCCGGTTCCGCTACTCATCCACAGAAACCAGCAGTAGGGCTGACCCGGTTCCTTGTGTCCTTCAATGGAAATCCAAGCTTCAGAGACATTAACAGGGGGGACAAGATCCGCTTCGAAATACCAGAGAGGGAACCCCGCAAAAATTTCTCCTGTGTCTGATTTACCAGGGTGAACCACGCGAGTTGCCAGCACAGTGCCAGTGTCAGGTACTCCTCCACCAGTATCTGGATAGAACTTGATGGTATAATCAACATCCTTGTCGCACAGAGACCAGCCGCCATCAGAATCTGCGATTAAACCCCACCAGTGAACATCATGCATGGGTGCAGTAAGACCGGAGAAGTATTCGTATACCACGTATGAACTTGCCAAATCGCTGACGGCTGCGGACCAAGAGCCGCCTGAATCATGACTATTTTGTCCATATAAGGTGTCGGAGGGACACTCAAGTGGGTCGGGCGTTTCAGTTGATGAGGTTACTGCATCGTCGTTCCAGTGGAATTCGGAATTTTTCCAACCCCAGGCATAGTCGGGAGTGGGACTCGCAAATACCGCCTGAATATTGAGGAAATATTTGTTGCCTGCTTCCTGGGCCCATGGAATAGAAAGATCCTGGTCATAGACGTATTCATGCTCCCACTCTCCTGGTGGAGCATCCCACAGTGGCACAACACCGTACCATTCCTCTGTAAACTCAGTGCAGATCTCTTCCCAGATCAGGTCGCCTGGCATACTGTAAGGTGGACCGGCGAGATATTCGTGCCAGCTGAGGATAAACGCAGACGGACGCATAGTGGGCGGCGGAACCGGGTTAGGCAAAAGATCCTCCCAGCCTATGTAAGAACCCCACCAGCGGACATGAATAATGGGAAGTCCAGTGGTGCATTCCCAGTCATCGGCGACAATATAGTACGGGAATCCACCCTCCGAAGTCCAGGATGGTACATCAAAACCATCTGTCATATTGGGTGGTTGTGACCATTTACGCTCTCCGCAGTCAATCTCTAAGACATATTGCCAGGGTCCGGGACAGGGATAACCGGAGAAGACCTGGGGTGCCACGAACAGCCAATGGACCCCTGGTCCCAGATAAGCTTGCACAGAGATCTCCTCACACGGGTCACCCATTGCGTAAGGGTCTAAAGATCCTATAACATCTGCACAATCGCCCGAACCAGGTGGGTTCGTTTCAACGAACCCTAGTATCACAGGAAATTCTGCCGTAACGGTAAGTGTGACGGTGGTGGGTTCAGTCAGCACTATTTCATACCAGTCCGTATCGCGTACGCTGCCATCCGCCCAGGCTAAGCCGCAAATGACATCTTGGCAAGCAACCTGAGAGAAGGTAGGTGTTGTCATGTTGCATCCGCCGTTGGTGTCGGCACCGCAGGGTTCATTCTCCATACTGGCCCCTGGTGGACATTCCACAGTACAAGTTGGAGTTGGTGTAGGTGTCGGTGTTGATGTACCGGTTGGAGTTGGCGTAGGTGTCGGTGTAGGGGATGTAGTGGTGGTTATGTACGCAATGATATTCTGAAGCAGAAGTTGGTTACTGCCATAAGTGATGGGATAGTCCGAGCCAGCACCAGAATCTTCCCATAAACTTGAGTCACTCACAATAACGACATTAGCTGCCCCGGCAGTGCCATTGACGGCTGCAAGAGCGTCATCTGCTCCCCCGCCGGTGGTAAGGTCTATAGCAGGAGCAACGATAGAAACCAGACGGCGCTGATAATCGACTCCAATAGAAGAAATACCAGTGGTGACGTCGTGTGCTACGAAAGTACTAATTACGTGCCCACTTGCTTCTGAGGCTGATGAGGCAAACATTACTCCATAGGGTGCCGCAAGTAAATCGAGGTTGCTGACGAGTGCATCGCTACCACTTCCCCCGTCTGCCACGATGAGAAGACCGTTTCCATTATTGACAAAATTATGAATAGCTGTGATCTCACTGGTCGAAAAAGGTCCAGGGCTATTCTGAGTGTAGGGCTGTTTGAGAATCAATGCATTCAAGCCCGTGAGGTCTCCTGACTCGAAAGAAGACTTTTGTACAATGGTGTGTCCAGCTGCAATGATCGTTGCTCGAAACGTATCGAAGTCAGACCCAGTTGCCAAAAAGGCTGTAGAATCATAACCGTGTCGGTCATCCACACCAATTACCGCAGTTCCTGTTGGCGTCGGTGTTGGAGTTGCGGTCGCAGTTCCTGTCGGAGTAGGCGTAGGTGTCGCCGTTGATGTACCAGTTGGGGTCGGTGTAGGCGTAGGAGTCGGCGTAGCTGATGGCGTTGGCGTGGGACTTGGCGTTGGCGTTGGGGTTACCACAGCGCCATAAAGAAATTGTGCGCCGTTAATATCGTCCGAGTGCAGGGTTTGTTTCTTGGTCTCACCAGAGTTTATGTACCCATACATTGTCTTTTCCGCGTCGCCAAGGTCGTAAAGGTCTAACAACACCAAAGAATGGCCCGTCTCATGGGTCGCTACATTTTCTACATCCATTTTACCACTCTCACCGCTGGAAGACCATGTCCAGTCCTCTCCGTTGTAAATTATATCAGAGTCAGTGACCCAGGTTTCGGAAACATTCCAAGAATACCAATAGCTATTAATAGCTATTGTGCCACTGCCAGCTCCAGTGACGGTAGTCCAATTGGTTTCGCACCACACGTTTATATTTATACCATTATTTACGCCCCAATCAGCGGGCACATAGCTGCCAGTACCGCCATAGGTCCAATCTATTCCGCAGTAATTTTCCCACGTTTGATATGCAGTCTGAATGGCAGTAAACTCACTGGTAGTATCCGGAGTCCCGGTATTATCGATTCTAAAAGTTACCGGGATGTCTGCAGAGCGCCATTTGACAGGACGGTTGTATGTGGGGTCATATTTAAGCAGGTAAGCAAAACTAGAGGCAACTAATAGAAAAGTCATGAGGAGCATAAAAGCTACAGTCTTAGATTTCATCTCATTTCGCCCCTTTCTAATCCCAGCAGGTATCTTTATTTCATTTCTCTTGCTTATTAATAATTTCCTCTACGTTTTTCACAAAATCTTCCAGCGGTACTCTATATTCCTTCACTTCTCTGATCTTTAGTGTTTCCGGATCAGCCAGAATTTTCGCAGCACCTTTAATCATCTTCTTTGCGCTCTCTTTGTCTTCGATTATCGAAAATTTACCCTGGAAATCGGCGGTTACTTTGAAAATATCAATCTCTTTTTCTTTTTGGAGAAAAAGAAGGACTTCTTCATCGACGTCAAACCTTGGGGTATCAGAGCGACCCATTCCAACTCCGGTACCGTCGCTTCTAGCTATTTCGCCGCCAGGATACTGTACTATTATAGATTTTTCCGCTTTACCTTTGACAGCTTTATCAATCTTTATAGTCACATCAGTAACAATGGCAGTCTTGTCCTTGTTCCAGTGGGAAGTCGTTTCAACTACTTTTCCAGTAATTATATCCGTTGACTCCTTCACTAGCTTATCAAGGTCGTATTCCACCATTAAGGCCTGGCAGCTGAGTGTAGTGATCACAAAGAAAAAGACAATCAGGCCATAAGTACAGGGTAGATTTTTTTCTAAACAGCGCATTTTAGATCGCCTCCTTCGTGGACTTTTTTGTATTTTTTTGGTGACTAAGAACCCTTAATCCTTAAGCCAGAAAATGTAACAACGAATCTATTTTTCAAATTCTGCATTGTCCTATTTCCCCCTTTCTTCCGGCAAACTGTGCATACATTGAAAATAAGTGTCAAACGAAAAATTAATTCGGCAGACAAAAAGTAGGATTCGCGTTGCCTGGTTCGCGGGAGAGAAAAAAAATAGCAGCCCCCTTCCACTGCCTGACAAGAGAACATCATGTCTCCAGTGTACCGTCAACTCTGCAATGATGCATGTAACGCCGCCCGCAATCCCTCCTCTGTACATCGCTCTATGCAGATACGGGTACCTGGAGCCCGCATCGCTTTAAAATAAGAGGCTCTTTGTCAAATGAGTTAGCGTTCTTTGATCGTAACAATCGTAACAATAGAAAAAGGTCGGCTGAATAGTAGGGGCGTTTAATTAAACGCCCCTACTCGTCCTGTTGGCTGGTGAAGAGGGAATACACAGCAGGCACATTACGTAATGAAGCACACATCCAAGCAACTGCCGTACTCCTGCCGAGATATGAAAACACTAAAGTTATTCAATGCATCAGAGGCTTTCTTGCTAACCTATCTGACAAAGAGCCAAATAAAAAATCAGGTAAAAGATTTTAAGTCTATCTCTTACCTGACGTGATCATTGTATCCAGTTTTTTTCAGCCAAGTAGAGCGTATTGTAATACGCCCCTACTCAGTATCCCGCGGTTAGCTCAATTGATTTCGACTATATCAATTAGGAATCGCGAGATAATCAATTGCAACGCTGTCCATGTAGATGGTGCCACCCTGCGCTGAGCTGAAGTCGAGCAGGTCAAGCGTCACGATGAACCCATCCTGTCCAGCCGTTGGCGAGCCGGGCAGCGCTGGCGTCTCGAAGTAGACGTCGTAGTCGATACCACCGGTCGTTGGCATGGCTCCCGGACCGGTACCTTGGCTGTTCAGCTCCATGGTCTGCGTCATCTGGCCGTCTTCATTCTGGCAACGCAGTCTGCCCTGTGGCATGTCGTTTCGCGCCGCCTCAGTCGGGCACCTCAGCGTATATGTCGCCCGGTAGAGCTTATCCGCCACATATGTCAGCTCATTTGCCGTTCCGCTCGACTGCCAGAATCCATAATTGCTGGCGTTAGCAACGGTGGACGTAATGGAGAGCGTGCCCGTGCCTGCTCCGCCTGAGGTAACTGGGCCAAACCCTACGTTGGTCACGAATCCCCAGTTGGAAAAGTCAGCTGAAGAGGTATACGTCTTTACTGCTGTGCCTGCTGCCGGATCTGGGAACCGCTCGACCGTAATCTGATCAACATAGTGGTTCCCATACTGCGCTGCGCTGAAGTCAAGCATGTCAAAGGCAACACCCAGGTTGCCGCTCACCACTGGCGCAAAGTAGCAGCTATATGTGCTCGTTGTTGGGTCAGCTGGCAAGGAGTTGCTTCCTGAGCCTGATGCGTTCACCACCTGTGTTGCGGACTCGAGCGATTGATCATGGATCCAGCGCATGCGGAACTGCGGATTAAAAGACCAAGCAGCTTGACTGGAGGAGACCAGGTACCTTGCCCTGTACACATTACCCGCCACGTAAGCAATCTCCGTTGGCCCGTTCCAGAATCCCACACGGCTCGTTGAATCATTGGCTGAACTGATGCCCAACCGGCCACCAGTATAGCTTGACGATGCTCCGGAGAACCCCGAACCACTTAACCCCAGGAATCCCCAGCCCTCAACGGATGAATCAAACGTATATTGATTGACGAGTGTAGTTGTCGTTGGTGTCGCCGTTGGCGTCGGTGTCGGAGTTACTGTTCCTGTTGGAGTTGGCGTCGGAGTTGCGGTTGCAGTTCCTGTCGGGGTTGGTGTGGGCGTAGGAGTAGCCGGTGGGATGGGGTTGCCTTCCCATACAATGTAATTGTGCTTGGATACGGTAGCATACACATTTCCATCAGTAGAAGGCGAAATGCTAAACACCGCCTTACCTTGAGAATCCGTCTTCTTGGTCAGGAAGAACTCAGGCGAAACGGAATCTTTCGGCTTCTCGATTGTCACTGTGACACCTTGCACAGCCCCACCGGCATCATTCACCGTAACAGTATAGGAGGTAGTGGCAACAGTAATTGGATTGGGGCCGGTAACTTGTGTAAAAGATATGGGAGTAGCCGTGCGAATCTGCATGGAGGGGTCGCCAAAAACACAATATATATACGCATTACTTCTTGGATATTGTAACTGACTCGGCTTGGTTGCCTTATAATGTTTTAGAGTGGCGGCATGGGCAAAATTACTCACCGCGGAAATGCAATAGGTGCCCACATCGAATATCTGTTTAAAAATCTGGCGGTCATATTCGTGATTTGCAAGACAGCAAGAGACATCAGTGGCACCGAGATGTGCCACGGCGCCTTTACTATTGCCACTGTTACGCAGGAGCCAGCGCTCACCTATGCATTCCGTCTCATCAAATTTGTTGTTAAGACAAGAAATGCTGAATACCACTGGCGTGTAATCTCCATTGTTGATGGAAATAACATCAGAATAATTGAAATATTGACCGCCTTTATTCCAATTGGTCCAGGCATCTTTACTTCCATGCCCCCGGTAATTGACAATGCCATAATGTGGCGAGGCAATATAGTTTACCACCTGGGAATCGGTGGCATAAGGCGAAGCGCCTCCATAAGCCTTGGTAAAGGTTGGGCCACCGAGGCTGTACGCCGCGCTAGCAATAGAATTCTTGCAGGCCGTATATTTGCCTGAGTATCCTTGCCTGTGTGCCGCCAGTATCGAGCGGGTAAGCCAGTTATCCTGCGGAGGCGACTTTTCATACTTCATGATCTTGTCCAGAATATCAGTCAATTGAGAATCACTATCAGCAGGGATACGCCCGATAAAGAGGTCGGCATACTCATCATTTCCCTTTACACAGGCGTATTTATAATCAGAAAGACCGATTCTATTGCCAGAACAGAAATAAGAATGCGTCTTCGGCACGATTTGAGCATAGTCGCCGATAAAGAGAACAAATATGTCCCAACAGGGATTTGCATTATAGTAACTTGTGATGTCATTTTGAATGTCTGTAGTGTTATTAGCAACGTCTCCGCCACTTCCTACGGTGCGAACCGTTACCTCATAGCCCTGGCGTCGCTTCCAGAATTTAAAATCTCCGAGTCTGGCATTAGTTTCCAGACCCTTTGCCACATAAATTCGGAATTTCTCTTTGTGGGTGGTCACTGGGGGAGGCAAGAGATTTTCAATAAAAGGGTAATTCTCAATCTGGCTCTGGTAGACATTATGCCATAGCTGCGTGCAAACAAAAGTTATCGGTGTGTCCCCACCCACCTGGTAATGATCAAACTGAACCTCGAAGTCCGCTAACACATCCATCGTCTGTGATCCTGGTTGGACAAAGAAAGGATAAAGCTCCACCACCGTCACACGGAGATGATGCCACTCATCAACCGAAGACTGAATGTCGGGGGTGATATAATAATCAAAAGGATAATAAGCGGTGCTCATATAATGAGTGTCATCTCGTTGGAAGGGCTCATAGTATTCCTCGCCTCTCGCCTTCTGATTGGGATAGATGGTATAGCCTGACGAAGTTACCTTATCATGCACTATAATACTTTCCATGGTCACAGTTGTAGCGTTAGACATTATTCCAAGATAAAGCCTGATCACCGGGACTCCACTCAACCCTAGGTCAACGGTGGTTTGATACGCCCCTATACCCTCGCTGGTGCCATCGTCAGAGGTGGCAGGTAGATAAATCTGCTTATAGGTGTGACTATACGTGGTAATCTCATCTTCCCAGTAACCCGGTATCACCACATTGATAGTTGTTGTGTCGGTAGTGCTACTTAAAACATTAACTACCGGGGGAGTGCCGGCTGGAAAGCCAGTATTAATCTCCCTCCAGATGGGCACGGCAAAAACATTAGCCGCGACGGCAAAGAAAATTAAACATGCGATAATAAAATTCTTGGAGTTTCTCATGATCGCTCACTTCCTTTTTTGGATTTACACTCTGTATAATGAGTACTTTAAAAATTTGTGAAAGTCAATGCTAATTCTTAGGCTCTTCCTCAAATGGGTTAGCATTTCAGGTAGAAAATTGGCATGTAAAAAATCTCACGCAAAGCCGCTAAGTCGCCAAAACATTCCGGTGAATTGTGAAACCTTAAAGTGTGTTTTCTTTGTGTCCCTGCGTCTTTGTGTGAGCTACGGCAAGCAACCAGAACCGGCGCAAGTAGGGGCGTATTGCAATACGCCCCTACAATAATCCATTATTAACTCAAAGTGCCCGTCTTTTGGAATGCGTAAGCGAAGCGATAGTCCGCCGCGGCGGAAAAGCGGTAGCTCCACTACGTTGCGCTACCGCACTCCAAGTTTGTAGCACCTAGGGTTAAAGCCAAATTGTTCCAATGCTGGAGCTATGCGCATCAGAAATTTTCGGGCACTTTGAGCTACTAAGAAGAACGACGTGGACGCCAATAAACTTAATCGGAGAACCTGGAGACGAGCGGATATTTTTTATAACCGCCAATATCCGAGGTTGTCCCATGTCTGCAGCTTCTGTTCCTGTAGCTGCTGATGTGGAAGAACTCTTCAGGCCTTTTCGTTAGGTCTTGTTCAAACCCCAATATCGTTATTTTCAGTCCTTTGACATCAGACCTTAAGTACTAGGTTCAGCGGGTTTCCTGTCTGACCAGTTAAATTCCTAATGAATTGTGAGAAATTGCCGATATATAATAGATATTCTGCTTGCATTGTGCGAAATTGTTTCGATAGAATTTTTATTCCGATTTTGAACTACTTTGTTTCTGCCTTATTCTGTTTCCGAAATCCCTGACAGGTCGCGTCCGTAAAGTTTAAGGAGAGAAGCATGGAGCACATAAAGATTTCCGAGCTTGAGCCGGGCACACCGGTGAAGTCGGTTTGTCTGATCCAATCACTGGAGAAACGGCAAAAGCGAAGCGGGGAGATATACGTGACACTCGTGCTGCAGGACAAGAGCGGTACGGTGCAGGCGGTGATGTGGGAGAATACGGGGAAGTTTCTGCGAGGCGAGATTAAGGCGGAAGATTTTGTCAAGATTTCCGGCGACGTTGGTATTTACAATAATCAGATTCAGCTCACGCTGCGTTCAGTAGAAAAAGTAGCGGAGGATAAGGTTGAGCTAGAGCAGTTTTTGTCGCACTCAAAGCGGTCGGTTGAGGAGATGCACGGGGAGTTGCGCAAGGCGGTCGAGTCGGTCAAGACGCCGCACCTCAAGGCATTGCTCAAGTCATTTTTCGACGACGCAGAGTTTCTGGATGCGTTTTCGCGAGCGCCATCGGCGATGTCTATGCATCAGGCATATATCGGAGGGCTGCTGGAGCATACGCTGGCAGTGCTACGCGTGGCTCATGCGATTGGCGAGCTCTACCAGCCGTACGATCACGATCTCCTGACCACAGGTGTGCTGCTGCACGACATGGGAAAGATTCATGAATTCGCATATCGGCGGGCAATCCGGTATACGAGTCTTGGGCGGTTGCTCGGCCACATCACTATCGGCTTTTGCCTGGTTGAGAAAAAGATTGAGGCCATCCCGGATTTTCCCCAGGAGGCCAAAATTCTGCTCCTGCATCTTCTGCTCAGTCACCATGGGCGCAAGGAGTGGGGTTCACCGCGGCGGCCCAAGACGCTAGAGGCGCTGCTGCTGCACTATGCGGACTATATTGACGCGTACCTGAGCACGTACAAAGAGACCACTGAGAAGGCGCGCGAGCGTGGAGAGCTCTGGACAGGATGGCAGCGGATGTTCGAGCGCTTCTTGTTTGCGGGTCTACCTGAAGACCTGGATGAGGCCGAAGCTGAACAGCGATGGGAGGAGTTGCGGCGCGAATGCCCGGGCAATGACGAAATCCCGACTTAGAATAGTGCACGTTAGCGATCTTTTTTGTGCTGGCTAGTATTCCATTTCATCGTGGCCTTCTTGCGTTGCATGAAATTGGCAGCAGCAGTAGTTGAGCAACAGAGCCACAGTGAGCCCAAGGCTCGTGAAAGTATTGAATTGTAAGTTGCAAATTGAAAAGTGCAAAATGGAAATTTAAAATTTAGTATTTGCAATTAATTTTACAATTTCCCCCCTCTTTATATCTCTGTGACAGTCTTTAATATTCCTCAGGCTCATCAATCAAAATAGGCCCCAAGGCATTATTTCAACATTTCACTTTTTCAATCCTTCGGTCAGCAAGGCTTTCTTCCTGCGTTCTGCCCGCTCGTAATACCCTGTGCGAATGTAGTAGCGCAGCGGCTGGAATAAGGCCAGCACGGGATGCGTACTCTGATACTCGACATCAATGTCGCTGATATAGATATTCTTTACGTCGGTGCTGGTGGTTAGATACTTCTGGACCATGAATCCTAATGGCCTGCCTAAGATGAAAGCCAGCAGGATGGCCATTAGAATGGTCATCATGTTAAAGCGGTGTGATGCAACAAGCAGCAAGATAAAGAGCAGAGAGAAGAGGAAGTTGGAGACGAGGAGCGAGGTGCCACAGCGGGTGTGGATGGCGAGATTTCGTTCGCCTCGCTGGAGCCGCTCCAGGCCTTCCTGGGCTGCTTGCATCACAATCTCCGGTGGGATAGGTTGCGGCGCAATCAGCTTATACCCATCGCGCACAGCATAGCCAGCTACGCGCGACTTCCCAAATCGCTCCTCCAGCACGTTCACGGTGGCATGTTCCAGTGCATGATTCCGCTTCACCACTCGGTTTGTCGCAATCTGAATCAGCGAACGCGGGACCAGCACAAGCGAGGCCATTGAGTGAACGAAGAGTTGGGTCATGAGGAAAAGGCCGAGAAGGAAGAGAATCGGCACGATCAGCGCGGCAAAGACTCCCGGCGCCAGGAGCATGAGAATCAAAAGCAACAAAATGACTTCCATAAATGGCTTCCTTTTAAAAACTCAGTCAGGGTCGAGCAACGTCGTGCAATCTCTCTGGCACTTCTTGCTAGAGTATTCGGGAACGCCCCGCGCGAGTTTCATCCTCGCGTTTTTGAAATTAATCGCCGCAATCAATTGCGTTTGTTTTGCATTGGATTTAAACAATAATTAGAAACCGGAGGAGAAGAATCAAGCTTTTACCGGGGCAAACGGCGCCTGGTCCGCATTATTAAGAGCCCATAACAAAAAGATATCAAACCACGACGGCACGACGTGTACTACATTAAAAGCAGAATGTTGGGCGACCCACCGGGTCGCCCCTACTCCCGTCGTGTTCGTTGTGTGGTAGTGGTCAAGACTTAAGGCTCTTTCGCAAATGAGTTAGCATTCTAGGTGGTGAAATGGAAAGACAATCCCCCCTCACCTTCATCCCCTCGCCTAGGCGAGAGGAAATGATAAGGGTCAAGACGGCTTTTTTATACAGAGGATTAAACATAAGAGATATTGCACGTAGCGGAATTTGTTATGCAAGTCTAAAAAAACTGGAGTTGCTATATATGTTAAGGCTTTATTCTGCTAACTGGTCTGACAAAGAGCCATATTTAATTCTAACAGTGTCTCTAAAGAAAAAGTGGTGTGAGTGGCTAGAAGGGTAGGATTACATTTTTGATTGACTTTCGTCCGCTCATCCAAAATTATTGTCAGGCATTTTGTCGCAGGAGATGTGTGAGAGTCACGGAGATATTTTTCTGCATTATCCCGCTTTTTTATGTGCTAAAAACTTCATTTCTTTCCACAATAAGGAGGACCCCGGGCGATGAATCCCATGAATATGCTCAAAGATCTGGCGCTTAAAACAGATTCCAAGATTGTCTTTCTGGTCATTGATGGTGTGGGTGGCATTCGGTCAGCCAATCGCCAGAGGACGGAGCTGGAGCTGGCAATCACGCCGCATCTCGACGACCTTGCGCGGAGCAGCATCTGTGGCCGTATAATGCCTGTCTGGTACGGAATAACGCCGGGGAGTGGGCCTGGCCACCTGTCTCTGTTCGGCTATGATCCGCTGGAGCCGAAACACGACATAGGCCGCGGAGTGCTTGAGGCTCTGGGAATTGATTTTGATTTACAAAAGACCGATATGGCAGCGCGTGGTAATTTCACGAAGGTTGACAAGAAAGGCATCATCATGAATCGCCGCGCTGGACGTCTGCCTACGGAGAAATGCATTGCTCTCTGCGAGAAACTTCAGGCGAAGATCACAAATATTGACGGCGTAGAAATTATCATTCGTCCTGTGAGAGATTACCGGTTCGTTGTTGTATTCCGCGGTGAAAATCTCTCCTCTTCCATCACTGATACGGATCCCCAGAAAGTTGGGCTCGCACCACGCCATCCCGAGGCTACCGAAGATACGCCAAGCGCGCGATTCACCCAGCAAGTTGTCGCCAAATTCGTCAAACAGTGCTTCGCCATTCTCAAGCACGAAAAAGACGCGAATGCCATGCTGCTGCGTGGCTTTTCAAAGGACCCGTGTCTGCCAAAACTCCCGGAGCTCTATAAATTAACACCTGCGGCTATTGCCAACTATCCACTGTATCGGGGCGTGGCAAAACTGGTCGGCATGGACGTGCTCAAAGTAGAAGGTGAAATAGAAGCAGAATTCGATTTGGTCGAAAAGGTATGGCCAAAGTACGATTTCTTCTTCCTGCACATTAAGAAAACCGATTCATACGGCGAGGATGGAAACGTCGAAGGTAAGATCATCGTCATTGAGCAGGTAGATGCGCTGCTGCCGAGGCTTATGGCGCTTGATCCTGACGTGGTCGTGGTCACGGGCGATCATTCCACCCCCACCCAGATACAAGGCCATAGCTGGCATCCAGTGCCCTTTATGCTCTACTCAAAGGTCTGCGATGCGGATGAAATTGGTGAGTATTCCGAGCGCGCCTGCGATCAGGGAAGCCTGGGTGTGTTTCCGGCCACAGCGATTATGTCGCTCGCACTTGCCAATGCAGGGAAGCTCAAAAAATTCGGCGCCTAGCTGAGGCTCCGACCATCACGTGCTACTCATGCCATTTGTGTGGCGTCTCTTTACATCCAGCGATTCCCTCACATTTGAAGAAAAAAAAGTGTCATGACAGAAGTCAGTATGCCGTGATAAGCAAAACCAAGCTAGCTCTTTCTCAAATGAGTCAGCATTTTAGGTGGTGAAAAGGAAAGACAATCCCTACGCACAAGGCGCATTTTCAACCTCACCTTCATCCTCTCGCCTAGGCGAGAGGAAATGATAAGGGTCAAGACTGGTTTTTTTATACAGAGAATCAAACATAAGAGATTTGGCAAGGACCGGAATTTGTTATGCAAGTCAAAAAAAGACTAGAGTTGCTATGTGTTAAGGCTTTATTCTGCTAACTGATCTGACAAAGAGCCACAAAGCTTAACGTTGAAGATGCCATGGTGAATCTTGTGCTGTGTCTTGTTCCTCGCATGAATCCTTCGCAGTTCGAGGATTCTTTTCTGCATTACACCATGTTCTCTCGCTGAAGTTTTAAATTCCCACAACTATCGTCAAGGAATTTTTCCGTCGGATATTCCTAAGAAATGGTGGTACAATTAAGACAAAATGGTCAGAAAATTGGCTGTGGAAAAAGCTCTGTTTTTTGTGTCAAATGTATACACATGGTCGGTGCTAAGGTTACTAAAAACAGGTGTGAGTAAAAAACATTATTTTTGCCTTGACTTACAATATCTGGTATTGTAATTACTTTTAAATACAATATCTTGCTGTCCATTCCCATTCCCTAAGGAGCGTGTAGTCATGGAAGAGACTGTTGATGCGGGTATGAAGCACGCTGGTGCTGACGCTGCCGTCTCACGCTCCTCCGCTGTTCCCTTTTCAGACGTGATCGCTGAGACGGAGAAGGTCACGCCGTGCTTCAGCGATAACGCAATGACGGTATTGCGCAAGCGCTACCTCAAGAAGGATGATAAGGGGAATCCAGTAGAGACGCCGGAGGAGATGTTATGTCGGGTAGCGGAAAACATTGCTCAGGCGGATAAGCTTTACGATCCTGATGCTGATGTAGAGGAGACTGCGCTCATCTTTTACAATATGATGGCGCGACAAGAGTTCATGCCAAACTCGCCGACACTGATGAATGCCGGTCGGGAGCTGCAACAGTTGGCAGCCTGCTTCGTGCTTCCAGTGGACGATTCCATGGAGAGCATCTTCCAGGCGGTCAAAGATGCGGCGCTGATTCACAAAAGTGGCGGTGGAACCGGCTTTTCTTTCTCCCGCTTGAGGCCCAAGAACGATATGGTGCGGACGACGAAAGGTGTATCGAGCGGGCCGATTTCGTTCATGACCGTGTTCAATGCCGCCACAGAAACGATCAAACAGGGCGGCACGCGGCGTGGTGCTAACATGGCAATCCTGCGTGTGGATCATCCCGACGTCCTCGAATTCATTCACTCCAAAGAAGATAATGTTGCGCTGAGTAATTTCAACATTTCAGTCAGCATCACCAACTCCTTTATGGACGCTGTGCTCGATGATAAAGACTACCCACTGATTAATCCGCACAGCAAGCAGATTGTAGGCACCCTCCACGCACGCGACGTCTTCAATAAAATCGTCAATATGGCGTGGAAAAACGGCGATCCTGGTATCATATTTCTTGATCGCATCAATGCCGACAATCCAACACCTGCGCTGGGTGAGATTGAGAGCACGAACCCCTGCGGCGAACAACCGCTCCTTCCCTACGAGGCGTGCAATCTGGGTTCTATTAACCTGGCCGAGATGCTGCGGCGGAAGAATAAGCGCTGGGAGATTGATTTTGAAAAACTGCGCCGCACGGTTCATACGAGCATCCACTTTCTCGACAATGTCATTGACATGAGCAAGTATCCGCTGGAGCAGGTGAAGGAAATGGCCCACGGCAATCGAAAGGTTGGGCTGGGGGTAATGGGTTTTGCGGATATGCTCTTTCGCCTTGAGATTGCCTGTAATTCTGATCAGGCGCTGGATGTAGCAGAGCAGGTAATGTCGTTCATCAGCACAGAGGCGCGGTCTGCCTCGGAGCAGCTGGCTGCGACGCGTGGAGTGTTTCCAAACTTTGAGCAGAGCATATATGCCCGGCCCGGTGGTCGCCGCATGCGCAATGCAACCGTCACTACAATTGCGCCCACTGGCACAATCAGCATCATTGCGGGCTGCTCAAGCGGGGTTGAGCCTCTCTACGCGCTCTGCTTCTATCGAAATGTGCTCGACGACCAAAAACTCGTTGAGGTGCACCCGATTTTTAAAAACGTTGCCCAGGAGCGCGGTTTCTTTAGTGAGCAGTTGATGGAGAAGATCGCTCAAACAGGCTCAATCCAGGAAATGACTAATATCCCGGAGGACATTCGCAGGGTCTTTGTGGCAGCCTATGACATAACACCTGAATGGCACGTGCGTCATCAGGCTGTATTCCAGAAGTACACCGATAACGCAGTGTCCAAGACCGTGAATTTTCCCCATCATGCCACGCGCCAGGACATTGCCGATGTTTATATCCAGGCCTATCAGCTTGGTTGCAAAGGCGTGACAGTATATCGCGATGGCAGCCGCAATATCCAGGTGCTGAACGTTGGCTCCGGGTCCAGCGGTAGCCGGCAGCGAGAGCAGGAGACCGAGTCCAGCACATTGCGAATCACCAGATCAACCGAGGGTTATCGTGCTACACCGGTTAAAATCCCTCCGAGTCAATCCAAGCCAAGCATGCCGGTCGGATGTGGCAAGCTGGCCCTGATGGTTTCCACGCCTTTTCTCGATGGCAACCACAAGACCCAACAGTATCTTACTCCAGAGGATCTTGCACAGCTTTCCAGCAAGCTGCGTGAATGTCTTGCCCAGAACCATCAGCCATCCCAGGAACTCAAGATGCGTTTTCCCTTTCTCCAACAGGTGGATGACGACAGTCTTCCGCAACTGCTCTATTTGCTTGACCGCGAAAATGGACGTGTGGCCTCAAGTGGTCAAAAGCCTCTGACCCTGCACACACTGCTTCATCACTCCATGCTCTGTTGTCCCGAGTGTGGCATGACGATGGAGACGCTGGAAGGATGCCTGACGTGCCGCAGCTGCGGCTTCTCGCGCTGTGGCTAGACGCTGAATCTTCTTCTGCTTCGCCGTAAGCTCGAACAGAGCCTCACGATTCTCCTGGTTCAGCAAGAAACCTGGGCCGCGATTCCTGCCAAACCGGCTGAGCCTGGCCAACCCACAGCAGATAAGCACGCTGCTCCTCCATCACGCAAGCTAACAGAGCCGCCGCCTTGTCCACACATCGGCCCACCATCCTGGTGTATTGCATCGTTTCACGCACGGCCATCTGCAATTAATCTGCGCGACATGAGCGCCCTTGCAGCCGCAAAAGAGCCCGCAGCGCTCACGCTTTCCTCTTGCCTCTCTACTTCGGGAATGATACTGATAAAATATCAGCAGTAATTGCAGAGGGACATGGCTCGATGAGAATTCTTGGCATTGACCCGGGGCTGGCGACTGTTGGCTTTGGCCTGATTGAGTACATCGAGGGCGAGGCTGGTGAGGTACACTTCGGCCACATCAGTACGCCATCCACACAACCTATGCCCGAACGCCTGCGGTGCATCTACCGCGAGGTTAAAAAGCTGGTGTCGCGTTTCGCACCAGATATCGTAGTGGTGGAAGAGATTTTCTTTTCCAAGAATCGCAAGACTGCTATTCAGGTGGCGCAAGCACGCGGTGTTGCAATTCTGGCCATGGCTGATCGAGGAGTTGCACTGTTTGAATACACACCGATGCAAATCAAGCAGGCGGTGGTGGGCTACGGCAACGCCTCCAAGCGCCAGGTGCAGCAAATGGTGAAAGCCTTGCTCAAGCTGAAGGTTGTACCGACGCCTAACCATGCTGCGGATGCACTGGCTGCCGCGATATGCCATGCCCAGTCACTCGGACCCATACGCAGCCTTGAGGCGTCGCAGTCAGCGGGGCGATCAGCACCACAATCAACACAAACCGACTTTCGCACAAGCAAGGCAGGAGAGAAACGCACGTGATTGAGTACCTTCGTGGCAAGCTTCTGGTTAAAGACGCCGAACATATCCTGATTGAAGTAAATGGCGTGGGCTATGGACTGGATATTCCGCTTTCAACCTACAACGTGCTGCCGCGTGCGGGTGATAACGTGGAACTTTTTGTCTATACGTACGTGCGCGATGAGGCCTTCAGGCTCTTCGGTTTTCAGAGCGAGGAAGAGCGCGACATCTTCGAGGTGCTCATTAATACTTCAGGCATTGGGCCGAAGATGGGCCTGGGTATTCTTTCCAGTTTTTCAATTGGCGACTTTGCCACTGCAGTGCTGAACAAGGATCTGGGGGCGCTCACGCGTATCCCCGGTATCGGGAAAAAGACTGCTGAGCGCCTGGTGATCGAGCTGAAAGACAAAATGGAGCGCTTTTCATTCAGGCAACCTTTGGCGCTGGCGAAGATTGGCGATGCCGCACGCCAGCGCATTCGCGAAGCCATTGCTGCACTCGAAGCGCTCGACTGTAAGCCCTACGTGGCATCACGTGCCGTAGCGAAAGCCTACAAGATTGTGGGCGAGGATGCCTCCCTGGAATCGCTCATCAAAGAATCGCTCAAACATCGCTAGGATGCTTTACGCACTTGCGGCCCACCTTGACATTTCACATGTTTAAATGCCACGCTGGCATAGGGAAAAAAAGAATCTCGGCCTTTTTCAGTACTCTATTGAGTACTCTCCAATGCTGACTCTCTTTAGGTCACATAACGTTCGTATGATCTGCCCTGGCGTTCTCGTTATTCTCATCGCCTCTGCTATGGTGGTATGCGTGCAAACGGCAGCGCAGGATTCAGCGAAGACGGGGGGCTTGATTCTGATTCCTGCGGAACGCACAGCGCCGCAGGCGTGGCGCATCATGCTTGAGGAGGTGGAGCGTGCGTTTGGAGGTGAGTGGGAAAGTGCGGAGGGGCGTATTGCGGCGGCTGATAAGGTTGGCGCGCGCCTGATTGAATTTCGCTACCTGGAAACCGAGACCAGTGCTGGAAAGTCCAGGAGCTTCAGAGAAAAGCAGCGAATTGATGCTTACGTGATTCGATCTGGCGGCTCAGGCGATGAGAAACATCTGCGGGTTTTTGCAGCGCAAGAGCAGGGCTTGCTCTACGGCGGATTTTATCTCGCAGAACGTGCCCGCATTGATCCGCAGCAGGTCTGGGTGCTCAACGTAACGCGAGTGCCAGCGTATTCCGTACGTCTGGCCAGCGATTCGCCCATGAATGCTCTGCGCCTTGGCTATAACACCGTGTTTGCGGATGCTACACCAGCTTCCTTGGCATTTTTTAAGGACGCGAAACCGGCGATTCTTCCTCCCGGGTCTATGGGTTTTGAACGTACGCTACGAAATCGCGAGTGGTTTACGGCGGAGCTACGCGAGCACGACGCTTACCTCCTTGACTCCTGCATCGTGACTGACGAATTCCTCTTCCCTCGCGAACTTATCTTCTCACCCTATCGCGCTGAAGTTACAGAGCGTGATTTTCAGGAATCCGAGCTGGATAGCAGGCTTGGTCTCGGCCGCATCTTCTGCTTTGCTAAAGAGCGCCTCTGGCAGTTCTACCGCATGAAATATCGGGAGGTGCTGAAAGACTTTCCGCAGCTCGATTACGTCATGCTGCGGCTTGGCGAGCATCGCACTGCGGGCAAAGACGCAGCCTATGTGGGCAACAGCGTTTACGCGCTGGGCTCCAACCTTTACTGTGACGACTGCCGCTCGATTTCCTACGAAGAACGCATTGCGCGCACAATCCGGGAGACGTACAATGTAGTGGTCAGAGATTCCGGACGCCGTTACATCCACCGTACCTGGGATCTTCGCACCGATGGTTTCAATAATAATCCCGCGGTCTTCCGCTCGGTTCTAGCGCGTCTGCCGGACACTCAAGGTTTGATCTTCTCCAGTAAATATACCTTTGGCGATTTCTGGGAATATTTTGACTTTAATCCCACCATTGCGGTCGAGCACGTGCCTCGTATGGTTGAGTTCCAGTGCACGCGCGAATACGAAGGCAAAGGGGCGTTTCCGAATTTTCTCGGCGAGGAGTTTGTAGCAACCTATCAGTACCTCAAGGGAAAACCCGTGATCGGCATCTGGAACTGGCATCACGGAGGTGGGCAAGGTGGGCCGGTGGTTGCAAACGATCTCTGGAATCAGGCGAACATCTACGCTGCGGCACACCTGATGTGGGACCCACACATCTCCGCGGAAACGTTAGCCACTGAATGGGCAACGCTCTACTTCGGTTCTGAGGCCGCACCTGTGATCGCACGGCTTCTGCTGCGATCCGACGACGCGGTGCGCCACTGGCGCTATTTTGGTCGCTACAGCAGCAAACATAAGAACTGGACACCTGCTGAACTCTGGGTACGCGACGACAAGATTCGTGGCGATCTCGCACTCTATCCTATCTACCGCGAGTGCCGTCACGTGATTGACGAGTTAATTGAGGAAAAAGACCTGGCACTGAAGGAAATCGAGATGATGCGCCACCTGCTGAGATTTGCAAAGCTCTCCGTTTGCGCACGCGAGCAGATTTACCTGCCCTGGCTCGGCAATCAGCCTCCTGCGGAGCGCTTCATCTCAGGGTCGGATCTCTGTGCAGTTGCTGAGACCTCGCTCCAGTACGAGTATGTACTTGCTAGTGTGCTCCGCAACTACGCTGCCTCATATTTTTATACCCAGAGCTACCGCGATACTGCCAATCCGGCGATGAAAGAACGCGCTGCCACTGCCCTTGCTGCCTGGCAAGACTCCTGGACTTCCTATACCACAACCATTCCGCAGCTGCCCTTCGCTGCTTCGCTCTACACCGACGATGGCATGATCGCCACCATCGAGAAGCTGCGCTATTACCTTGAGCACCCTGTGCGCCTGGATCTCAGTTGGTGGATAATCGGGCCGTTCGACAATCGCCAGAAGCAGGGCTTCGATGCTGTGTATCTACCGGAGCAGGAACTTGATCTCTCGGCTGAATATCAGGGACTCACAGGAAAGGTACGCTGGCGCTCGCTACCCGCAGAATGTGTGATTGATGATTTTATAGCTATGGATCCCGCGTTTACGCCGGACGACTGGATTACCATGTACGCGGTCACGCAGTTCCATGCCCCACAGGCGCAAGAGGCCGAGCTGCGCGTTGGCAGTGATGATGCGATTAAAATCTGGCTTAACGGCGAGCTGGTGCATCAGAATAACGTTTACCGAGCAGCCAAGCCTGGCGATGATGTCATTCGCGTCCAGCTACGCCGAGGCACCAACACCCTGCTGATCAAGCTTATGGAAGGAATTCTTGGGTGTGGATTCTACGTTCAGTTTACCACTCCGGATGGCGCAGAAATTATAGGCTTGAAACCGATCACTCACGATGCTATATTTCGCACATTAATTAGTGAGGTAGCATGCAGCCAGAACCTGTAAGATCCGGGGCTGTGTCCAATGCTCCGGCTTTCGTTCACCCTTTCATGTGAGGATTGGCCTCTTGGTCGAAGATATCCTTTCACCGTTTCGTTCCGAAAAAGAGCTCATAGACGAAGAAAAGCTCCGACCCCAGCGGTATGAAGAGTTCATCGGACAGACCCAGGTGATGGAGAACCTCCTGATATTTATGGAGGCAGCTCGCCAGCGCGGCGAAGCCCTCGATCACGTGCTGCTTTACGGTCCGCCAGGGCTGGGGAAAACCACGCTCGCCAATATTATCGCCAATGAACTCGGCGCGAATATCAAGAGGACGTCTGGCCCGGTCATCGAACGAAAAGACGAGCTTGCGGCAATTTTGACTGACCTGAAGGAGGGCGACGTCCTTTTTATTGATGAAATTCACCGCCTGACCCGGGTAGTCGAGGAATGTTTATATCCAGCGTTGGAGGAGTTCAAAATTGACATCCTTATTGGCGAAGGGCCGCACGCCAAGGCGATCAAGCTTGATCTGCCGCACTTCACTCTGATAGGAGCGACCACTCGCGCCGGCATGCTTACCTCGCCACTTCGTACGCGCTTTGGCATTACCAGCCGCTTGCAGTTTTATACGAAAGACGAGATGTTTCAGATCGTCCGGCGCTCGGCACGGATTCTCACAGTAGAAACAGACGACGAGGGTGTACACGAGCTGGCGCGGCGATCGCGCGGCACGCCACGCATTGCCAATCGTCTGCTGCGTCGGGTGCGCGACTATGCGCAGGTGAAAGGCGACGGCCGCATAACGGGTGATGTTGCCAACGCGGCGCTAAAGATGTTTGAAGTGGATGAAATCGGGCTGGATATAATGGATCGTCAGTTGCTGCTGACAATTATCGAGAAGTTCGGCGGTGGGCCGGTTGGAATCAACACAATTGCTGTGGCATTAAGTGAAGATAAAGAAACGATTGAGGACATCTTCGAGCCGTTTCTCATTCAGATTGGTTTTCTCAATCGTACGCCGAGTGGTCGCATTGCTACCCCCCGCGCCTATGCTCACCTTGGCAAGAAACCTCACCCTCACCAACCTGAAGTATTCCACTAGGGGCGGCCGCATTGTCATCAATTTGTTCTATATTATTAGGATTATATTGCTTCGCGTGGTGTGGCATTGGTTATGATTCTCGGGTGTAGGGGCACGCCGCGGCGTGCCCTATTATTCTGGGCAACCACGAGGATTGCCCCTACAATTATTATGCCGTTATTGTAATAGAATGACTATTCGCAAGGAGGTTGTAATATGGTAACTAAGCCAAAGCGGCTCGTTGTGATTGGTGGTGTGGCTGCTGGAACAAAAACTGCTGCAAAGGCGCGGCGCGAAGATCCCTCGATGGAAATCACGATCCTGACTGACGAGCCATACATTTCTTATGCGGGATGTGGCTTGCCTTATTACATCGGTGGATTGGTAAGGCGGCGTGACCAGCTTCTTGCGCGCACGCCAGAATATTTTAAGAAAAGGGAGAACATTGATGTGCTGACGCGGCACCGCGTTACCCGCATTGATGCAAAAGCGAAGCAGGTGACTGCAACGAATCTGGAGACACAGGAGACGAGCACGTTTTCGTACGATACGCTGGTTCTGGCCACTGGCGGGCAGCCCTTGATACCGCCGCTAAAGGGCCGGGAGCTGGAGAATATCTTCACGCTACGTTCACCGGGTGATGCGATCGCGATTCGCGAGCTGATCGAGCAGCAGTCACCGAAAGAAGCGGTGATTGTCGGAGCCGGACTCATCGGCCTGGAGGTAGCGGAAAATTTTGCGCTGCGCGGACTCCGGGTAACCATCGTTGAGCTCCTGGATCAGGCAGTGCCACCGCTGGATAAAGACATGGCGGAACTCGTGGAGAAGCATCTCAAGGAGAAAGGTGTTACGCTGCTTACATCTGAACAGGTCAAGGGGTTTGAGAGTAAGGACGGCAAGCGGGTGAGTAGCGTGGTGACAAGCAAGCGCACCCTGCCTGCGGATATTGTTCTTCTGTCTGTCGGTATTCGACCACGAACGCAACTGGCCGCAGAAGCAGGCATCGAACTCGGCGTCAACAAGGCAATTCGCGTGAATGATAAGCTGGAAACAAGTATTCCTGGCATATACGCAGTGGGTGATTGCGCAGAAGTTCGACATCTGGTTACTGGAAAGCCAGCGTGGATTCCGCTCGGCTCCACAGCGAATAAGCACGGGCGCGTGGCTGGAGTGAACGTTGCGGGCGGCAACGAACGCTTCGAGGGAGTCGTAGGCACGCTCATTGTCAAGGTGTTTGATCTCACAGTTGCAAAAACCGGTCTCTCGGAAAAGGAAGCCCATGCAGAGAAACTCGATTATGATGTGGCGCTGGTTCCAACGAGCGACATTGCACACTATTACCCGAATCATAAACGGATGGTCATCAAGCTGCTCGGTGAGAAGGGAAGCGGTCGGCTGCTGGGAGCGCAGATCGTTGGTGAAGCAGGTGTGGATAAGCGCACTGATGTAGTGGCCACGGCACTGGCATTTCGGGCAACGGTTGAGCAGCTGTCGAAGCTAGATCTGGCATATGCCCCGCCGTATGCGTCGGCAATGGATGCGATTATTGTGGCAGCAAACGTCCTGCGCAACAAGCTCGAGAAGAAGCTTGAAGGAGTGACGCCGGCACAGTTTCGTAAGGAGCAGGAAGAAGACTGCGTACTGCTGGACGTGCGCAACGTGCCGGAATACTGGAGCGGGATTATTCCGGATGCACAATGCATTCCGCTGCCAGAGCTGCCCGACCGGGTCAACGAGCTCGATAAGTCAGAGGCGATTGTGGCGTACTGCGATAGCGGCTGGCGCAGTGCGAAGGCATACCGCATACTTAAGCAGGCAGGATTTCCATGCGTGAGACATCTAGACGGCGGCATACGAATGTGGCATTACGGATTAGAAATGCAGAGCGAGAGAAAACGGCGAAGGAAAAAGGCAAATAATAATGACTCGTCAATACAGAACAAATGAGTGCAAGAAGATATAACCGGTACGAAACTCGTGAATAGTTCTCTAGGAATGTTCATTATTGGTTCTGCAATTACGCAGAACCCTGACATTTGTCAGGCCAGCTTTCTACTTCAGCATGAAGGGGAGGCGACAAATCGCAAGGCCTAGAACAATTTTAAAGGAACTGACTGCTGAGTACCGCTCTGAGGAAGACTAACATTTTGTTAGGATAAAATTTTGTAAGCCTTAGCAAGAAGCAGCTGATTACTAGCTATCAGATTAACCTGAGAATCTTTAAACCCAGCTCTGGTGAGCAATGCCTTCACTTGAGCAAGGGTGAAGTATTGCTCATCCCAAAGCTCCTCAGCCAGACTATGGCAGGGAAAATCCACAATTACTACATATGCCCCGGGCCTTAATACCCGGTGAATCTCTTTTAAAACTAATATCGGATGCTGAAACTCATGGAGGGCATACGTGCTTACAGCAGCATCAATAGACCTGGCTCTAAATGAATTGAGATTTTCGGCATTGCCTTTTCTACAGTTAACTAGAGCTGTGACGCCTTGTCGTCTTTTTTGCCGAGCTGTGGGGAAATCGACATCAGTGATATCTATTCCTGTTACTTTGGAACGGGTTCGCTGAGCGATAAACTTTGCCAGTCCACACGAGCCACATCCAACGTCCAGAATATGACGAGCATCTTTTACTTCGGCCAGAATGCGCGTATATGCTCTCTTTTTCGCCCTCTCGTAAAAGTTCTCTTTGTCAAGAGTGCAGGACATATCTTCTCTCCCAACGAATATTGCTCAGGGGAGCGGGCAGGTGCCGGTAGGACAAGATCCATCCGAGGTGCCGGTATCGCCTTCGGAGTGCGAACTGAATGAGGAGAGCAATTTTTGCAGGTTATTTGAGCCGCACTTTTTGCAGGTTAGCTTTTCAGGGCTGGTTCCTAATTGCAATACCTCCATTACCTGGCTACATTCCCTACACTGATATTCAAAAATAGGCATTTTTATATTCTCCATTTCGCCTTTTCATGATGTCTCTCTATACGCCAAGCGGCTCAAGGTTGAAGATCTTCTTTAATTTATCGGCGGCTATAGTTTTCTTACATTCAGGACAAATTGTATACGCATCATCAGGCAGATGTAAGTCTTCGGTTTTCTTGATATCCTGCATAAGAACGTCAGGGGCAAAACAATTACCGCAGACAGAGCATTTTCTCAGTTCCAGGTCGAGGTCTTTAAAGATGGTTTTATTCATAAAGGTCTGGAGATTAAATCCCTGCTCTACCTTTACTGCCTCTTTATAGCAAATCTCCTCACAGATCTTACATGTTATGCAGCTCCAATGGTAATGGCTAAAGGCTCGGATTGGCCCGGAATCTGTCATCTGAATAACATCCTCGGGGCAGCTTCGATAGCAAGCACCACAGCCAATGCACTTTTCGGTATCGTAAACCGGGGCACCGAATCCTTCCATCAGTTCTTCTTCGGAGGATGGTTGCCAGGGCTGAGGCTCGGTTTGCGTACGCTCAAATATGAGCGAGAGATGATTAAACAAGATTTCCCTTTTTGTTCTCCCTTCCACCGTATCTGGCATTTCATGAAATGGGCTAGGGCCCAGTGATTGAATCTTTTTACTAAACCTGTTCATCTCTTCCTGAAATTTGGGCGGCTCACCCGCTGCAATGAACTGCATTTCTAATCTTTCTTCAAACCCGGTATTGGCCAGAATAGCTCTAAGAAAATTGATCCTTTTTTGTGCATCAAGATTTCCCTTTACATAATGGCAATCTCCGGGATGACAACCGATCACCATAACCCCGTCGACACCTATTCGAAAGGCATGGAGAATAAAAAGTGGATCGACCCGGCCCGAGCACATGGTGCGAATAATTCTAAAATAAGGAAGCATCTTTTTCCTGGCGATTCCAGCAGCATCAGCCGCAGCATAACCACACCAGGTGCAGCAGAAAACAATAATATGGGGTTCAAACTCTTTTTCATTCATGTTCGCTCTCCTTAGGCAACACAGCAACCTTAGAAGGGTCCGGCGTAAATACCAAGTTGCTTTGCAGCAGATTCTAGTGTCATACCTTCGGCAGGAGGTTTTAGTCCTGTCTCCTCAAAAGGAATGCTTAGACGAAGCGTATGCCATTCAGTGGAGAGGATACCAAGTCCTATAGTCTTTGGCACGTCAATAATCTTCTTATCTTTAAAAATATATTTAAGGTTTTCATAACCATCCTCGCAGGTCAGCGGGATTATCACCGTAGCCTCTTCGAAAGTCTTCTTAGTAGCTTCCTCAATAGCACGAAGGTGGACAAGGTCAAGCACGCAGGACATACCAATCAGCTCCCGGCGAACGACGTTATAGCCATCGGTTTTTAGCTTTTCGGCTAAATTGTTCATTGTCTCTCGGCCGCCGAACTTGTCACAGAACTTGACACAGTTATTGCAGGCCCAGACCACAATTTTATCTTCCTTACTCAGCTGATTTTTTAGCTCCTCGTAGGTTAGCTTTCTTAAGCTAATTATCATTTCTCGACCTCCAGATTAATAACTCTCTCTGTCTCAGGTTCACCAGTGAGGAGTCTAAACTCATCGCCGACTCTGTTATTATAGGCCTCAAAGGTCTTCATTAGTTTAACTACCCCCTTACTGGGACTAACGATCATAATTCCCAGCGTCTCATTACCCTTGATGACCTCAACATTGGGCAAGGCCTGTTTAATACTTGTCCAGCCTCCATCACAAGTGAGAGCGATGACTTTAGTAATCCCACTACTCAATCGGGAGCGCTCGGTGTAGTCCCGGACACAGGCAGCGGTAACCAAAATTTGATCGGATACAGAGAATCCATCCATCCTCAAGCGATGTGCCAACTCGTCAAGTTTATCCACCCCGCCAGTGCCGCAGAACCTCACGCAGGTGTTACAGGAAATGATGGCAATTTGGTCAGCTTTAGTAAGTTGTGCCTCAATTTCTTTTATATCACGTGCTTGGGTGACTGCTCCCATTTTAACCCTCCTGTGGCATAAGAATTTCCCTGAGGTAACTTCCGGCCTGAAGAATACGTCGGGCGGCACGTTCCCGTTTTGGTGCCTCGTATTCTTCAATTTCATCAAATTGTAGTGCCAGGGTAGGACAATTACGAACACAAACAGGCTCCTCACCCTCTTTTTGTCTGTCTATGCACTGGTCGCACTTAACCATTTTCTTGCTTGCCTCTGAGAATAAGGGAATCCCATAAGGACAGACAAGAGCGCAATTTCCACAGGCGATGCAGACATTTTCGTCTATTACTACGGCGCCTTCTTCCGTTTTCTTTATAGCCTCCACCGGACACACTATACTGCAGGGAGCATTCTCACAATGAGCACAGCGCAACTGCACTGCATAGACCATATCTATCCATAGCACATAGTTTCTTCCCACCCAATCATGCTCTTTGGCACAGGCCTCAATGCATTCTTCACACCCCAGACAACGATTGGGAATGAGATAAACTCTCTTCATCGTCTCCTCCTTGCCCGAATAGCCATTGCACGGAGTTACGGGCTTTTGCCAGCTGCCCGTCTTTGCTTATAATGGCTAACTTCTGTACCTCTGGCAACCGGATAGTCTTTTCTTAAGAATTCAAACAGATCTCTCACCAGTTCAGCCTTTGCAATAAAATAGCACCTCAATACTCCATCTTCGGTGTAATCGATTAATTGATAACGCCGAAGTAATAGAAGGTGCTGCGAGATATTGGACTGCGGTACCCCTAGCAAGTCCTGAATGTCAGAGACACATTTTGTTCCCTTGGACAATTCTTCAAGGATGCGAAGACGCACCGGATGCCCAAGAATACGCAGCAACTCTGCCTTCTCTCTGAGTTTAGCCTTTTTCATGGTTCAAAGTATTAAAATATTATTATATTAAAATATATTTAATTAAATCTTTTTTGTCAAGCATTATTTTATTATTTTGATTAAGATTCTTTTGGCCCTAAGGATTATCCTATACCAAACAAATCCTCCTAGATTGGATGGGGGTAAAGTACGGGTAAAAGCGTCTATTAAATCCTCGTACAATCCCTCGCCTCGAGACATTTATAAAAGCCGCAGAAAATTGGTTTGCGTTGGAGGGCTTGGGTGGTATGATCCATCCAGTTCTCTGGGCAAAATGAGATGATTGGATACCTGTTTTAAGTGTACAGATATGACCATAAAAAGAGGATTTAGGGATGTGCGGAATGATGAGACGACCGGGAATGCTTGTCATGATGGTTAGTTCGATTAGCCTTGCTGCCTATTGCATGGCATGGCCGGCTATGGACGATGTATCAACAGAGAACAAGACCTTCAGGGACGGGCATGCTCTTCTCAGTTTGCCGGGAGCAAAAGACTATATAACGGCAGCGATCGCATCGGACGATAAGGCGAGTACAGAGCCAATCGAAGTGACGCGCACGCTTGGGCAGGGTGATTGGCTGCGGTTTCAAGAGCTATCGCTTCAGCTAGTTAGCGTAAATGAGAATGAGCGAGAGGATTCGCTGGACGATAGTGTGGAACTCTACGTGAGCCTGCCGGAAGAGGCCAAAATACTGCGCGTTACGGAGATGTACTTTGAGCAATTTGGGCTGTACGAGATATTCGTAAGACGTGCCGTGCCGTCGGACGAGACAGCACATGCCACGGCAACCATTCGCATACGACACCGACCGTTTTATATTCCCCGGTACCGGCTGGCGCCAACGCCACTGCCTCCGGCGAAGTGGCCCGAGAAACCCCGGCCGCCCGCGCCACCACAACTATCTACCATGGGCCGGGATATCCTTTTGATTACCCGCTGGATGCGCGTTGGCAATGACCTGAGGTTTCGCGATCTCGCGCTGCGCCTCGTGCGCGTGTATAAAAACAATCCTAATGATCAGCGGGACGATAGCGTGAGACTGATAGTGCGCACACCTATCAGGAGCCGCGACTTCCATATCATGGAGTATCATTCGGAGTTTCTCGAAGATTACGAGATTGCAGTGGTCGAGGTTGAGCCGTCCGGGCGGCCCGGATATGGAAAGGCAAGGATTCAGGTGCGCTACTGGAGACGGTAAGGGAAAATAGCGAGTGATTTATGGGAATTGTAAAGACTGAGGCGATTATACTGGATAGCGCAGAGTATAGCGAGACGTCAAAGCTGGTGCGCGTGTTCAGTCCTGCGCGGGGGAAACTGAGTGTACTGGCGAAAGGTGCGCGGCGCAAGGGGAGTCGCGTGGGCGCGGGTCTGGAGCCATTCACGCACGTGAATCTGACGTTATATTTAAAAGAGGCGGCAGATCTGGGCACGCTGAAGGAGTGCGAGGTAATCGAGTCGTTCGCGTATCTGCGCGAAGATCTGATAAAGCTGGCGCTGGCATCGCTCTATATTGAGGCGATCAGGATTACGCTGGCGCCGGGGGCGAGGAATTATTCGCTATTCAAGCTGACTCTGGCATATCTACATGCCCTGAGGAAATGCCGGGATTCGACTGGCATGACTGTACACTTCTTGCTGAAGCTGTTGAAAGATCTGGGATTCCAGCCAGCACTGAAAGGATGCGTGCGGTGTGGAGCAACGGAGCGGATCAGGTATTTTCATCTGCGGCGCGGCGGAGTAGTGTGCGCGGCGTGTGCAGGTGAGACGGCGGAACTCGTGGCACTGAATCCAGGCGAGTATCGTGTACTGAAGAAGAGTGTCGAGACGCCGGTCAAGTCTGTAGTGCGCATCCGGCTAAGTCGTAAGCAGAGCAAGGCGCTGCTGGAATTACTCATCCGTATGCTTGAATATCATCTGGAGACGCGGCTTCGGAGCGTACGCTTTCTCGACCAAATGATGCTGGAAATACCGTGAATACGTTAGTTTACGAGGACCTATACGTTATGCATAGAAACAGCCCCGAAGGGGCCATATATAGAAGCCCAGTGCGCAGCACTGGGTTATCTTGAAAGGGCATAATATTGTCAATTTAAATGACCGAAATTCGTGCCAAATATGCATAATCTGTATGGCCACGTCCATAGGGCAGACACGCGGGTCTGTCCCTACGCCACGCATCACGTCACCGCTACTGCATGAATATCCTTAATGGTGTGTGAAATACCTGTGTAGGGGCGAACCTATGTGTTCGCCCTTTTTCTTCCCTTCTTTTCCCCAGTAACGATTTTCATTTGCAGAAGTCTTTGTCGCTCATGTTCTATTTCAGCTTTCAGGACTTCAGGATCAGGCAACCGTAACTTATACTTTGAAGTAAATATTCTGTTACTCATTCCACCAAGAGCATACTCGACAACAGTTTTCTTTTTGTCCGTGCAGAGAATAATACCAACAGGATCATTTTCTTCGGGTAATTTTTCCCTGTCCTTAAGATAATTCAGGTAAAGGTTCATCTGTCCAGCGTCTGCGTGCGAGAACTCGCCAATCTTCAAATCTATTGCCACGAGGCATCTCAAGAGTCGGTGAAATAGGAGAAGATCGAGACGGTAATGACTTCCCTCAAGAGTAATTCTCTTCTGCCGGGCAACAAAGGTAAAACCGATTCCCAATTCAAGAAGAAAATGTTCCAGGTGTTGGATTAATGCCTCTTCTAACTGTGATTCTGAATACTCATCCTTCAATCCAAGGAATTCCAGAATATAAGGGTCTTTGATTTCATCTTCAGGCTTGAGAACGACAGACTTTTCGTGGGCTTTGGCAATAACAGCCATCTTGCGTTTGGATAATGCCGTTCGTTCATAAAGCATGGATTGAATTTGCCTGTCGAGTTGCCTTACCGACCAGTTTCCTCTGATACATTCTGCCTCGTAAAAATCCCGTTTGAAGGGTTCATCAAGACGTGGCAATAACCGATAGTGAGACCAAGAAAGTAGAAATCGTTCTGAGTATTGACGGATTGCCAAGGAGGTTGAAGAATTCCGAGACGCTGTTTCGGTTTTCTTTCCGTTCAATTTCCGAGACACTGTCTCGGAAATTTCACTTTTGTACTCCAAATAAAAGCGGCGCATTGATTCAAGATTATCCGGCGAGAAGCCACGGCCAAATGTATGCGTCAGGTCTTTCGACAATTTCTTCAATAACTCCTGCCCATAGTCCGCGCGCCCTTTCCCCTTCTGTTCATATTCTACAACCCTTCTGCCTATGAGCCAGTATGTGGCCACCAGAGCGGTATTCACATACCGCACCGCTGCTTTGCGCCCCTACTCAATGAGAGAAGCAATCTCAGTAATGAGCATCGAGTAATTCTGTCGCTTTCTAATCTTTTTCATTTGACAAAAACTCTTATCTGCCAGGTTGACGTCCAATGAGCACGACTAAATTCACTGCTAATCAATCTTCATTCTTTCTTGAATGATAGCAAAAATAAGGAGAGTCTTCAGCAGAGCGTACAGCAGAAATATTTGTCTCCTGGCGTAAGATACAAAGCGTCAGCGCTTCGGTAAGGCAAATCACTTCCGGGAGCGGTGCTTTACGCCATGGCGGTAATAGCGCCGCGATCGCCGGATGCGGCCATGCCTGCAATAAAGCGCTTGTAGGCATAGAAGTCATCGCAGGCCTTTTTGCCATCCTCGAAGGTAATTATCTTGTCGCGCACGAGGTCGGCGAGCGCCTGATCAATTGTCTGCATGTCATTCTCGCGACCGCGGATAATGCCGAAGATGTCGGGGACGCGGTTGTCTTTAATCAATTTCGCTACAACGGAATTGACTAGCATGATTTCCATCGCAGCGATCCGGCCTTTGCCGTCAGCCGTTTTGACAAGACGCTGAGTAACAGTGGCCTTGAGATTGAGCGCAAGCTGCTCGCGCAGGAGCTCGTGCTCCCCTTCTGGGAAGTGGCCTATGATGCGCTGGACAGTGTGCAGAGCGCCGGTAGTGTGCAGGGTGCTGATGACGAGGTGGCCGGTTTCTGCTGCTTTGATGGCGACGCGGATGGTCTCGACATCGCGCATTTCACCGATCATGATGACGTCTGGATCGCTGCGTAAGCTCTGGCGTAGCGCAGTGTTAAAGTCTGCGACGTCTTTACCGATTTCACGCTGACTGATAATACTTTTGACGTTCTTGAATTTGTACTCAATTGGGTCTTCCACAGTAATCACGCGCCGGGCTTCCAAGAGGTTCAAGTGATTGATCATAGCGGCCAGGGTTGTTGACTTGCCGCAGCCCGTAATACCGGTGACCAGCACCAAGCCCCGCTGGAGCAGTGCAATGCGCTTGATCACCTCGGGCATGCGGAGATCATCAATAGTTGGAACACGATAGGGAATCCAGCGCATGGCGATGCTAAGCTTGTCTTCCTGGAAAAAGGCAATGCAGCGATATCGAGCCTTTTCTTCTAGCTGATAGGAGAAGTCAACACCACGCTCGCGCTGGAGCACGTCGTTCAGATGTTCGGGCAAGATTGTTCGGAGTACTTTTGACATGTCATTGGCTGTAAGCTTTGGCGCATCAACACGGCGCAAGTCGCCGGTAATCCGCAGATAGGGTTTTATCCCTTCAATAAGGTGAATATCCGAGGCCCCCAATTTCACGGCCCCGTTCAATAATGATTTCAAGTTTACCAAGACATCTACTCCTTTCTGAGAAAATAATTGTCTTCCCAAATCGCAAGGCGCGAGAGGGCTTTTAGCGAATTAGGCATGCCAGATCAACAATAATTTTTAGGCTCTTCGTCAGATAGGTTAGCAAAATAGCGATCGAAACACATAGGAAATACAGGTTCGTTAGGCTTTTGCAGAGAGGATTGCGTTCATAACAATCTGTTCTTGTAGCCCCCTCACCCCATCCCTCTCCCCCCAGGGGAGAGGGAAGTAGGGTTCTCCGTCTGCTGAAATATCATCTCCTTACGAATGTCAGTGATTTTGTCTGTCATGGTTTGGCTGCGCGAAAATGAACAGCAGTCTGCTCAGTGTTTTTTTCTCTCCCCTGGGGGGAGAGGATCAAGGTGAGGTTGAAAATGCGCCTTGTGCGTAGGGATTATTTCTCTCCTGAAATGCTAACTCATTTGACAAAGAGCCCAATTTTTATGGCGGACCGAACTTTTTTGTGTTGCTCTTTTGCGTCCGCGCGTGGGACGTCCGTGCCACGTCTTTATTAAATTTCCGCTCTCTCCGGAGGCTATCATTCCAGCACGGGCCGTTTGGCAATGCAGAAGGCATTGGTCCAGAACTCTGTATAGTTTGCCGCCTTGGGGTCAAAGCTACTGACCTGATAGCGAGGCGGCGAAAGATGGATGAACTCCTGTTTGCCTTTATAGATACCGGTATGCATGACACTGCCAGTAAAACCGACGAAGTAAAGGAGGTCACCGGGCTGGATTTCTTCGCGAAACCAGCGCATGCCTGCGAGTTCGCCCACCAGCACCTGTTGCTTGGCATCGCGTGGCAGACTCAGGCCTAGAGCCCTGAATATAGTCCACACGAATCCCGAACAGTCGGCCCCGGCAGTGGATTTAGCGCCAAACACATAAGGGGTATCACGAAAATTCTGCGTGATTTCAAGCATGCGGTTGCGGAAATTTTTTCCGCCCAAGGAACTCCGGCTGACTATCTCCATCGGCACCACGATGGTTCGATCGTCGGGAAGCATGACGCGCAGCCGTTTAGTCGCCGGCTTGGGCTGTTCCCGCGCAACGCGAAGCTTTGCGCCGAACGGAATGCTCCTCTCTCCATCTCCATAATCCTTCAGAAACACAACCTTTGGAGCACGCTGGAAGGCCTGAAATTCAGCTTTGGTCATAAGTCTGACAGCATCGGCCCGGATGTAGCCGAGATAGCCGATCGGGCTGTGACAGAGATAATAACCCGCAGGATCGTAGCGGAGCAGGTAGATCGGATCCCCAAAAAGACACTCCGTCATTAGGCCCGACTTTGGATCGGGTTTCGCGTAGGTCAACTCTGCAGGCGTGGTGACCAGACCGAATAGCTTGTTGCCGAGATTTTCTGATGGCAGCACTTCAATCTGATCGTCAATATTTCTGAAACCCAAACGCTCGAGCGCGCCGAGATAGCTCTGCTTCAGCTCGACGAAATTGACGCTGCCGCTCGCCACCACCCTTCCGTTCACGGCCGTTGTCTGTACGTCCCAGTAAAAGAGCGTGCGGTCAAGCTTGATCGCGTCTGGAAAGCGCTGTGCATAGCGGCTAAGTTCTGTCACCCGGCCAACGCCGTCGGGCTCAAGCTCGTTCGTGAGCCCTTTAAAAAAACGCTCCTGCCATTCCAGATACTTTGGCTTCTCATCAGGACTCGGGAAAGAGGTCTGCTGGGCGAGGAGATAGCCTCCAAGGCCAACCAGTAACAATACGATACTGCAGGTACAAAACAGGTGACGTTTCGTCATTAGCTCTTCCTCCTTCGGCGGACAGGCCCTCCTGAATGTAGGGCGTCACAACTCCTATTATTGGTGGTTAATTGCGTATAGTGCGACATGTGGTTTGTTGAAAAAGGTTAGCCGCGACAATTGGACTTATTAAAGCATCACGAGAGCTTAGCGTCAATGGCGAAGTAAGACGACTTCCTGGGAAAGTCGAATCGAAAATTGAAGATTGTAAAATGCAAATTTTAAAACAAAGAAGGAAATTTTCAATCCAATGTTTACAATCTATATGGCTGTTTCTCAAATGAGTTAGCATTTTGGGAGAGATAATCCCTACGCACAAGGCGCATTTTCAACCTCACCTCGCCTGAGGCGGGTAAACCTTACTCCTCTCGCCTAGGCGAGAGGGAAGGG
>JAUWMI010000018.1 GCA_030613245.1 Candidatus Sumerlaeota bacterium
GTACTATGCGTTCAAGGAAGGGGCGATGTCGCACGTCTATTCTTACTTTTCCGTAGCACTTTTTCTGTATCTTACGCTGCGTGAAAGACGACGTCCGTACTACCTGAACGTCTTTTACTACGGCCTGGCTGGGGGCCTGATGGTGCTGACGCGCTGGCAATGCGCAGTGTTTTTGGTTGTTCCCGCTGCGTATATTCTGCCGCGACTCATTTCCCACCTGAAGCGACGCCGTTCTGTGTTTCTGGCCTACGAACTTCGCAAGCTGGGTTTCTTTCTTATTGGATTCTTCCTCGTTCTCTCACTCCAGATGGTCATCTGGTATGTGATTTACGGACAGATTCTCATTATTCCGCAGGGCGAAGAGTTTCTGCGATGGACACGTCCGCAATTCTTGAAAATTCTCTTTTCAGGATGGAACGGTTTCTTTTCCAGCTCGCCCTTTCTACTTCTCAGTATCTTTGGGCTAGCGTATTTCTTAAAACGCCAGGCGCGCCTGGGGATCGGGCTGATCGCCGCGGTTCTCGCCATGACGTATGTCAATGCGGCAGTGAGTGACTGGTTCGCCGGCACTTCGTTCGGTGCACGCCGCTTCTGCGCGCTGATTCCCATACTCACATTTGGCAGCGCTGCTGCGCTCAGCTGGCTCCACCGCAAGATTAAGACTTGGGGCATCGTGTCCGTACTCGTCCTGTTTACCATCCTCAATGTTTTCCTCGCTATTCTCTTCTCCCGTGGAATCATGAAGTACTACTTCATTGGGCATCATAGCTATGAATGGTGGCTTCTTGTTCGCCATAGCGTACTGCATCCGCTGACGATCTGGGGCGACTCAATCATGATCCAGTACCTCCAGCAGGGTCGGCATATTCTGTCGGCGCTTGGAATGGTAGGACTGGGCCTGGCTGGAATACTGGGAGTAATGTTTGCGGCACGTATCCCATCCTGGCGGCTGGTGTTTCTCAACAAGCCAATTCTCCCGGCTATGGCGATTGGTGGAATTCTTTGCCTGAATATGTTTTTCCTGATACAGAATCCCCACACATACCCGGCCGGACAATACCTCCGCGACGCACTGGAAGCAAAGAAAGAGGGAAATAGTGCCAGAGCGCAGAGATTGCTCCAGCATGCTCAGGTGATGGATCCTCAAAGCATCTTGGTCAAATATGAGCTGAGTCTGCTAGCCAAGGAACAGAATTTGCCTGCCGTTTCCCACGCTATTCTCTCCCACGCCATTCTGTCAGAAGAAAAGCTTATCATCGGGGCAGTGTTGCTGGAAGGACTTTTGCCACCAGGGATCAAAATGCAGGCAGTGCGGATGGCACGCGGCAAATACTACACGCATCCAGCGATATCCGGAAACATGATTTACCTCTACCTGTGGGCGAACATGTATGATGAGGCAAAGCAACGACTGCAGAAAAGCCACATTCTAAATCCTGAATACTCTTTCTTGCGGCATCGGCTGGTTGAAAAAGAGGAGGGGCCCGGCTCTGGCACAGGGTGTGCGCAGGCGGTGTTGCGATTCGATCCAACCAATCTCATGGCGCTGAACATGGTACGAGATTATGCAGTACAACAGAACAATCCTCAGCTCGTCGAGCGCTATAATTACCGTATTGAGCACATCCTAGACTCACGCCTTGCCCTACTTCGCCGCGTGGCTGACCGATACGGGGATGAGGGAGAACACTGGCGGCCGGAATACTTTCAGGCCGCTACGACACTGGCAGATCACCACATGCATCTTGGCAAGCTCGAGGACGCACAGAACATCCTGTCGCCTCTCAATGACTTGGCGGGGTTTAAACGAACTGCCCAGCGGAAGCTATTGCAAATTGAGTTTCGCAAGGTACGACAGGCGGGTGACGAAACTTCAGATCAAACCACAGTCGAGCAGTTGGTAGCCACGTATTCTGACGAGCCATACAGCTACGTTTATGCGGCGAAATTCTTCACAGAGGAAGGAAAACTTGAGCGGGCATTGAACCTGATCATGACTGCATGGCCCCAGGCTCTGAAAGTTCCTGAGTTTAACACGCTTTTTCGCAAAATCATGCTCGAGCCCACGCTGAGCAAGCAGCTCGTCGCAACGGCCTCGGCACATGAAATATCCCACGCCAGCTTCTACCTGACCCTGGGCGACAAAATGCTCCTTCTGGGGAACTATCCTGAAGCGATTGGATATTATGAAAAAAGTTTGCGTCTGATACCGGAGCTAACGGACGCGTATTTCGGACTGGGTGTTGCCTTGTATCACGCGAATCGGCTGGACACAGCGGTAGACGCTCTTGAACAGGCCAGCCGTCTGGATCCGATGCAGGCACGCATCTATGTCTATCTGGGGAACTGCTACGAGGCACGTCAGGAGCGGGCCAAGGCTCAGGCCGCATACCTCCAGGCCTATATCTTAGACCCTACCAATGCACCGATTCGCGATAAGGCAAAAGAATTTGGGCTCGCTGACATACTATAACCAAACTCACCATTTATATCTTCTCCTACCTCACAGGCAAGATGCCTGTGCCACTGTGATAGATTCTGGTGGCACGGGCATCCTGCCCGTGATTTTGCGATCACTCTGCACTTTCATTCTGGCAAAGTATCAAATTAAATAGGTGATGGCGGTTGCGGTGTGTGAGCTCGGGCAAGTTAATGGCGACGAAAACTCGCTAGCAGCTCGCATGTCCTATCCTGCTGCTTGTTCGCCATGCGGGTTGGTACTGTATAGTTATTTGCCATTATGCAGAAAATCAAAAGTTCATTGTCCATCGTAGTCACGTATCCAGAGAGGCTGCGCGCCCGGCTAATAAATCCGGTCTTCGCGTGAACATTTGCCTCTGCCAATGTACCTTTCATGCGTCGTCTAATTGTCCCATCCACGCCGGCGATCGGGAGCGATTCGTAAAAGACCTCTCCGTATGGCTGGCGAATCATGTAATCAAGCAGGGCAATAGTATGACGCGGTTGAACCAGATCCCTGCGCGAGAGCCCTGATCCGTCCGCCATTTTGAACCCGTCAAGGTCTTCGGCGCCGATTGTGCGCAGGAATTCCACCACCACTTCAGCCCCTTTACGGAAACTTCCTTCATCCTTGAACCGATACCCGAGGGTTCTCAGCAGGTGGTCAGCATAGAAATTCTGACTTGGCTTATTAATGATCACAATGAGCTCAGAGAGGGGAGGGGAGACATGGGTATGCACTAGCGTAAAGTTGGCTGGAGAAAATCGCTCGGCCTTATCGGAATAGTCGTCAATATCCGTTGCGCGACCAAGAACCTCAATTTCCCCGTGCTCAAGCGCTTCCATGAATAGCGTAGTAGTATAGAGCGTGCCGTTATACACAGAGGCAAAGTGCGAATAAGGGGAGCCTTCCAATGGGATCGAGCCAAAAAATCTGACATCATTGCTGGTCATTTCACGATGCAGATCGACCCGCCTGCGAGCGCTGGAACCAGTTGTCAGAACGTTGTTAATAATGGTCAAGTAGCTCGTGTCGGGATCAATGGTGCATGTTGCCGGCGCAAAAACCGCCTCTCCCGGGGTTATGGTATAGCTATAGCAATTGTCGCTAATGGCAAGGCCGCTCGAGCCAGTAGCATACCAATATGCAAGATCATCGTTTTCCCAGCTGCCCGCGACTGGCGAATCGTCGAAACAATCGTCGTCGCCAACAATATCGCCAGTGATCTGCGTAATTCCCAGATTGCGAAACGCTTGTACCCATTCATCCAGTATCTGCTCCGTAGTTATCTCCTTGCGATATCGGCCCGAGATTGAGGGGTCTCCTGAGCCAACAATAATCACGTCGCCATTCAAGACGCCATCCGCATCAATCGTGCCCTGGTAGAAAATCGGGGTCTCATACCTGAAATCCGGACCGAGCAACGCCAGTGACGTTGCAGTGGTGTAGAGTTTCATGTTGGAGGCTGGCATAAACCCCTTTCCTTCGCGCAGCGAATAGAGCACATCTCCACTGTCAACTGATTGGATCTTCACGCCCCAATACGCATTTTCAAACTCCGGCGTGTGAAAGAGATAATCGAGCGTTTCGCGCAGCTCTTGCTCTGAACTTTTCCCCATAAATGGGATTGGTCCAATAGTAGCACAGCTGAGTAGAATAGCACACATGACAATAAGTACGGAAATGCGAAGCCGAGGGTTCATGGTATGTGCCTCCTTGCACAAATCGGTGTGATAAAATCTACTTCTTCGCTTCAGGCTTCTCGTATGACATGGATTGCTCCAAGTGAGAATGGGCCCAGTGCAAAAATGCCATCGCGAGATAGCTCAAAGCAGTATGTCTCCAGACGATGAAAATGAAATTTCGAAAAGTCAACCCCAAATCAGTCTGATGATCTCTGCTTGACCTTCGCCTGGGTGAACATCGGAATACACTCTCTGGGAATTGTACTGATTTTCGTTTCAGGCAGAATGTACAAATTGCAGGAATCTCGCAAAGGGATACCTGCAATTTTTATGTCCAGGTAGGGACAGATTATAATCTGTCCCTACCATTATGCTGGCCGATGCTACGGCTAGGGTGCTATCGGAGGCGAAAGTGTCTCAATAGTTGCGCGATCTAGAATCAAGCTTCCAGTTGCCTCATCATCGGGTGAGAAGTTGAGCATGTCGAAAGAGACGACGAGTCCCTCGCCAACACAAGTTGCTGGCGGCAAGAAGTACATGCGGTCGTATATTGTGTTTGCGATGCTAGGAGAATTCGCGCCGTCGCCGATGCTTGCGATGCCGAAGGTGTGCGAGGCTTGAAAATTCCCAGCGTTGAACCGCAGCCGCATTTCCGGAACCAGCGCCGGGTTGGTCACGTCGGTACGCACTTCAAATGTACCTCGATACAGTTTGTTCACCTCAATCGTTATATCTGCCGGATGGCTTCCCCAGAAGCCAAACGTATTCGTATTGGTTGTTGAGCGCAGCTCAAGCGCACTGGAAGAATGAATATACTGCGGTGAAGTGAACACTATAGGTGCGCCACCCGTTGTCCAACCATCCTGGCTCGACTCAAAGGTGTAATCCTGAACGACTGTCGCAGGGGAGAGCGAACTCAGAGCAAAACGATCAACGGTAACGCTATCCAGGGCGAGTTCTGCCTGCGCCGCATCGTCGGGATTGAAGTTGAGAAGATCGAACGCCAGCATAGCGGCGGTATCATTCGCAGGCGGCACAAAGTAGAGGTCGTAGTCCGTGCCCGCCACGTCGGGAGACGCACCGCCATCACCTGCGCTTTCGATCGAAAGCACATCATACTGCTGGAGGTTCAAGGCATTTGCGCGGAGTCGTATCTGGGGAACGACTGGTTGATCCGTTATATCGGTCGAGACCGTGAACCGGGCGCGATAGAGGTAGTCCGAGTCAGCGGCAATCGCATCCTGCGCGCTCTGCCAGTAGCCAAACGTATTCGTATTCGTTGATGAGGTCATCTTTAGGTAGTCAGCTTCCCAGAGGAAATCAGGAACCGTATAGATAATGGGCGCGCCACCGGAGGTCCAATCCTCCGTATCTGGTATAAAGTCGAAGACAATCTGCCAGGGCGTGGGTGAGGGGGTTGGTGTGGGAGTTGGAGTGGGCGTGGGTGTAGGACTAGAAGTCGGCGTAGGCGATGGAGTTGGGCTTGGCGTTGGTGTCGGCGTGGGCGTCGCCGTTGGTGTCGCGGTTGGCGTGGGCGTTGGGGTTGGAGGCGCTGCAGTACGGAAATCAGCCTCATTCCAGCCATTCCACGGCATGGTCAGCCAGCGCGTGTACTTCTGGTAAGGGGTGGTTGCAGGGTGGTATCGCAGGCGCACTCGCCAGTGGTACGGGGTGTTTTGTGTTAGGGCGATGACCAGTTGGTTGATTTCCATCCCTGCTGTACCAGTATCGATCCACGACGCACTCAGTCCTGTGCTAAGGCCATCGAAGAGAGTTGTTAGACGTTTTACTTCCCACTGTAACTTAACCTTGCCTCGGCCGTAGGGAGTGCGTCCCAGTAAGGCAAGGCGGAAGGTCATTGTGCTGTCGGACTTACCCAATGGAGCGATAGGCACCGGGGTGTAGCTGCGTCGTTGGCGAGGATTGAGTGAAGGCTGGGCCCAATTGTATCCCCCATTTCCATAGTGCAAGCAAACCTGACCCTCGTTAGCCTGGCCATCAGCGTACTGATAGACTCCTACTATAACATCTGCATACCCGTCGCCGTCTACATCCCCTGCCGTGGAAACGGAGTAACCCAGGCGAGCACCTGCCTGGTCTGACTCGACAATACAGTGAGCTTCAGAACTCAGACCGGTGTTACCACCAAGGTACACATAAGCCCTTCCTTCGTCCACTTCGCCATTATTATAGTTATAAGCACCCACAATGACATCTGCATACCCATCACCGTTTACATCACCTGCCGTGGAGACAGACGCACCAAAGTTAGTGTATCCTTGATTCCCTTCAGCACTCCACGATGGAGCGGGGCTCAGCCCCAGGACGCTGCTAAGGTAAACAAAGGCGGCCCCCTCTTTTATAATACCATTTTCATACTGACGAGCCCCAACGATGACGTCCGAAAGGCCGTCGCCATTCACATCTCCGGCAGTAGAAACAGAGCAGCCAAAGTAGGCCCCCGCCTGATCGGCCTCGGCGTTCCACGAAGACGTCTGGCTGAGCCCCGTGGGGCTCCCATAATAGACGAAAGCCTTGCCTTCGTCTTCTTCCCCATTGTCATACCAAAGCGCTCCAACAATAACATCAGAATAGCCATCGCGGTTCACATCGCCCGCGGTGGAGACGGAACCGCCAAATCTGCAATGCGCCTGGTTACCCTCCACACTCCAGGACGGTGTTAAGCTGAGCCCTGACGAACTACCATGGTACACAAACGCAGCACCTTCATTGGTTTGGTCATTGCTATAAAGCGACGCTCCGATAATGACATCGCCGTATCCATCACCATTCACATCTCCGGCTGTTGAGACTGAACAGCCAAAGTAGTCCGCCCCCGGCTTCGCAGTCCAATCCGCCACGGTGCTAAGCCCCCCGGCGCTCCCGTGGTATACATAGGCCGTTTTATCGTAAAGTGCCCCGACAATAACGTCCCCGTAACCGTCGCCATTCACATCCCCTGCAGCGCCAACTGAGTAGCCGAATAGGGAGTATTCCCCGCTCCCTTCCGTGGTCCAATCAGGGGCTACTCGCGAAAGGCCCGCTGCGCTCCCGTAAAACGCACACGCCATACCCTTGTCTTGCTCGCCGCTGTCGTAATACGGATTTCCGATGATCACGTCCGCATATCCGTCGCCATTTACATCCCCGGCTGTACCCACACAATGCCCAAACTTTGCATCGGCCTGGTTTGACTCATAGTACCAACTGGGATTGCGACTAAGATCGTCCACCCCGCCATGGTATACGAACGCTGCCCCTGCATTTGTTCCACCATTATCGTAGTAGCGAGCCCCCACGATGATGTCCGAGTAGCCATCTCCATTCACATCTCCGGCCGTCGCCACGGAATAGCCAAACTCGGCGTCAGCCTGGTACTGAGGGCAGTGTTTGAGCGCATAGCGATACGTCTTGAGCCCGCTCGAGCCTCCCATGAACACATAGACCGCACCTCCGTTGGAGTAATGCGGCACTCCAACGGCAACGTCTGCATATCCGTCATGGTCCACATCACCCACAGTAGCCACGGAATAGCCCAGGTGGATGCCATCATAATTGCTGTGGTAGGTAAAATCGGGCGTTGTTTCGAGTCCTGTGGCACTCCCATAATATGCGAAGACGACACCTTCGTCCGTATTATCAATCTCGTAATTTGGTGCTCCGACAACGACATCCGAATAGCCGTCACCATTCACATCTCCCGCAGTAGAAACGGAAAAGCCTAAATGCGCACCCTCCTGATTCGACTCGACTCCCCATGACGTATAGCCATACAACCCTGTGGCAGAGCCGAGGTATAAAAACGCTCCTCCCTCTCCTGTTGGGCCAAACGCTTCATGATCTGGGGCACCGACGATTACGTCAGAATACCCGTCGCCGTTAACATCTCCAGCAGTGCAAACAGACCAGCCCAAATGCGCATTAGGCCTATTGCGTTCGCCAATCCACGAATATGACGCGCTTAACCCTGTGGAACTCCCATAATACCCAAACACTGCTCCGTCGTCCGTCTGACCGGTGTCATAATAAGGCGCCCCAACGACTACGTCAGAATATCCATCGCCATTTACGTCCCCAGCCGTTGAAACAGAATAGCCGAATTTGGCACCTGTCTGATTGGATTCCGCGCTCCGGTTTGCAGTCAGACTCAGCCCACCGGAAGAACCGTGATACACGAACGCCCCGCCCTCAGATGATTGTCCATTATAGTATTGAGGGCATCCGACAATGACGTCCGAATAGCCATCACCATTCACATCGCCAGCCGTAGAAACTGACCAGCCGAAAAGGGAATTACCCAGATTTGACTCCGCAGTCCAGCTGGCCACCGTACTGAGTCCCGCAGCACCCCCCATGTATACAAAAGCGCGCCCCTCATTAGTCTGTCCGTTGTCGTAAAACGGTGCGCCAATGATAACGTCCATATACCCATCACCATCCACATCGCCAGCAGTGGCTACAGAATAGCCAGCATTGCAAAACTGCTGAGCCCCTGTCATTGTCCAGCTAGGGTCGGTGGAAATACCGCTGCTCTGCACAACGCCGGTAAAGGTCGGGTCTACAACTAATGGGTAACTCGCACCATCGTCATTAATTGTCAGACGTAATTGGTCATCCAAAAAGCAGAGTTTGGCAGGCAATTCGCGACCACGAACATCTACAACCCGAAGTCCGCCGTAGAGCAGCACGACATCTCTATCGTGCAGAAATTCCGCGCTCGCACGATCATCGAGTACCTGTGTGCGAAGATCGCCGCTAATTCGGGAAACGAGAATCAGTAACCCGCTACCTTCCGGCTTCTCGTCTATAACGAAGCTCTGCTTAATTCCAACGTCGCTATTCTCGTACGTCATTGTCAGAAGCGCATACCGATATTCGATGCAATTCCTTTCGACGGCCAACGTCGGTTCCCCGAACGACTTTATTGCTCCCTCGCGACCAAACCCCGTCAGCGTGTAGTTCCACACCCAATAAGGCGCAACATTCGTGCGCCTTACTACGCTCATCCCTTCCGGACAAAAATACGCTCTGAGGTTCTGGGCCCGGTTTGCCATGTGATAGCCCGCTTTCCCACCAGGGATGACGCACTGCTCCTGCCAGGTTACTTCATATTGCATCTGGCGGATGTGTTGCTGTGCTTGCTGCCACCAGTCTGACTGCTTCAATGTGTCAACGTCAACTGACGTGGTCTGGTGACCATAAGTTGAAGGACAGAACAGCAGAGCCGGCGCAATGATCAATAAGAAGGCCAATACCTGGCCAGTCCTGGAACGAATCGCACGCCAGACAGTACAACTTATCATAATTATGCCTCCTCTGGGACTTGTGCCAGAAAACATAAAGAACAAAACCCGGCAACACTGCCCATTCCTGCGCGATTGGCCGGACAAATAAAAAAGCCGGGAGCCGACAACTCTCTGTATATGAGTCTATTTGTCTTTAACCAAATATCACCTGAAAATAATTGGCTCTTTCTCACAAAGGTTAGCAACATAATTGTGAGACATTGAGAAACTTCAGCATGTCCAGGGCTTCGAAGGTAACTGAACCATCACGGTAGTTTGCCCCTAACGTTCCCCTCATCCAATCCCTCTCCCCTGAGGGGAGAGGAGCAAGGTGAGGGGTCACCTTCATCGTGAAATGCCAACTCATTTGAAAAAGAGGCAAATGATTTTACTACTGAGAGACTTACTGTCAAACAAAATCTCTTTTCTACTCAGTCTCCATTAGGTTAGAAGTCGCTCAGGAAGAGTAGGGGCAATTCACGAATTGCCCTACATTTATACCTGTGGTGTTCTAAGATTATGCTCTCTCATTGTAAATCCGTGCTTGCTTTGCCAGCTTCAAGCTTGGCTGAGGCAATCAGGAGCTGACCGACAGAAATGCAGCCATCATTTGGTGGGAGTTGATGATGGGTAAAAACCGTGAATCCTTCACGGAGAAGAAGCGCGACCGCAGAGCTCAGAAGCAAAACGTTCTGGAAACATCCGCCACTCAGCACGACTTTTTTCAGTCCATGCGAGCGCCGGCCTAGCACTGCACAGTCGCGAATCATGCACACCATACTATTATGAAACTTCCTTGCGATCGCAGGCCGCGCGACGCCGCGCTCAATATCCAGGGCAAGGGTGCGAAAGAGCTCACGCACGTCAATAATCGCCGGCTTCCTGCTTTCATCAATCGCAAAGGGATAGTGTGCGGTAGTGCGCGAGCGCATGGCCAGGTATTCGAGCTCGATGGCTGCCTGGCCTTCATAGTTGATCGTTTCGCGCACACCCAGGATTGCACTCACGGCATCGAACAGGCGGCCCAGGCTGGAGATGAGCGGTGAGTACTGGCGCTGTGTAGCAATCCGTGCGAGTCGTTCCCATCCACGTTGCTTCAGTCGCTGACAAAACACCAGGGGACGTTCGATAAAATCAGGGCCGATTGCATATTCCAAGTAGACCGCTCCCATTCGCCATGGCTCCTTGATTGCCTGCGCCCCTCCAGGAAGCCTCACAGGTCTCAAATGAGCGATCCGCTCAAAATTGCCATACGTACAGATCAAGACTTCACCGCCCCATAGTGTGCCGTCGCTCCCAAGGCCGAGCCCATCCAGTGCAATGCCAATTACCGCCTCATCCAGGCCGTGTTCAGCCATGCAGCTGGCAATATGGGCATGATGATGCTGGACGGCGATGGGCTGGAGAGCGGTCTGTGCGAGAGCGTATTTGGTGGACAGGTAGTCGGGATGAAGATCATATGCAATGTAGCGGGGCTTAAGCGCAAAGAGTTGCTGAAAATCCTCGATCCCTTGCTCAAAGGCTTCAAGGGTTTCATAATTTTCCAGATCCCCGAGATGGTGGCTTACATAAGCGTAGTATCCTTTGCCAAAACAGAAGGTATTTTTTAATTCTGCGCCGCAGGCAAGTATATCGCCTACAGTGCGAAATAGGCGAATGGAGGTTGGGGCGTACCCGCGTGCGCGGCGAATCAGCGACTCTTTCCCGTCAAGAACTCGCACCACAGAGTCGTCGCATCGCCGTTGAATGGGACGATTGTGTGTGAGGTAGTAATCGGCAATCGGAGCAAGCACCGTTCGCGCATCTTCATCTCGAAAGGCGATTGGCTCCTGACTGTAGTTTCCACTCGTCATGACGAGAGCCACGAGATCGGTGTCAAACAGAAGAACGTGAAGCGGGGTATAGGGGAGAATAACACCAAGATAGGGATTTTCTGGCGCCACAAGCGAAGCAACCTGTGGGGAGGTGCGTTTTTTCAGCAAAACAATGGGACTTCGATAGGATTGCAGGAGGGCAGCTTCCTCGGCTGAGACCACACAGAAGCGTCTTATGACCCCGAGGTCGCACATCATAACGGCAAACGGCTTGTCTTCGCGATACTTGCGTTGGCGCAGAGTTTTGACAGCCATTTTGTCCAACGCGTTACACCCCAGGTGATAGCCTCCCAGGCCCTTGATCGCCACAACCTTTCCCTGCTTGAGCAGCGTGCGTACGTGGCCGAAAATATCGCGCACTGTCACTGCTTTCCCCTTAGCAGTCCATAGTGACACCTGCGGCCCACATCGCGGGCAGGCATTTGGCTGCGCATGGTAGCGCCGATTGGCTGGATTATGGTATTCCCGCGCGCACTCAGGACACATCGTAAACTGCGCCATGGTTGTGTTGCAGCGATCGTACGGCACGCCCCTGATGATAGTAAAGCGTGGGCCGCAATTGGTGCAATTGATAAACGGATAGTGATATCGCCTGTCCGTGGGATTGAGCAACTCTGTGCGGCAGTCAGAACACAGCGCTAAATCCGGAGTCACCTGAATCAAAGGCAAAGCATCGTGCGAACTGGGTTGAATGGTGAATGCGCGGAATGACTGGAGCGGCAAAGACTCTGCCGTCATCTCGTCAATGCGGGCGATAGGTGGGGCATCGCATTGGATGCGATCAGTGAATTGCCGTATCGTTTGTGCATTGCCTTCAACTTCAACAATGACTCCTGTCTGTGTATTGCGCACCGACCCGGCAAGTCCTAATCCTGTCGCCAAGCGGTAAACGTAAGGGCGAAAGCCGATTCCCTGCACCTGTCCGGAAATTGTAATTCGGACACATGTCTTTTTGTTTGATCGCTCAGTTTTTCCTGTCTTACGCATGAGAAATCCTGATGTTAACCACCGCACAGCAGTAGAATCCGAGCACAAAATTCGCGTGTCGGGCTAGCAGATGCGCGGGAACTGATCGCTGACAAGCATATCAACGATCCGATGACCGCTGATTGAAGTTTCCATCACCACTTTCCCGGGAAACCGTTGAGTGACTTCTCCGATGATTGCGCTGCGTCGTCCGAGTGGGTGGCGTCGCATGGTTCGAAGCACTGCCGCTGCGTCGTGTTCAGGCACAACAGCCACAATCTTTCCTTCATTTGCAATGTAGAGAGGGTCAAATCCTAATATCTCACAGACCTGTTCCACAGCCGGATGAACAGGCAGCTGATTTTCGAAGAGAAGGATGCCAACTTCACGGTCGCGCACAAATTCGTTCAGCACTGTAGCAATGCCGCCGCGCGTTGGGTCACGCATGCATCTGACATTTGCAGCTGCGCGGCAAATCGCGGCACTCAGCCCGTGAAGAGCCGCACAGTCACTCTTCAGAGGCACGTCCAGATCGAATGCCCTGCGCGCGGCAAGAATTGCAATACCATGATCACCTACAGTCCCACTGACAAGCACCTTATCGCCCGGACGAATGCGCTTGGGCGAAAGCCGGCGCCTTGTATGACATACGCCGATGCCCGATGTATTAACGAACATCCGGTGCGCACTGCCCCGGTCAACAACCTTTGTATCCCCTGTGACGATTTGCACACCTGCGGCTGTTGCAGCCCTGGCCATGCTCTGGACTACCCGCTCCAGAGTCTTCATTGGCAGCCCCTCTTCGAGGATGAAGCCGCAAGAGAGATAGAGTGGCGTTGCTCCCATGACCGCCAGGTCGTTTACTGTGCCACACACCGCTAGTTTCCCGATATCGCCGCCCGGAAAGAAAAGCGGATCAACAACATAGGAGTCGGTGGTGAAGGCCAGGCGCCGGCGTTGCTGCATCAAGATTGCAGCGTCTTCAAGCGGATCAAGTATTGCATTTGTAAAATATCGGGCGAAGCATTGCCCTACGAGCTCCTGCGTAAGCAGGCCTCCATTACCGTGCGCCAGGAGAATCTGCTCAGTCTTCATGACGCCCTCCTTCCATCCGAAAGCGGAATTCTCACCCGAGAGTTTTTATGTTGCATATTATGTGCAAGTTCCTTATTAATAGGACATATATACTTTTTGGGCGATTCTTCAGGTTGCGGAATTTTCCGAATTGCCTTTGACATTTTATGCGATGCTTTGTGGTCGAGGATAAAAGGCTTTTCGCCAGGAAATAATTAGACTCTAAATTACAGCCCTAGATTGTTGAGGATGCAAGATCGTAAGTTTGATACTATATGTTATTAAGAAGGCGCCAAGGCGGTTGTCAATAAGTAAGAACACCAGAATAAAGGGACATATGAAATGACAGAACATTTTTCGTACAGCACGCCACTCGGACCGCACATTCGCATTGGGATGATGCAAGGCCAACGGCTCATCTCCTTCGGCATTATAGGAGAGTACGACCTTTTTCGCGATACAGGAGAGAGGGTCTGTACTCTGAAGGAAAGCAAACAATACCTGACGACATATCTGCGTGATGCTAAGCCTGCGCGACTGGGCTATGCATTAGTCCTGGCGCGTACACCGCACGCTGAGGAGGCCCAGCAGCGACTGGCTGATTGTCAGGCCAACACCGAAATGCCTGATCTCCGCATTGTGCCCCTCGGCCATACCTTTTCCAGCCAGCAAGGCAAGATCGTCAGTAGCACAGAATACTGTGTATGCACGCCCCCTTACGCGACACGCCGCGAAGCCGCCCAGGCCCGCTCGAGCCTCCCACGGCCCCAACAAATTGACATCCTTGAAAAGCGTCTTGCCCCACCCTCAGGTAGCGTGTATTTGATACTACCTGACGGCACTGAGGTAGAGGGAAGCAACTTTCTTCGCCTGGCGCCACATGGTCACGAAGAGGGGCGAATTATTTTGCACGATGTTATCGTTGGCGTACAGTTTCATTGGCGACACAAGGAGAATCAGAAGTTGCGCGGTGCTCTGGAAATCCGCATCGATAATAAAGGCTTGCTAACGGCCATCAATGAGCTGCCCCTCGAAGCATATCTGTTCAGCGTCAATTCTTCAGAAATGATGTCGGTCTGTCCACTTGAGCTACTGAAGGCGCAGACAGTCGCCGCGCGTAATACGCTACTGGCCACCATGGGCAAACATCATTACGCCGACGATTTTCACCTTTGTGCAGACGACCACTGCCAGTGCTATCGCGGCTCGTCGCGCGAGACTCCTGCTTCGTATCGCGGAGGCCTGGAAACACTCGGCGATATTATCGTTCACGAGGATCAAGTTTGCGACGCGCGTTATTCAAAAATTTGCGGCGGGATCATGGAGGCATTCGAGAGCGTCTGGCATGGCAATCCAGTCCCATATATGGTAGTAGGTTTTGACGGGCCATCGGATTCGTCTGATCGCTCGCTGTTTCCGGCCGATACCGAGGAAAAGGCCAGGGCGCTGATCAACGCCACTCCCGATGTCTACTGTAATACGACCAAGGGGGACGTACCTCCATACCTCCGCTATTCGGCCAAGTATTTCCGCTGGACCGTATCATACACCCGTGAGGAGCTTGAGGCACTCTTGAATCGCTTCCAGGAATATCAGGTTGGAGAGATTCGGGACCTGGTGCCCCTCAGCCGTGGTCAATCGGGGCGCATCGAATATCTCAAAGTGACTGGCACAAAAGGTGAAGTTACTATCGGGAAGGAATTCGAAATCCGCAAAGTCCTGTCTGACACGTTTCTCTACAGTTCTTGCTTTGTGCCTGAGTTAATCCGTAAACCTGATGGAACTGTAGAGCGGATTGATCTGCGGGGCGGCGGATGGGGCCATGGCGCGGGGCTTTGCCAGATTGGCGCGGCCATGATGGCCTGCCGCGGCAAAACGTGCGAGGAAATCCTGAATCATTACTATAAAAATACGGCACTGACCACTTTGCATGAGGAACAAATTGACAACCAGAAGTTTCTCACAGATTTACAAGGTAGGGATTTTCGGATCGGCGACAGATGCTTCGAGTTCTTTAACTGCTACGCAGTGGCTCAGTGTCCGATCTATCTCGAAGATAAGAAGATTATGTGTACACAGGAAGAGGACTCATTTGTGTTCGTCCAGGAGCAGGTTAAGCCAGATGATCTGGAGGCCTTGAATATCCAGTGTGAGTTTCTCTCCTTTCGCGGGACCAAAGCCTATCCCAGGAAATAGGAGGTGCGGCGTTTCGCTGCACCGCAGATTCCGCATTGCCGCTTAAAATCACGTTCTGCTGCATTAATCTATGTGCATCTTCCAGATAAGAACTGTGCCCAGAGATCAGAAAGGAATGCCAGGCAAAAAAACAACCCCCGCCGAGCCGTAAAAATTTGCGGTATTTGAACCTCAAAATAATAAGTGGGTATCCGCACTAGCGCTTCTTGGATCCCAGACGAGTGGGCATGCATTCCACGCCAGGATATTTGGATTCCCTCTTGGAGGTGTTGGCTCAATACAATCAAATCTCTACCAACTAAGCAGGGGCAAAAATTTAAAGTTCAAAGAGCATATCTTATCACTGAAATTCAATTTGGATCCAAACATAGAATGTCCTCCAATGCAAGGAAAAAATGCCTATGCCCACAAGTTTTCGTGCTAGCCCAATTAGCGGTGCATATGGAGGATAGCTATCCTGGTCAGCGCTGCATTCAGCTGACTACATGAGGCGCAATATTCTAAATAAGGGGCCGGTTTTCCCTCTTTACCCGAACCGGAAATTACACCTGCATTAAGATTGAGTAAGAAGCCGCATTAATAAACTAAAGAAAGCAGAGCCTATGTGTTTAGGAATACCGGGAAAAGTCATAAACATTGAGGCAGAGCGCGGAGAAGTGCTGTTTGGCACGGTCAAACGAACTATTGATCTGCGTCTCGTTGACGACGTTAAAGTGGGCGAGTACGTTCTGGTCCATGCAGGATTCGCGATCAGCAAGCTCGATCCAGAAGAAGCTCGAAAAACGCTCGAATTGATTGCCGAAATTCAAAGTGCAAGCGACGAGACTCAATAATGAGGCAAGGTAAATATCTTAGCGAATTCAAGCAAAAACGCTACACCTCAACTCTGGTGCGTGCAATCAAACAGGCTGCTGGCTCAATGCCGATAACCCTTATGGAAGTGTGCGGCACGCATACGGTTGCGATCTATCGCTACGGCATCAACACCTTGCTGCCGCCGTCGATCGAGATCCTTGCGGGCCCCGGCTGCCCGGTCTGCGTAACGCCGAATGAATTCATTGATCGGGCAATTACATACAGTCAGAAAGAGCGCTTTATAATTGTCACGTTTGGCGACATGATGAAGGTGCCTGGTTCGCGATCCAGTCTGGTGAGGGAAAAAGGGCGCGGCGCAGACATTCGAATTGTATATTCCGCTCTGGAGGCTCTGGATATTGCTGCAGCGAGCTCTGGTCAGGAGGTGATCTTCCTGGCAATCGGGTTTGAGACGACGGCTCCCACCGTGGCAGCTGCTGTGCAGGAAGCAAAGAAGCGGCACCAGGGCAATTTCCATATCCTGTGCGAGCATAAAGTGTTGCCACCGGCATTGCGGGCTATCGTGGAAGGCGGAGAACTAAGAATGCAGGGATTGATCTGTCCGGGCCACGTCAGTGTGGTCACGGGTTTAAGAATTTACGAATTTTTAGCACACGACTATGGTATTCCCTGCGTAGTGGCTGGATTCGAACCTGTTGATATCCTGAAGGCGATCCATCTGCTTGTTTCAATGGTAATATCCGGGGAGGCACGCGTCGCTAATGAATACTCGCGGGTAGTGCTTACCGAGGGAAATCAGCGGGCTCAACAGCTCATGCAAGAGGTGTTTGAGCCGTGTGACGCAACATGGCGCGGCCTGGGGACTCTTCCATTGAGCGGCCTGAGGCTTCGGCCTGAATATGGAGAATTCGACGCCAATCGCGTTTTTCCTGTGACCATTGACCCGCCTCGTGAACACCCCCAGTGTATCTGTGGCGATGTGTTGCGAGGGACAAAAAGGCCAACTGAATGTCCCCTGTTTCGGGGCGAATGCACGCCGGAAACTCCAGTCGGGGCTTGCATGGTTTCGTCAGAAGGGAACTGCGCTGCCTATTATAAGTACAGGGTTGATAAATAGAGCGTTGCTGCTCCAGACCTCATACGGTACGTGAAGCCTGTGACAGGGTATTCGTATAGCGAATTCTCCATGTGCAAAGGCAAGGGATTTTTTCCTTGCCTGTGGCTTGTGCCTTTGTTATATACCTTCAGCATTTCGTCACGCACGGTGCAGAAGTAAGGTTTTCTCACATCGGGTTTCTGCGTGCAATCACACACGCTGTCTGATGTCAGTGTGGTGCCAGAATGTCGTGCCTGGTTGCACTGACAAACGAGGGCAGCGGAGGAACAAAAACTAATCTGAGGAGGCGTAGGTAGTATGATTAATGTTACGATGAAGCAACTCTTAGAGGCTGGAGTCCATTTTGGCCATCAAAGCCGCCGGTGGAATCCCAAGATGGCCAAGTATATCTACACGGAGCGAAATGGCATTTATATCATAGACTTAAAGAAAACACTTCGCTGTTTACGGGAAGCATATAAGTTTGTTCGCGATAGCGTTGCGCTTGGCCATACCGTGCTCTTCGTTGGCACCAAGAAGCAGGGACGCGACACCATTTACGAATCTGCCAAGGAATGTAATATGTTCTACGTGAACACCCGCTGGCTTGGGGGTATGATGACGAACTTCCGCACCATTCGGCAGAGCGTGTTACGGCTGATTGAACTAGAGAAGATGGAAGAGGATGGCACGATAAGCAATTACAGCAAGAAAGAGGCCAGCCGTTTCATGAAGGAGCGGGCGTCTTTGCAGAAAAATCTGTCTGGCGTAAAGAACATGGATAAGCTCCCGGGGCTTTTATTTGTCGTCGACCCGCATAAGGAACAGATCGCCGTGCTGGAGGCACGGAAGCTGAAAATCCCAATAGTGGCAATCGTTGATACCAATTGCGATCCCGACCAGATAGACTACATAATTCCTGGCAACGACGACGCTATTCGAGCCATTAAACTCATGTGCGGCCAAATGGTACAGGCGGTTACCGAGGGATTGATGGCAAAAGTTGAGAGCGAAGCTCCAGCGCCAGCCGAAGAGGTGGCACCAGGAGAAGGGGAAAAGCCTGATCAGGAAAATAAGTACACGGATCTGCCAATGGAGGCCAAGATTGAAGAGCCAATTGCCCCCACACAACCTCCCCCGTCTTCCATAATAGCCCCAGATGAAAAGCCCACGAGCGAGCAAGTCTAGGCATCTGGTATCCGCAATCGCTGCTGTCATACACGGTGCGGCACAGCCAACATGCAAAACGAAGAGGAGGACGTGAGTGAGTATCGAAGTCCCTGCTACACTTGTTAAAGAGTTACGAGAAAAAACCGGAGCTGGTGTACTGGAATGCAAGAGAGTTCTTACTGAGACTGGTGGTAATCTTGAGAAGGCAGTAGTGCTGCTCAGAGAGAAGGGAAAGGTTATTGCGGACAAGAAATCAAGCCGTACTGCCAAGGAAGGCCTTATTCATGCCTACATTCATCCGCCAGGCAAACTCGGCGTTCTGGTTGAGGTTAACTGTGAAACAGATTTCGTGGCCCGGACAGCAGAATTCGTGACCTTTGCGAAGGATCTTGCGATGCACGTTGCCGCGTATGCGCCTGTCTATATTCGGCGAGAGGACGTTCCATCCGAGGTGCTGGAGCATGAAAAGGCGATCTACGCAGCTCAGGCTCGCAATGACGGTAAGCCAGAAAAGATCATTGACCGAATAGTGACAGGGAAGCTGGAGAAATTCTTCTCAGAAGTCTGTTTGCTGGAGCAGCCGTTTGCGAAGAACCCGGATGTGACAGTCCAGCATGTTTTGCAGGAGCTCATTGCTAAAACTGGCGAGAACGCAGTTATCCGCCGTTTTACCAGATATAAGGTTGGCGAGTCCATTGAGGCGCAGCGACCGACTGAGCAAACCGCGTGAGCGGCTCGACTCGATGCTGTAAGAGCAGACGTATGAAACAACAGCCGCGTTACAAGCGAGTAGTGATAAAACTCAGCGGAGAGATTCTGCGAGGAAATTCCGACTTTGGGATTGACCGCACAGTTATCAACTCGATCGCGGAACAGCTGCGTGAGATCACGGAGCTGGGCGTCCAAGTGGCAGTCGTAATCGGTGGAGGCAATATCTTCCGAGGGACCTCAGCCGATGCGGCTGGTATGAACCGAACGGTAGCTGATTACATCGGAATGATCGCGACGATTATTAACTCGCTGACACTCCAGGATGCGCTGGAAAAAAAAGGCGTCATCACCCGCGTGCAATCGGCGATTGAGATTAAAGAAGTGGCTGAGTCCTACATTCGTCGCCGTGCCATTCGGCATCTCGAAAAGGGACGGATCGTCATCTTTGCCGGTGGAACTGGCAATCCCTTCTTCACCACTGATACCGCAGCAGCCCTGCGAGCCAATGAGATTGAAGCAGAGGTGCTTCTCAAGGGGACGAAGGTCGATGGGGTCTACACTGCAGATCCGGAGACTGATAAACAGGCCAAGCGTTACGATACTATCAGCTTTTCCGAAGTACTCGCCAAGAACCTCCGCGTGATGGATGCAACGGCCATTTCGCTCTGCCGCGAAAACAACTTGCCTATTGTTATCTTCAACGTCATGATCGAGGGCAACATCAAGCGTGTGGTTCTTGGGGAGCAAGTCGGAACACTGGTTACAGGAAAGCACAATGCTTAAGGAACAGTTTCGCGAATCTAAAGCCAACATGAACTCGGCAATTCAGGCCGTCGAGCACGAATTCAGCACAATCCGCACCGGGCGAGCGTCACTTGCCATCCTTGATAAAGTGGTGGTAGATGCCTACGGCTCACAATTGCCATTGAAACAGGTAAGTACACTCAGCACGCCTGATGCGCGAAGCATAATCATTCAGCCGTGGGATAAAAACGTTGCCCCGGCCATTGAGAAAGCTATTCTGGCTGCTAATCTAGGCTTGACACCCATTAATGACGGCAAGGTGATCCGTATAAGTATTCCACCACTGACCGAAGAGCGGCGACTGGAGATGGTCAAGATCGCAAAGCACATGGCAGAAGAGGGACGCGTAAGTATCCGCAATATACGACGCCATACAAAGGATGAGGTCAAGCGGATGGAAAAGGATCATAAAATCTCCGAGGATGAATGCTACAAGGCGCTTGATAAAATTCAGCAGATTACGGATGATCATATCGAGAAGATCAATCAGTTGCTCAAAGCGAAAGAAGAAGAAATACTGGAAGTCTAGAGGATTCATGAGACCTTCACACGCCTGCCTGTCGTTTTTCGACTTATGTACCAGTCATATATGGTCTACCTTGTAGAAGCGAGCGCAACTTGTGCAATGATGGCATGGACATTCGCACCGCTGGGCGCTTGCTTATATCCTGATTTATGTGTGCTCATAATGTTGTCACGATGAGTAAACAGAAGCTACAGCCAGAACAGAACCGGCCGACGCTCGCGCAGCTGCAGGAACAGATTGACCCAGCCCGGCTGCCTCGCCATGTGGCTATTATTATGGATGGCAATGGTCGCTGGGCAAAGCTGCACGGCTTCAAAGACCGTATTCACGGGCATCGCGCCGGAGTCAAAGCAGTCCGGCATGTGGTTACTGCATGCGGTGAGCTGGGGATTCGTGTCCTCACGCTATATGCCTTTTCGAAGGAGAATTGGAATCGGTCGAAGCGAGAGATTACGGCTCTGATGGCGCTCTTACGCCATTATCTGCGTGGTCAATTGCCTGAGCTGCAAAAGAAGAACGTACGGTTCGTGGCATCTGGATCTCTGGATGACCTTCCTCCAGCTACCCGCCGCGTTCTCGATGACATAATCGCCAAGACAGCAAAAAATACAGGCCTGGTACTCAACATGGCGCTGAGCTACGGGAGCCGCACGGAAATCGTTGACGCAACGAAAAAGATTCTTCGCGACTTTCAGGCCGCTCGCATCACCGAGCAGGATCTGACCCCTGAGCGCTTCGCCACTTACCTGTATCATCCTGAACTTGGAAATCCAGACCTGCTGATCAGGACCAGTGGAGAAATGCGTATTAGCAACTTTCTTCTCTGGCAAATTGCCTATACTGAAATATACGTAACAAAAACGCTGTGGCCAGATTTTCGCAAGGCGGACTTAATTGAAGCTCTAATCGCCTACCAGAAACGCGAGCGGCGATTTGGAAAGGTCTAAGGAGGCCCTTAGGGCATGACGCTGCGACGAATGTGCTCGGCATTCATTCTCATCGCACTCATCTTCGGCAGCTTGTTTGTCGTGCAGCTTAAATTGGTGCTGTATCTAATTGTATTTGCCATTGCGCTCTTTGGCACATACGAGTACTTCAGCTTGACCTCTCTGGCCAACTTCCGGCCTAAGTGGATACCAGGCTTATTGTTCACTGTCGCGATTCTTGCCGATAGCATTCTGACGCGAGGCGTTCATCTTCCTTTCATCTTCGCAGCCGCACTCGCTATAGTGTTCACCTTCCACCTGATTCAATATAGCTATACAAACGTGATTCAAACTACCGCCGTTACGATGTTTGGACCGTTGTACGTGGCATTGCCGCTTGGTCTGGGGATGATGATCCTACGCTTCTCTCCGCTGGGAAAAGAGCTGATTGTTTTGATGGTGATTATCGTCTGGGCTACTGATTCGGGGGCATACTTCATCGGCCGCGAATTGGGACGCACAAAGCTCGCCCTCCGCATGAGTCCAAAAAAAACGGTGGAAGGCGCGATCGGTGGTGCAGTAGCGGCAATCATTGCCGCAGTTCTGCTAAAGCATTTCGTTCCCGGGTTATTCGCCTTTCTCAGTTACTCCACGCTCCTCGTGCTTACGCTCAGCCTGACGATAGCGGCCCAGATAGGTGATCTTGCAGAGTCGAGCCTCAAGCGGGCCGCAGGAGCTAAGGATTCTGGCTATAGCTTTACAGGACACGGCGGTTTTCTCGATATCATTGACAGCTTGCTCTTCACGCTACCCCTCCTCTATGGATACATTCTCATTTTTCACCCGTTCAGTCACCCACCGCAGATTTTTTTCTGATTGCCTGGGAAGCTTGCACACTCTTTTTGGCTGGCCATTCCCCTGAGGAAAATCTATCCGAGCTGACGGCAAAGGGTCTTCAATCCATCATGCACTTCCCAGCCCGCGCCACAATCACAGTTTCTTACTGAAGTGTGGCAAACCTGAACCAATTTGAATGCTTTTATTCGCTCACCACCTAAATCCCCTCCTGTGAGCCTCTGGTTCGTCTTCATCCCGGCAGCAACTTGACGAAACAGCGCCGGTGCCGAGGGCCGTCGAACTCACAAAAATAGACTCCTTGCCATGTGCCGAGCTGCAACTTTTGGTTCTCAACGATAAGATAAAGCGAAGAGCCAACCAGGCTTGCCTTGATATGGGCATCAGAGTTGCCTTCGCTATGCCGGTACTGCCAATCGCGGGGTACAAGTTTATCCAGCGCGGCGATGATGTCTGTCACCACTGATGGATCAGCATTTTCATTAATCGTCACCGCGGCTGTCGTGTGGGGAACATACACCACGCAAACTCCGGTGCGAAACTTTTGCTCACTTATCGAACGCGCAATCTGTGCCGTGATGTCAACAAATTCGACACGTGCGCGTGTTTTCACACTCAACTCGATCATCTAATCCACACCTCCCGACTGGAATAGCTGATGAAAAAGAGATTTCTCTAAACAATATATAGATGGGAGGGGTAAAACTTGTCAAAGAGAATCGGCATTAATGTCAACGCCAAATGTCAGCCTGTGTATTTGGACGACCGCGCTGTCCAGACATACGAGTGCCGCTCAAGAATCTACTTGAACTATTGGCAAAATCTCTTAATATAGCAATTACCCTTTGGCGTTTTTGCAAATCGTCAATGGTCGCGCTTCTTGCCTCGATGACACAGTCAGGGTGGTGGTAATGAATATCATTTTTCTGTTTTTGATTGCGATTGGATTGTTTCTCATTGCCGGTCGAACGTATCCACGCTATATATCGCGCGTGTACGATGCGGACGATCGTCGGCCAACACCGGCTGTGGCGCTGCATGACGGCCGGGACTACGTCGTGACAAAACCTTCGGTAGTCTTTGCTCACCACTATGCAACGATTGCGGGTGTTGCCCCAATTGTTGGCCCTATCCTTGCCCTGATCTACGGGTATCTACCTGCATGGTGCTGGGTTGTGTTTGGCGGTATTTTCTTTGGAGCTGTACACGATTTCACTGCACTCTTTACAAGTTTGCGGGAACGTGGAAAATCCATTGCTGAGATCGCCCGCAAGTCTCTCGGCAACACCGGCTTCCTCCTCTTTATCCTGTTTCTATTGATCATGATTATTCTGGTAACGTCTGCATTTCTGAAATTGGCCGCAATCTCATTAACCTCGATATATCCGCTGGAGGAATTGCAGCTCCCGGCAGATCAGACATTATTAAAGACTACGGTTGATGCGAAAGGAGTTGTTCAGGGCAAAATTGGCGGTATTGCTTCGAGCTCGGTGATTTTCATTACGTGCTGCGCTCCTCTGCTGGGCTTTCTAATCTATAAGCACCGGTTGAAGACGCTTCAGGCATTTCTGATCGCCGCAGGTATCTGCATCGTCTCCGTCTTGCTGGGATTTCGCTATCCCATCTCGGTCAGCCAGAATGCGTGGATGGTCATCATTAGCATTTATACCTTGTTTGCAGCAGGGATACCCATCTGGTTCATTTTGCAGCCGCGGGATTTTATCAACGTGCAGGTGCTTTATGGTGGCCTGGGCATGCTGGCAGTTGCTGTGGTGGTAAACGGCTTTCAGGGTTTCCATTTTCAGATTCCGGCGATAAATATTGCAGAAGGCACAGCTACTTTAGGGGCCATGTGGCCAATTCTCTTTATAACCATCGGGTGTGGAGCAATTTCAGGATTTCACTCAATGGTTGCCAGTGGTACTACAGTGAAGCAAATCGCGAAGGAGAGCCAGACTAAGATGGGCTATTACGCGATGCTGCTGGAGTCAACCCTCAGCGTGCTGGTGATCGTGACTGCTGCGTCTATGCTGTCAATGGATGAATACAAATCAATCGTGCATCCTGGGGCAGGGGGGACTTCGAATCCTATTTTTGCCTTTTCTCTGGCTTGCGGCTTACTTCTGTGGAAGAGCATCGGGCTGCCCATTGCCATTGGCAGTGTCCTGGGCATTCTTGTAGTTGAAGGATTCATTGTGACCACGCTGGACACGGCTGTGCGGATGAATCGCTACCTGTTTGAAGAGTTCTGGGATATTGTATTTCGCGGCAAGACGCCAAACATCCTTCGTCACTACTGGTTTAATTCAGCTCTATCAGCAGCGCTGATGTTTATCTTTGCCTACACTAATGCCATTGGCAAGCTCTGGTTAATCTTTGGCACTGCAAACCAGCTGGTGGCTGCACTCGCACTCGTTGCCATCTCGCTATGGCTGCTGCATAAAGGAAAGAGCTTTCTCTTCACCTTGCTTCCAATGATCTTTATGGCCGTGACCACCCTGAATGCGCTGCGGATACTACTGGAACGATTCATCAAGAGCAAAAACTACCTACTAGCCACAACGGATATTCTGCTACTGGGTCTGGGAATTGGTGTCCTTATACTAGCGGTGCGAGCATTTTTCAAACGGCCTCTTGCTGAGCCCTCAGAATCTGAGGATATTACGGTTAGCATAAAATAGATAAAGGATCGCTTTGATGTTTGATCTTCTGATCAAGAACGGCACGATTCTGGACGGTTCGGGTTCACCGGCCAAGGCGGCTGACGTGGCGATTAAAGGCGATACAATTGTCGAAGTAAGCCAGCTAGGCTCGGTGGAAGCGCGTGAGACGCTGGACGCGACCAATCTGTTGATCACGCCTGGATTTATTGACGCCCATTCTCACTCGGATATGAACCTGATCATCAACCCGAACGCCGAGAGCAAATTGCGCCAGGGCGTTACCACTGAAATCATCGGCCAATGCGGATCTTCCGCCTTTCCCCTGCAAGGGCCGTACCGTACTCGAATCCAGGAAGATATGAAAAAATATAACCTGGACATAACATGGATAGATATTGAGGGATATTGCGAGAATCTCCAGGCTGGCAGTCCTGCAGTGAATGTCGCACTGTTTGTCGGCCAAGGGTCAATTCGCGGATCTGTAGTCGGGTATGAAAACACAAAACCGAATTCTGATCAGCTTAAACGCATGCAACTGGAAGTCGAGAAAGCCATGGACTGCGGCGCCTTGGGCCTGTCAACCGGCTTGATCTACTCACCAAGCTACTTTGCCGACACTGCGGAAATTGCCGCCCTTGCTCAGGCAGCCAGAAAGGCAAATGGGCTGTACGCTTCGCACATTCGTGGTGAAGGGGATACGTTGCTCGACGCCATTCAGGAGGCGATCCAGATTGGCCGCGAGGCCGGTGTTGGAGTTCAGGTGTCGCATCTCAAGGCATCGGCCCCTAGCAATTGGGGGAAAGTACGCCAGGCTATCGAGCTGATTGAGCAAGCACGAGCCGAATCGCTGGACGTTCAATTCGACAAGTACCCGTATCTGGCAAGCAGTACCTCTTTGGATTCGCTGTTGCCAAAGTGGGCGCATGAGGGAGGCGCTGAGGCTACGTTGTCGCGCCTTACTGATCCGGCCATGCGCACGAAAATTGTCGACGCAGTAAGCGTGAATAACGAAGCAGAAAAAGGCTGGGATTCTATTCTTCTTGCTTTTTCCGGATGTGAGAAATACCAGAGCCAGGAAGGTGAAACACTGGCAGAGATTGCCCGCAAGATCGGGATAGAACCTTTTGACCTTTTCATTGACCTTCTGGTGTGCAGCCGATTGGCTACCGCAATCTGCGGCTTCTCGATGTGTCAGGAAGATACCGACCTGGCCATCATGCATTCCTGTGGGCTGGTTTGTAGCGACAGTTCAGCATGGGCCCCTTATGGGGTGTTATCGCATGGCAAGCCGCATCCGCGTGCTTACGGTACGTTTCCCAAATTTTTTCGCGATTACGTGAAGGAACGGCCGCTGCTGGCACTGGAAGAGGCAGTCGCGAAAGTTACGTCGCGATGCGCTGAGCGATTTGACCTGAAAAAACGCGGACGCATTCGTCCCGGCTATTTCGCAGACCTGGTTGTTCTTGATTGGAAACGCTTCTTCGATACCGCTACCTATGCTAATCCTCATCAATATCCGACCGGCGTCGAAGGGGTTATTGTTAATGGGGTTGTCACACTGTGGCAGGGTTCGTTAACAGGTAAACGGTCCGGTCGAATCCTCGCGAAGAGTTCGAAGGCAGCATAGCCGGGGCAACGTACCATCTTAATGTTAGACCGTTGATGTAAGCTGCCGGTCGTTTAAAGAGAAGTTAAAAATGGACAGAGACTGATGGGCTACACGGTCAGGTTGGTCAAATCGCCGCACAAGGTTAATAAAGATACTCCTTCGGCGCTTTAAAGCAGGGGAAAAATGAACAATACCGTAGCACTGGTTCTGGCAGGAGGGAAAATTGACGGATATGGCGTGCTCACGCTGACACGCGCCAAAGCCGCCTTGCCATTTGGAGGCCTCTACAGAATCATTGACTTTGCTCTGAGCAATCTGAGCAATTCAAGCATTGAACGTATCGGGATTATCACACAATATCTGCCCTCATCGCTGATTGAGCATGTCGGAGCTGGCTATGCATGGGATCTCCATGGCTATGGCCGTACCGTAAAGATCATGCCGCCTTTCATGGGCGTGGGAAAGACGGAATGGTACAAGGGCACTGCCGACGCGGTGCTACATAACCTGAATTTTGTATACGACCTGAACCCCGACAATGTGCTCATCCTGTCGGGCGAACATGTGTACCAGATGAATTATCAAGACGTGATCCGGTTTCACCAGGAGCATGACGCCGATGCGACGCTGGTAGGGGTGCATCTGCCAGATGAACGCCTTTCGTTGCGGTTTGGCTATATGAAAGCTGATGCTGACCACCGCGTAACGTTTTTTAAAGAGAAACCTGCTGAATTCTTGTCAAATTTTGTCTCCGCGGGTATCTGTGTTTTCAAGAAGACGGCCCTGATCGAGAAGCTGCTGGAGGATTCAAATCGTCCAACCACACACAACCTGGCAGCTGACATCATTCAACCGATGGTAGCTGAGGGAAGAGTCTATGCTTATACCTTTACCGGCTTCTGGGACTACCTGGAACATATTGGCGCATACTACGAGGCGAATATGTTAATGTGCCAGAGCGATTCCAAGCTTCAGCCGGGGCAGTGGGGGATTCTAACAAATCCCGAGGATCGGAATCTCGGGTTTCGCCCTTCCAGCCACATAACGTCATCGGCGACGGTCAGCGAGAGTGCTATTTCACCGGGTTGCTCTATTGCAGGAACAGTTATACGCTCGGTATTGTCGCCGGGAGTACAGGTTGAAAAGAGTGCTGTTGTTGAAGATTCGATTATCATGCACGATACTACGGTGAATCGCGGGGCGCACCTTTGCCGGGTCATCTCTGACAAGGATGCCATCTTTGAACCAGACTGCGTAGTGGGAGGAAAAGAAGGATACCCCGAAGGCAATTCTGAGCTGCCCCAAAACCGTGCAGGACTCGTGGTAATCGGCAAAGGTGCAGTGATTGCAAGAAAAACGAAAATCGAGCCCGGATGCCAGGTCTATCCCCATGTTGATCTGCGCCAGAGCAGCCGACGCCATTTCCCCAGTGGCCATAATATTAAACTGACATCAACTTAATGATAAGACGCCTTACGATGAGCTCCACCAGAAGAAAGACAAAGCGGCATACAGCCCGGGAGGACTCGCTATGCCAAACGTGGTAGCGATGATACTATCAGGGGGAGCCGGAAGCCGACTGTCAATTCTCGCGCAGCGGCGGGCAAAACCTGCAGTTCCATTTGGAGGCATCTACAGGATCATTGATTTTACAATCAGCAATGTCGCCTATTCTGCCATTCCCTACGTTGGAGTTCTAACACAGTATAAACCCTACTCGCTGATGGATCACATCGGTACAGGGGAGGCGTGGGGATTCATCGGTCGGCGGCGGTGTGCCAGAATCCTTCCTCCCTACACGGGCGAAGAAGACTCTGACTGGTACGCAGGCACTGCTGATGCGATCTACCAGAACCTTTCGTTTCTCGCCCGATTTCGCGCGGACATTGTTCTGGTTCTGTCTGGCGATCATGTCTACCACATGGATTACAACGATATGATCCGATTTCACCTCAAGAACCGCGCCGATCTGACAATCGCCATGCAGGAAGTGCGCTCTTCAGAGAGTGTTCGGTTCGGAATGGCGGACGTTAATGAGCAAGGTCGGATTTGCCGCTTCTACGAGAAGCCCAAAGAATGCAAAACGAACATCGCCTCACTAGGGATTTACGTGTTCACACGCGATATCCTTGTTAAGCGGCTTCGCGAAGACGCAGCCTCATCCTCGACCCATGATTTTGGCAAGAACATTATTCCTAAAATGATTGCGGAAGACCGCGTCTATTGCTATCTGTTCAATGACTACTGGCGTGACGTCGGCACGATTCAGGCCTATCGCGATTCCAATATGGAGATTCTTGATCCCGGTTCAGGAATTAATCTGGGCAAGTGGGGCGTGCGGACAAATAGCGCATTGCGCGAGCCGCACGAGCGAGGCCCTGCGAAAATCCTGTCCCGGGCTGCAGTGTCGAAGTCCATCGTGTCCACCGGCTGCATTATTGAAGGTGAAGTCACTCATAGCATCCTTTCTCCGGGCGTCAGGATTCGCAAAGGTGCCAGGGTTCAGGACTCGATTCTTATGGACAACGTTGAAGTTGGTGAGGGTGCATTTCTTCAAAACACTATTCTCGACAAAAACGTCCGTGTCGAGGCCGGATGTGAAATCGGCACGGGCGAGGGGCGTAGCAATGCCGAATTCCCATCCTTGCTGAGCAGTGGTATTACCCTCATTGGAAAAGGCGTTATAATTCCCGCGCAGACGCGCATTGGCAAGAATTGCCTGTTCTATCCAGAGTTGACTCCAGCCGATTTCCCAAGCCGCGAGATTCCTTCGGGAACAACCCTGTATAAACAGAGCATAGCGCAGAGTCTGTAGGGAAGATTCTCTGGCGAAGGAGCCGGAGGGCTATGGCAAAGAAGAAAGTGGTGTTCGTCTGTCAGAATTGTGGCCAGTCTAGCCCGCGCTGGGCTGGCAAATGTGCAAGCTGTGGTGAATGGAATAGCCTGGTTGAGGAAATTCAGGTTTCAGAGCGCCCAAGAGCCGGACGCGCCCTGTCGCCTGAAGGCCGCTCCACCAAGCCAATATCCATCCATGCCCTGCCGCAAACCCCGGAAAAGCGCATGCTCACTCATATCGGTGAGTTTGACCGAATAGTCGGCAATGGTGTTATTCCCGGCTCAGTGAGCCTAATTGGAGGAGAGCCGGGCATCGGCAAGTCAACACTTATGCTTCAGGTGGCCCATAAACTTTGTTTGCAGGACGAGCAGGTGGTTCTGTACGTGACCGGCGAAGAGTCGGCGGAACAGCTGCGGCTGCGCGGCGAGCGGCTGGAGGCACTGCACGAGCGGCTCTACGTGCTGCCGGAGACGAATACCGATCTTATCATCGAACACATTTCGGCCCTGCGGCCGCAGGTTGTTGTCGTGGACTCCATCCAGACGATCTATCTTCCGGAGCTGGAATCTGCGCCGGGAAGTGTGTCGCAAATTCGCGAGAGTGCGGCACGATTGCTTTATCTGGCCAAAGCCGAGCGCATGCCGCTCTTCTTCATTGGCCATGTGACAAAGACCGGCGTGGTTGCCGGGCCGCGGGTGCTGGAACATATGGTTGACACGGTTCTCTATTTCGAAGGCGCACGCCACCATACTTACCGCATTCTTCGCGCCGTCAAGAATCGCTTTGGCTCTACAAATGAGATCGGCATATTTGAAATGACTGCCGCGGGTCTGAAGGAAGTCAAGAACCCTTCGGAGATTTTTCTCCAGGAACGACCACCAGAAACCCCTGGCTCGGTAGTCTCCTCAGCCATGGAGGGCACCCGGCCATTGCTCGTCGAGATTCAGGCGCTGACCAGCTTTAACGGTGGGTTTGGCATTGCCCGGCGATCAACCAGCGGCGTGGATCATCGGCGTGTGTCGCTATTAATGGCGGTGCTGGAGAAGCGGGTCGGACTGCGATTGATAGATCAGGACGTCTTCGTTAACATCGCGGGCGGCATCAGAGTTGACGAGCCGGCAATTGACCTGGCAATTGTGCTGGCCACGGTGAGCAGTTTTCGCAACCAGGCGGTTGATCCGCGACTCATCGCTATTGGCGAGGTCGGACTGGCCGGGGAAATTCGATCGGTCAGTCATCTGGAGCGGCGTATTCACGAGGCTACACGCCTTGGTTTTACAAAATGCCTCGTAGCGAAGAGCACTGTGACAAAGCGCCTCCGAGCAGCGAATGTCGAGTTCATCCGGGCCCGAAGCGTGACGCAGGCCCTGGATTTGCTCGGCTTCTCCGCATAAGCCATTGGGAAAACCGCTAGTGTGGGAGGAACTAAATGGTAGTGAAAATCATTGACGGCAAGCAAATTGCAGAGGAGATCAAAAAAGAGGTTTCTGCAGCAGTACGTGATTTGCAGTCGAAGCACGGAATTGTCCCCGGGTTGGCCGCTGTATTGGTGGGTGATAACCCAGCCTCACAAGTGTACGTTAACATGAAGCGGAAAGCATTCGACAAAGCAGGTATGTTTTCTCAAACTGTAAATCTCGAAGCCAGTGCGACGCGCGAGGAACTGCATGAAACAATTGATCGCTTAAATACTGATGCGCGTATTCACGGGATACTGGTGCAGCTGCCAATTCCAGAACACCTCGATGAATTCGACATACTAAAACAAATCAAGCCTGAAAAGGATGTTGATGGTCTGCATCCCGAGAATATCGCCAGGCTAGCACACGGGCGAGAAGGCTTTATTCCGTGTACCCCGTACGGCGTGCAAGAATTGCTGGTGCGAAGCGGAGTTGAAATCGCCGGCACGCGAGCCGTGATCGTAGGGCGCAGCAATCTGGTGGGAAGACCCATGGCGCAACTGCTGCTCCAGAAGGGAGCTCGCGGGGATGCAACGGTCTGCGTCTGCCATTCCCGAACCAGAAACCTCGCAGCAGTCTGTCGCGAGGCTGATATCCTGATCGTCGCAATGGGCAGAGCCAATTTTATCACCGCTGATATGGTGAAACCCGGTGCTGTGGTGATTGATGTGGGGATCAACCGCGTGGAAGACCCGACACATCCGAGGGGCTACCGTCTGGTGGGAGATGTAGACTTTGAGAAGGTTAAAGCCGTTGCCGGAGCCATTACGCCAGTCCCGGGTGGAGTGGGCCCGATGACCATTGCTATGCTGCTGCGAAATACGCTCGTCGCAGCACAGCAGGCATTGAGCAAACGTTGCCCTGGGTCGTAGGTGCTCGTGCAAAATGCTCTTGTCTTGCCTGTTGAGAGTCGCGGCTTTGTGAGAAACCAGCTCGGCTGAGTGTGCTGTTCGTTGAATGAGTTTCGGAGAAGGCTATAATCTGTAAACGGCAAAGCCCGGAGCGCACCAAATACAAAGTGGCCACTAAACTTCCAATTAAAAGAAGCCAATACTATGACCGCTAAAATAACAATTCTTCCTGACAATATCTCTATCCGAATCAAGCCAAACACACCTGTCAAGCCAGCCCTTGAAAAAGCGGGCATCGCTATTAACTATCCATGCGGCGGCAGAGGACGATGTGGGAAATGCCGCATACAGTTTGGCGTTTCAGCGCCGAAGCCTGCACCTGCCGAACAGACGCTTCTTTCAGCTCGCGACATAAAGAAGGGCTATAGGCTGGCATGTTGCGCACAGATTGAACGCGCTGCGACAATCATAATCCCTCCTGAGGTGCGTCAGGCACCTGAAGGGCGTGTTTTGTCAACCCTAGGGAAACAAGTCGAAGTCGATCCTCTGGTCAGAAAAGTCTTTCTGGCCCTACAGCCCGCCTCAATTCAATGTCAACTCTCCGATTCAGATCTGGTTCATACCGCCCTGAGAGCCAAAGGGATTTCGCTTACAGATTGGACCAGCTCTGCGCTTCAGACACTTCCTGCTGTTCTACGCCAGAAAAACCATAGCATCACGGCAACGCTCGCAGGAACGAGGTGCATTGCCGTTGAACCGGGTGACACCACAAAGCGGCTATTCGGCTGCGCAGTAGACATTGGCACAACCACAGTGGCTGCCCAGCTGCTTGACCTTAACACAGGAAAAGAGCTCGCGGCAACTGCGCTTCTTAATCCGCAAAGTGAACATGGCTTTGACGTTATCTCCCGCATACAGTACGCAGGCGAAGACCCATCGCATCTGAAAGAGCTCCAGAAGAAGATCGTCACATGCATCAATCGCTGCATCAAAGCACTGTGTCAGCATGCTCGTGTGAAGCCGGAGGAGATTTTCCACCTGGTTACAGCAGGCAATACGACTATGACACACCTGCTTCTGGGCGTTACACCTGAATTTATTGGCGTATCGCCTTACGTCCCTGCCTTTCGTGATGGCCATGAATTCAAACCCGCTGAGATCGGTATTCGCCTCCATCCCGAAGCCATTGGATATACGTTGCCGAACATTGGAGGATTCGTTGGAGGCGACACGGTAGCCGACATGCTTGTTGCTGCGATGGCCGAGGGTGATGCGCTGCGCTGCGTTATTGACATTGGCACCAATGGGGAGGTTGTCATTGGAAATAGGCAACGCCTGCTGGCAACGTCAGCAGCTGCAGGGCCTGCATTCGAAGGTGCGCAAATTTCCCATGGCATGCAGGCAGGACCAGGCGCTATAGATGGATGGACCTGCCATCCCGAAGTCCGATTTACAACAATCGGTGATGCGCCAGCCGTAGGGATTTGCGGCAGCGGCCTGGTGGATATTGTTGCAGAACTCCTCAGTGCAGAAGTTATAGACCCTAGCGGCCGATTACAGACTGCGCCCCACGCTACTTCACGCGTTCGGTCTCACGGTCTGGCCCGGCGCATAAAACGCTCCTCCCGTGGGCTCCAGGTGCTTGTAGCAAGTAAAACAGAGGGAGCGAAGCGGAATATCTATTTTACGCAAAACGACGTGCGCCAGCTCCAGCTGGCCAAAGGGGCAATCGCCACTGCTATTGAATTACTCCTGAATGAATACGGCGCAACATCCGCAGACATTCAGACCCTTTACCTTGCCGGGGCGTTTGGCAATTACATTCGCAAGGATCATGCGCAGCGCATCGCCCTGATACCAAAGCTGCCACTTGATCGTATTCAAGTCATTGGCGACGCGGCACTCGAAGGGGCCAAGTTCGTACTGCTCAATACACACTATCGCGAGACTGCAGAGCGGATCGCGCGGCAGACAGAGTTTGTCGAGCTCGCCGGCCGACCTGACTTTCAGGATACCTTTGCAGCCAATATGTCATTCCCATAACACCGATGAAATGGATAGACGGACTTTATGAGGTTGTCCGAGATCTCCATATGCAAGATTTTTTTCAACCACAATGACTTAAAAAGAAGAGTCAAGGATTAAGAAATTTTCATGTAAGAATTGATAACTTTGAAAACGCAAGATAACCTCAAAACATCGACGTCTTTGTATCTATGGAAATGGCTGCGTTCCGGGGGATTTCTTCTTTTACTGATCGCGGTTGGTTCAATCATACTCAGGTTATCCATCATAAATCCCGTGGGTCGGGAACTCTGGCCAGGGCCTGATGCCCATGAATACGTTGAGACTGCACGAAGATTGGCATATTTCGAAGGCTATGGCGGCATTAACCTCTCGGGAGTAATTTTCCCGTCGCGCTACCCGATTTTTTTTCCTCTCTTTCTTATACCCACTGTCTGGATATTTAACGGAGATGCAATGCAGTACTGCCAGAGCATGGCGGTATTGGGCGGTCTCTCTGTTCTGCTCACGGGGATATTCGCATGGTCTTTTGTGAGAAGAATCGAGGCAGCAGTATTGGCTGCTCTCTTTGTGGCGCTTTCTTCCTGCCATATTCTCTCCAGTCACTTTGTCATGAGCGATCTGGTGATGCTTGTGCTGTATCAGCTGCTCGTTCTTCTGGCATTTCATCATCGAGAGAGAGTGCCAGGATTTCTTGGCGTCCTGACCGCTGGTTTATTGGTCGGAGCACTTCTCGCCCTCCGCATCGCTTCGATGCCATTGGTGCTGGCTGGCGGGGCGTTCTATTTATTCTATCTCAGACGTCAGTGGAAACTCATTATCCTTTTCGCTGCAGGAGCTGTGTTTTTTCCACTAATTGAAGTCCTGAATCGCATAGTCTCATTCGGCACACTGTTTGCCACTGGTTACGAATACTATGTCCCTTCATACCGAGCGGGTTCGGGATTCAAACCTTTTGACTTCGCATGGATACTAGAGAATGAAGGAGGAGAGCGTATTCCCAACGTTATCTATTTCGGTAAGATGCTTGTGGGGATTGATGACGCGCTTATTCATGCGCCTTGGGTTCTTGGTTTCTTCGCAATACTTGGTTCCGTACTTCTGCTAGTTCGACGGCCTTCATTTTCAAATGAGTATCTCTTTAAGGTACTATTCCTCATAGCTGGCCCTCTTGGTCTTGTAGTACTTCATATGGCATATTTCTGGCAGAGACCCCGGATGATTCTTCTGATGGTGTTTGCTCTTGCGGTGCTCTTTGTAGTTTCTCTGGATTGGGTAGCAAGAAAGATAGCTAATCTTTTTCCCTTGCAAAACGCTACGCGCGAAAGAGTCAATCTAGGATTGTTCATTGTTCTTGGAATTACTTCACTGCTTTTGCCGGCGCAAGCTGCAATGCATGCTCGCCGTTTCCCCGTACCTCCGGAAGGTTTAACGAAAGAACTCCGTCAGCAGGTTCAGAAGATTGGTTCACCAGTGTTTGTCACTAACCTCGGTGTCCTGCGTTCCCGAAACCTCTTGTTTCCCGGCAATGCAGCTGACCTTCCATTTATTCTCAGTGTCAGTGACTGTCTTTTTCACGATGAACACGTATATAGAAGCAATCGCCAGGAACCTCTCTACCGACAAAAAAGCAATCCAAGGTTTGCTCCCGCGGTTGGGCGCTGGAGCTCTTCCGAGCACGGTGGCTCCGGCATTGTGGAACTAGAGCAAAGGTCGCTTCAGTTAATCCGGGATAAACTCAGGGGAAAGGAGGCATTGATCCTTCTTCGTCCTGATGAAAAAGCGAATGCTGTCATCGAAGTGTGGAAGGCTGATACTCGCTGGGAAGTAAAAAGCAAAGGCCACATAGGACCCTTCGAACACTGGAGCGCACGGGCACTGTAGTAAATAGATGACAATGAGGCTGTCAGCCAATTACATCTTTTTGATTTTGCTTGATTATTACAATGCCTGAGCTGCGATACTTGGCGAGTACAACACTGTTTCACATTGAGCGAAAAAGATAATATTGAGAACGTATCGGCCAGAATAGAGCATGCTTGTACGGTAGCAGCCGGAGGAGACAATCTCATTTTATCCACATGGTTATCAAGTAGGGGAGAAGAGGTGCCACTTCGAGCACTAGTAGCTGTTAACGCAACTCTGGCAGTGCAATAATCTATTCTGCGGATGGCTCTGCAGCATAAAATCTTTCAATGTGAACGTTGTAACGTTCTCTCGGCAGGCACATCACCATGAAAATACGCAATTATCTATACATCGTTCACCAAAATCTGGTGCGGAAACGGCTCCGAACGTTCCTAGCTGTTCTCAGTATGGCCGTCGCGGTGGGCATATTATGTATGAGCGCTGCCCTCGCGCTCGGTATTCAAATTCATATCCTGCAAAAAATTAATCGGGCCTTTCCTGAGCGGATTCTGATCGCCTCTCCACAAACTGCAGATATCAGCCTTGTCAGGGTTGATACAACGCAAATTACCGAAGAGACCATTACCAAGATTCGCGCAATGCCAGGCGTGGAATACGTGGCGCCACAGCTCACCATTACCTTTCCGACTCGTGCTGAAGGGAGCATTTTTGGCACTGTCATCAGCACCGATGTTGTAGTCAACGGAGTTCCAAGAGAAATGGTGGCCGATGACCTGGCACCAGGGAAAGAATTTCGTTATGATGCAGATCTTACCCTTCCCATCCCTGTGCTGATTTCACAATATTTCATTGACATATACAATGCAGGCTATGCTCGGAGCCAGAATCTACCGCAATTTAACCCGGCTGCTATAATTGGTCGAACGTTTGATCTAATCCTGGGAGAGTCAACCCTGGCGGAACTCAGCCCGGGTAGAAAAGTACAATCCGTAACCTGCGAAGTGGTCGGCTTCACACCGAACACCTATCTGCTGGGCCTGATTATTCCCTTGGAATACGTAAAGACATTCAATCGCTGGTACCATGGGTTCGACACTACACAGTACACGCACGCACACGTCGCCCTTGCCTCGCTGAACGCCGCACCACAGGTTCGCCACAAGCTTGAATCCCTTGGATTACAGGTGGAATCGAACAAGGACATTCTCGATCGGTTCAGATTGATAGCCAACATTGTAACAGGGCTGATCGTGTTCTTTTCCGGCTGCGTCTTGCTGATTAGCCTGAATGCAATGGTGAATATGTTCACGCTAATTCTGATTGAGCGGCGGAGAGAAATCGGGCTGATGCGAACCGTTGGGGGTTCGCGCCGCGTCGTACTTGTAGTATATGGAGTAGAAGCGGCGCTGATCGGTGCAATCGGTGGAATTCTAGGCACAATGGTGAGCGCTGCACTTGCACGCCTGGCCAATAACCTCGTCCTCAAGGCCATGCCCCCACTGTACTACGTGCCTGATCAGATATTCGTCTTTCCAATACTCCTGGTAATCGCCGGGATTCTCTTTGCAGTGCTTCTGAGCATCGGAACAACTTATCCGCTGGTTCGCAGAGCAATTACCCAACCGCCAGCACGGCTCCTGACTGCCGCCTGACGAACCAGAATCCCGCTCGCCCCCCCTTCCTAAGGTCACACGTCTCCCTGCGCTACACCCGTTACTATCGCAGCCTGCGTATGCTTCTCCGTGCGCTTGGTTCCCTCGGTTTCCGTACTTTTATTTGGATGCAAATGAGAGATTTTGCGCCCTGAAATCTAAAACTATGTGGGAGTCTATTGGGTGGTGTTCTCGGGAAAGAGAAGACGGTCGGCAAAACTCGGATCAATCTCAATAGCTTTCTCAAGGGTAATCCGGGCTAATCTGTCCTTGCCCAGCTTCTTGTAACACCGCGCTAGATCAAAGTAGAGAAGAGCGCTGGATCTCTCAATCTCGTTTGCCGCTTTTAGAACATTCAATGCGTCCTTATACTGGCCCTGGTCAAACAAGATCAGTGCCAGGCGATGCTTAAGGTTTGCGTCGCGTGGTGCATGATGCTGGGTGCGACGAAGGAGGTCAATAGCTGCCTGAGCCCTGTTTTGCCCCACGAGGTAATCGCCAAGCAACTTCACTGCTTTGACATTCGCCGGATCGAGCTGTACGCTCGTTTCGAGTGCCTGGACAACGCCCTGGATGTCGCCTTCCTTTTCGGCCAATCGTGCGCGAAGATAGAACGCATCGCTATTCTGCGGATCAACGGCCAGGAGTTGGCCTATCACCACTTTGGCCTCAGCCAGTACGTCGCTGGAAATCAGTACAGTCGCCTTCTGCTCCAGAGCTGGCACAAAACGAGGATTCACTGCCAGCGCCTCGTCAAATTCCTGTAGTGCCTCCTCTGGATATCCGTTGGCAGCGCGATCCATTCCGGAATAAAGATGAAAGCCAGCCGCATCACCCTCCATAGAAGCCAGCTCTGCCAGCACGGCGTACAATTGAGTTTTCTCAGAGGCAAGCTCCAGGCTTTTCAGCAAAAGCTGCTTTGCCCGTGCTAGATCTGGATCACCCTTTAAGGAAGCATCAGCAGCAGGGCGCTGGGCAAGTGCCGCAAGCTTCTCTCGGCATCGCAGGACGTACTTCTTTGCCTCAAGTTCGAGAGCCTCAGCCAACCGGTACGGATTGGCATCGGAGTATTCGAGAGAATTAATGAGACGGATGTCATAGGACTTAAGCAAGGAAATCGCCACTAGGGAAAGGAGAATAATTGCGCCCCAGAGTGGCAGAATCTTTTTCAGATCCGCTGTGAGGCGACCTGGTCGCCCGCTAACTTGGTTTGACAACTCTTGAGGAGGTTTCTGATTCATTATTGTATAGCCCTTGTGCTGGATAGAATATCAAGAATTCTTCGCGCACAAATTAAATTTGCGTTGCTGACTTCCTGCGGCCATACTTACACTGCATGCCTAGTGGATTTCCATCTGAAAATCTCTTATTACAGGATGCCCCACTGGTGACAATAGCAATTCCGCCTCCCATTGTACCAGCTGACCCTTAGGGAGCAGCTCCGCACTTTCCCTTTTTTCGTTTAACGGCAATTCCTCCCACGGTTGCCAGGAAACGCTCTTCTGCTTCATGGTGCCAAACCGGACACGGTAGCGCACCGCGGTTCCCAGTGGTCTGGTTTCGTCCGCTCGAAAAGCCAAGCCAGCACTCCGCTTCTTTATACGCCCCAGGTCAACGATTGGCGAGGTGAACTTCCCTTTGACTGGCACAAACTCAAAATGGTTGACAACCGTCCAGTAGTTGTCCTCCACATCGTCAATCGTTACGTCAAAGTACCGGTCATGCACGTCATAGCGTCCCAAATAGTATTTCACTGTCTTCCACGGCAACTTCTCATCAGTGTAATTATGGAGCTGAAAATCTTTCTCATCCTCAATCTTAAGCCGTATTTTGGACGCCCGATACCCTTTGTAATTCCGATTGGTCTGCACGTAAATGTACACATCATACACACTGGTCTGATCCTCTTCGGGTAGTGGGATGCTAAGCGCGATCGGTTCCGCATTCTCGTAGGGAGAGGATTCCAACCACATGGTCGCGAAATACCACCTGTTGTCGTGCAGCGGATCTGCACCTGTGGCGGTCGGAACCTCATAGCGAGGTGCGTACTTGGGATCCACATCAATTAGGTGTCCGGAGGCATCCCGCAAGCTGGTAGGATAAATTTCCATGGCGGGATTGACCTGCACCATCTCTTTGCGACCCAAGAGGAAGAGAGTTCTGCAGCTATACTGCTCCTTACCCACCGGATCAAGATCGTGCAAACCGCAGATGTAGTCAAATACGATGTCAATAGAATTGTCCCCGTAGTTCAGCTCGTCTATCTCTTTCTCCGAGTTTGCCGAAACGGAGAAAACGTTCTTGTATCTGTCAATCTTCCAAAGAACTGATCGGGTAATCTCCTCGTGCGCCTTTAAGAGTTTAATCTCAATGGGAGATTCGTATGGACGCTTGTGTTCATTGGGCGCCTGCTCCTCCATGATAACCTCAAAAGGGCCGAGATCGAGATCGCTGGTATTACGAATCGTATAGGAAATAGTAACCTCATCCCCGCGGCGAATGGTTTTGCTGGACGTCTGAACGTCCTGCAAGGTGATTTCAATGTTTCCCTGCTTTTTAATGTGCACCTTTCTCGAAGCCAGGTTGTTTGTGTAGTCGGCCTCTTTTATGGTCTTTGTGCTATTGGCAATCACATAGACCGTGTAATCTCCCGGCAGCCCAAACCGATCCCAGCGAATGGTCACCTCAGTTTCCTCGCCTGGCCCCAGGCGGTCAATATACACATTCGGCGCATGGTAAAAGCGTGAGACAACCTTGGCGCGATCCCATGGAACATCCTCAAATGCCTCGACGAGGAAGTCCTCTGCAGCTCGGCTCCCAATGTTCCGCACTGTCGCCTTGATAAAAATTGTTTCCCCGTTTAAAAATTGATCGCTATGGAACTTGATTGATTCGGGATCAACCGTTAGATCTGGCATCGCTAGCACGGCTACAAACGTCGGTACCTCCAGAATGGTAATATAATCATCTGTGCTCGCCTCATAGGCCTTAACAAAAAAGTTCAGGCTAAACCGCCCTTGAGGAAAGGGAATAATTGTTTGAAAGCGCAACTCCTGGCTGCTCTGCGGCTCGAGTCTCTTGATCTCCTCGATTGCGCCCAGAGTGGTTCCATCGCCACGCTGTAGCTCACAATACACATTCTCCGCTGCCCGGTCGCCCAGATTGTAGAGCCGAACCACAAATTCCGGGAGCGAATCCGTGTAGAAAGGGTTTGGCAGCGGCGTGATTTCATCGGAATTCACCACCAGAACGGCCTGCTGTCTGGGTGCCCTAACTGGTAGAAACAAATGCTTGGTCACACCATTGCCCTCTTTAGCCTGTTTGCCTTGCCTGGCCTCAATAATGAGGTGGTGAACGCCTTGTGTGGGATTCCAACCTAGCGAAAATGTCTGCTTTTCTTTCGGATCGAGTGGAAATGTCTTTGCAAGAATCGGCTCTGTAAATTCAGGATTAGTGACGCGCAGCGAAACCTCGGGCAACGTAACTTTGCTATCATTCGTTACCGTAAACTCAAATGTCACTCTTTTATTTTGCTGAAAAAACGGTTCCGGAGATGGACTATAAGCCACGTCAAGCGCAAGCTTCGGCTTGACCACTTCAAAATCTGCCGTGGCCCGGGCATCGTATTCCTCCGGAAAGTTATAGGCATAGGCGAGTAGCGTATAGCGCCCTTCGGGAAATCCCGCAGAAAACTCATACTCGTATGACATGAGCCCATTAAATACACGCACCTTATCGGCCAGCACTGTGGCATCTTCTTCCGTGCCTCGTCGGATCATCACCTTCGCCTGACCCCAGAACGGAGTTTTCCACGCGCCCGTTATGTGGAGGGTTGTACTTGTTTCCTGGTTGACAACCGCAGGAGCAACTGCAAGCGAGAACGACTTTCTGGGTGAAGAAAGAGAGAGCCAGGGATCTCCGAGCAGCAAGAACTGGTCAATCACGTACTTGTTTCCTTTCTCAAGTGCGTAGCGCAATTTGGAATAGAGAGTCAACTCGCCCATTCCGCGCAACCCTAAGTCGAAAAAGCCCTCGTACAGCGTACGGATCAAAATCGCGTGGTCTGAAGGGCTAGCTCCTGTGGTTGGGCCATAAACGCCAATTGCCGCTCCCTCTTTGTGTTTAAGAAAACGCTCTGCCAGACTATATCGGATCGCATCCACAGGATAATCCAGCCACGCGGTGTCACACGTCGAACAGGTAAGAAACATCGGAGCCGTGCGGTTATGCAGCCCTTCGATCTCCTTGAAGTGGAACAGGCGCTCGGCTGTCCAGATATTTGGACCGCCGTGGCCAAAGTAGTTCATGATCACCACGCCATCGTTAATCTGCTGAATCAGCGCCTCGGTTGCAGCTCGGCTTCGTTTGCGTTGCCAGAGGCGGTAGTAATTACTGTAAGGGAAATTCTGCTGAAACAGCCGTATCGTCTCAGCAGAAATCGGAAACGCATCCTTAATCACATTGTTCACAATACGTGCAAATTCGGGCTCATCGTCCGTCACGAAGAGATGCTGATTACCCCATTCTCCCACATTGCAACTTCGCTCATAGCTCAGGGTTTTTTCAATAATCCCCGTGAGCTCCTCGGCAGTATTTACCGAAAACCGACCAAGGAGGAGATCGGGCAGATCATCATCTCCGCTCACAGTGGCATATTGATTATCAGCCCGGACGCTTACAGTAGTATCGCCGAATCCCATAACGGGTACTAAGTCCTCCTGTGCATCTGCCGGTAATTCACTCAGCCGACCTACGTAGTCGCTACTTTCGCCTACCAGCAGAACATACGTCAGGCGTGGTGAAGCCCATAGGTAGTAGACATACCTGATGAACTCTCTTATCGCTTGGGCATCTTTATTCCCATAGTTGAACGCATTGTACATCTCGTCCACGGTCGCTGTATATACGCGCAACCCCTGCTGGCGTCGTGCCTCAACAAATGGCTCGAGTGCCTCCAGAAATCGTGAATGTGTGATAATCAAATAGTCGGCCCGGTTACTCTGCTGGCAGATCTCAATAGGCGCGATACGCTGGATCGCAACTGGCAGCTTTGCTGACTCAGAACCAACCACCTCGTAACGCGACTCGCCTGTGATCTGATCAATCCACGTAATGCCTGCCTTTCCATCATGGTAACGGGAAGAGGGCTGATAGAGAATGGGGTTCTGAGAATCGGTAACATTAAAAACCAACGTCTCGCGGTGGCTAAATCCGGGAAGAAAAAGACGATACGCACTATCGCTCACCGGAGCTTTAACCGTCACTGAGAGCGCGTTCTTCTCGCTTTCCAGCTTGCGCACGTAGGTGACAGTGAATCCTTTAAAGACAATCTTGGGAGCCAGATCCTCATTCTCTGTGTCTGGCACATATATGGCCAAGCGGTTCACACCATTTCGCAGATAGCGCACTGGCACTTTCTTCTCGTACTTGTAATTCTGCAGCGGCCTCCATTCGATTGAATCAAGAAGCGCGCCATTTAGATAGATGGCACAATAGTTCGTCTTGAGTTGCTCTTTCCCTGCAAAATAACATGTGAGGTCAAATGTCTTTTCATCAAACGAGACGGCTTCTATCTCAAAAGGAAACTCTTTAAAATGCTCAACCGTAATTTCTTCCCAATACCACCTGCCGAGATAAAAGGGTTGAATGAGACGGTGATAGTAAAACTGCCGTTTGAATTGTTCAACAGTTGCCGTCCCTGTGGTAATCACCTCGGGGACCGTCGGCTGGATTTTGGAGGTCGATATTGGCTGAAGCCGCATTGGCGCAGGAGCGTTATCACTTGTTTCCATTAATAACCAGTAGGCGTCCTGCGGCCGTTTGGTCTGATCAAACGGTAGGGCGTAAAAATAAATTCGATCATTGTAGGAAAACGTGTCGGTGAGTTCCGCCTCAACGACAATCGAGATCTCTTTTCCATCATGATAGAGTTTCAGACGTTCCGGGTTCAAAATGTCTGGCTCGATGCCTGCCTGCCGAAGCTCATAATAACTAAGCTCGTATACGCCGGGTTGCTCGACCACAATCTTCAGCACCGGCCCGGATGTCAATGCGTCATTAACTTTGTCCGCCCACGCCCTGGCCACTGACAATGCGGATAAACCTGTTGCGCTGTGGTCTGCAAAGCGTTCAAAGCAGTCGGCATTCAACACGACATGAGAAAGCATTTTCTCGGTCAGGAGATCGCGCTCAGCTCCTTCCGCTTCCTCTGGCAAATATGGAAACTTGAGTTTGAAGGTTAAACTTGTGAAGACGAGCAACGCAGGTTTCTTCCCCGCTGACCTTGATCGAATGATTGGCACGAGCTCCAGGCGAGCCAATTGCATATTGCGAAACTTGCCTACGTATTTATAGCGAATAAAATCACTCTGACTTGGCAACGGAAAGTCAGGCTGTGCCGTGCGATTGGTGAACGAACCTATCCGCTTGCTATCCTGATATACCTCAACCTCGTAGTCACCCAGCACGATCTTAGGCAGCTTCTCCGTCGGAACAGCAAGATAGTACCGGTCCACTATGGGTGTATAGAGGTAGGCTTCGTGGGCCTTGTTGTGATTCTTCAGGGAAATCTGCAGGCTGGCTGGCCCGACCATTTCAGATGAAACCGCGACCCTGTTGAGGTACTGGTCAGCGCGCTCCTTAATCAAGGCCAGGGAACTCATTGCAAAAGACACACAAAAAACAGTCAGACATACTTTGCGAAACATCTTTCTCTCCTGGTTGGTGGCTGAGGACAAGAGATCTTCTTCTAATTTGCGCCTCTCCAATAGACATTACGAGAATAATAATACAATTTGGCGATCTTGTCAAGAATGTTGATGGCTTACACCAGAAGGAATCGAGAGAAGCTCATTGTCGTCTTCCCGCCAGACAGGCCGCAAGAGGAAGTTTAGTCGGTGGCTAGCGGAGCGCTGGAGCACTATCTTCGCTTGGGCCCAATAGCTAAAGATCGTAAGGATAGTGCACATGCGTTGCCCGGTGGCTGCCAAATAAAAGCTTGCCTTTTGGATGATGTTTCAGTAGGCAAATGACTGAAGAAGACTAAGAGCACCTAGCAAAAAGAACTGTCAAACCATGACGGCATTACGCGAATGCGCCCTAGGCGCATTAGAACTTCATTTTGAATAGTGTCTCTAAGCAGTGCATGAGATTTCAAGCCAGGAAAAGGACAACACAAGTATGAAGATTGATGAAGGAAAGATTAGATCCGTCGTGGAAGAAGTGGTGACGAATCTGCTCAGCCGGCAGCCCCATACGCCACTCCAGGCGACGCCTATCGGCGTGTTTGAGACCATAGAAGAAGCGATTGATGCGGCAGAAACCGCGCAGAAAGCCCTGGTTGCTATGACCATCGAAACCCGCAAGCAGATAATCCAGGCTCTGCGTGATTCCGGACTTCGCGATGCTGAAGAGTATGCGCACAAAACCGTTAAAGAAACCGGTATGGGAAAGGTCGCTGACAAGATTACCAAGTTCAAAATTGTGTGCAGCAAGACGCCGGGAGTGGAAGACCTCATCACTCAGTCCTGGTCTGGAGATCGTGGTCTCACTATTGTTGAACAGGCTCCTTACGGCATTATCGGGGCCATTACACCCTCAACGCATCCGGTGCCGACACTCTTGAACAACGCAATCAGCATCATCGCTGCAGGAAATGCTGTGGTGTTCAACGCGCATCCCGTATCAAAGCGCGTTTTTGCGGAGGCAACTCAGCGTTTGAACAAAGCTGTGACAGAAGTAGGCGGCCCGCCAAATTTAATAACTACCATTGTGGAACCGAGCATCGAAACCGGACAGATGCTGTTCAAGCATCCCAAGATTCGTCTCTTGCTGGTCACTGGAGGCCCGGGGGTTGTCAGGGCAGCAATGGCATCGTCAAAAAAAGTCATCGCCGCAGGGCCGGGCAATCCACCCGTGGTTGTAGATGAAACAGCGGACATTGCCAAGGCAGCCCGGGATATTATTGACGGTGCATCCTTTGACAACAATATTGTCTGCATTTCCGAAAAAGAGGTGTTCGTCGTGGAGAGCGTGGCTGACGCACTGAAAGGTGCAATGCTCGAGCGGGGATGCTACGAGCTCAGCCCGTACCAGATCGAAGCACTTACGAAAGTTGCATTCATAACGGAAGGTGGAGCAGGATGTGCGACGCGCACTATGAATCGTGAGCTGGTTGGCCGCGATCCCGTAGTGCTAGCGCAGGCTATTGGTCTGAATATTTATCCAGCCATTCGTCTGCTTATCGGCGAAACTGCGTTCACCCATCCTTTTGTTCAGGAAGAGCAGCTCATGCCATTTCTTCCCATTGTCCGATGTCGCGACGTTGATGAGGCCATCAACTTCGCCTTGCAGGCCGAACATGGCTACGGCCACACGGCTGTCATTCATTCAAAGAACATAGAGAATATGAGCCGGATGGCCCACGCGGTGAACACCACGATCTTTGTCAAGAACGGCCCATCCTATGCAGGTCTCGGTGTTGGTGGGGAAGGCTATACCTCATTCTCCATTGCATCGCCAACAGGGGAGGGCCTGACCTCCGCTAGAACGTTTAGTCGCCAGCGCCGATGCACCCTGGTAGACTATTTCCGAATTACCTGAGGAGCGAAGCGACGAAGGATCTTACTCCTATAATAACTGATGATATGAGAAATAGATTAGGATATGTATATGTTCTTACAAACAAAAATAATCGTGTTTTAAAGGCGATCCCTTGCTTCGCTTTGGATGAGGGGTCGGAGGTAAAACTCCCCGACCCCTCAATTATCTAGTAAATGATCCGAAAGCCGATAAAGCTACCAGGCCAACGTGCAGTGCCCGGTACTTTCTGGGTCCGGGGACGTTCTGGAGAACAACATGTCTACATATTTTGAGCTGAAAGCACAGATTTGCGAGATTGGACGACGAGTTTATGCGCGCAACTATGTGGCCAGCAACGCCGGGAATATTTCTTACAAGCTCTCCGAGGATGAAATTCTGACCACACCCACAGGAGTGAGTAAAGGCTACATGGATCCCGGTATGATTGTGCTTGTTGATCGCAAGGGGAAACGCCGCTATGGTGAACGGGAGCCGTCGTCGGAAATCAAAATGCACGTGAGCATCTATGCACACCGACCCGACGTGCGAGCAGTGGTTCACGCACATCCTCCCACAGCAACCGGCTTTGCCGTCGCCGGGATTCCCCTGGCTCACTGTGTGCTGCCCGAGGTCGTGTTGTCACTGGGTGGCGTTCCGCTCGCCCCCTACGGCACGCCGTCAACCGAAGAACTTCCCCAGCAGCTCATCCCTTTGCTCGAAAAAGCCGATGCGTTTCTGTTGGCCAATCACGGAGTAGTGACGCTCGGTAAAGACTTGCTTCAGGCTTACTATCGCATGGAGATGGTTGAGCATTTCGCCCTGATATTACTGACCGCGAAGCAGCTGGGCAAAATCAATTTTCTGACTAAGGAGAACATTGAGAAACTGAAGGAGATACGCGAAGCCGCGGGAATAAAAGGCAAGCAGTTCGACTGTTCGCTTTGCAAACTCTGCTTCTGAGCCGATGGGAAGAAAATCAGTAGATTGTTGGCTTTTTCAATCGGCTGGCGACGGATGCTTTTTGATGGTAGGCTACAGCGATGCTCGTGTATCCGGGCAGAAGCAATGGCTCTTCGAAGTAACACCCAAGCCCCAGGGTCATTGCACTAATTAGCAAGGACAGAGCAATTGCCACGCTCAGACTTTCAATGCGAAAATCCGGAACAATGTATGTCGCTCCGTAGATCAACACCCCATTCAGGATAACATTCAGAATAAAAAGCGCGAGCCGTGTGTCGGGTAATTCAAACTGCGCGGCAATCTCCTTGAGAAACACATTCGCCGGCGCAATAATGAGCGCGACAGTCAGGGCAGCGGTTAAGCCGCGCATCTGAACACGTTTGCCAAAAAGAAACGAAAATATATAGATGCCAACCGCTGTCACGATCCATTTAATGGCAATTTCTTGCACTAGTTGCATGCTGTTTCAGCCTTCGTCAAACATGACACCTGCCGAGTATTTACACGCACGCACCGCACCCGATTAATACTGATGTCTTCCCTATGCAGGAATAGCCTGCATCCTTTGTCTTGCCGACAGTCTCCTGCTGGTACGAAGAATTCACTGGTGCGTCTGGGTTGTGTGAACAATCCGATGCAGCGTTTCTGCTGCCCGGCGAGCTTCCTCCAGCGTATTATCCTTTCCGAAACTCACACGAATAGACCTCTTAGCTCGCTCGCCATCCTGGTACATTGCGTTAATAACGTATGATGCCTCGACCACTCCAGAGCTGCAGGCTGAGCCAGTTGAGACTACAATACCTTCAAGATCGAGAGCGATCAGCAAATCTGCGCCTAACACCTCTTGGAAGCTCAGATTCATAATTCCGGGAACACGATTCTCGGGCAACCCATTGAGCTCATACTTGCACCCGAGTTGCTGTAATGTTTCGAGAAACTTGTTTTCTAACTCCTGCAGGTGGGCTAATCGGTTTTCGCGTTCCTCCACGCCGAGTTGCACAGCGTGCGCAAAACCTACAATTGCGGCGACATTCTCCGTGCCCGCACGCCGCCATTGTTCTTGCGGACCGCCGTGCAGAAGCGCCTGGAGCGGGGTTTCACGCTTTACGTATAGTGCGCCAATACCCTTGGGGCCATAAATTTTGTGTGCTGAAAGCGTGCAGAGATCAAGGCCCATGGTCCGTACATTTAGCGGAAGCTTAAGGAAGCTCTGCACCGCGTCTGAATGAACGTTGCATCGGTGGGCACGAGCAATCTCTACGATCTCTTCAATTGGTTGAATCATGCCTGTCTCATTGTTACAGTGCATAATGGAAATCAGACGAGTACGTGTACTTACCGCGGCTTCAATAACTGCCGGAGAAACCAGACCGCTCTGCTCAACACTAATACAGCTGGCAATTACATCACGCCGCGTCTCACTCCAGTACCTGCATACGTTGAGAACGCTTGGATGTTCAATTGCAGAGGTAATAACGTGGCCTGGCGATCCACCCTGTGCCTCGAGGAATCCTGTAATGGCCAGATTGTTCGCCTCTGTTCCGGACGAAGTGAACACAATCTCCTCCGGCAGCGCTGAGATCACCTCGGCCAATATCTCGCGGGCCTTCTCAACCGCGGCTCGTGCCTCGCGCCCAAAGCGATGCACACTTGAGGGATTGCCAAAATACCTATCCAGGTATGGCGCCATGGCCTCGCGAACACGTGGATCAATCGCAGTGGTTGCTGCATGATCCAAATAGATGCTTCTGTGATTCATTTTCCGCGCTTTCGGGATACAGAAGATCGTGCAGAAATCGCCACCCGTGCCGTCACACCAAACGCCCCGCGTCCAGTTTCAACATTTGCGTCGCTGCGGAAAAGACAGAACGATCGTGTGTCACCAGCACGATCGTCTTGCCCCGTGTCTTGTTGATCTGAACCAAAAGCTGCATGATGTCGTTGCCAGTGATCTCATCGAGATTTCCCGTTGGCTCATCAGCCAGGAGAATAGCAGGATCGTTCACAATAGCCCGTGCAATTGCGACTCGCTGGCTTTGCCCACCGGAGAGTACCTCAGCCTTCGCATCGGCTTTCTCGCGAAGACCTACTTTCGCTAATGCCTCGAAAGCTTTTTCACACGCCTCGGCAGGCGAATAATTAGCCAGAATTAGCGGAAGCAGAACGTTCTCAAGCGCCGTCAACTGGGGCTGAAGATGAAACGTTTGAAATACGAAACCGATCGTGCCATTGCGCAATCGCGACAATTCATCGTCCGATAGCTCGTTGAGATTTTTCCCGCTGACAAAAACCGTTCCTGAGGATGGGAAGTCGAGTCCGGCAATAAGATTGAGAAGTGTGGTCTTACCTGCTCCAGATTTTCCAGTAACGATAACAAAATCGCCTGGAGCAATCTGCAGATTAATGTCGCATATGGCAGGGAACTGCCCGGTGTCCTTTCCAAAAATCTTCTTTACACCGCGCAGTTCAACAATGTGAGGAAACGTAGAGAGCAATGACGCGAGCTCCGGCGAAAGCGAAAATAATCACCCCAGTCTCAAGGATCTCTCTTCACTGCCTCTGCAGCTTCGCTTTCTCGCTCGTATGGTTTGAAGGAAGAACTGTGGGCCTTATTCCCAGACGAAATACACATCACCGGCTTTGGGCTCATGGCCGAAAATAATGTTCAGATCCGGCTGCGAAACCAGCCAATGAATGGGCCGAAGCAACGCGTATTCCGCCGCAATGCCTAACGGGTAAACCAGATAGCAAGCATAGCGGAGCGGATGGTCGGAGTTCGTCCGATCATAGCTGTGACCGTAACCGAGCGACGAGAACAGAAAGATCATCAGCATCAGCAGAACAGCAGCAACAATTTTTCGTTTCATCGGGACTTTCCTCCTTCGAAAAACTTTAATTAGTTGTATACATCACAATTTGATTACTGTCAAGTGCAAAACAAGGCACTTACTGCAAAAACCGGACGCTTCTTGCATCTATACAGATTCTCGAATCCACGATGGGCCCGAAAACGCGAAGGATGTCAATAGGGGAGAGGAGTGCGATTGGTGCAAAATAGCATCATTAAAAATGCCTGAAGCGCTGTAATTTTCCCTTGCACTTTTACCCGCAGGTTGAGTACTTATAGTCTGTCTGGTGCGCTGACAGGTATGACGAGAACGCCGGATGCGACTATACGCGAGCCTGCACGAGCAGAAAAGCGTGAGGAGCGTTACATGACAAAGATATGTCCATATTGTTGCGAATTGGTTCCGGACGAAGCGATCAAGTGTAAGAACTGCCAGAGCCTCCTGAAGAGTTCCAAGCAGTGCCCACAGTGTGCGGAAGTTGTACGCGAGGCGGCCAGAATCTGTCGCTACTGTCGCTATGAATTTGTGCCTGTCTCGGAAAAGCGCGACGAGGCGCAGCTGATGGCCGGCCGCGAGCCACTCGAATACACAATTGCAGCCACGCCGCTGGGCGCCATGATCTGCGAGTCTTCAATTACCGCGCTCTTTTTCCCGCCACAAGTCACGATCACCCACGAGGCGATCCATTTCAAAAAATGGGGCCTCTTAGGACTCCGCACCTATAGCCAGAAGATTTCACCTTCCAAGATTGCATCGGTACGCTACATCAGCGGCGTGATCTGGGGAACGTTGGTAATTGAAACTTACGGTGGAGGCATCCCTGATCTTGTTGTTCGAGGGCTGGACAAAAGCGAAGCACGCGAGGCTGTGAAAGTCATCGAGCAATTTGTGATGCCAAAAGCCGAAAAATAGACGAAGAACCTGGACTTTCCGTATTGCGCAGCGGGACATACAAAAGCGCAACAATAACATATGCCCGATTTTCATTCCACACTAAGGAGAAGGCTATGACGAAACCATGGAATCGCGTTGGAATTGGTCTTGCTGGAATTTCTCTCATTGTATTGCTTGCCTGTGGTGTTCTCGCTCCGCTGCGGCCGACCGAGTCGCGCATAGTTGGCATTGATACAGCCCAACTTGCCAAGGTTGATACGCTGATCATGCGCGATATCGAAGAGGGAAAAATGCCGGGTGCCGTGCTGATCGTTGGACGCAACGGTCAGATTGTGAAACGCCAGGTTTATGGCCATCTCCAACTGGTGCCGAAAAAACAAGCGATGCCCATGGAAGCAATCTTTGACCTCGCCTCGGTCTCCAAGGTGGTTGGAACAGCGACCGCTACCATGTTGCTGATTGAAGATGGGAAACTGCGCCTGGACGATCCAGTAGCCCGCTATCTGCCCGACTTTGGCCAGCAGGACAAAGGCGACGTCACAATCTTTCACTTGCTGACCCATTCGTCTGGCCTGAAGCCTTACGCCAGCGTGAATAACATTAAGGAAGAACGGCAGGAAAGCGAATCCAAGGCCGACGCCTTAATTCGTCATATCTGCCAACTCCCCAAAACGTACGAGACTGGAAAGAAATACAAGTATAGCTGTCTTAATTTCCTGACGCTGGCTCGCGTGAATGAAACTGCAGCTGGAGAGAGCCAGAACGATCTGCTGCAGCGCCGTGTCTATGGGCCGCTGGGTATGAAAGATACAGGCTACATACTGACTGAGCAACAAAAGCAGCGTACTGCACCTACAATTGAAGTCAACGGCGTGTTTTTTCAAGGCCAGGTGCACGATCCGCTGGCGAATTACTATGGCTCAGGCGACCATTGCCCTGGCAATGCCGGACTCTACTCATCTGCGCCGGATCTGGCGATCTATGCGCAGATGATCCTCAATGGCGGCGTATATAACGGCACGCGGGTATTTAAAGCAGAAACCATTGACCTGATGACACAAATCCACTCGCCACCTGGAGTCAGCTTTCGCCGTGGCCTCGGTTGGGGAATTTACTGGGGATCGCCTTACGCCTCTGAGCTAAACCATACGCCCGAGCACTATATCCTTGGCCACCTTGGCTATACTGGCACCTATATCTGGCTCGACAAACGTACCAAGGCCTTCATGGTTTTCCTGACCAATCGGGTTCATCCCGAAGAAAAACAGACAATTGGCGAGTGGCTCAAGGAGGTACTGTACGACGTTGTGGATACGGTACGCCATAGCATCCATGAATATAAAGACACCCCATGGCGTAGCTAACACCAATATTGAGATTTCATTTGCCAACAAACAGCAAGAGGCGACATCTTAGCACTAACCTGCCCCATGCCGCAGATCCCGGGAAGCTCTGGTGGATAGGTACCTTTCCACTGCCGACACCATAATCCTGAAAAGCCCTCATATCATTAAGACGCTATCATTGCGCAGATCTGCGCTACAATCAGCCCGAGTGGTGTGCCCAGAAACGCTCCAAACACTGCCAGCAGAAGCCCAAATGGCGCCATGGAGGGCTGATATGCTGCTGCTACTACAGGGGCGGATGCTGTGCCTCCCATATTAGCCATACTTCCTGTCGCAAGCAGAAACAGGGGTGCGCGAAAAAGCCGCGTCGCCACTGAAATAAAGATTATGTGTATGCTTATCCACACTAGCCCCACGAGAAAGAACACTGGCACTTCCGTTACTGCAGTAAGGTCTGCCTGAGCACCAATTGAGGCAAGGAGCAGGTACAGACCCGTATAGCCGAGCGCGCTCGCCCCGCAATACTCAATCTTTCGTGCCGGCGTAAATGATAGCAATAAACTCAATCCAGTAATAATCAGAATGCCCCACGTATACGTATTCACCACTCTGCCCAACGGCGGTAACTGCCTGCCTAGCACCATGCATATTGTGCTAACTGCAAACGCAAATCCCAGCATCAGCGTCATGTCTTTAACAGTTATGGGGCGCCGTTTTGCTGCGATTGCTTCGAGCTCAAGATTAATCTCCTCTATGGCAGAACTGTCGGCTTTGTTCCATTGGTCTATCTTATCTTGATAAGCGGAGAACGCGATGAGGATGCCCAGCCACGAATAGCAGATGACCGTGTCTACAACGATGAGCGGCCCAAGAATGCTTGCTGGTGCATTCACGCTTTCCGCAATAGCTAGAAAGTTGGTGCTCCCTCCGATCCAGCTTCCTGACAGCGCCCCAATGCCAGTCCAGGTATCTGGAGGAAGCCATTGGTGAAATATCGCAAATCCAACGACCCCGCCGAGCATGACACCCAGCGTTCCGCAGAGCATTACAAGAATGGCCTTCGGCCCCAGTCTGAGGAGGAAGCGTACATCCGTAGGCACCAGTAACATTACCAGTACTGCGGGAAGAAGCATTTTCCGCATCCATCCATACAAAGGGTTCTCTGCCGGTGTAATCCCCAACGTCGTGCCAATCATAGGAATAAAGTAAGTCCAGATCAGGGGAGGAAAGAACCTGAAAAATTTCGATAGTGCCTTTGTCTCGCTCAGCCAGAAAATCATAGCCACAACGCCACTGAAGTAGACAAAGATCGTCCACGTGTCTGTCAGCAACGGCTCGTGAAACAGCATCATCTCCTCCTCGGTTTAAGTGTCGGTTGCTATCAGATGCAGTTTAATCGCAGGGACAGATTATAATCTGTCCCTACCATAAAAAGAGACGTAGTCAAACAGCGGAGGCGCAGGCAAACATTAATGATCCCGCAGAAGAAAGCCCCCAACGCTAATGCGTACCGGCCACATTCCGCTACATGCGAAATTCGTCAAAGTACTTGGGAAGGAAATCTTTCTTTAACCATCGAAAATAATGGCATCCTATCTCAATGTTTTTCTCCGGATCAAAGACCTCAGTCTCATAATCCCAATCCACGTCCAGCCGCTTAATCGTATCTTCCCAGTCTTCAGGCACAACCTGCATCAAACCACGGGCAGTATTGGTGACGTCACGAGGATTAAAGTTTGACTCTTGCTTAATGACCGCCTTAATGAACGCTGGGTCATGCCCGTACTTGCGGGCGTATTTATGAATGAGATGGTCGTAGGGAGTTGAACCTAGATCCTGTTTCATGTACCCAAGCACTTTGGGCACATAGTTGCGCGTTTCGCGATAAGGTACATTGCCGCGATAGACAAGGACCTCGCGCGGTCCAGCATTATACGCCTGCAACAGAATCGAAAGCGCGCGCTGACTGGCCGAGACAGACGCTATTATTGGAGGCTCGACGCGTGCCATGCGCTCGTACATGCGCGCACGTGTCACCTCACGTTCTAACCGATTCTGATCATACTCGGGAAGCCTAAAAGCGGTCAGATTTGGCAGCTGAAGCACTGAGGCGCTTGAGAGCTTCTGCAAGGTGTCCTTGGCCACAGGATTCGTCGGATCCGATGCCAGGGCTAGCTGAAATTCGCGCTCGGCTTTCTGCTTACTTCGATAATGTTGCAGCTCGTATTTGGCCATCACAAGGTGAGCATTAGTGGACCCGGGATTCAAATCCAGTGCCTTTTGCAGAAATTCCGTTGCCTGGGTATAGTCAATGCGATCCATAGCAATCTCCGCCCGATAGCAGTAGACCTCTGACAACTTGATCTTGATCTCCTGGCTGTACTTGCCCTCAGGAAACTGCTCCAGAAGACTCGTGTAGAGATTTGTCGCATCGCCATAATTATTCTCCGCAAATGCCTCGTCAGCTGGTGCAATCTGCTTTTGAAACTCCAGCTGGCGCACCCTGGAAATCCTGCGCTGAATATCTGCCTTGTCTGGCGACAACGAAAGCGCCTCTTCATAACATTCTACCGCCTTGCCGTAAATCCCAGCTGAGGACAGACGATCCCCGAGAGTAAGTAGATTGGTCAAGCGGTCAACCTTCTTGACACTCTGCACCTTCGCCTTTGATATATTCAGACTCATGCTGCCCACAAGGACCGTGTAGTCATACTCAGTTTCCTCAATAATTTGACCTGAGATGGTCTGGCCATTTGTGAGAAGAAGTTCATCCCCATGCACAGAAAGGCCCAAACATGCAAATAGAAGAAAGAGAAAAGTGTTTGTGAGGAAGGCTACTTGCCGCCTGTGCTGCATTTGTCACTCCATGTTTCGGCTATTCCCTCATGGGGAGATCCAAGATATTAAGACATGAGTAAAGTGACTCTATACGCAATTGAGTATCATTTTCGCAAGGATAAATTCGCGCATCTTAGTGCAACTTGAAGAAGGCACAGTTTTCTCTAAGAACCTTATTGAACAGGGGCCCCCGGCTGTGCTTTATGTGCCACCCTGATAGTCTTCTGCCATGAGGTCACTATAAGGACGATCCCAAGCAACTTGAGCAATGCCAGGCACGTGAAACTGTCAATGATTCCCAGCGCCGGAACTAAGACGACCCCGGTGATCAGTGCGCCAAATGCGGCACCCAGATGATCTGCACAATCAATTACGCCTGCGGAAAAGCCGATCCTTTCCTTGCAGAGAATAAACAATTTTCCAATAAGTGGAAACTCCGCACCTGTCAGAATGCCTGCGCCTACCACACAGACATAAAACAACACCTCAACAAGACCCCAGCGCATTAAGGCAGTTTCTGGATTCGTCACTACCGGAATAAAAAGAATTAGCGCGAGCAGGAAACCCAGCATCGCCCCCTCGATACTGAGTAGCGCGCGCATACTTCCCCTGAGTGTTTGCGGCAGAACACGCGTGATCACAAAACTACCCAGCGCCAATCCAACCATAAACAGCGCCACAATAACCCCAATTTTCTGGTATATATAGCCGAAAAGGTTCTGAAAAAGATCAATCATAATTATCTCCGTCGCCATGCCGAAAAATCCCGTAGCCGCAATCAGAAAAGTAGCGTTAAACTTCACGACCGCCTCTGCTGGAGGCTGGCGAATCGCCAGATACGCCAGCCGCAGAATCGCAAACGCAGCAATAGCTACCAGTATGTAGTGCAGCCGCAGATTCATGATCGCCTGAAAAAACCAGTTTGACTTGATGCCGGAAAACCGAGCCCACATTACCAGATTGAAAAAGTACGTTATTGGATTCAGATCCGTATTGATCGGAACGTAAGGCAATGCTGATCTGACAGCATTGCGTGTCAAGCTCACCTGAGATGGTTGCAGCAAGCTGTAAAAATGATATTGGGAGAAATACTCGGTTGAAATGCCGTGCGACAAAAATCGCTGGCTCAACTCTTCAATATCGGTTGTGACGATTCCTTCCCGGGGCGAGGCAAAGAGATAAGCAATAGTGCCTGGAGTTACGATGACGTCGCCAAACACGCTCGTCAGCGTTTTATACAATGATCCCACGTAGTTCGTGACTTCTCGGCCAAAGTAATTCACGGCCGAGGTAATGGACGTGCTGACTACGCCACGGTCGCTCAAGATGGCATGCACTTCTTGAAAGAATTCCCGTGTATAGAACCGATTAATCCCCGCTGTGGACGGCTCTGGCAGGCTGAGGATCACCACATCGTAGCGATCCTGTTCATTACGAATCTCGGCTCGTCGCATCTTCACAAACAGGCGGCCGTCCATATGGTGAATCTTCACCCGCGGATCCTCTAATGCACGCCTGTCCGGTAAAGGCAGGTAATCGCGCATAAGCGAAAATATCTTCTCATCCATCTCAACGTAGTCTATTCGCTCCAGCGGGTAGAGCAGGAAATGTTTAACTAACTCCTCGTCTCCACTGCCAATCAGAAGCACGCGGCGGGGGTCCGGATGTTCTGTCATGATGAAGTGAACTTTGCTCGCTGCGCTGTAGTCGTCAGGGAATGAACTGATAAATTCTCCGTTGCTCAATAAACTATATTGCCCCGCCTGATATGCCAGGCTCAGGTGCTGGTATTTGCTGCTTACTGAAGCCACATAGCGAATGCCCGGGCCCATGGCTTTCCATCGTAGATGCTCAGCCCAGCGCTCCACTCCTTTGTGCAACCCCGTTGCGAGAAACACCAAAAATATACCCGAAACAAAGATCGAAAAAACCAGTGTCCTGCGCAGGACAGTGCGTTCCACAAATCCGGCAATGCACACACAACTCAGACCGACCAGCAATCCCATGAGTATCACCGTAGTGTATGCGTACAGATGCACGACGAAAACAAAAGAGAATACAATACCGCCCGCGATACCGCCCACTGCCTCGAGGTAATAGACTGTTCCGATACTTTCGGCATCGCCAGCCGCGCACTGCTTAAAGTACCGGCAAAAGAGCGGGAACGTAATGCCTGTGATCACACTGAATGGCAAAACATGGGTCAGCGCTACAGCGAAGAATGGAAACAGTGGAATGTATTGGCTCGCAGGAATCTGAAGCGTTGTCCGGATGCTTCGGATTAATGCAATTTCAACAGGTACTACCAAACACTGAATCAGCAGCAGGCAGATAATGGCCGCAAGCAGATTGTGGAGCCGATCCGCGAGCTGCGCCACCAGAAGCGCTCCAAGCGTAATCCCCAGAAACCAGCAGAAAAAGATGAGACCCAGGAAGAGCTCATTGCCGTTAGCCACCACCAGAAACTCGCGCAGAAAAATGATCTGCGTGATGGTCGCAAATGCTCCGAAGAGGATTATCGCTTGACTGAGGATGAATCGTCGTCTAATAGTCATGTGCAATCAGCATAAATATAGAATGTTAAGGGCGCACAGTCTTATGCCACCAACATATACTGTCCAGCACAGCAGTCGTCATGCAGCACAAACCAGCCGGATTCATATAATTATGTGCGCTAATCCTATTCCAATATCCAGAGGATGCAAATGAAAAAAACGGCCGGACTCGTTCTCCTGATACTTTCTCTCAGCGTTTTGCTGTGCTGTCTGATTCCGTTTTCTTCCCAGCCGCCACCTCCGCAATCGCTCACTGTTATGACCTACAATATTCACATCGGTAAAGGGATAGATTCGGTTTTGTCGCTGGAGCGAATCGCGAACGTGATCAACCAGTTTCAGCCAGATCTTGTCGCACTGCAAGAGGTAGACCGATTCACAGCGCGTTCGGGGCGCGTGGATCAAATCGCTCTCCTTGCTCAACTCACGCACCTTCGACCGTTCTATGCAAAAATGCTTCCCTATCAGGGCGGTGAATATGGAATTGCCATTCTCAGTCGGCTCCCGGTACAAGGGGAATTTCGCCATTTCTATGCGCCGCTGCCAGACCGCGAGCAACGCGGCTTGCTCGGCGTAGAGGTTGAGTACAACGCACAGCCTCTCTGGTTCATCACCACACACCTTGGCACTATGAAGAGCGGAGAAGAACAGGCACAGCAGGTGGCAGAACTGCTCGAGGTCTGCTCACGCTTGCGCGGCCATAGTATCATTTGTGGAGACTTCAATGTGACGCCTGGCCATGAGGCCATTGAGCAGATGCGCCGGCAGTTCTCAGATTCCTGGGTCACTTGCGGCGCTACCCACGGTTATACATTCCCGACAAATGCACCACTCCGCCGTATTGACTATATCTTCTGTCACGCCGATGCACCCTTAACTTGCCAAAAAACTCTGGTCAACCACTCTCTTGCCTCTGATCATCTCGCCGTGATTGCGACATTCATGGTAGGACGCTAAAACGGATAGCCAAGAAGAAAGCGCACACAAGCAAACTTCGCTGCGCCCGAACAGGTGAGTAATACGCTGCGATACTGTGACGAATCGAGGGCCTCTATGAAGGCTGCCTTTCCGCATCATCAATAGCAATTTTCACTTTTGATACGAGATCCTGATACTCGAAAGGCTTCACAATATAATAGTCAATGCCCTTGTTCAGGGCCTCACGAATTTTATCTTTGCTTGACATTCCAGTAAGGATAACTATAGGGATTCGTGCTGTTTTTTCATTCTCCCTCAATTGCTGTAATACTTCAAACCCATCCATCTCCGGCATCATAATATCCAGTATAATCAAATCCGGAGAGGCATCTTCTGCCAGTGCGAGGCCATCGTATCCATTATTAGCAGTAGTCACGTCGTAACCTTCTTCATGAAGGGCGCTCTTTATAATGAGCAGGATATCATTCTCATCATCAATAACCAGAACTTTCTTTTTTGCTTCCATGACCCTTCCTCCTCTGGCGGCCTTCTTCCTTTCAGTTGATCATAAAATCTCTTTGATCACCCTGATTACATTGGGAACGCTCAATCCGTAGCGTTCAAACAACTCGGTGTAGCTGCCTGACTGGGCAAACGTATCCTGCAAGCCAATCATGCGCATGGGCATCCGATGAGGAAATGTGACGAGTACTTCCGCCACCGCAGAGCCGAGCCCGCCAATCACATTATGTTCTTCAATAGTGACGATAGCCCGCGTCTCATTGCTGGCAGCCAGAATTGCGTCACGGTCAATAGGCTTAACTGACGACATATTAATAACCCGGACGCTAATCTGTTCCTCGGCAAGCCGTGCCGCAGCTTCAAGCGCAAGAACAACTGTCGCTCCCATGGCGATAAGCGCGACCTCCGTTCCTTCGCGTAGCTGAGAGGCCTTGCCGGCGTGGAAGACATAGGTGTCGTCGTAAATTACAGGAACCTTAGCCCGGCCTAGCCGCACGTACGCCGGCTTCTGGTCCTGCGCAATTGTCCGAATAATGGCCTTTGTCTCCACCGCGTCAGCTGGCACGAAAACGCGCATGTTGGGAATGGCCCGCATAATCGCCACATCCTCGCAGGCCTGATGCGACACCCCATCTTCACCAACCGAAATCCCTGCATGAGTGGCAACTACCTTCACGTTGTAGCGAGAATAGCAGATCGAATTCCGCACCTGTTCCCATGCGCGGCCAGATGCAAATATTGCAAAAGAACTGGCAAATACCGTCTTGCCCGAAACAGCAAGGCCACAGGCCGTATCTATCATATTTTGCTCAGCTATGCCCATGTTGAAAAAGCGATCGGGGAAGCGCTTGGCAAACTTGATTGTACGTGTGGATTTTGACAAGTCGGCATCAAGCACCACAATCTCCTCATGCTGCTCCCCAAGCTCGACCAGCACTTCACCATAGGCATCCCGTGTTGCAATCTTGTCAGCCGTCATCAGACTTCTCCATTGCCAGCATGAACGTTCATTCGATAGAACAAAACAACACCATTTGCAACATCAATATGCCGTAATACCTCAGAATCTGACTCTTGCCAAGCTCCCACAATTACTCGTCCTCACGGTTGGCTTGATTCGATTTCCCGGAGCGCCCGGACCAGTTGCTCTTCCGTTGGAGCTACACCATGGAAATCCACTACATTTTCCATAAAGGAAACGCCTTTGCCTTTCACTGTCTCAGCGACGATCATGGTAGGTTTTCCAACAACTTTCCTTGCGGCACGGTAAGCGGCAAGAATTTGGTCGAAGTTGTGTCCGTCAATCTGAATGGTGTGCCACCCGAACGCTTGCCATTTCTCCACTACCGGCATCACCTTCATGACTTCATCATTTGGCCCATCAATCTGGAGTCCATTGTGATCCAGAATTGCACACACGCGGTCTAACCGGTAGTGAGCCGCAGCCATTGTAGCTTCCCAAACCTCACCCTCCTGAATTTCGCCATCACCCAGTAAACAGAACACATGGTGGTTCCGTTTATTGAGACGCGCGGCCAGAGCGATTCCATTGGCCATCGCAAGCCCGTGTCCCAGACTTCCCGTCGAGACTTCAATGCCGGTTGTCGCCCGGGAATATGGATGTCCTTGCAAAATGCTGCCGAGTTTTCGCAATGTATCCAGCTCCGCAAGTGGAAAGTATCCCGCAAACGCCAGGGCCGCATAGACAGTTGGGCAGCCGTGGCCTTTTGAGATTATGAAGCGGTCCCGGTCTTCCCAGCTTGGGTTACGGGGATCATGTCGTAACTCGGAGAAGTAAAGCCCAGAGATCAACTCGACGCATGAAAGCGAGCCGCCGCTATGACCAGACCCAGCGCGATGGAGCATTTTCAGTATGGCAACGCGCATCTGTTTGGCGATTTCTTTTAATTCCGCTACACTATTTTGCAGTTTGAATTGCTTCATGTTAGGGTCTGCTTTTCTTGGACTCGCTCAGCTCCTTATGTCTAACATCTGGCCTCAACTTTGCCCCACAAATGAAAAGGGGAGAACCTATCGTGCAAGCTACGCTCCGCTAGAAATGCTGGTAAATTATGGAATAAATACAGCCGGTGTCAAGGATATTAATGCCAGGCAAAAATGATGCCACCATGGCATACGTTGCAGCGCCAGTGCTGCCAGATGCTAGCAGTGCATATATGACAATAAATTTTTCGTTACTTTATCTTACACCTTTAATTTAGCTAAAGTTACCACTATGTTTCTGCTTGACATGCCTCAGTCGCAATGTTAATTTTTCGTCCTGTTTTCCTTTTGTAAAAGGAGAAAACCTTTTCAGAACCGCTTCTGTGCTTGCGATGGAGAACGCTGTTATCCAGATTAAAAGGAAACAAAGATGACCCCAAACAGAGTGCTCAGAAGTGTGGGAGAAATCTTGCTTCGCGAGGGGATTATCAACAATGCGCAACTTGACGAAGCCCTGAAAAAGCAGCGTGAAAGCGACATGCCCTTGGGACGAATTCTGGTGGAGATGGGTGTGATTACAGAAAGTGTAAAAATGGGCTTCTTAAAACGACAACTTGGCTACGATCTCGTCTCCCTTGCCGGCGTGGAAATAGCACCGTTGACGCTCACCTTGCTCCCTCGCCACATTGCCACCAAACACCATTTGGTTCCTATTCGCATGGAACGCGACGGGCTGGTTGTCGCAATGGAAGACCCCTCGGACCTCATTCTTCTTGATAATCTCAAGACACTGGTAGGTATGCGCATCAAACCAGCGATCGCCAGCACCAGTGATATTGAAGAGGCCTTGAAGCAATATCCTCCAGAAAAAGGTGCGGCAGCTGTTGCGGTGGTTCGACCGCGATCCACGTTGTATCGGTTGGTGCACTATACGGCCTTTCCAATACTCTGCTTTTTACCCCTTGCGATCATTATATATGTCCTCTACACGAATCCCGATATCCAGAACAGGCTTGCTAAGCTCAGCGCGTTCGATATCTTTCTTTACACCCTGCTCGGGTGGGGCCTTTGGGCAGTAATCCTGTACGAAATCAACGGTTTGATTTTCGAAGAGCCAACCAGTCCAAAAGAGCCAGGGGAAAAGGAGGGAGAAGAGTAGCCCCCAGAGTGGGCATGTCGTGTGCCTTCGCTTGTCTCGCCACCGGGCGGCAGTTCGCCAACGCCACTTTCCTAAAGTTGTTCCTTCATGCTGAAAGAAAAGACCAAGCCAAGTGAATATCTGTTCTTACATCGACGCTTCAAAATACTAATCCTCCTATTAGCAGCGAGCTTCGTGGTACTTGCCCTGCGCCTCTTTCCAATAACCCTGATCCAGGGCAAATATTACCGTGAACTTTCTGAGAATAATTTTCTGGTTCCGCAACGGCTTGAGGCACCGCGAGGAACCATTTTTGATCGGAATCATCTGACCATTGCAGTCAGTCGCGTCACGTTCTCCGTATATGTGAGCCCTTTCAAGCTAGAGCTGCAAGCGATTCATGAGACTCTGACCCGACTGTCGGCACTCTTGAACCGCGACGTTATCAGCTTAGAAGATCGCCTGGGACGTTTAATATCAAAATGGCAGAAGGTGCTTCTGGCGAAGAATCTTTCTCTGGCAGAGATCACTCCCATACTGGAGGAACAGTATAATTTACCCGGACTGATCGTTGAGGAGAGTTTCAAGCGCTACTATCCTGCTGGGCCAGCGACCTGTCATATATCAGGACACCTGGGCATGATTCCCAAATCGCTTGTCTCCCAGTTTCTTGACCAGAACTACGATCCCAAAGATCTTGTCGGCATTGTCAATATCGAGCGGATTTATGAATCGAGTTTGCATGGACGGGCTGGCAAGGAAATTGTGCGGCGAGACGCCCGCGGACGAAAACGGGATGCCTATGTCAGCCACCCCCCCGAGTCCGGCAATAACGTCTTCCTGACCCTGGATCTCAAGCTCCAGAAGTATGCGTATCAGCAATTGCAAGGTCGTTCCGGCGTAATTATTGCAATGGATCCGTCTAATGGAGCGATTCTGGCTATGGTCAGTACTCCAGGTTTTGATCCAAATGACCCTGGATCGTTTTCCGAAGAGGGCAGCTGCTTCCTGAATAAGGCAATCCAGGAACATTACCCCCCAGGCTCAACCTTCAAAATGATCACCTGTCTGGCTGCGCTCCGCTCTGGTATCAGCCCCGAGAAGAAATTCCATTGCAATGGCAAGTTCTATCTGCCCCAGTGGAATAAGCCGTTCACCTGCTTTCAGACCGGTGGACACGGCTGGGTGAATATACAGGAGGCTATTAAATATTCCTGCAACATATATTTTTACCAACTGGCTGATGCAGTTGGTGCAAAGCGCCTGGTTGATTGTGCGTTCCAGCTGGGCCTTGGCAGCCTAACTGGTGTTGACCTGTCTGGAGAAGTGAGGGGGTATCTGCCCTTGAATCTGGCCGCCGGATTGCCCCCAGGCGAGGTGATTCTGTTGGGTATTGGTCAAGGCCGCATTGCCACAACTCCTCTTCAGATTCTCAATGCCTTTTGCGCGTTTGCCAATGGCGGACGGCTCTGGACCCCTCATCTCCTGGATCGCATTGAATCACCTGGCGGCGAGGTTATGATCTTCACCGATCCCAAGTATCACGAGATTCACCTGAGCAACTCGGCTCGCAGCACTATACTGGAAGGGCTCGTGGCAGCAGTGAACGAAGAAGGGGGAACTGCCTACAAGGCGGGATTTCTCCGCGACTGGAAAGTAGCGGGGAAAACCGGAACAGCCCAGCGTGACCTAGAGGCTACAGATGCGTGGTTCGTGGGCTTTGCACCCTATGACGACCCAAAGCTTGCAGTCCTGGTACTCGTTGAGAAAGGTGGGCATGGCGGAGCCGTAGCAGCCCCGCTTGCTAAGAATATTTTTGGGTACTATTTTACAAACTGGAAGGAGAATCCTCAGGAGGATGCACCGAACGTCTTAAGCTCGTCCACAGCAGGGAAACCTCAACATGCTATGGCTATGAACGGGGAAGATTTTTAATTTCCTTGCCTGACTTAAATGTAACAACCTTCCTTGGTGGAATTGGATACTCTTTTTTGTTCTTGGGATTCCTGCCAATTCGCTCCTTACGCTCCTTAACTTGAAAAACGCCAAAATCACGCACTTCCAGCCGTTTATCACGGATGATGACTTCTTTCATACTTTCAACAATAGCATCCACAACGGCTAATGCCTCCTTATCTTTCATGTTCAAAGCCTCGCCGACGCTTTTCACAATGTCCGCCTTTATCATAGGTTCCTCCCTCCATGCAGCAATCTAACTAACTTGTATACAATAACTTTGGAAAAGGAAAAATCAAGCATTTTTTATTCCTCACCCTTGGCTATTCTTACCAGACTCGATCAGCCCTAAAACCTAGCGGCTTTCAAGCGATTCCTGGCGCCGTTGCTGTATCGCCTCATATAGGGCAATATAGTTCTCAAGACTCAGTGACTCAGGCCGCAAATTAGACTCGATATGAACTTGCTCAAGTAGACGTTGAATATTGGCTTTTGATACGCCGCACAGACCAGACATTCGGAGAATAGTCTTCAAACTTTTCCTTCGATGTCGGCAGATAACCTCAATAAACGCAAAGAAATCTCTCCAATCTCCGTTGCAAGGCAACTTTCTTCTTTCCACTGGAACAAAGCTTACTGTGGCTGAATCTACCTTCGGTGAAGGCAAGAAATTTTCCCGTCCGATTAGAAACTCTATGCGCGGCTTGCTAAAAAACTGTACCTTAACAGTCAGGCTGCCAAATGTTTTTTTGCCTGGGAGAGCGACCATTCGCTCGGCAACTTCTTTCTGCATCGTAATGACCAGTTTGGCTAAAGTCGGCAGTTCACTCAGACACTTCAGCACTATTCTGGACGTAATGCGATACGGAATGTTTCCAACAACGACCGGCTCCTTGCAGCCAATCTCTCTCACCAGTTGCTGAAGATCAAGGCGAAGAAAATCAGCATAGAGAATCTTAATGTTCGGATTAGCAGCAAGATACCGTTCGTGGATCGCCCGAAAGCGGTCATCATATTCAATTGCCAGGACGCGGTAGGCCTGCCGGGCAAGCTGGCACGTAAGATGGCCAAACCCAGCACCGATCTCAATGACAGTGCTCTCCGGCGTAAGGCCACAGCATTGTACGATGCGCCGCAAGATGCGCTCATTGCACAGAAGGTGCTGACCCAATCTTTTGCGCAGAATAAGTCCATAGCGTGCCCTCAGCGTTCGCAATGGCGGTAATCTTACTTCCTGCGCACTAGCCATTTGACGTGTCAACCTTCTGCTTGGTTCTGGCCAAGCGGATTGCAGTTTTCATGGCCTCAACCAGGCTGGTCGGGTCAGCCACACCTCGGCCTGCAATATCAAATGCGGTTCCATGATCTACTGATGTTCGAATAAAAGGGAGGCCCATCGTAATGTTCACGCCGCGCGAAAAGTCCAGCGTCTTTACGGGGATCAGCGCCTGATCATGATACATCGCTATCAGCACGTCGAACTTTCCTTGCAACATCTGATAAAACAGCGTATCAGCCGGATAGGGGCCTGAGACCGTAATGCCTTTCTTCTGGGCGCTGACAACTGCTGGATGAATTTCCTGAGCATCCTCCTTGCCAAATAACCCCTTTTCGCCTGCGTGGGGATTCAGGGCCGCGACCCCAATACGCGGATGCGGAACATCGAAATACCTCATGAATTTCGCTGTTAGCTGAATAAGCGCCAGAATCTTTGCGCGTTGGATTCGCAACGCAACCTCGCGAAGAGGGATGTGGATGGTCGCCAAAACTACTCTCAGACCTCCTCCCTCCATCATCATGGCGTAGCGCTTGACTCTGCTCAACGTGGCCAGGATCTCTGTGTGTCCGGGATAAAGATAGCCTGCCTGATGGAGCGTCTCCTTACTGATAGGAGCGGTGCAGATTGCATCAATCTTGCGCTGCATGGCCAGACGAACCGCATGCTCAATACAGTGAAAGACAATCTGTCCATAGTGCACATTCGTCTCGCCTGGAACAACTGCAACACCTGCAAGTGACTCAGCCTGGGGCTCGATAATATTCATGATCTCCCTTTGCCGAACATACTCGCTAGGGGTCTCGATCACATTAAGCCGCATCGGCACATTGAGCAGGTTGCGATAATGCTCCATTACACGCTCATACCCAATAACCACTGGGTCGCATTCCACATACAGATCCGATGCCTGAAACGCCTTGAGGATAATTTCCGGCCCAATGCCGCCCGGATCACCCATCGTAACGCCAAGGCGAATACGGCGTGGGGTACGCTGTGTTTCTTCTTTCGCATTAAAACTCGTCCGCTGCATCATTCCCCCTGCCGGTGCTCCAGACAGTTTGCCTTCAGAGAAATTGCTCAAAAATCTGAATATCAGCTTTCGCCCGCAATCTCTTGATCAGCATGTCCTGAGCTTCCACAAAGCGCCGTGAATAAAGAAAATCCCGGGCAGTTCGTTTGTCCAGCAGTTTGAGAATATGAAATCCGGCTGCATTGCGCACCGGCGAGCTCAGCGTCCCAACCTCCAGTCCTGCGACTGCCTTTTCCAGAACAGGATCAAACACACCGGCATCCACGTAACCCATGTCTCCACCAAGAGCCTTTGTTGAAGTCTCTTCGGACACTTGCTGGGCGACCGTTTCAAATGGTGCTCCCTGCTGCAGCTCGATAAGAAGTTCAAGCGCCCGCTGCTCAGTGGCTTCGATTTCCTCCTTAGAGGCAGTTGGGGGACACCGAAGCAGAATGTGAGCCAGATGATAGCTGACAGTCGGTTGTCTGGCCTGGCGCAATTCAGCCTTGTAAGCCTCGACCTCCTGCTCTGTGACAACCACTTGTCGCGCGACGAGCTGGTCTATCTGCGCTCGTTCGGTCTCTAGAGTCCGTAACGCCTCTCGTAACTGTCCAATCTCAATGCCAAGAGATTCCAATTCCTGTTCAAACGCCTCACGAGAGGGATATTCGCGCTGAATGTCACGAAGAAAGTTACCCACTGTTTTCTTAATGGCCTCCTGTTCAGCGCTGATCTTCTGCGCCTCAGCTTCCTGCAATAAAAGTATCCGGTCAATTAACCGCTCCAGGATCAATTTCTTTTCCTGACGAGTGGGAGGAAAGGCAAGAATTGGATCGCAGATTTGTCTATATATAATCTCCTGGTCCAGTTCGCTCGAAGTGATCGCCTGTCCATTTACCATTGCAACGATATGTTCGACCTCGCCAGCCCATAGCAGTCCCACAGCTGCGAGCATCAGACAAACTACTGCTCCGCTCACTTCTAGCACCCGCGGACACCGCATCCCGTCCGACTCCTCTCGTAGGGGAAAATTCAATTCAGATGCCGATCCTATGGCGTGTACATGATACGAATTCGTGCCTGGCTTCGTAAGGTCTCCAAAAATTCCCGAAGCATCTGCTGCTTTTTCTGTTCAAAAAGATGGGACGAGATTTGGCTCTGCACTTCGCTAAGCGGTCGGAGCTGCCTTGGCGTCTCCCCGGTTTTCTCAATAATATGGTATCCCAATTCGGTTTTGATAATTCCGCTTAATTCACCAACATGCAGAGCGAACGCCCCATCTTCGAATGGCTTATTGTACGTCCCGCGAGAAAAGGGCGGAAGCTCTCCGCCTTGAGTCCGCGAAGCATGAATTGAAATCTTGCGCGCAACCTCACGAAAATCCTCGCTGTTCTTGATACGCTGAAGTGCAGCGGCGGCTTCCTCGTACGTATTGGTCAGAATATGGCGGACCTGAATTTTCTCGGGTTGGAAGTAGCCCTCCGCATGTGTCTCATAGTAGTGTTCAATTTCTGCATTGCTCACCTGGATGGACTCGAAAAGACGATGTTGCTTAAAGTAGGCAAGGAGAAGCGTGCGCTGGCTCTCCTTTAGTGCCTTTTGATAGTCAGGGTCACGTTCCACACCTTGCTTTCTTGCATATTGCAAAATCAAGGTATCGTTGATCATCTGATCCAGAAATGCCCTTTGCGAAAGTTGTTCATCTGTCCCTGAACTTTGCTTATTTAGAAACGCCTGGAACGCTCGCTCAAAATCCGTCCGCGTAATTCTCTCGCCGTTTACCTCAGCTACCAAAGTATTGGCCAGTACTCGTTCAGTTCTCGGTTCTTTCCTCTCTGACGCAAGAGATGGCGCCTGAGCCTCACGATTCGCCTCGTCCTCAGTGTGCCGCTGTGACGGTCCGATCACCAGCGAACACGCATTCAGCACCAGAAAAAGTATTGCTCCAATGCCCAGTCGGAAAATTCGCATCCACCATTTCATCACTCTGAACTCCTTACTTATGCATGTGATTGGCAGCAAGTGTCGTCGTCCTCATTGTGTCCTCAGGCTTCTTCGGCATCAGCTGGCTGTCCGCAGAAGAGATCAAAAACGGCTTCGTCCTGGCATGCTGAACAATACCCACGAACAGAATTCCAACACCAACAGGTTTGATCAAGAAATAAAGCGTCTGAAGCAAATTATATGCATTAACCTCATGCAGTACTCGCACTACACTCTCAGAGCTAAAGAGCCGATACAGCGTCGGCGTACCAATGAGCACAAATACAGTTACACCCATCCATATCGGCAATCGCTCCGTGGAGATCATCAGCACCAGCACAGGAATGAGCATGACGTAATGATGCTCCCAGAGATCACGATACAGAAGAAAAAAGGTTAAGGCCCAAAGGCAATAAAGCGAGAGCACATCGTAGTCCCGCCGAAAAGTAATGATCACCAAAAACGCCAGAATAGATAGCGAAAAAAGGATAATGAGCAGCTTGGCCACCGAGAGTTGTACGGAGAACAGAGAAAACTGGACGCTCTGCAAACGGAGCAGATTCGCCAGCGCCTGAAGCCCCATCTGGACTCCCTGGCTCCCCATGTACAATTGCGCAGTACCTGCGCCTACTCGCCCCTTCAAACCATATTCATAGAACTTCTCAAAACCTTCGGGAAATACCAGGAAATACGGGATACTAGTCGCTGCTACAAGCCCAACACAGATCAGTATATCCACGCGCCTTTTCAGTCGGTAAAAGAGCGGCGCCATCAGTAGTGTATATGATTTCAGCAGCACAGAGAGTATCCAGCAAACGCTCGCTCCCACCTTGCGCCCACGAATCAGAAAAACCGCAGTCCAGAAGATCAATGTACCCATTAGAAGCGAATATTGACCCATGAAATATTCCACAAACAAGGGGAACGGGCTGATCCAGAAAACGATGCAGAGTGCAAAGGTCTCGGGCCGTCGGCACAACCTGCGCGTCATGTGAATATTAATTCCCAGCAGGATTTCACTCACTATAATCCACAGCCAATATGCCACGAACGGTGGAAAAACACTTAATACCACTCCTAAAGTGAATCCATAGAAGGGAATATAGCGGTATGTTGCATAGTAGGGAGCATGTTGGAGCCCGCGTTCCAATGCCTCCTCAGGGCTCATGTCCACATCGTCGCGTAAATACATGTTCCGTCCATGCAGAAAATCCCATCCCGCTTCGTAGAGCACAAAGAAGTCAGGCCCAAGAGCCCAGTAGTGGGCTTCAGGATTCGAAAAGTAGCGCGTGTCATACGCCCAGTGATTCAGGTAGCCAAACAGGAGTCCACCCAAATAAAAACAGTGAATGATTCCCGCGAGACCAAGAGGAATGAGAAAACCCCTTGATGCTCGCTTTAGCTCTGCATATGTCACCATGTGAATCTCGCGCTAATAGTATCACCACAACCTGACACTGTGTGTTAGCTATTCAATATAGATAACACAGGTCGTGTCAATATCTTTTTCTTTTGTTCTTCTTAGATCTGGGGAGGCATGTAATGTCGTCTGCACTGCGGCTTTTTATCTTGATTTTGCAAGGGATTTTTGAAATATTCCCTTCGCCATTGCATTCGGCATCTGCTCCAGAACTCGATGCCCGCAAAAGTAGACAGAGTCACGATGGACAAAAATATCCTGATCATTGGCGCTGGTCCAACAGGCCTGGGGGCTGCATATCGCCTGGCCGAGCTCGGCTATCGTAACTGGCAGATTGTCGAGCAGCATGATTACGTCGGCGGCCTGGCTGCCAGCTTTCGTGATGCGAACGGCTTCACCTGGGACGTTGGCGGCCACATTCTCTTTTCAGGCTATGACTACTTTACCCGACTGGTTGATCGCCTGCTAGCCAACCAGTATCTCGAACACGTGCGAAACTCCTGGATCTGGTTGCTAGATCGCTTTGTGCCGTACCCATTTCAGAATAACCTCCGCTACTTGCCAAAAGAGGCGCTGTGGGAATGTCTCAATGGGCTATGGGAGACGAATCAAAAGCATGCCGGCGCCCCGGGAAACTTTCGCGAGTGGATTCTGCGCACCTTTGGCCATGGTATCGCTTCACATTTCATGCTCCCTTATAATGAAAAAAACTGGGCGACACCGTTGGAGTTGATGAGCCATGAGTGGATCGCCCACCGTGTCAGCGTTATTGATTTCCAGCGCGTCTTGCGTAATGTTATTCTGGAACAGGACGACATTAATTGGGGGCCGAACAGAACATTCAAGTTCCCGCGCACAGGCGGAACCGGAGCAATATATCAGGCATTCCTACCGGCTGTGCGGGATCATCTGGCCCTGAATCGCAAACTCACACGTGTCGAACCTGAACAACGGCGTATCATGTATGCTGATGGAAGCTCCGAGCACTATGACATTCTCATCAACACAACGCCTTTGACAGAGTTAGTTGCGCACATCCACCCGGCCAACCCGCAACTCATTCAGCAGGCTGAGCAGTTGCGCTCTACCGGAACTCTGATTGTTGGCATCGGCCTTGCACAACCATGTCCCAGTCCCAAATGCTGGATATACTTTCCGGGCGAGGAGTCGCCATTCTATCGGGTCACATACTTCTCCAATTACTCGCCAGAAAACGTTCCCGGCCCGGATCACTATTCTCTGATGTGTGAAACCTCGTATTCAGCATCCAGGTCTGTCAATCGCTCCTCGATCATCGAGGAAACGATTCGCGGATTGATAGCCACGGGCCTCTTGAGCGAGGCCGACCGCTCTCACATTGTTTCGACCTTTCTCATTGATGCCGAATATGCCTATCCTGTGCCTACGCTTGAGCGAAATCAGATTCTTGCATCTATTGTGCAATTCCTGGCACGCAAGCAGATTTACACCAGGGGTCGCTTTGGCCTCTGGCTATACGAAATTGGTAACATGGATCACTCGGTCATGCAGGGCGTCGAACTGGTTGATCATCTGCTTCGTGGAGAACGGGAAAAAGTCGTTGCAGATTTCCCTTTGCTGGGTTAAGTAGCTACGCAAAGAATAACAAAATCTCCACGTCAGGCTGGATCGCCACATCATTACTCGTTAAAGGCAATTCAAGTCGCAACGCTCAAATTACTGCAATGAGGAGGAGACAAATGATTGAGGGAGTCAAGGTAAAGACCCTTAAAGCAATCCCAGATGAGCGGGGTCACCTGATGGAACTGCTGCGCAGCGATGATCAGGAATTCTTCATCCAGTTCGGGCAGGTCTATATGACCACAGCCTACCCCGGCGTCGTGAAGGCGTGGCACTACCACAAGCGCCAGACCGACAACTTCGCTGTTGTCCACGGCATGATGAAAGTTGTGCTCTACGACAACCGCCCTAATTCGCCAACCCACGGTGAAGTTAACGAGTTTTTTATGGGCATTCATAATCCCGTGCTTTTGCAGATTCCTCCGTTAGTTCTTCATGGTTTCAAGTGTATCGGTGAGACTGAGGGGGTCGTGGTCAACATTCCAACCACGCTGTATAACTACAAAGCGCCCGACGAACATCGCATTGATCCACATTCAAAAGAGATCCCTTACGACTGGGCTATCAAAGAAGGCTGATAGATGAAAGGAGAGGCACAATGAAGGGTGTTATTCTGGCAGGGGGTTTGGGCAAGCGGCTCTATCCTTTAACCAAAATCACCAACAAGCACCTGCTACCGATTTACAATAAGCCAATGATTTACTATCCAATTGAAGCTCTTATTGATGCGGGCATCGAAGATATCATGATCGTCACCGGGGGAAACTTTGCCGGCGACTTTCTCCAGCTCCTGGGCAATGGCCGTGAGTTCGGCCTGAAAGACCTGCACTATACGTACCAGGAAGGGGAGGGAGGCATTGCAGATGCTCTAAGTTTGGCCGAGCATTTTGTTGAAGAAGATCGGTGTATCGTGATTCTGGGAGACAATATCTTTGAAAAAAGTATCAGGTCATACGTTGAGCGCTATAAGCGTCAAAAAGACGGGGCCAAAATTATCATTAAGGAAGTTCCTGACCCACAGCGATTCGGCGTCCCGGTCATTCAGGGCGATAAAATCGTGGCTATTGAGGAAAAACCCAAGCAGCCGAAGAGTCCGTACTCGGTTACGGGAATTTACATGTACGACCGGCAGATCTGGGAAATCATCCACACACTTGTTCCCTCGCAACGCAATGAATTGGAGATTACCGATGTTAACAATGCGTATATTGGGAAGAACATGCTCACGTATGACATTCTGGATGGATGGTGGACTGACGCGGGCACGTTCGAATCCCTTGTGCATGCCCAGCAGCTCGTAGCGCAGAAGGACCACGCCTCCCGATTGAAAAACCAGTAATAATATTCGTAAGGAACGACATCTGACATCTTGTGCATATGGCAATATGCCACAAATACAATACCGAAGCATGGGCAGATCATAATCTGCCCCTACAACTCCTAAAAGAAACACGGTCCTTAGCACCCGCGAGGAATCATGCCGCAAATACCTCGCAATTCTGCTCGCCGCAAATCCGCGCTGCCCACACACTTCAAGCAGCGACGCCGGAAACTCTCGGCAATCCTCTCACTCGGCCTTTTTGGCCCCTCTCCCCGTGACATTTATCACTTCTGCCTGCAGCTCCGCTCTCTGCTGAGTGCCGGCTTTCCAATGATTAACGCGCTGACCATTCTTGAAGAGCACTCGCGCAATCACCGCCTGAAGCAGGCCTGCCGTGCCATGGCTCGGGATTGCGCCAAAGGAATGTCGTTAGAAGAGGCCGTGTCCAGACAGCGGATATTCTCGCCCTTCTTTGCAAAAAGCATTGTGGTGGGTGAGAAATCAGGGTCCCTCCCTTCTGTGCTTGACATACTGGCGCGGCATCATCTCTGGGCAGTGGAATTGCGCCGCGTTGTCCTCTCAGTCATCTGGTATCCCATCGTAGTCTTGCTCTTAGGGCTGCTTATATTCGCCGCTACAAGCATCATTATTAACAGTATCGACCAAAAGGCATTTAAAGTTTCTTCTGCGATTTTCGTATTAGGCCGGTACTTCAGCGGCGTGCTCTACGTTTTGCTTTTTGCTTTTGTCCTTGCTCAGCTACTGCGGGAGCCAAAAATCAAAACCGTAATAGATCGCATCATATTAAAAATCCCCATCTGGGGCTCGATGATGCACAACTATGCTGTGGCGACATTTTTCCGGATGTTCGCTATCACTCTCGACTCGGGCATGAATCTTAATATGGCGTATCGCACAGCCGCGGAGTCTACCAACAATAAAGCGATAGAAAAAGCATTGCTTACACGCGAATATTTTCTTAGTGCAGGCGAGAAGATCCACGACACACTTGCACTTACTGGCGTCATAAAGCGCGAGGCGCTCGGCATGATTCAGGCAGGAGAATACTCAGCCTCCACCAGCGAGCTGATGAACCGCCAGGCAGACTGGTATGAACAGGAGATTCGAACCACAGCTCCGGCACTCTTTCGTATGAGTGCCCCGATTTTCCTGATCTTCATTGGTATTGGCTTTTTCGTGAACCCCTCCTTCATTTATTACACTCTATTCATACTGTTCCTTTTCTTTTTTCTCATGCGCTAGAAGCTCGCCAGGTGTGACTATGGCTTGCGCCAGCAATTTGATAGCAATAATCTCTCTGGTAAGAAAAAATAGGTTAGAAGAGTTCGAGCTGCGTATCTTCACCCATTGTCACGGGTAAGGCAATACCAGACAGGGGAGGGAAGTTGGCGGTAAGATGCGCGGGAATCGGGATCTTCCGTTCTTCCACGGCGGCCTTCACTTGAAGGGCATTGCAGACCGCCTGGCCGCGGAAATGATTATTTGTAATCACAAATACGCGCCGCACTGTACCGAGAAGCCGCCGGATGATCTCCACCCAGCCCTGCAGCTCATCACTCCGATAGAGATAATTATAGCGTTCATTAACTCCGGCTTTTTGCTGAAACCACATTGCTTTATTGCGGCCATGTAGCCGCACGTACGCATGCTCTGCCGTGGCATAATCTGATGGGGGTAGAGAGTCGCCAAATTGCGGCTGATCAATATTGCAAAATGCCACGCCTGCTCCTTTAAGAAAATCAAAATATTTATCGCGCACCCAGCTGGCATGGCGCATCTCTATCGCCAAGGGATAGGAACTAAATACCTCGACCAATTGTCTCACCCAGTCCCAATGTTGCGGGGTGTAGCGAAATGACCATGGAAACTGCACCAGCACACAACCCAGCCGATGCGTATCAACAAGGGGTTGAAGGGCAGTCCGAAAACTCCCGACTGAGTCCTCCTCCAGCAGCGAGCGGTCGTGTGTGAAACCCTGCCATAGCTTCATCACATAAAGGAAATCCGGGACGTCGCTTACAAGCCTGGCCCAGCGCTCTGTCATTTTTACTGATGGGATCTGATAAAACGACGCATTGATCTCAATAACGTTGAAGAACTGAGCCAGATAGAGCGGTTCGCAAAACCCTCGGGGCCGTGGGTCGGGATATACGATCCCGCACCAATCCTTGTACGACCACCCGGCTGTTCCAACGTAAAGATTTGTTGACTCTCGCTTCATAGATCAGTGCTCCAGCACATAAGGTCTTATTTAAACTGCTTTCGTGTTGCGGAAGCAAGAAAATAAACAAAAAAATCATCCAGCGTGTAATCACCCTCGGGGTCACGGCCAGAAAAACTCCCGACCACCTGCCCGATGCTCTAATCTGAGCTTGCCATCCTCGGTTTTCTATGATAAATAACATCACATAATCAATTGCAGGGATCATAATCATAAGGGAGAAATGACGAATGAAGATTCCGGTAGGTTACTGTGGATTATATTGTGCCGAATGCGCGATTTATCTTGCGTGTCACCCGAAAGAGCCCGGGCCGGAGGTCAACAATCCGCAATCCAGCCATGGCGAGTCCTCAACCACCACACTCCATGTAAACATTGTCTGTGAGGGATGCAATAGCGACGATGCCAGCTGCTACGGGAGAAATTGCGAAATTCGCCGCTGTGCCAGAGCAAAAGCAATTACCTTTTGCCATGAATGCCCAGAGTATGTGTGCGAAAAACTCGATACTTACTACAACGATCATCTCGTGTCCCAAGGCCAGGCGCGGATAAATTTGGAAGAAATTCAACACATCGGCCTTGCCGCTTGGCTAGAAAAGAAACAGCGGAAACCCTAGTAGCGCAGCTTATCTCCTCGCGCTAAGTCCATGTCCCTCCCAGCTGGTACAATCACCACCCCTAGCACTGTTCACATAGCCCGAGTATTCTCTTCTCGCAGCAATGCAGTTCCGTCCAGCGGAGCCTCGCACTCTCTGCTACAGCCCGACTCACTTCACTGGCAAGGGGGAGATACCGGAAATTGCAAAAGGACGGACGGTTAAACGTGGAAATAAAGCATTTAGGAAACGGTATTGCTTATCTGTGCGGTTGCTTCACGACATAGAAACTGAACTCTTCTGGGCCAGCGTATATCCTGCGGTCAAGGCCTTTTTGTTCAGCTCTTCCGTGCCGCGCGGAACTTTTTGAAGTACGGCCTTTTCGAGCGATTCCTGGGTGACAATGGAAGTCAACTCAGCAATCACACCCAGCGCGACAATGTTGGTCACCAGTTCTCGGCCTATCTGCTCACGTGCAACCTTTGACATAGGAGCAGCAAATACCTTCGTGTTTTTCCCAACATCATCGCCCAGTTTCACCCGTTCGCTATCAACAATCAGAAGGCCACCGGGTTTGAGATTACCTCTGTACGTTTCGTAAGACTCCTGAGTCAGCGCCAGGAGCAGATCCAGTTTCTCGGCTTTGGGATAATCAATTTCTTCACCGCTGATCACCACATCCGACTTGCTAGCTCCGCCACGCGCTTCCGGGCCATAGCTCTGGGTTTGCGTGACGTTTTTTCCATCGAAAATGCCAACCGCCTCAGCCAGAATAATCCCTGCCAGGATCAAGCCCTGTCCACCCGCTCCGCTGAGGCGCACTTCATAGCGCTCGCTCATACGCGTTCAAACTCCTTCGTCTGGTACCGGTCAATTATCTTCTGATACTCTTTAGTATACTCTGGCTTTTCAGTTTCGTGAAGGACGCCGGTGATGATCTTTTCCTCCTTGGCCTGTTGTTTCTCCTCTTCAGTGGACAGTTTTTGCCAGGACTGTACTGACATGGCGTTGCTCTTTTGCCAGAGGAGCATTTGTGTAGGGTTACCAAGCTTGTTCAGACGCCCATAAATCGTTGGGCAGGTACTCATCACCTCAATCACCGAAAAGCCTTTATGCTTGATGCCCTTCTCGATCAGCACATCGAGTTGCCTTGCGTGGTAGGAGGTAGCCCGGGCCACAAACGTAGCGCCAGCTGCAATGGCCAGTTCACATACGGGCATCGGATTGTCCCAGCTTCCA
>JAUWMI010000070.1 GCA_030613245.1 Candidatus Sumerlaeota bacterium
TACATGTTCACCGAATAACCTGATGGATTAATTGCGTTGTCTGTCCCCGAATTGCCTGTCCCCGATTTTCCCTAAATCCTGTCAAAAAAATATTTAGACATGATTAACAAGATTTACATGATGACAGAAAAACGTGAGGGATGAATTGCGTAGTCTGTCCCCGATTTTCCCGTCCCCGATTTTCCCGCTGCAAATAGGCAAGACAGAGATATCAAAAGTGTTAGGTTTTACTAGAGGAGCTTCGAATCCTGGGCAAATTTCTTAAACAATTCCTGTTGCTCAGGGGTGAGACTTGTCGGCGTACTGACTTTGATGCGGACGAAATGATCTCCGTGCGTGCCGTTGGGTTTCGTGCCGCCGCGCCCCTTGAGTTTCAACAAGGTTCCAGGCTGGGTGCCTGGAGGGATTCGAAGTGTCACTGCCCCGTCGAGCGTCTGCACTTTCACCCGGTCGCCCAGCACCGCTTGTGCCAGGTTGATGGTCTCGTCTGAATAGATAGCATTATTCTTGCGGACAAAATCGCGGTGAGGCTGAACTTTTACTTTGATCAGGAGGTCGCCGCTCTTCCCACCGTTCTGGCCGGGTTCTCCTTCTCCAGCGAGCCGGATCATCTGCCCATCTTTAATTCCCGCGGGTATCTTCACCCGGATTGTTTTTGTTTTCGTGGTAAGCTTCGAGCCCTTACACACACGGCATGGGGTGCTGATAACCTGGCCCGTACCGAGACAGTTTGGGCAGACACGGCTAACCCCGAAAGTGCCCTGGGAGAATAGAATGGAGCCTGATCCCTGACACTGCTGGCAGGTCGTGACCCGGCTGCCAGGTTGTGCTCCGGTCCCCTGGCAATTTGGACAGGATTCCTCCTTGGTGATAGTGATGCTCTGGCGGCTGCCACGTATGGCCATCTCAAAGGGAATCGTGATTTCAGAAACGATATCCTGACCGCGTTCGGGGGCCCGGCGTGCACGAGTGGTGGTTCGACGTGTTCGGCCACTGAACAGGGAATCTAGAATATCTCCGAATCCCCCTAAGTCGTCAAATGAGAACCCGGAAGAAGGACCCTGCTGGGTTGAACCCGTGCGTGGTCGGAACCCGGCAAACCGCTCAGCAAACGGGTTGAACCCCTCGCGCATCATGTCATACTGCTTGCGCTTCTCTGGGTCGCTGAGAACCTTATAAGCTTCGGAGACGTTTTTAAATTTCTCCTCTGCCGCCTTATTGCCGTGGGTCTTGTCGGGATGGTATTTTTGGGCAAGCTTGCGGTAGGCGCGCTTTAAGTCGCCAGCAGACGCAATTTTTGAAACTCCAAGAATCTTATAGAAATCTTTTGTGGCCATCATATTCTTTTATGTGTGTTTAGTAGCTAAATACTTACAGATATTCACACAGTATCTATCAGGACTTACTCATACACCACGACCTTTGCCGGGCGAAGTAAGATGTCTTTATAGAGATAGCCTTTACGCACCTCCTGTGCTACGAAGCCCGAATCTTCACCTTCACCTTTTACAGTGGCTACCGCCTCGTGATACTCAGGATCGAATCTCGTGCCCTCCGTTTTAATCGGCCTGACGCCTTCCTGCTCGAGCAGAGACATAAAACGCTGACGAATGAGCTGCATACCTTCCACGTAGGGCTGAGCAGCTGGCGGCGCCTTGGCGGGATGTTGCAAGGCAGAACCAAGTGCGTCATAGAGCTCGAGAAAACGCGCAAAGAGATCTCGTTTTACCCCATCTGCCAGAGTACTTCTTTCCCTGGCGATCCGCTTGCGGTAATTTTCAAAGTCAGCCTGCGCACGTTTGAGCTGATCAAGATAACGCTCGGCTCGTGCTTCGGCTGTTTCCTCTCCTTCCAGAGGCTCGACTACCGTTGCTTCTACGTCGGGATCATTGTTTTTACTGACAAGCGGGGCCTTATCTGTTAGCTCGTCTGTGGTCTTATCGTGTTTTTCCATTTCCTCTTTTCAGACCTTATTGCATTGAGCAAGAGGCTCCTCTGTTTGTCAGTCTGGACTGTGGCTTGCTCAATGCTGATTGGGAGGCTGTCCGACAATTCGGGTTTTCTTTGTAGGGGTGAGATTTATCGCACCCTTTGTCGCATAAATGCGACCTCTACAGGGATTGTCCGACAGCCACACTAGCGTCGTGTTTTTCAGATCAAACGCGCTCGAACTTCCGGGCCAGCTCTGTCAGTTTCTGCACGCGGTCTTGCGTGGCCGGGTGGGTGCTGAACAGTGTCATGATCGAGCGTTTGGTCAGTGGATTGACGATAAAGAGATGCGAAGTTGCGGGCGTAGCAATCTGACGATGGCGTCGCGTCGCGTGATCGAGTTTCTCCAGAGCCCTGGCCAGCGACATTGGGTTGCGGCAGAGGGTACCCCCCGAGGCGTCTGCCTTGAACTCGCGCGAGCGCGAAATTGCAAATTGAATCAGCATGGCAGCAATAGGAGCGACGATCATCAAGAGGAGTGCGCCGAGTGCTCCGCCTGCATTATCACGCCCTCCACGCATCCCGCCGAAGATAAAACCCCAGCGTGCCACACTGGCAATCATCATAATCAGCCCGGCCATTATTGCCACAACTGTTGAGATCATCGTGTCGCGATTCTTCACGTGGCTCAGCTCGTGCGCCAGCACCCCTTCAAGCTCGTCTCTGTTGAGAAGACGCATTATTCCTTGCGTTACCGCTACAGCCGCATGTTTGGGATCGCGTCCAGTGGCAAAGGCGTTTGGAGCATCGCTCGGGATCATATACACACGAGGCTTTGGAATCTGCGCTCGTTCCACGAGCCGGTCCACTATCTTATGCAGATCAGGACTTTCCGCTGGACTTACCTCTTGCGCGCGGTAAAGCTTGAGTACAATTTTGTCTGAATACCAGTAAGAAACCACGTTCACCCCAACTGCGATAATGAAGAACACATAAATCAACCCCGTGGTCCTGAACGCAAGGCCAAGGCCGTACCCTACAAATATGAGCAGTGCAGTTAAGAAGATCATTAATATTCCGGTTTTAGCCGTATTCATGTACTTCACCTCCAACTTGAAATCAGGCAATTTTCATACCAGTTACAAGAAAATGAGGAATCTCTGCGTCAAATTGCCAATTTTCATTGATCTATAATAGCAAGGTCGTAACCCGGGGTTCAAGAAAAATTGCACACAATCTTCGACTGGATAAAATGACGCAGCTATTCGAAGGGCGTCCAAACATTGCTTCCTTTTGATACACGCCGTTCTATTTGTTTTCTTGTTCCTTCATTCAATACTTAGATTTTGAACTCGGTCAACTACCCAGCGGCCCTCACGCTTTATGAGAATGTTTAGCAATTTGATTTTTGATGTCTGAGTAGGATCTGTTGGCAGAGCAGTTTGAAGGAAGAGCTTTGCATAAGCCTTTGTCCCCAGCAGGTTGAACTTGATATCGCTTCTCGACAGTAAGAGGACAATACGATTGTCACTCATATTGGACTGGATCAGGACTTGCTCCAGGTTGCGAATATTCTCATCATGCTTTTTGTCATGGTAAACGATTTGCCTATTTTTTACCAATACGCGCGGATAACTCTCCAGCTGGTGTGCATCCGCACTGATCCAGAGATTCAAGGTGACATACGAATAGATGAAGTAGATCACGGGAAGAGCAACCACCGCAAGTCCGACAATAATGTAGCTTTTTGGAAGTCGTTTTTTACGATACATGGCTTTGAAAAAGCGTTCAGGTTTCTACAAAATTTCCATTATTGCCCGATCATTCGATGCTTGTTGCGCACAAGTAGAGCCGATTATATTTAGCGATGTCAAATACTTTATACGTTGCACGTAGCCTCAGGGGACGCATAATGGCGCACAAGGCGGATTATGAATACCGAGATTCACTATATGCATTTGCGTGCATTTGCCACTCGCCAGTCGTTCCTGCATTGTTGGGCTAGAAGGTGTAGTGAATCTTGAGATACTCAAGGGTTGTTTTCCGCAATGTTGTCAGGGCTTCTGTTCCGGCGTTATGAAGCAGCAGAACGTGGATGGCAGGCCGGATGCTGTCAAAATCCAGCTGTCCGGCCGGGTCATAGCCTGCCACAAAGAAGACGAAGACCTTGTTTTCCATTTCACCGATTGGGCTGAATTCTCCCGGGCCAACATTACGCAACCAGGAATCCAATGGCGACGTCTCGCTGGTGGGTACATAGCGGATCTCTTCGCAATGAAGTATGATCGCCTTGGTGCTGTGTTGTTCTAAGAGTTGGTTTATGGTGTCCACGGTCAGGTTTATACGAGTGGGCCGCTCCGGATGCGTGGGCTGTGTTTTTGTAATGTGCTCGGATGCAATAGTGTCCCAGCGATTCTTAATAGCCTCCATACTTTGCTGTAGTTTGGAGCGGATTTGCTTTTTCTCCTGATCCGTAACCTTCTCACGGTGCTGCTGGGTATCATTGAGCGTGCCGGTAATCCGGAACATTGTATAGCTTGGCTCGACGCGGAACAGATCGGGATTCTGCTGAAAATATGTGCGCTCCTGTTCCGGCGTGATCGTCAGCCTCGAGGCCACGTGCGTCTCGCGAGCGCGGACAGCGGCCAGCATGGCTCGGCAGGCCGTATCTGCAAACTCCAGGCGTCTATCAGTGTCGAGTTTGAGACGCTCGCAGGCCTGGGCAATGAGCTCCTTGTTGATCAGGTCTTTGCATAAGTCAACCGCTTGTTTTAATTCTGAAGCCGTAGCGTTTTCGCCAAAAGCTGGACGGTGGGCAATCAGATCGGCCTTGGTCAGTGTGAATCTTCCGACCCGGATCATCGGGCTATCGTCCTCCAGCTCTTTGAGCCAGCGCGCGCGATTTTCTGGATGCCATTGCTGGCGCAGCTTATTAACCTTATACTGGTACTGATATGCCAGAATTTGTGGAGTGAGCCGATTATAAATCTGGTCAGCAACCTGTTCGAGTGGTATGGCTGTCTCTTTTCGTCGTTCGGCACACTCAACAAGGTAGACCCCATCTGCTGTTTCAAAGACGGGACTGAGCTCGCCGGGCTGGAGTCTGAATGCTTCAATCTGAAACGTCTCCGGAAAACGAGCAGAGCGCGTTTCTTCCTGTAGCGTGCAGGTCGAAATCTGAGAGTCCGGGAGAGCCTTCTGGGCCGCGATGGCGAAGTCCTTGCCTGCGACCACTGAATCACGAATACGCTCCAGGTGCTGTCGTGTATCTTCGCGGCCAAGCCATGGTTCTTCCTCTGGCACGGCAACAAACGCGTAGCGCACGGTCAGCTCCTCGGGTCGCATAAACTCCTCGCGATGTTTATTGTAATATTTTTTGATATCTTCGGATCGAACCGTAAAAGTGTTTCGAACATGACGATCCACCCAGACCCATTCGTATATCGGGTATTTTTGCATGCGAAGACGCCGTTGCTCGGTATCTCGGAGCGACGGCGAGGCTTGAGCCTGCTGCGCAAGGGCACGCATGACGAAATAATCCTCGATGGCAGAGCGAATTTGCTGTTCCAGTACGGCCTTCTTCTCCGGATTCTGCTCTGTGCGGTATCGCATGTAAAGATCGTGTGCGATTTCTCTGTCCAGCAGAAGATAGACACAGAATTCCTGTTCAGTCAGCGTTCCGATCGTGCTGCGTGCCAGAGTGATATCGGGCGCGGGTTGGAATGGCGTGAACAGAAAGGGAGCGCTTGCCTCTATGCTACCAATCCATTGTGTCAGCGCGAAGAAAACAAGAACGCCCAAGCTGAGAAGTGAGCGTTTCACGTGGTTTTGTCCCTTCTTTCTGATTGTAGATGACACTTCGATTCGCATGTTCGTGCTGTAAAGCGTATTGTCATGTAATGTATGGGTGTGCGGCTGCTCTGACTATTTTTGGTAACTATCATAGCAAATGATCTCATCCAGTGCCTTGCGAGCCTCTTCGGCAAAGGCGCGAAAGCTCGCTTTGTCCTTGGGGTATCCGAGTGGTGTCAGGGCCACGATTTTTACGTTCGCCGGAACATTGAACAGTTTCTTGAAGCAGGCTTCATCAAACGCACCTACCCAGCATGTGCCTAATCCGAGTGCTGCAGCCGCCAGTGTCAGATGGTCAAGGGCAATAGCCAGGTCAACATCCTCGCTGCCGGCTGTCTTGTTGCCACCCATCCCATGCCAGGCTTGCTCTGTGAGTCCACACCCGATGATGGTCACTGGGGCTTGGGCCAGAAACCGCTGGCCGCCACAGTGCTCGACCATGGCGCGCCGCTTTTCTGTATCCGTCACTACAATGAATTTCCATGGCTGGCGGTTAGCGGCAGAGGGAGCTGCCCGAAGGACATTCAGCAACCGATTGAGGTGTTCCTCGGGAATTGGCTTGTCCAGATACTCTCTTATGCTCCGGCGTATATTGATACATTCAAACACGTCCATGGTTCTTCTCCTTTTCTTATGGCCTCCTGACTCCTTTGGGATCAGTGGCTCTACGTTCGCTTTACACCGCGTTTCAGCATCCTATAGATTTTGACGAGTGGTTTCTGCCGAATGGCCTCAAGGTTGCGCGTGGCTTGCTCGAGCTCGTCGAAATTGACGCTGGTCAAGAGGGAATAGTGCTTTTCGACCTCGTTCAAGGCTACGCGACTCGGATCTTCGCTGGACGCACTCAGCCATACTTTCCGTTGCGTGTCTGGCGCTGGCTGCGGATGATTAGCCCACTCTTGCACCTGCTCTGTGGTGCGCGTATAGCTATAGTGCTCTCTCACGAATGCTTGTCCCCTTTCTGCGACCTCCCGGAGCCATTGAGGCCGGCTTGTTGCCTCTTGCAGCAGGGCTGCCAGCTGCTCTGCATTGCCCATTTCAAGGGTGAGACCCAACTTGTGGCTCTCGATTACATGGCTGATTTCAGTTCCAAGGGTTGTGAGCACAGGGAGCCCCACCGCCATCATATTTGTGAGACGATTGCGTGCGCCAAACAGGGTTTCATAGTTCCGTGAATCAATATTAAGCCCCAGCGAGCTCTCGCGATAATAGGCAGGCAAGAGAGCGGCATCTATCCAGCCGTGCAGCAGAAAGCGATCCCGATAGGGCGATTCCGCAATGCGCTTCTGAAACTGGTGATAGGTAATTTCGTCGTGGCCGTCCACCATGCCGCCGGTTGATACGTAGTAAATATTCGGGTTCTGTGCCATGGCTTTTGTCAGCGCCGTGGTAAGCACTTCAACGTCGGTCCAGGTATTGTATCCGCCGCTCCATAGCACAATGAACGCGTCTGAAGGAACAACCACACCTCGCAGACAACACGGCTCTCCTGGGTCAGGATCGTGCAGATAGATCTCGTTTACAGCGTTCGGAATTGCCGTCACGAAACGATACTGGGCGGTCCAGCGATTGAGGCGGCCCATCAGCCCGAGTTCGCCAATAAGTGCATGTGCCTGCGGCGTTGACACGGTGGAGAATTTATCTGCCCGCCGTACAACAGTCTGCTCCTGGGTCCAGAAGAATTTCAAATCCTTGTCATCGTTATAGCGGCGGGCGCGCATCTGACCCTCCGCCATGGTGTAACCGTTCAGGTCTACCCAGATGGGTTTATGCGTCGGCACTTGACAAGCGATGAACGATGGGAACGTGTTAATACCGAGCATACAATCAGGTGCGTATTCGTTGAAAAGGTGCCTGACCAGGACAAGCATTTCGCGAGGATCATGAGTCTGAACGGCAGAGTAGGTGAAGTTACCATACTGCTTATTAACCATAGGGGGGTCGGGCGCATGTGCACTTCTATCGGGGATCGGGAGCGTAACCAATGTGACATTGTGCCCGGCATCGAGCAATGGTTTCACAAAATGCCACGTGCGTAGGCATTGGCCGCCGATTTTCGTCACGCCAGGCTCAAGAAGCGGCCCTGCTCCAATGGCAAGAATTCGCGTCATGTCAGTTATCCGATGGAAAGAGGCACGCGTGCGGACATCCATGGGACTTTCGCCGCGCACGTCTGTTTTTCAGCCGCATTATGGCTGTCTTCATGTACAGTCAGGTGTGTTCTTCCTTGAGGCGCTTCAGCAGGCGGAAATTGCGCCATCGCGCAGCCAGGGTTGCTGGCAGCTTCGCAAGATTGATCGCGTATGTCCTGAGCAGAGGGATGAAAATCTCGCGAGGACGATGCTTCACCAGCCACCGCACCTCGCTTTTCGCAGCGCGCAGCAACTCCGGCAAGGTGAAGTTCTTCAAGCAAAACCGAATGCGGTTCTTATTATATTTATACAAAAACGATGGGGACCAGCGATGAGTGGTTCTGGATTCCGCGTGATACACAACAGCCCCAGGAACGTACAGGCACGCATAGCCAAGGCGTCGAGCGCGCACGCAGTAGTCAATCTCTTCAAAGTAGATCGGATAATAGCCCTCATCCAGATATCCGAGCCGATCAATTAGCGTTCGCCGGATAGCGAAAGCTGCTCCGGTTACGTACGGCTGTGGTGCAATGTCGTTGTACTGGCCCCTATCCTCCTCGCCGTGGCCCCGGTGATCAGTCAGCCCGTTAGCATGAATCGTTCCCCCGGCGTGCTGGATTGTGCGTTTGTCGGGATACAGGAGCTTACATCCCAGGATGCCCCAATTCGGATACTGCGCGGCAGCCTGGGTCAGGGCGCTCAGCCAGCTGGCCTCAACTTCAGTATCGTCGTTGAGGAGAACGAGCATATCGCCACGAGCGGCCAGAAGACCGAGATTGTTTCCACCTGCAAATCCCCGATTATGGTCGCTCCGGATGATGCAGACCTGTGGAAATCCTGATTGTACCACTTCATGGGTCTGATCAGTAGAGCCATTATCAACAACAATGACCTCGTAATCCCGATACGTAGTTTGAAACACAGTGCGGAGGCACTGGGGGAGCACCTGTGCCCCGTTTAGCGACGTTATGATAATGGAAACGAGCATGTCGCGTCCGATGCGGCCTTTCCGTTGTCCAAAGAATCCTGCAGCTCTCAGTCTCCTGCATAGCAGACTCAGAAAGAATCTATTTCGATAGAGCAAGAAAGTCAATATATAAGCCAGCAGCAGGTATTGTGTCTATTGCCACCATGCCGCAGAGGATAATACGTTCCTTGGATGAAACCGCACAGTACAGGGATTTCAAAAAATTTCTCTTGCGAACTTTAAATCAATACGGTTACTAGGAAACGCAGTTTGCACTTGCAAGGGAAACGATCAGTCAAATGCAGTTGAAAAAGCGTGAGCTACGAAAGCAATATCTCCAGCTGCGAGGTCAGATAGCGGAGGAGTCTGCGCGAGAATCGGATCGCCGGATTCTGAAGAGCCTTCTGGCTATGCCCGTGCTTGCCCGAGCGCGCTGTGTGATGACGTATGTCTCCTACGACCGTGAGGTTGATACGATCGAATTTGTGAAGTTTTGTCTGGCGAATGGCAAGCGCATCGCAGTTCCGAAGGCGGATAGCATACGAAAGGTTCTGATTGCGTCAGAACTGCAGGACTTTGAGCGGGATTTACACGTCGGGCCGTTTAAGGTGCTCGAACCCTGGCCCCAGACTCTCCGGCCTATTGAGCCGACCGCTATTGATGTTCACATTGTGCCCGGGGTGGTTTTTGACGAACAGGGATGGCGAATTGGCCTTGGCTTGGGCTACTACGATAGATTTCTGAAAACGATCGCCCCCTCTGCGGTCAAGATTGGCCTTGCCTACGAATTACAGGTTGTTAAAACCCTTCCTCATGAGCCGTGGGATGTTTGTATGGACTACATTGTGACTGAAAACGGCGTGCTCGGCTCGGCAGATTAACCCGCGCTCCTCTGCTCTCCAGTTTGTGAACCAGCCAATTCGTGCCTATAGCTATACTTCAATTGATTCATTAACTTGCAGTGCTCGCGCCTTGAATCCCCGCTGCTGGCAGTTGCGAACGAAAGCATCAGCATCTGCCCGAATCAGGTCAAATGTGTTATAATGCATCGGAATAGTAAGTTTGGGCTTGAGGAACTCTACGGCCTTCAGGGCGTCTGTAGCATCCATGGTGAAATTGCCCCCAATGGGAAGCAGGGCGACATCAATTTGCTCGAGTTCACCGAGCAATTTCATGTCGTAAAACAGCCCGGTGTCGCCGGCAAAGTAGATCGTCTTGTCGTCCACTGTCACGAGGAAGCCACAGGGGTTGCCTGTGTAAACGAAGCCCTTGCCGCTCGGGGCAGCCGAGCCGTGGAGCGCTTGTGTGAGCTTAACGCGGCCAAATGGGAATTGATACGCGCCGCCAATGTGCATGGGATGCGCTTTTGCACCTTTGTTCTCGCAATACGTCGCCAGTTCGAACGGTGCTATGATTGTGGCCTGATTGTTCTTGGCAATCTCAACGGCATCGCCGAGGTGATCACCATGACCGTGGGTAACAAGAATGTAGTCGGCCTGAATAGTATCTGGTTTTACGGTGGCCTTTGGATTGCCCGATAGAAATGGGTCTAACAAGATATTGCCTGTCTCAGTTTCAATAAGAAATGCGCTATGGCCATACCAGGTTAGTTTGCTCATTAAAAACTCTCCTTTCAGTACGGGGTTCTACCGCAACAACTGGAAGATCGCAGGTGCAGGTTTAAAACCTGCACCCTATAATTTAGTCAAAGTTGTTTTCGGCCTTCCAGCGCCTTTTTCAGTGTGCCTTCATCAACGTATTCCAGTGAGCCGCCCATGGGGATTCCCAGTCCGATGCGCGAAATCGTCACTGACAATGGCTTCAGCACCTTTGACAGATATAGGGCAGTGGTGTCGCCGTCCAGATCAGGATTCGTCGCAATGATGACTTCTTTAATTTGTGCGCCTGATAGACGCGCTATAAGTTCCTTGATGCGGAGATCCTCAGGCGTGACGCCGCGCAGTGGCGACAGGCGGCCCTGAAGAACGTGGTAGAGACCGTTATAGATCCCGGCCTTTTCAATTGCCAGCACGTTGAGCGGGTCTTCGACTACACAGATGACCGTATGGTCGCGCTCGGGGTTTGCGCAGATAGCGCAAGGATCGGTTTCCGTGGCGTTGAAGCACTGCGAGCAGAAGATAATGCGATGCTTCACATCCAGGATTGCCTTTGCCAGCGCCTCAGCTTGCTTGGGATTGGATTTCAAAAGGTGAAATGCCAGACGCTCGGCACTTTTGCGTCCAATCGTGGGCAGCTTCATGAGCTCGCTGATGAGCGTTTCAATAACTGGAGAAAATGAGTGCATTGGCCTCTGCTGTTTGTAAGCAGCACGTTTTTGTGCTGCGGGTTGATACGTCTGCAACGCGGTTACTCTGGCGCTGTCCTTGTCGTGCTTCTCTACATAGGTAATCCGGGAAATCGCATACCACCGGTGAGCCCGGCCATCTTGTCCTGGCTCATGGCTTTGGACTTCTCAACTGCGGAATTCACTGCAGCCATAATCAGATCCTCAAGCATTTCAATGTCGTCCGGATCAACAGCATCTTTCTGAATTTTAATGCCGACGGTTTGCTGATTTCCATTCATTGTGACGGTTACCACACCGCCGCCGGATGATGCTTCCACTGTCTTCTGTTCCAATTCTTGCTGCATCTTGGCCATTTTTTCCTGCATTTCTTTTTGCAATTTCTGCAGTTGCTTGAAATCAAACATGTGGTGCCCCTCCTTGCTCAGCCCCTTTTGATCAAACTGTTCTTTGTGCAATTCCGCAACACCAGGCGGATAAATCTGTACTCCGAATCTGCCTTTTCGCCTTATTCTCGTCTCAGGCGACCAGTGTATTGCCAGAAGTCGTAGGACGTGCGCTCACTTGACTGCTCTATCATCGAAGCTGACCAGGGTACCGTCGAGCAGCTTGATGATTTTTTCAACAGCTTCTTTCAATGCCGGATCAGTTTTAATAAGGGCCTGTACATCTGCCTTCTTAGGGGATTTTTCGCTCACGAGCGCTTTCGGGCTCGTTCGGTCGACATCGAGATCTGCTATCGGGGGTATCTCAATGTCGGGCTCTTTCTCGCGGGACGAGGAAGCGGGCTGCGGTGTGCCTTCTACGGCGAGTATTTTAAAATCCATTGGCTTCCCCGTAACTTTTTGTAAACAACTCTTGAGCAGTTCGCGATTTTCCTGGCGTTCGAGCAATTTCTTGGCTAAAGAGTGCCGCCCGTGCTTTTGAATACTGACGTACAGGATTCTGCCGGCTATCTTCACAGGTTTTGCATCGCGCAGATGGGTCGCAAGCATAGGTTTCAATTGTTCAGCTTCGCGAACCACGCCAGCCCATACGGCCCGGACGTCTGTTGGGTCAATAATCGGCTCGGGCGTGCGAGGGGGAACCGTGAGTTGCGCGTCGTTTTCTTCGGGCTCGGCCGGAGCCCTCAGCAAGTCAGCGTTCTCGTTTGTCTCTTCCTGATTCTCATTCTGTGGCGCAGACGTAATGATTTTCCGGAAATCATAGTGGTTTTCCACGCCTTCGCCTTGCGACTCAGCGTGGGCAAGATCAGTGGTTTCGGTGGCAATTGATGGGTTTGGTGCTGCGCCCTGAGGCTGGTGGAGCAACTGCCGTTCGAGAGTGCTGAGCTGGCTGATGACAGAGTCCAGATCAGCGGTCGGGGCAATGGCGGTCAGCTTAATGAAGGTGAATTCCAGGAGAAAGCGAGCAGGTACCTCGCCTTTCAATTGTTCTTCCAGCATGAAGAAATGGTGCAGAGTATTCATAAGTGAGGTGAGAGAAAGGGAAGCCAGGCGAGTGCGCAGTGTGTCAACGTATTCAGCGGGAATTTGAACGAGATCTACTTCAGCCTCAGTTTTTATGAGTAAGAGATCGCGGAGAAATCGGGTAAAGATCTTCACAAAGCGCTCGAGGTCCCGGCCTTTGTTTACGAGCTCAGCCACGAGATGAAGCAGTGCCTTTGTATCGCGTTTCTCAATCGCATCGAGGGTATGAATCAGCTGGTCTATCTGCGCGAGTCCGAAGAGCTGCTGGACGTTTTCCATCTTCAGGGTGCTCTGGCCGAGGGTCAGGAGCTGGTCAAGGGCAACCTCAGCATCACGCATGCTTCCGTCGGCATTTCGAGCGATGGTTTCCAGAATGTTGGGAAGCTCAGCAGGATCGGCTTGAATACCGGCTTCGTGATTCAGTATGTACTCAAGACGTTGTTTGATCTCGTCAGGCGGGATACGCTGGAAGTCAAAGCGCTGGCAGCGCGATAGAATGGTTTCGGGAATTTTCTCAGGCGTGGTGGTTGCGAAAATAAAGACGACGTGTGGAGGTGGTTCTTCAATTGTCTTTAGCAATGCATTAAACGCACTCTGCGACAGCATGTGGACTTCGTCAATAATATAGACCTTCTTGCGGGCTGCGTATGCGCTGCGTCCAATCCCTTCTTGCAGCTCCCGAACGTCATCAATCTTGGTGTAGGAGGCCCCATCAATCTCAATTACATCCATGTCAGAGCCAGCGGTAATTTGTTTGCAGTGATGGCACTTGCCGCAAGGCTCGGGCTTCATCCCTTTTTTACAGTTAAGCGCCTTGGCAAGTATGCGTGCCATGCTGGTTTTTCCAATACCGCGTGGCCCGCAGAACAAATATGCATTGGCAATGCGATCAGTGGCAACGGCATTGCGCAGAGCATCGCTGATGGCCTGTTGGCCGACAACCTCAGCGAAGGTTTGGGGTCGCCATTTCCGCGCAAACACCATATAGGGAGTCTTATTTTTCACCAGGAAATCCTCATCCAGGAGCGCACATGCACCAATACAGTGGCCTTTCAAATGACCACAAGCCGCAAGGAAACTTGCAGCCGATCCAGATAATTGAGGGGTCGGGGAGTTTTACCTCCGACCTCTCATCCCGAGTGAAGCGAGGGATCTCCTTTCAAGCCATTATAGAGATCCATCCACTTCGGATTTATTGATTCGTCTCACCAGGCTACTACTTGACCCTACATATAATACATGATTATTCTTGTTTGTAAGAACATATACATATCCTAATCTATTTCTCATATCATTAGTCATTATAGGAGTAAGATCCTTCGTCGCTTCGCTCCTCAGGATGAGCA
>JAUWMI010000091.1 GCA_030613245.1 Candidatus Sumerlaeota bacterium
TGCTGCGGATAAGACTCTTGAGTTGATAGAAGAGATCGTGGCAAGTCCGAAAGGACAGGAGAAGTAAGAGAATTAGCGGCCGCCCTCCGACTTCGCTCCCTTCGGGTCTGAGCCTTCCCTCGACACTGAGGCTCGGGACGAAGTGCAGGGTCGAAGACAGGACCAGTCGGCGGACCGCGGTCGGTGGTCTGAACGTACGGTTCAGACCGGTGGACGGATTAGCCATGAAAAAGAAACTCATCATAGGCGCATTTGTCAGCCTGATATTTTTGTATCTTGCCTTCCGCAAGGTGGACTACGGTGAGCTGTGGGTGGCTATGAAGGGAGCTCAGTACTGGTACATCATTCCCAACATCATCTTAGTGATTTTAAGCATGTGGATGCGGGCCTACCGGTGGAAATTCATGGTCAACCCCATCAAGAGGCTGGGCATGAAAAGCCTTTTCTCCTCGGTGATGATTGGCTTCATGGCCAACAACGTGCTGCCTGCCCGACTGGGGGAGTTTGTTCGGGCCTACTCTCTGGGAAGTAAGGAGGGGATCTCGCGCACTGCCACCTTTGCCACCATAGTCATCGAGCGGATATTTGACGGCTTCGCCCTGTTGTTCATTCTATGGCTGGCTTTGCTTCTCTCCCCATTTCCGGATTGGGTGAAGAAGGCAAGCAACCTTTTTCTGTTGATAAATCTCGCCACCCTTGCTTTCTTGATACTTCTCGAGGTGAAACGTGATCTGGCTCTCAAATTCTTCAACTTCATCTTTCGCCTTCTGCCGCTTGGCCTGTCTTCAAAGGCAGGAGAGATAACCGAGAAGTTCATCGGCGGCCTCAAAGTCTTCAGGAACGTACCCAGCCTGCTGTGGATTCTGGCCTGGTCCGTTCTAATCTGGCTGGTGGTGGGAATAAGCAACTATTTCATCTTCTTGGCTTTTGACCTTCATCCTCCCATTCAGGCCTCCTTCATCCTCCTGGTGATAGTCTCTCTGGGAGTGATGCTTCCCTCTTCCCCCGGTTTTGTGGGGACCTTTCAATTCTTCTGCGTGGTATCCCTGGCCATCTTCGGATATGACAAAAACATTGCTCTTCCCTTTTCAATACTCCTTCACGCCAGTCAATATATCCCCGTAACTTTGCTTGGTCTTTATTACCTTAAGAAGGAACACCTCTCCCTGAAAACTCTGGAATCCGATTCTATGCAGAAGTAATAGCGAAGCGGGACGCTTCGCTCCCGTACTGAATCAGCCACACGACGAAGAAACGTTTGACTTTTTCGAAAGAATATAGAATATTGGGAGCGATAACCTGCAAGTAATGGTGCGCGGATTACGTATCCCTGAGCTTGCCAGTTCGAACTTCAATTCAAGAGGTGGTGAAATGGAGATACAAGAAATCGTCATTGAGGATTTAGATACAAAGAGTTTCATAGAAGAAAAGGCAACTGAAATCTCAACTATGGTCAGCGATGGTTTGGCCATCAATGCACTCTCCGGTGGTGTCGATTCTTCGGCCGTCACCATGCTGGCCCATAAGGCATTGGGAAATAGACTCAAGACCTATTTCATAGAAAACGGCCTGATGAGAGAGGGGGAGCCTGAGAGAATAGTTTACTTATTCAAGGAACTGGGCGTGCCCGTGGAAATACTTGATGCCAAAAGGGAGTTCTTCGACGCGCTGAAGGGTCTCACCGATCCCGAAGAGAAGAGGGAAGCAATCACCCGCGTTTTCTACAAGGACGTCTTCGGCGACCTGGTAAAGAAAAGCAAGGCCAAGTATCTTCTGCAAGGGACGAACTACACAGACGTAGAGGAGACGGTTGCGGGTATCAAGAGACAGCATAATATCCTTGAGCAGTTGGGAATCGATACGCAAGAGCAGTACGGCTACAAGGTCATAGAGCCCTTAATACAGCTAAGAAAATCAGGCATAAGGAAGGTTGCCAAGGACCTGGAATTGCCAAAGGAAATATACAGCAGGCCGCCTTTTCCGGGACCTGCTTTAGCAACGAGGGTAATAGGGGAAGTGACGCCGGAGAGAGTTGAGATTGTCAGAAAGGCCACAACAATTGTTGAAGAGGAATTATCCAACACCGGTGCGTTTCAATATCTGGCCATTTTGCACCAGGACCGGGTGACCGGAATAAGAGCGGGAAAAAGAGACTATGGCCTGCAGATAGAGGTAAGATGCTGGGAAAGCAAGGATGCCAGAACAGGAAGCCCAACGAGACTTCCCTATGATACTCTGGATAAACTGGCAGAAAGAATAACAACAGAAGTGCCAGGTGTTGTAAGCGTTACTTATAACATTACTAATAAACCACCTTCAACCATCGAAGCTATTTAACCAATGAAATCAGAGAGGCGGTTGAAAAGGCAAAGATCCCAGTAATGACAGCTGAAGGATTTATCAAAACAAATTATACCGCTACTGGTCAATTTTTTTGTATATCCGTATAATATGCTGTATATTAGCTGTACTGCTGATATTGGCAGTAGAATATATGTTAGAATCGTGGACACTTAAGGATAAGGGGGATCTAATAATGAATAATTCGCGAAAAAGCATTCCCAGAGTTGCACCCAAAGCTTATGACTATGCCAGGGATGTTCTCGATTTCGGGTTCCATAATGCCCACGCGGCGGGAATGACCGCCCGGCTAGAGCGCGATTTTGCCAAACGTTTCGGGCAGGCCTACGGCATAGCCCACTGTAATGGTACGGCCACTATGCAGAGCGCTCTTATGGCTGCCGGTGTAGGAGGCGGCGACGAGGTAATCGTTCCATCCTTCACGGTATTCTCGACTCCGGCGGCAGTCCTGCACTGCAATGCGGTTCCGGTTATTGTGGACATAGACCCGGACATGTGGACCATCAGCATGGATGCCATCCGCAAGCACATTACACCTCGAACACGAGCGATTATCCCGGTGTCCATCTGCGGATTGCCAGCCGATCTGGACCCAATCATGAAACTGGCACAAGAACACAACCTCGCAGTTATTGAAGATAACGCTCAGTGCGTCTTGGGTCAGTATAAAGGGCGCATAGCCGGATCTATCGGCCATTTTGCCAGCTTCAGCTTTCAGTCTTCCAAAACGTTGACCTGTGGTGACGGTGGTATGCTGATCTGTTCAGATGATTCGCTGGCCCTGGCAGCGAGAAAGGCAGCTACCATAGGATTCAAAGATCTCACCTTAAAACCGGGCGACAACGTAGTCTCGGAGCAGCTGCGATGCCAGCCGGATTATCAGCGGCACGACAGCATAGGGTGGAATCAGCGCCTGCCTGAGATCGCCGCTGCGGTGGCTCTTGCTGAACTTGAGCGTATTGATGAAGTGGCGAAGATGCGTACGTACAGTGCCATCGCGTTTGACCGGGTAGTGCAGGACTGCGAGTGGATTGTACCCCAGAAGACCCCTGAAGGATATGTCAACGCTTACTGGACTTACGCAGCCCGAATAACGCGGGACAATATCGTATGGACGGATTTCCTGGCCACCTTCATTGAGATGGGAGGCGACGGATTCTATGGTGCCTATCTGCCTGCTCATCTTGAACCGGTTTTCGCAAACCTCAACAGGGCCGTGGATGAGAACCCGGATCGCTATCCCCAGTTCGCGGGTAGGCTCCCCCGCTATGAGCGTGGAACTTGTCCTGTCTGGGAGACAATCCAGCCACGGATTATCATGCTGAAGACCAACTACTTTGACACTGTTGAAGCCGATCGGCAAGCGGAAGCCTTTGCGAAAACAATCAAACGATTCGTTTGAAAACAACGGACTCTAACCATTGCTTTCAGGCGACGGCCTGAAGCCGCCCCTGAAGCATACGTTTTACAGATTCTGTTTTTTACTTGTATTTACAAATATTATATGGTAATTTGCAGTAGAATATATATTATACAGCGTAGGAAATAGATGAACATTAAAGCAATACTGTTTGATCTTGGAGGGGTTTTAGTCGAATGGGACGGTGTGACGCCGCTAGTCAGGCTCACTGACGGTAGGATCACACCTGAACAAGCGAGGCGTTTTTGGCTTGAGTCTCCATGGGTTCAACGTTTCGAAACCGATCTTTGCTCTGAACTTGAATTTGCATCAGGCGTCATAAAAGAGCTGGGTATTAACCTTAAACCTGGCGAGTTCATAGAAGAATTTTCAAGGTGGGATCGCGGACCCTTCGAGGGTGCGACTGAGATTCTCAAGGAACTACAAGAAGAGTTTTCCCTTTATTGTTTGAGCAATAACAACAAAATTCATTGGAAGAATCCTGGAATTAAGACACTATTAATATATTTTAGTAGAACTTTTGTCTCATTTGAAACAGGATTCATGAAACCTGATCCATCTGCATTTAAGTGGGTCCTTGACCATATCCCGGAAAGTCCAGCTCAGATATTGTTCTTAGATGACAATCAGGAATGCGTGGACGCAGCAGTTGGACTGGGTCTAAAAGCACGGAGGGTTGACGGACTTTCAGGTGTAAGAAAAGTAGTAAGTGATTTGCGCTGCACAAAAAATCGCTGAACCGGAAAAAACCTTCGGTTTCTCCGGTTAGCTCAATCCGT
>JAUWMI010000064.1 GCA_030613245.1 Candidatus Sumerlaeota bacterium
ATACAACGACGCAACCGGCATAGTCTCCGGGCCTGTTACCATTTTCCCCACGCCTCATATGGGCAACGTGGATCTGGTACAGACCTCGGACGGTCGGCTGATAGTGCAGCTCAGTAGCTCGGGTCATGTTACAATCTTCCACGTAGATGATGACGGGAGCCTGACCATCACTTATGACCGCTACTTAAATCCGGAATTCGGCATTGTAAATATCCACGGAGCGGCAATCAGTCCTGACGATCGCTTTCTGTTTGTTATTGCCCTCGATGGGAACAATGTCAACAGCTTTGACCTGTCCACCTCTGGTACCATCACTCCCATCACACGCCTTAGTGGTTTTGACCTGGCGCAGGCCCTTGCCCTCACGCCTGATGGCAGATTCCTGGTCGTTGACCACCACTACTATGGAGGCTATCCAGCTGCAATACTGAGTGTCTTTGAGGTGGGTGAAGACGGCTCGCTGACCTATCTTTCTGGAAAAGACGTTCCCCTCAGCGATACCGTAGCAGAGCTTGCCTTTTTCCCCCCACTCCCCACCGCCGCCAAAAACTGGACCCTTTACTGGTAGCACATCCTCTCAGTCGATCTGGCTCTCCCCACCTTCCCCATGGACCGATAATCCTACATGTTTAAGCCACGGAGGCACGGAGACACAGAGATTTATAATGTAGGGGCACGCCGCGGCGTGCCCCGACGAGATAACTGCGGCGTTCGCCGTGCGGCATCTTTACTGTGGAATCTCCGGTGGCACCGCAGGTGTTTTAAAGAGATCCGCCATTAAGGCTTTGCCAAGCTCAGTGAATTCGCCCCTTCTGTACGCCGAACCAAACGAAAAAATGCATACCCCTGGCGCTTTGAGCCTGCGCGAGATTTTAATCTGCTCAATCGCAGTGCGGCCAGACATGCCTGGATACACAAGCTTATCGCCCTGGACCGCCATATTGTCCTTCAGCTTTGATTCAAATACAGCCATATCCCGCGTGTAAATCATCGGCATGTTAATATCAACGAGGCCCTCCCGCAAGAACCGGGCACTGTCCTGGCAATTAATGTTTTTGGCGCGCTCAGGCGTGGACCCGACTGATGCGGAAATGATAAGATTTGGTCTTATCTTTCTGGTCTCGGCTTTAATGTCCTTGATCATATCCACAATCACCTGCGAGCGATACTCAATCCATTTCTCTTTATCCTGATCCGGCGTGATTCCGTATGCCTTTTTGAATCCCTCCAGTGTCACCGGATCATGGGAGAAATCCCCGATCTCTCCCGGGTATCTTACGTAATCATAGTGAATGCCATCCAGGTCGTAATTCTTCACCACTTCCACAAAGATCTTGACCAGATAGTCGTGCACTTCCGGTTTTGCGGGATTGACAAAGCTATACCACTCCCGCACGCGATCTGTGACGTTGGGATCAATGGGCGGCATCCTTTTCCCGTCTTTTCCGACCATAAACCAATCCGGGTGTTCGGTCCAGAGCTGGTGCGCTTCAGGTGGTGGCGCTTTGAGCTTGTGCCATCCCGGACAGACGTTCATGTAGGCATGAAGCTCTAAGCCGCGTTTGTGCGCCTCCTCAATGGCGACTTTCAGAGGATCCCAGCCTGGATCTTTGCCGGTGAGCGTGACCGTAGTGCCGCTCAGCTCCCATGCCCAGGGTTCGAGCTCCGACTTGTAGAAGACCGTGGCGTTGCCGCGCACCTGGAACAGAATCTGGTTGAAGTTCATTTTCTTTGCCGCATCCATGATCTCAATAACATCTTCGGCGTTCTTGTATGTCCAGCGCGTAACCCACACGGCGCGGCCTTCGACTTCCTGGGCAAAAAGCATTGTCGGGCATAGACCAAGAGCGAAGACCACGAGCAAAGTAACCACACACATTCGATGTTTCATGTTCATTCTCATCTCCTTTCTTTGCTATGTCGAATAGATATGTGAAAAGTATTTCTCTGCACGCCTACTGCGGCAAGTCAGGAAAAGCAAGAAGAAAATGTAGGCCTAGATGAAATGAATTAGCAGGTGTAGCATGGTGCGTATCTATTCGTCCATGCGCAGTCCCTTGTCCGCGAAATAATTGTAATAGCCGTCAATAAAGTCGTAATGTTTTCCTTCTTCAACGGCGAGGCGCTCGTACAGTTGTTTTTCGTTCGCATCGCTGGCCTGGGCAGCCGCATCCGCATACATCGCCTTACCTCTGGCCTCGAGCTCCATCGCCAGCTTGAGAACCTCGAGTTCATCAGTCGTGAAATTTACCGTGTCGCCTATTTTCTGTTTCGCTTCGGTAAAGAGCCGCTTGAAATCGAGCTGCTGGAGCGACAAAGTTACCGTGGCTGGCCATCTGCCTTGTTTGCTTAACTCTGCGTGGATTTCGCGTAGAAGCTGGATATGGTTATCTTCCTGTTCCATCAACGTCAGAAACATCGCGCGCGCCTGAGCGTGCGACGTCTTGCCCATCGCCCGAGCATAGTAATCCTTACCTTCCTGCTCAAATTCAATCGCCTTGGCAAGAACATCAATCTGTTGTGGTAACATTTATGTGCCTCCCCTCTTGAATAAATTAACCCACTTTATGGACACGCTGAACCCCGCTATGCTTGCCATGGAAGCCCGCTTTGTCTCCGAGCTCCAGCGTGATTCTGAGTCAGTATCTGGAAAAGAGTAAAATGCAACACACTGTCAGTGTCAACCGAAGAAGCGAATAATGTTCCTCCGCAACAAATTCTATACATGCCGGGATTACAATCGCCATTCCCCTTATCTGGTTAGTTAAGGACTAGACCAACTGTTGACATCTCTTAGGGTGCGGCCTATACATTAAATTCAGCAACAAGGTGACGCGGAAGAAAATCCTATTCTCTTAGCAAAAAGGTGAGCCGTCATGCGACACATCTCGTCGCTCCTGATGTTCGCTGTTTTGTCTGTCTGCCCTCTTTATTCTGCTGATGCCCTCGCGGCAAGCGTTGAAGAGGAGCCTGGGTTCCAGAGCATTCACCAGCAACAGGCCCAGGAGTTCTCCTCACTTGTATTAAAAGCCCCGGCTATTTCACTTCCAGCTCGCGCTCCGACAAAGGCGCTCGGTGCGGTAACCCCTGAAGTAAGCAAAATCGTCTTCGGCTACCACCCCTACTGGTCCGACGGTAAGGAAGACACGTATCGCTACTACTGGCTGACGCACATAGCATATTTTTCTGTTGGAATTAGTCCAAGCGATGGCTCAATTGATACCACGCCCGGCGGCGGTGCGACTCACTGGGCAACAAGAGCCTCAAATCTAATCTCCCTTGCGCACGCCAACGGCGTAAAGGTGGTGCTCGTAGCAACACTTTTTGGTACCAGCAATGTATCAACCTTTTTATCTAACTCCACAGCGCGCTCTAACGCGATTACCGATCTCTTAAGTGAAGTAGTCACTTACGGTGTTGATGGCATTGATATTGACCTCGAATATGTCGCCAGCTCAGCGGGCGCAAATTTTACAACATTTATGACAGACCTGGCTACTGCCTTCCATACGCAAAATCCCAACTATCATGTCAGCTTCGCAGGGCCTGCACTTCCAGGCACGATAGATAATATGGATCTGGCAAGCCTGAACTCAGTTTGCGATTCCGTATTCCCTATGTGCTATAACTACCACTGGGGCGGAAGCTCGACGCCGGGGCCAGTGGCACCGCTTTACGGCAGCACCTTCTGGGGTTCTTCGGGTATTGTCGCAACAATAAATTATTATGTCACTCATGGCTTCGATTATGACAAGGTGGTAGTCGGCTTGCCTAACTATGGACTTCAGTGGCCCTGTGATGGCCTCAGCCGTGGGGCAAACACTACGGGGAGTGGAAGCGCCACATTTTATTACAACAGTCACTACAGTGTAGAAACAGGTGCTCGAACTAGGCTTTATGACACTGATTCAGATTCGCCATGGTGGGCCTACGGCACGAGCCCAGCCTTCTATCAGAACTGGTATGACGACCACGAAAGCCTGCAAACGAAAATCAACTGGGCGGCAACGGCCTACTCCGGCTCTCTTGGCGGCGTTGGCTTCTGGGCGCTCGGCTACGATTGCCCCAATACCAGCGGTGACGTGTATCCGAAAATCTGGCAGGGTGTAGGCGAAGAACTTACGGATCCGCCGTATACGCTCGATAACTTCGAGGTCTGGGATATCTTCTGGCGCGATCCGAACTGGAGTGGATCTACTTCAGGCGACACGGACAATGACTCGACCTTCGCACGCTCGTCCGACTATACCGCCTCGGTCAATAGCGATTATTCTGCAAAGCTCTATTACGATTTTGAGTCGGCAGACGGGTTCATCCGCGAGGTGCACTATTCAACCAACGCGAATTCCAGTATCCGTGCGATGGTGGAAAGAGGCTTCTTCGACTCAAACACTACACTTGCAGTCTGGGTCTACGGCGATGGCAGCGGGAACAAACTCTATTTCTGCGTGCGCGATGATGACGGTGAGCTTGAACGCAGCGATCCGATACCTGTAAATTGGAGCAGTAGTTGGCAGCAAATCTCATGGGATCTGGCTAGCGATCCGGTTAACGGCTGGGCTGGTGGCGACGGCATAATTGATGGTACCGGAAAGGTGATTAAGCTGGATAGCATTCAGCTACTGGCTGATACGGCCAACTTGACGGGAACACTCTACTTTGACGATCTCACTTACCAACCTTCAGGCGCGCCAACTCCTACTCCGACCCCGACGCCAACTGCAACCACCACGCCAACACCGACACCAACCGCAACTCCGACTCCCACACCAACTCCGGTTGAGCAACTCGCGTCTTATGATTTCAATAGCTCAACACAGGGATGGGGATTCGTCGGGGTTGAGAATCTCCCCGACTTTGTTGGCGCAACGTCCTCCTATTCATCCGGAAAAGTCACGATTATTCCAAATTCCAGCACCCATAGCTTTGGTTTCTGGCAGCTACCGTCGTCCGCGTCCATTCCTTATGTAAGTGGTCAGGTCTATCGAGCGCGGGCACAGGTGGAGTCGTCCCAGGCCAATCCACAGTTGGTGCCTAAGATTCGCCTGCGCTGGATTGACCTTTCAAGCTTTGCATCATCCACTCATGAGATCGTTTCCTCAGGCGATGCTACGCGCTCGCCAGGCCCCGGCGGCAAGGAGTTCCGAAGCTATTATTATCCTCCAGTAGCAAACAATTTGCTCTTCGCCTTTGATTTACTCGACTTTGAGGCTGCCGATTCTGGCACCATTTCACTTGATTCCATACAAATTGAACGCTTTCCACGACCGGCCTTTGCAACGCTGCTGCGCAGCTACACGAGCTATGCGGATTTCGCCAACTGGGGTTTCCTTCAGGCGATACCTACTGTGACCGGCTCCCGCTATACCACCGGAGAGCTGCGTCTCCAATCCTCTCAAGGTGAGGATTCAGCGTTTGGCTTCTGGCAGAGCAGCGCCTCGGCCAACGAATGCACCTATAACACCAGCACGAACTACCTCTATCGAGCCATCTATCGCTTGTGGTCAAACACTACAAACAATGCCACAATTCGTATGCGTGCGCAAAATGAAGACGCCCAGATGACCCAGACCATGGAGCTTTCACCAGGCCCCGCCCAGCCTCTTTCTACTGTCACCTACTACGAGCTCTACTGGGAGACGCCTGAGCTGCCCTCTTCGCCAGACAGTACGGAAGATGGGTTCATTGTGGCATTTGACGACATTGATTTCGACGCTACCCGCTCGTTTGACGTCACGCTGGAAAATGTAACAATTGAGTATACGTCAATCCCTTAGACAATTCTACTTATGAATCCCACCCGCCGACTTATTACGATGTCAGCAGCTTAACTTTTCAGGCTTTTTGTCAGATAGGTCAGCAATAATAATCATGTATCAAAGAGCAAGTTGAGTACTTGCATGCTTCTAATACGACTTCTTCCCCAACTGCATTTTGCTTTTAGTGCTTGAAGGTTCCTTCAAGAAGATAGCGTAAATTGACAGGGTGCTCTTTGCTATTCGCCATCTCCAGTCATTGCCCAAGCTTGCTTCCTCTCGCCTAGGCGAGAGGATGGAGGTGAGGTTGAAAATGCGCCTTGTGCGTAGGGATTATCAATCTCCTTAGATGCTGACTCATTTGAAAAAGAGCCATTGTTTCAATATTTCCATATCCCCCATGAAGTTCCTGACGCTATCCTGCCTTGACGAGAGTCAAAAAACACTTGACATAATGTTTACTTAAGAGGTATTTGGATAGAGCTTTGGAAAAGTTATAAGGAGACTTATGGCGAATGAAAAAAGGGGGTGAAAACGACGCATTCATTTTTTAATTTTTAAAGAAAAGAAAAAGGGGAGGATATGATTATGAAAAAGATATTCATTGCATCTTTTTGCTTTCTCTTGTTGAGCTTCGCAATCTCGGGAGTTCATGCGCAAACCAGTAAATGGGTGCAGCCACCTAATATGAAAGATGGGTTTAATGTACGCTCCTGGATATATGATGAACCCACGCCTCTGGTAGCGGATGATTGGCAATGCACCAGCCCTCTTCCCGTAACCCGTATTACCTGGTGGGGCTCTTATATTGGCTGGATGGAAGATACTATTGAACCGGTACCACCTCCGTATAATCGCCCTATCGCATTTATATTAAGCTGGCACCTATATACCCCTGGCCCACCTTATAGCCAGCCAGGAACACTGCTTTACCAAGAATGGTGCGATACATTCACTGAAGATTATTATGGTCCTGTGCCACGTTATGACCAGCCGGGTTTCTACGAGCATGAATATGTGTATTCGCAGGAGCTGCCTGTTCCCTGGGAACAAACAGTAGGCCAGTACTATTTTCTCAACATTCAAGCGATTTTTGAGCAACCGCCGCCGTATCCCTGGGGCTGGAAAAATTCTACAGACCAATGGAATGACGATGCAGTAATCTCCTGGGACGATGGGACAAGCTGGGAGGAATTAACCTGGCCCTCTAGCCATTCACACGCAGGAGAATCTATGGATATGGCCTTTTTGATGTGGACTGGATCTCCACCCGGTGAAGTCAAGTGGGACCAGTATCCCAATATGACAGACGGCTTTGATGTACAGTCCTGGGATGTCTATACAACCAGTGTGGTGGTGGCTGATGATTGGCTATGTACCACTGGGATTCCCATTAACCGCATCAAATGGTGGGGGTCTTATGAGGGCTGGATGGAAGATACTGGCGCTCCGGTTCCACCCCCTGAGGTTCTCCCATCTGCATTTAGGCTAAGCTGGCATACATATGTTCCGGGCCCGCCTTACAGCCAGCCTGGAGAGCTGATTGCTGAAATAATGTGCACCAATTTCTCGCAGGATTATTATGGTGCCGTGCCACTTTGGAATTGGCCAATGTTTTGGGAGCATGAATATGTTTTTGAGCAATACCTAGAGGTAAGTGAAAGCTGGCCGCAAGATTTAGGCACGACTTATTTTCTCAACATTCAAGCGGTTTATGATCAGCGGCCGCAATATAAATGGGGATGGAAGAATTCCGAATTCCACTGGAATGACGATGCGGTAATATCTGACGATGATGGCGGGTTTTGGTGGGATATGGTCTGGCCTAGCGGTCACCGACTGGATGGCCTATCTATGGATATGGCTTTTGAGCTCTGGTCAGTGCCATATCCGACGCCAACTCCGAGTCCGACTCCGACACCAACTCCTACACCTACAGGAACTGGAACTGCAACACCAACACCAACTCCAGAACCAACCCCAACCGGTACCCTAACGCCAACTCCTACGCCAACGCCGACAGGAACAGGAACAGCAACTCCCACGCCAACACCGACAGCGACACCAACGACAACTACACTTGTCAAAAAATATACATTTGATACGGGTCTTGAGGGCTGGGGATTTCTGGGGCTGAGTGGTTCGGGCTTCTCCGGAGCATCGTCAAGCTATACTGGTGGCCGGTTGGGCATTAGTTCAGCCAATGATTCAACGAGCCGCGTGGGATTCTGGAACGGGCCAACGGAGATTGCTTACGTGGCGGGGAATGTGTACCGGGCAAGGTTCCTGGTTTCCTCAAGTCAAGCCACGGCATCTCAGAATCCGCAGTTCCGCATGCGATGGACCCATGAGACAGCGGCCCAGTCCGCAACGCAGGTAGTGAATGCCTCGGCCCCGTACAGCAACTCCTTGGCAACTGATCCAACATCGAGCACATATAGCTGCTATTTTGCGCCGGTGGTGAGCGGCAACCTGGGTGTTGCCTTTGATATGCTTGATTTCAGCGCAACGCAGTATGGAGTGCACTATGTGGATGAGGTTACCGTGGAGCGGTTCCCAGATCCAGCAGCAGGCACAGCGGTAAAGACGTATACCTCTTCAGCTGACTTTTCCAACTGGGGATTCGTGACAAATGTAGGCTTCGGTCCCGTTACTTCCGGCGGAGCTGGTACTGGCACGCTCACGATTGCGTCCGGCACTACCAGCGCAAGCAATTTTGGATGGTGGCAGTCCAGTGGAACGGCAAATGAGCTGACCTATGTAGCGGATAAGCTCTATCGAACGACATATACCTTGAGGTGCGTGAGTGAGGCGGCCCGAAACACCATCCCACAGGTCAGACTGCGGTGCCAGAATGAAGATGGCCAGATGACGCAGACCATGGAGCTGAACAGCCAGGGCACAGGCCCCGGCGCCATGCCAACGACCGGTGGTACCGACTACGACGTCTACTTCGAGACGCCAACTTTGCCTATCTCACCGACAGCGTTACAGGATGGGTTCATCGTGACGATAGACGTGCTTGACTTCAGCTCGGCGCAAGGCGGCACCATCTACATGGACAGCGTTGCGATTGATTATCTCGCGATTCCTAATTGATATAGTCGAAATCAATTAAGCTAACCGCGAAATACTGAGTAGGGGCGTATTACAATACGCCCTACTTGGTCTTGCTGAAAAAAACTGGATACAGTGATCATGGCAGGTAAAGGATGCCCTTTACATCTTTTACCTGCTTTTTTTATTTTCAAACGATGCGGGCTCCACATGATGGTTCTTGCTATTAGTCATGCACAGGAAAAAATTGCTAGCGACTGCTAATGCCGCTCGGACAGAGAAGAATTTGTTTAATATCCTGCCGCAGAGCACATTATTAAACTTGCCCACAACCGTGCCAGCTGCGTAAACTGTTACGTGTTCCTGGTATAGCAACACAGAAGATTTTCGGCGTTAAATTAAGATCTCAAGGACGTGCATTGATGACGGAACGCAAAGTAGCGCCTTACGGCTCCTGGAAATCACCCATCACATCGGATCTGATTGTCTCTGAGACGATTGGGCTTGGGCAGATCGCTCTTGATGGCAGAGATGTCTACTGGCTCGAGATGCGTCCTGCAGAGGGCGGCCGCTACGTTGTTGTGCGACGCTCACCAGACGGGCAAACAGCCGACGTCACACCACCTCCCTTCAACGCTCGCACGCGAGTGCACGAGTACGGCGGCGGCGCATTCGTCGTCGCGAACGGTACGCTCTACTTCTCGAACTTCACTGATCAACGCATCTACCGTCAGGATCCCGGGTCAGAGCCGCGGCCAATCACCCCTGAGGCGGCCCTGCGCTATGCAGATGGCGTCATTGACCGCCACCGTAGGCGCATGATCTGCGTGCGCGAAGACCATACTGATGTGGGAGGCGAAGCGGTCAACGCTTTGGTGAGCCTCGATCTCGATGAAAGTGACGGCGGCCAGGTACTGGTCTCGGGAAACGACTTTTACTCGTCGCCGCGGCTTAGCCCCGATGGATCTCGCCTGGCTTGGCTCACGTGGAACCATCCGAACATGCCGTGGGACGGAACCGAGCTGTGGGTCGGCGAGATAAGGAAAGACGGCTCGCTTGGTCGCACCGAGCGAGTGGCTGGCGGCATTGACGAATCTATCTTCCAGCCAGAGTGGTCGCCTGACGGCACCCTGTACTTTATCTCCGACCGAACCGGCTGGTGGAATCTCTATCGCTGGCGCGACGGGCGGATCGAGCCGCTGTGCGAGATGGAGGCTGAGTTCGGAGTGCCGCAGTGGGGCTTCGCAATGTCCACCTATGCGTTCGAATCAACGCATAGCATCATCTGCACCTACACCCAGCAGGGATCCTGGCACCTGGCGAGTCTCGATACCGCGACCGGTGAGCTCAAGGTAATCGAAACCCATTATACCTTGATCGGATTTCTCCGAGCTGCGCTCGGACGCGTTGTGTTTCTTGCAGGCTCACCAACTGAACCCACATCCGTCGTCCAGCTTGAAACTTCGGGCTTGAGCCCTCAAGGGCGAAGCCTCGCCGCGCGCGAGCTGAAAGTGCTGCGGCGTTCGAGCGAGCTCACGATTGAGCCCGAGTATCTGTCGAAGCCACGGGCCGTTGAGTTCCCGACTGAGCACGGGCTTACAGCGCACTCCTTCTTCTACGTGCCAAAGAATCGCGACTACGTGGCCCCACCTGCTGAGCGACCGCCCCTCCTTGTCATGCGCCACGGGGGGCCGCCATCCGCAACTTCCAGCGCGCTCAGCCTGATGATCCAGTATTGGACCAGCCGGGGGATCGCTGTCCTCGATGTGAACTACGGCGGAAGCACCGGCAACGGCCGCGCATATCGTCAGCGGCTCCAGGGCCAGTGGGGCGTCGTAGATGTGGACGACTGCGTTAACGGCGCGCGTTACCTTGTCGAGTGCGGTGAGGTTGACGGTGATCGCCTCGCCATCAGAGGAGGGAGCGCGGGCGGCTACACGACTCTATGCGTGCTCACCCTGCGTGATGCCTTCAAGGCCGGGGCAAGCTACTTCGGCATCAGCGATCTGGAAGCCTTAGCCACGGAGACTCACAAGTTCGAGTCCCGCTACCTGGATCGGCTGATCGGGCCGTATCCTGAACGCCGCGACCTCTATCGCGAACGCTCGCCAATCAACTTCATCGAGCGGCTCTCATGTCCGGTGATCTTCTTTCAGGGACTTGAGGACAAGATTGTCCTTCCCAACCAGGCGGAGATGATGGTTGAAGCACTACGGGCGAAGGGGCTACCTGTCGCGTATGTCCCGTTTGAGGGCGAACAACACGGCTTCCGCCGCGCCGAGAACATCAAGCGTGCGCTGGACGCTGAGCTATACTTTTACGCAAAGATCTTCGCCTTCGAGTTAGCCGACCCAGTCGACCCAGTGCCGATCGAGAACCTTTAGAGAGATTATCAAGAAGAAATTTTTATGCGACTAAGTTATATTAACCACTACGACACAACGTACACGACAGGCGTGGGGGCGACCCGGCGGGTCGCCCTTACGTAAGGAATTCCTGCATTTTTTTGCTGTATTGGCTATAAGCCGCCGTGTCCTGACGTTTCTTTTTGATATGAGCTCTTAATGCTTCGTCCCGCAGGATGCGGGGGCTATCCAAATCCCTTCGGCTCTTCACAAAGCCCGGAAACATTAGGCATAATCCCTAGATTAGGAAGAGGATTATGGAATTCTGGATCCTATTGAGCATAGGTGGAATTCTGGCTGGGATGCTAGGAGGTTTACTTGGAATTGGCGGAGGTATTCTCCTTATGCCTATTCTTCGTTTCTTTGTTGGTTTATCTCCAGCCTATGCTGCCGGAACCTGTATCGTAGCCGTATTTTTTACAACTCTAGGGGGAAGTGTCAGGCATTATAAACTGGGACATATAAACATCAGGTCCCTCATTCCGGTCATCGTAGCAGGAGCAGTCTCAACCATTGTCTTTTCTTTGATTTTTCTATATTTTACCAAGCAAGGAAAATGGTTAGACCTGGGGACAGGATTGGTATTCTCCCTTGTATCTATCCGAATGATAATAGAAGGATTGTTAGACTTGGTCGGGAAGGAAGTTAAGGAAGCTATAGAAAGCGAAATACGAGGTTCACTGTTCGGAAAAGTTGCCATTGGGGGTTTTGCGGGAATCCTCCCAGGACTTTTAGGAATAGGCACAGGTGCCATCCTGGTGCCTGCGTTTGCCTTTGTCCTAAAAGCCCCGATACACATTGCTATAGGTTCCTCATTAGCCTGCTTTTCAATGAATGCTTTTTTGAGCTCGATATTCAAAGTCTTACAAGGATTTATAAGCATAGAAGCAGTGCTACCCCTATGTCTTGGCACGCTGATCGGCTCGAATATCGGGGCAATATTGAACAAACGTTTCCCATCACCGGTTCTCAAGATAATGTTCGGTATGGTTTTTACCTATGTTGCGTTAAAATACATTCTGCTCTTTTTTGCAGGGTAATGAAGAAATGAACAAACCGCGTGAAACATCTATCTTACAAGGCTCAAGGATTAAACTAACACAAATAAGCAGAAAAAACGGATTATTTGATGTTGGCGTATCTGTTATGGTAAAAACCCTGACTGCGCAAGAAGCCATCGGAGAACCGGGAAGAAGAGATTTCCCGATTATTATGGGCAAGGAAAGGGTTATCGAGGCACAAGTGCTTACTGCCAAAGCCCATGTATTTACCGATTCTCCAGGAGAATTTGTGGGCAACTTAAGAGAGATAATAGATCTTCCCCTCACATCGAACAGAGAAAGGGCCATCTATATTGCCACGCTAAACGCTGTGCTCAAACATCTGAATCTTACCGACAAAACACTGCATTGTAAGGATGACGATCCTGAGAGGTGTGCGAAAGAAATAGCTTCTCATCTTCTCCAGAGATGGGGAAAAGCCAAAGTGGGACTCATCGGTTTAAATCCCGCCATTGCTGAAATGCTGGTCAATACATTCGGTGAGGCAAATGTTAAGATTACTGACCTGAATAAACAAAACATTAATTCTTCGAAATACGGGGTAGAAATCTGGGATGGCAGCGAAATGACCGAGAAGTTGATCAAGCAATCAGATGTAATCGTTATCACAGGGACCACATTTGTAAACGGCACCTTTGACCGCATAATGAATTGCATCCAGAATAATAGAAAAGGCTATCTTACTTATGGCGTAACAGGAGCGGGTATTTGCAGTTTGATGGGACTGAACAGAATTTGTCCGTATGGAAGAAACGATTAAGACATACCGAATAGCAGCCCCCAAGCATAACATTGCCTTTGCGGTACGCGGAATTTATCCGTCCTCTGGCGGGTTCATCCGCCTCAGGCGCGCTCACCTAAATTTCTTTACAGCCACCAATTAGTCGAGGCGCCGACGCAATTAAGCGAAAAGGATATCTGCAATGCAACAGCAAGCCGTAAACGAGATATTGAATTTGCTACCTCAGCAGATTCATTCCTTCAAAGGTTCAGAATATCCGTTGCCAATAAAAGCAACGTTCCTCGGGAATAAAGAAATTAACATCCCGTCTTTACGCCAAAGACTTGTCCAAAAACAGGATGGCGATGTGAAAGATGTCCTGGAACCTCTTTTATTGGCTGCTGAATTGTGCGAAGCCGCCCATGAAGACAAAGAACAATTCTTTTTAACCGACCGCAGGGTGCAATCCTATGTTTTCAGGGGTAGTAAATGGCGGGCTGGTTGGGCTTTAGTCCTGGGAGGCGAAGATCAGAACGAACTGATCGAAAAACTAAAGGAACGCAGTTTCATGGTTTTTACTGATTCGCCGGACATACCCAATACGATCTATATCGGCAACCGCCCCACATCGCCTATTTACTTTTTGCAGTTGATGGTTCGCTACGGTCTGGTCTGGGGACGTATTGCTCCGGGTGATGATCATCAGATGGGACACTTTTTAGAAAAGGATATGCCGGGCTTGATCATTATTTATAAGGATCTGCCACCTCTTAAGTATATTATTGCACTCGGCTTGATGAAACTGGGTGCTCCCGCTGTGGTCCCGCCTACATTTCCTTTTCCCTATGGCTGCCGGGTCGTTGCCGATACCGTATCGGACATAGTTGAGCAAGCAAGCCGTTTTCCAAACCTGCGGCAGCGTTACTATAAAGACGAAATCATCAGTTTACCTGATTACTGTAATCCAGCATTCGAAAAAGAAAAAATTGAAGCAGCTCGACATTTAGGAGGACGGTCACAATCTTTTTTTTGTGTACGTCCTGCGGCGCAGGTCGGCGAGCGACTTGCCACGATCGGGCAACCGGTAGACGACATTGGCATACTGGTAGAGATTGCCGCGGAAAACTTTAGCGACGACATTGCTCTTACCGTAGAAAAGCTTGCCCTCAAACGCATAAATTTTCTGTCCGGAGTCCGTGCGTATGAGAAGGACGACACATTTCACCTTGAACTGGGCACCGGGATAGAACTCAACGAAGAACAAATAGCCGAGGCCATTTATTGGGGAATCCGCACACAATATCCACGCCTGGAGCAGATAGCCGTTCGTATTATTTACGACCTAGACACCCTGGCGTCAGAAGCGGGAGACGTACGGACATATAAAAACGAACGCCGCCGGTTCGTTAAAAGCATGACTGAAGAGAATACGGAAGATTTTTGCGTGTGTACTGAATGCCGCCCTTTCTCGTTAGTGCATACCTGTATTCTTACTCCTGAACGGACAGGGATGTGTGCTGCGCGCACCTATGCCTCGACCAAGGCCGCAGCGTATTTTGGCTCTCCAACAGTCCCATGGCAGCGCCAAACGGAAAAAGAGCTACCTATGCGTCTTGTTTTTAAAAAAGGAAAAGTGTTGGATGCAAACCGGGGCGAGTACGAAGGTTGCAACGATATGTACCAGGAGATGACCGGCGGGGAATTAAAGCGCGTCTACCTTCACTCGTTGAGAGATCACCCCCACACTTCCTGTGGATGTTTCCAGGCCCTGGCTTTTTGGCTGGAGGAAGTAGAAGGCATCGGAATTATGTCGCGGGATTCAGAAGCTATCTCCCCCCACGGCCAGAGCTGGGCAATGTTGGCAAACCTGGCAGGAGGGAAGCAAAGTCCAGGTATCACGGGTATTTCTATTGCTTATATCCGTTCTCCTCATTTTCTCAAAGGTGATGGCGGTATTGCTAATGTCGTGTGGGTTGATAGCGTCTTATACAATAAAATCTCCGACATGTTCTCACCCGGTCAAAAAGTGGCAACAGAGAAAGACGTCCAGACTATGGAAGATTTGAAAAGCTTTCTGGGGAGGTGAGGAATCTCTTTCCAAAAGGGTATAGATAATATTTTTTTAGAACGCGTAACCTCTTGTGCCTAATACTATTACGAGACATGAAATATGTTACCTGTCCTCCTATTATTGTCCTCAGCCGAACTCGCCAAAATAACCCCCTACGCCAGCACTCCCTAACCTCATATTGACACCGTGAGTCTTTTAATCGGGTGTTGATTTTCAAGGGAACTTTTTTGATAGTCGGGTGTCAGAATGGGTAAACACCTTATCGGAGGCAGGAAAATGAAACGTACTCTGAGGATCTCTCTAATTCTGACTGTGATTTTCAGCATGGTCAGCGTAGTTCAGGCGCAGCAGACCACTGCGGGCAAAACCGGCGCAGAGTCGCTCCCTATTACCCAGGGAGATTTGCGCGCGTACGACGATGACGGCACAGAACTTACCTTTCCGCTCAAACACACCCGCGTGAACGCCGAAATCTCCGGTTTTATCGCAAAAGTCATGGTCACCCAGATATTCGAAAATCCCTACGACAAACCCATCGAGGCCATCTATGTCTTCCCGCTTCCGCAAGACGCTGCAGTAGAAGAAATGGTGATGCAGGTCGGCGACAGGGTAACGGTTGGCGAGGTGCACCGACGCGAAGAGGCGCGCCTCATTTACGAAATCGCCAAGGCAAGAGGCAAGGTAGCAAGTCTGCTCGAACAGGAGCGGCCGAACATTTTTACCCAATCCGTCGCCAATATCTGCCCCGGCGACGAAGTTTGGATCACTATCTGCTATACCGAGCTTCTCATATACGATAAGGGCGCTTACGAATTCAATTTCCCCATGGTGGTTGGGCCGCGGTATATGCCGGGTGCGCCAGTTGGAAAACAGGCTACAGGCTGGTCGCCCGATACCACCGCGGTGCCGGATGCATCGCGCATTTCCCCGCCAGTCCTCAAGCCCGGTTTCCGCAGCGGGCATGATATTGATCTGGAAGTTACAATAGATGCCGGCGTGCCGATTCAAAATCTCGCCTCCAAGTCACACAAGATTGATATTCTGGAACAGTCTGGAAGCCGTGCGGCACTGCGTCTTGCGCAGGACGACACCATACCGAATAAAGACTTCACGTTGCGCTATGAGGTCGCGGGAGAAAAGCCGCAAATGGCGCTGCTCACCCATCGCGGCGGCTTCGGCGGCTACTTCTTGCTGATGATCCAGCCACAGGTCGAGCCTACCGGCACGGATTTGATTCCCCGCGAAGTGGTGTTCGTGCTTGATGTGTCAGGCTCAATGGGTGGCCTTCCCATCGAGAAATCCAAAGAGGTGGTGAAAAAGTCGCTCGATGGCCTGGCTCCGGACGATACCTTCCGCATAATTACCTTCGCAGGACGAGCCACCGTTATGTCGGAGGAAGCCCTCGCGAACACTCCGGAAAACATTCAGCGTGCAAAGGAATTTATCGACAAGCAGCGTGGCGGCGGCGGCACGGAAATGCTGAAAGGCGTACAAGCCGCAATGTCGGCACCGCTCGATCCTGCCTACATGCGCATCGTTGTTTTTCTCACTGATGGCTACATCGGCAACGAAACGCAGATTCTCGCTGCAATTGAGAAGAAGCTCGGCCCCTCGCGCGTGTTTTCGTTCGGCATCGGCTCGTCGGTCAATCGCTACCTGATTCAGAGAATGGCCGAAGTCGGACGAGGCGAGGCGCAGTTTGTACGTCAGGACCAAGACCCTGAAAAAGCGGTCGAGCGTTTCGTCGAGCGCATCCAGAAACCATGCCTCATGGATATCGAGATCGAGTGGGGCGGATTGCAAGCCCTGGACGTATACCCCTCGCGTGTACCCGACCTTTTCGCTGCACAACCTGTTTTCCTGGTCGGTCGCTATGAAGGTCCCGGCAGCGCAATCGTCACTTTGCGCGGCACCGTAGCAGGCCAACCCTTCGAGCAGCACGTAGACGTCCTGTTCCCTGATTGGCAGGGAGAAAATAGCGCGCTCACTTCGCTCTGGGCCAGGATACAGATAAAGGAACTCATGGCGAAACTGTACAAAGGTGAAATACCCGAGATCGTCGAGCAAATCACCAATCTTGCGCTCGATTACCACTTGATGTCGAAATATACCTCTTTTGTTGCCGTGGACGACGCTACCGAAGATCTCTCGCTCGAAGAACCGATTACCATCACCCAGCCTCTACCCATGCCCGAAGGCGTGAGCTTCGAAGGTGTGTTCGGCCCTCAAGGCGAACGTGACATCTCGCATGCTTTTGGTGCATACCTTGCGAAGGAAGAAGCCGCCCGTGACTACAACTGGAGCATGTATGCAGGAGCTCCCATGAGAGGCCGGCAGGTGAGGAAACTTGCTACCACGCTTGCTCCTTACCCCACTGCAGCACCGCCTGCCCCGCGGGATTTCGTAAGCTTTGGCTATCCACCAGCCAGTCAAATCTCAGGCGGCATTAAAGCAGGCTATTCACTCTATGCTCCTGCCAGGGGCACGGTATCGCGCGGAGATGTATGGCGGGTGAAGCAAGGTGCACCTGTTCGACGATTGGCAGAATTTGAAGGCGTGGCCAATGGTGATCTTCTCTCATCCAAGGAAGCGGCTGGCAACGTTTTCTACTTTCGTGATGAGTTCCGGTTTATTGATGCTTCAGAAATAGCAGGTCAAACAGTTAGAATCTTGAACAGGGATTGGCACCAATTGCAGCAAAAGGATAAGGCAAAATTCGAGAATCTGCAAAAACTGATCGCCGATCCAGCCAAAGCAAAGCCTGAAAAACTCACCGCAGCAACAACAGACCTTCTTAAGAGCAGTGAAGAATATTGCCAGCGCATTGGGCTCGCTCTGCTCCTCAGTAAAGACGTGGGAGAGAAGATCAAAAAAGACGCGCCTCTGCTCAACACTGTCAACAAGATAAGCGGCAAAGCAGACGATTTAGAAACCAGAGCGCTAAGTCTTTCCGCATTGCATAAAATGAATCCTCAGAAGGCGGATGCCGCGCTGCGCTCAGCTGCAAAAAGCAAGGATCCTAACGTGCTCCTGCTCGCCATTCAGCTCGCTCACCAATGGAAATCATCGGTTGCGCGCGATCTCTATCTGCGTGGAACAAAAGACACCGACCCTGGCGTGCGCCTGCTCTCGGCAGTCGGCCTGTCAACCGGCACGTTGACTAGCAAAGGCCAGGCTGCGCTTCTTGAACTCATCTCCGATCCGAAGGACGAAGTCTCTGCCGCTGCGCTCTGGTCGCTCGGAATGGTGCGAAAAAACACGGTTATTCTGGCACCATGCGTGCGAAAACTCCTCAACGACGAGATTACCTCATTCCCATTATCAATGGTGCAGGCCGCTGTGGTTTACAAAAAGATGTGGGAAGATGAGGGTACGAAGCGGATCGCAGGAATCGGAGGGATGTCACCACGAGACGTATGGATTGGCGTTATCAAGCGTACCGCGAAGAAGCAGGAAGCGCCAAATGTAAAAGCCGCACGCGAAGCACTTCGCCTCATTGCCCTGGCTGCACTGGAAAATGAAAAAGTATGGTACTACGATACCGGCAAAGAGGTTTTCGAAGCAGTGAAAGCGTGCCTCACCGACGAGTTCGAAAACGTGCGACTCACGGCAATTTCAGGCATAGGCCGCTTTGGCGAACGCTCAGTACCCGTATGGATGGAAGTGCTCAATAACACTGACAAGTGGAATCAGCCAGATGTCATCGAAGGCGCAATTGGAAAATTAGTGGCAGTAGCTGGCGAGAAGAAACCTGAAGACGTAATTTTCGAACGTGCACTTTCCGACAAGATTCGTTTGCTTCTTGAATCGGAAAAGATGAGCGATGCGCGATACAATGCCGTACGTGCAGCCGCGCTTGAGGCACTGATCACGCTCGACGCCGCGCCATCAGCTGCCGAGTTGGAGAAAAGTGCACTGGCCGACAGATTCTGGCGCGTACGAAGAGCAGCACTTCTCGGCCTGGCAAAAGAAAAGAAAGCACTCGCACTCCCTGTGTTGATCCGCGCACTCGACGATCGCTCGCCCGCAGTCCGCGCTGTTGCAGTCGGCACCATTGCCCTCGTGACAGCAACGCCAGAAGCGAGCGAGAAGCAATGGGACGAGCTCCTTGCCGCACCCACGCCCATCACCATGCGAAAACAACTCGCTGCTCTCGGATTTTCCGAAACACTGATCCAGTCGCGTACACCAGAGATAATCGTCGCCTTCGAGCCGAATATAAAGCGTGCTGCCCGCACCGACGCACTCAAGCGCAACGCCGAGTTCCAGCAACGCCTTTCCGCCACCCTCGCCGCCGCAAAAGGCACACGCTCTCTGAAATAGATGGGGCGCGGTATTTTCGGGTTTTTTCGTGTGGTCTTTGCCGGTTTGCGTCCGAGGATTTTTTTTTTACTGATCGGCGGCACTGCAGCGCCG
>JAUWMI010000037.1 GCA_030613245.1 Candidatus Sumerlaeota bacterium
TGGAAGAACCACTCGAAGGTGAAATCGAGGAGATCCAAGTAACAATCTCCGCGAGAGTATAGTTCAAGGTCCCTCCGCCAGAGTTACAGACCTCAAACGTATCACTGAGTGCGTTCTGACCTTGGGTGCAACTGGGGGTCAAAGTCATGGGATTACGCGAAATCGTCGGTAGTGGAGGATTCACAGTCAAAGTCACATGAACATATTGCGGTGTGTTGGTTGCTCCTGGGGCGCTGATGGTGATGTCAGCGTCGTAAGTTCCTGCCGAGAGCCCTGATGTGCTGTAGGTGACGGTGTGCGTATTATGCCCGCCTGTGGAAGAACCACCCGATGGCGAAATCGAGGAGATCCAAGTAACAATCTCCGAGAGAGTATAGTTCAAGGTTCCTCCACCAGAGTTCCATATATCGAACGTGTCGCTCGGTGCGTTCTGGCCCTGCGCGCAACTCGGTGTAAGCGTCGACGGATCACGAGAAATCGCCGGTGAAGCCAAGTCATCCCACCATAAATCGTAAGTATTCCCCTGATTGCCATAATAGATCCGGATATAGTAGGCGCCCGAGTTCGGGACCAAACACTCGATGTGCTCATCATTCGTCGTGCTTGCCGAGATCCTGTTGCCGTAGATTGGCGTAAACGCGCTTCCAGAGCTGTCGTACAAGGCAATATCGATGTCGCCCTCGGCGTCAGTGAACGTACAGTCGACAACCACATGTTGATAGTTGGCCGTAATGTCAATCCGGTACCAGTCCTCATCCGCCTGCACGCCGAACCCATCTATGGAAGATAGCCACGTGTTTTCATGCGCGCTCAAGTCGTAGGCTTCGCCGTAGGAATTGTTCGGCTCGTAATTGTCGTCTGGGTCGAAGAACTGAACCAGGAACTCGTCCCAGGTGGAATTGGCCGTGAAAAGCAGGTTCGCCGGATCGCTTCCCACGTTCATGTAGTTGTCATAATAGTTGTAATTCCCACCCCAACCTAAGTCCTCAAAATCCTGCGTTGTTCCCGGGAAGTAGATTGTGACGCCGTGGGCATCGTCATGCGGGATATTGTGACCGCCGCTCTGATCCTGATCATGATGACGTTCATAGGCGACAAATTCGCTCCCCCCAGAAGTCCCAATGGCATTCCTGAGAGCTATGCACGTAGAACTCAGTTCGGGAATACTGGCCTCAATCTCGCTTGCGAAGTCGTAAAGGTCCAAGTAACGCGGACCGGTATCATCCCACTCAAAATGCTGGGACGCTACGCGGGCGGCCTCGATTTGAGTCGAATGGCTGGCAGCACGGGTGATCAGGGCGCTCGCCAGGCTGGACGCTTGCGTCACGACGTCACCGATTTGAGAACATCGGAGTACCGCCAGCGTACTGTTGTCCGTGTCGGCCGCGAAATAGGTATCGACGACCTTCTGACCGAAGTTCAAGGCCGTGTCGTCACTATCCAATTGCGACAGAAAGTCGTCGTAGGCCCAGCCGTCCCAAGGCTCCGTTTCCTCGGAACCGATCACGAAGTCCGTATAGGTCTCGATTTCATACGCCACTTCAAGCATACCCATGAGGCACGCGTCGAAGCCGACTACATCGAAATTCCCCCCGCCGTTAAGGTAGGCCAGAGCCGTTCCCAGCTCTTGCGTGCTGAGGTAGTCTCCGTTGTCAACTCCTACGCCCTTTTTGGGGTACTCCTCCTCCAATTCGATCTTCGTGTCTCCGTAGCCGGTCTCCACGACCACGGTCGGCGCCCAACCAGCTCCGTGATTCCACAGAATGAGGGCCTCATTGTTCGCGGTGCAGTAGGAGCGAGCATGGGAAACGAAGTCTTGAAGCGTGACGGCTTCTCCCATATTTCGTTCCGACGAACCGATATAGTTATAGATAAGGGTGTCATCGCAGATGCGGTAGAACCGAGTGTCCGTCCAGTCGCCATGCGACGTGTCATGTCCGGCTGCGCGATCAAAATAAACGCAGATGGACACTTCGTCGTTGTTCCTGGCCTCCCACATCTCATTGTAAAAGTCGTCAATGCCAGCGCCTTCCAAGTTATTGTCGGCTGCAAGGTAAACCATCACCAGCCACTGCGGTCGCTTGACGGTGAGATTTCGCCCAAGCGAGCAAGCCTGATAAGTGCCGCTTCCGTCGTAACGAGCGCGAATCGAGTACGTGTCGGCGCTGAGCGACGTGGGCGCTGTGTAGTACACGCTCGCAATGCCGTTACCGTCGGTCACGAAACTTGTCCCCGAAATCCCGTCGTCGGGGATTTCATGCCAAGAGCTCGAGTAGTAAATGTCAAAGTGGACGGTTTCTCCGGGTATATCGTTATAGAATGGTGGGTTGTCTCGCTCGAGTTTCGCTTCCAGGAGAATTGGAATCCCGATCTTGCAGGTCTTGTCGACGAAGTGGTCCCCACGGAACCGGGTGGGCAGGGAGGCTGTCACTACCGTCAACTCGATTGCATAGGCATTAATAATTCCATCGTCATTATATTCGTCAATCTGAGCATAATACGTACCGGTGTCGAGCGTTATTGTGATACGCGAGAAATTTCCAGCTCCGCCGTCGTCGTCATAATCGATCTCCGTTATCGAAGAATCGTAAAGCCACATGCGAGTATCGCCCGAGGGTCCGACGGTCTCTAATATCACGTCCGACGGTTCTGTAAGGTTGAACCAAATCCAGTCCTCGTCGCCAATCGGCGCGATGCTGTGTGCGGCTGAAGTCGAGTTTGGCGCCATTTCAGTTGCTTCATCCCATGAATTATCGGGCTCAAACATGTCTCCACCCAATGTGACGGTAAATTGATTTGTTTTCTCCAGGTAGTCCCAACTGGGCTCCACACCAATGGTTTCCCATAGCCCCCATGCTACGTCATAACTGCCCGCCTCGGCGTTTGGCGGGACATCAAAATAGCGGGAATGAGTCGAGTTTCCTGGCGGCGCAGTTATGTACGTGTCATTGGAGGGATCGTCTATCCAAGTGCCCGTGCCATTCTTGCGGATCGACGCTCCCAGCCCCACCGTCACATTGCTGCCGTTCGGATTGTACACGCCGTAATACACCGTAAGACGTTCCCCCGGCGCACGCGTCGTTGGCGAGACGTAGCACCCTGAGTTTATGAGAGTAGGTGGTTGATCGCCTACATATTTTCGCAAGAGGACATCATCAACAAACGGACCATCATCAACATTAGATCCATCGCTATTGAAAATGAATGCTATCCAAACCTGGGATTGCCCGCACAGATTGCCGAGTGTCGGCACTGATGTAAGATCAAAAGATTTAAACTTCCACCCACCTGAGTCACCGCTAACCTGATACCCATAAAAGTTAACACCGTTGACCGATGCCAACCATTTAAAGTAGTCATAGTTGAGTTCTGATTGGTTCCAATAATAAAACTCCAGTACAGATTGGTTCGCGTCAGCCAAACTAAATGGACCATAGGTCATCCATGACTTGCAGTTGTTCGGATAGTAATAATACTGAGGGTCGAGCCCATTGGCGCCCCCATTGGCACACCACGCACTCCAACTGCCATTGTGGGGCTTGTAGTTGTCATCATCCCAGTAGTATTCTCCGTTCGTACTGCCGTCATTATCAAACACGCTCCAACTACCCGAAGGAAAAGCCCCTTCAAAGGTCTCTGTTATAATGGTCTGCCAGCCCGATGAAAGCAATCCAAAGGACTTTTCTTCCGAATAGGGCTTGAACTCGTCATTGTCCGGCCATGGAAGTGAAGAAACCAATGACTCCCTTTCAGCAACACCATAAACCGGTTCTTGTTCCAAGGAATTATTTGAGAAATTGAAATCCGGGATCACCTTGAAGTTTCCTTCGCCCCAATTTGAAAGATTCTTACTATGTTGGACCGGAAGCATTGTATTTAGGATCGAGCCTCTTTCGGCGTTAATAGTATTATCCCAAATCTCCCAATTTTCGGTTATTGAGCAGGGCGTATGGTGTGCTAACTGAGCAGGATCGCTTGGCCTCGTCTCATTAGTTGACTGCTCCGTGGCTTTTATTCTTTCCGGGGCCTTCGGCTGCGCCAGCGCTTCTGGCAACGTGCCACACAAGAAAGAATAGACAACAGCAAGGTAGGAAAGCAAAACGATCCTAGAAGAAATCTTGTTCAATTCCAGTCTTAGGTAAAACATCCCTCGCACCTCCAACTTGGGATAAACAGATACTTCCTGTATTCATCTTCTTGCCCTTCCAGACGTCTCACGGCGAACAGCAGACATGGACCGGTCCGGAAGATATCCGGCCCTTGTGTCGGATCAGCCCTTTGTCTATCATACAATCCATGAAAGTGTCCCCATTTCTTTCGTGTTGCGATCTACTTTTTAGGGAAACGCCCAAGCGCACTTGCAGGTTTTGAAACACAGCTCTCGCTTCCAAGGTCGTGCCTTTTGTTTCTACAGTACGGGTATAAGGATATTGCCTGACCGACCCTCTTTGCCTTTACTAACCTCCATGATCCGGTATTCTAACTTACGGCCGCCGACCTGACACGTGAGCGTCGCTTCGTTAATAATAATCATAAAATCAATTTCAAAATTTCGAACGTACTCGCTAACCACTAGGAACCGGGAATGGAGAAGTTCTGCGGGAAAGGAGAATTTGAGCTTCAGCAAGAGCCCGAGTTAAACATAATGGGAAATATCGATAGATATTCTTTCGCAACAGCCTTCATATCCTTATAACATTGCCCTGTCAATCTTTTTTTACAGAAATTGAAATTATTAGTCATTAATTTCGGCAATCCCTGCCAGGACGTCTTTGTTCAGACGAAGACGCAGTAATGACCCTCATTGTTACTTGAATCTGAAATGTTGCCCAGCCTGAAATAATGAGTAAGAGCGACTGTCTATTTGGCCAAAGGCCGTTCATGTCCAAGCCGCGGGCGTGGCACCGTAACCTGCAGAGGCGTTTTATCCGTCATTCCTGAAGAATCCGGGAGCTCGAGGAGATTTCCTTTTAACTTCCTGGCGGTTAGAAATAAAGATGGGCGAGAGACTCAGAAAGAAGATCTCTCGCCCATTCTTTTGATATGGCACAAGTCTACTGTTTTTGTGGTTTAGCTGCGAGGGCGATACTGGCACCTGCGTCGTCGTAGCTAGACCTGGGTGTCTGACCAAAACGCTGCTTCAAGATATCCAAATTTCACTAATGGAAAGTATACAAAAAAGCTGGATTGACTAGCGCCACAATTATAGCATTATCTTTCTATTTTCTTAAGCGCCTCTTCCGCGGCCTTACGCACATACTGGTTATTATCTTTAAGCGACACCTTGAGTGGATCAATAGCCCGTGGATCATTGATCTCTCCCAGAGCCATGACCGCCGCCACACGCACGTGCCATGAGGAATCCCAAAGACAGGCAGCCAGAGGCTCTATGGCGCGTGGATCCTTCAGTTCGCCTAATGCTTTTGCCGCTGCTTGAATCACTGAACCTTTGTCCTTAAGGCGAGCAATGAGCGGTTCCACTGCACGAGCATCCTGAAGTTTCCCCAGCGCATATGCTGCAGTTTTGCGCATATCCAGATTATCATCATCAAGACAATCAATAAGAGGGTCTACAGCACGCTTGTCCCCAAGTTCCCCCAAAGCCTCAGCTGCGGCGCTTCGAGCCTCATGATTCTCATCTTTAAGAATGGCTATTAGTGGCTCCACGGCACGTGGTTCCTGCATCTCTCCGAGTACCTTAACCGCCACCTTGCTTACTGAGCTTTCGTCATGAATACATGCAATGATTGGCTCTACTGCACCTGGATCCTTAAATTTCCCAAGTGCATATACCGCCGCAGCACGAATATCCGCATTCTCGTCTTTGAGGCAGGCAATGAGCGGATCCGACCCCCGCAAATCTTCAAGTTTCCCAAGGCTGTATACCGCAGTCGCTCGCATATCCGGATTCTCATCCTTAAGACAGACAATTAAGGGTTCCACCGCCCGCACATCCTTCAACTCTCCAAGTGCACGGGCCGCTGCTAGACGGACATATGATTCTTTATCATTAAGGCATGCAATAAGAGGCTCAACGGCGCGCTTATCCTTTAATTCCTTGAGCGCACGGACCGCTGCATTTTGCACCTGCCGACTCTCATCTTTAAGACAGGCACATAATGCTTCCGTGGCACGGGGATCCTTAATCTGCCCAAGGGCGCTCGCCGCCACACAGCGTACAGATGGTTCCTTGTCTTTAAGGCGGCCGATCAGCGGCTCCACACCGCGGGCATCCTTGAGTACTCCAAGCGCTATTGCCGCATGGTCGCGAACATGTGTATCCTTGTCCTCAAGACATATAATCAGTGGCTCAACGGCACGGGTATCCTTGAGTTCCGAAAGGGCATATGCAGCTGCTACACGCACATTGGGATCTCTCTTCTTAAGACAAGCGACTAGTGGTTGAAGGGCTGGTTTGCCAATCTGAGCCAGTGCCCATGCTGCTTCGCTGCGCACTTGACCGACTTTATCTTTAAGGCAGGCAATTAGCGGCTCTATGGCACGAGCATCCTTGAGAAATGCAAGTGTACATGCCGCTCTGTTGCGCATAAATGCGTCCTTGTGTCTCAGGCAGGCAACTAGTGGTTTTATCGCTGGCTTGCCAATTTCGGACAGCGCATCAATTGCCGTCGACCGCACCCTGAAATCGTCATCGTTGAGGCATGCAATCAAGGGCTTCACCGCGCGGGCATTTCTGAACGCCCCAAGGGCTTCGGCTGCATGAAGGCGCACCCACCAATCCTCATCTTTAAGACAGCCAATAATTGGCTTTATAGCGCTGAAGTCATTAAGAACGCTAATGGCATAAACAGCTGTTCCTCTTACATTGCGGTCTGAATCTTTAAGACATGCAATGAGTGGTTTAAGCGCCTGGGCATCTCTGAGCTCCCCAAGTGCTTGCGCTGCCGTTACTCGTACGTGCGCATCTCTGTCCTCAAGGCAAGCAATGAGCGGCTTTACTGCGCGTGCATCCTTGAGCTCGCCAAGGGCTCTTGCAGCGGAACTTCTCACGCCAGCGGCATTGTCCTTAAGGCATGCAATAAGAGGCTCTACGGCTGGTTCACCAATGCTAACTAGTACCCGCACCACCTTTTCGCGCACCCTCCAGTCCTCGCGCCTGAGGAAGCCAATCAGCGGCTCAACAGCGGGTTTGCCCAAACTTGCAAGTTTGTACCATTTCCTCTGTACAACAGAGTAGGCTAATTTTTCGCTCTCCGAGGAAGGCTCATAACCTAGTTCGCGCAAGGAGTTAACCGCTGCCTTGACCACGTCAGGATTCTCATCTTCAAGACAGATAGTAAGCGGTTCTATGGCACGTGCATCCTTGTATGTACTGAGAGCTATCGCAGCCTCTTCACGCACGGCATCATTCTCATCACTAAGGCAGAAGATAAGGGGCTCCACTGCACGTACGTTACCTAGCTCGCTGAGAGCTTGAGCCGCTGCCCAGCGGATACGGGCCTCTGGGCGTCTTAAACATGCAATGAGAGGCTCTACTGCACGCGCGTCTTTGAGTTTCCCAAGGGCGATTATGACCTCCTTATCCACAAACGTGCCCTTAAGACATCTGATCAGCGGTTCTACCGCCCGTTTATCCTTGATTTTCGCAAGAGCTATTGCTGCGTCGTCCTGTACATAATCATCGTTAAGACATCCAATTAGTGGCTCTACGGCGCGAGCATCTTTCAGCTCCCCGAGCGCTATTATAGCTACCTGTCGAACAAACCAGTCTTCATCCTTAATGCAGGCAAGCAGCGGTTCTACTGCGCGCGTATCCTTGATTTTTGTAAGAGCTATTGCTGCCTCGTCCTTTACATAACCATCTTTAAGACATCCAATTAGTGGCTCTACGGCGCGAGCATCTTTCAGCTCTCCGAGCGCTATTACAACTTCCTGTCGCACAGTCCAGTATTCATCCTTAATGCGGGCAAGCAGCGGTTCCACCGCACGCATATCCTTGAGCATTCCGAGCGCCTTTGCTGCCTCCTCGCGCACTCCATAGTTTTCATCTCTAAGGCACCTGATAAATGGTTCAACTGTGCGAGCATCCATGTGTTCTCTTAATTTCTGAACTGTTATCTTTCGTATGTACCCCCGTTCATCTTTCAGTTTTTCAATTAGCTCGTCAACCTCATCAGCAAAGCTTATGCTGATAACACAAAGAAACAGTGCGGATAACATCAATCTCGTACGGACGGATAGTTTTGCCTGCATTTTTGCTTCTCCCTCTTTCTATCTTATCTAAAAAAGCCCCGGCATAATGACTTAGCAAACACCGTCACTGTTTGATTACATTTTTCTATAACGCATCATAATGCATATTTGTGCTATAAAGTCAATAGTATTTGCAGAAAGCATCATGATCTCGTGTGATAATATACCAATTGATCCCACCATTGCCCGTTAGCGCAATTTGTCCAATTCTGCGTATTATGCTGTCATTTAATTCACAGCAGAAAAGACTCCTTTGCACTTGACCAGCATATGTATATCATGGCCGAGGAGAGGCTATTCTAGCCAGAAGAAAACAGGCGGCATGAAAAACCATACAAGAACGACGAATATTGAATTTTCAATTGACGTTATGACCCGAACTGGGTCAATTTTTAGCATGCAAACTACACATTGTTTTTGGCCGCAAAGTGTTCAAAAAGATTGACGATGTACATCACTTCATAACTGGGCGTGAACCTATCCTCGCGGCGGGAACTACATATTATTTCTACTCACAAGGTGTCCACACATGTCCGTTTTAGGAACATTTTACAGAGACAGCGTACAGGGTTACTTTCCGTATTCGGTATTGATTCTAGATTCTTTATCCTTGTGGAGCAGACCGGATTTTAGCAGATGAACTCGGCCTCGCAAGTTCTCCTGAGATTTCATCCCAAGTCTCATAAATCCAGTAACTCATGTAAACTTGGATATAATTTAGGATACTAATTTCTGTATCAAGAATCAATGGACTCAAGTGACTTTAGAATCTTGACCATTGCTAATGTATCGTATGCACAATATTTTTCAAGTTCGCTCATCATTTGTTCTTTCTCCGCTTCGTCATAATCCCCATGAAGTATCTTTTGGAACACTGCTCCTGCCTCCAAGCCGTCGGAGATAGTGAGATTTTCATAGTCAAAGGAAGGTTCAAAATGTGGCAATATTGACTTGATACTGAAGCCTCCGTGAAAATCCGGGTGGTAATAATGCTCTCGAACGAACTTTAATAAATCAAAAAGTCGATCCTTGATCTGTTCCAATGGGGTATCGCATTTCGGGAAATTTTTTTGTAAACACGTTAAGATAGTCTTCTCATAATTTGAATAGACAATGATTGTTCCCTGGTTTCCCAGGGTCTCAATCAAGGATTCGATGAATGGATAACGTGGATCACCACTACCATCATGGAGAAATGAGCGGTGTTCTAATGGATCTCCAGTATTATGACGAATGTGACAACTCCATTGAAAAGGAAGCCTGTCATATGGGTGTTGCCCCTCAAACATGGGAATGGCAGGCTGAATTGTTTCAAAATCAAGAAAGTATAAAGGGTATGCAAGCGATTGTAAAAATGACTTTATGTTACGGCTGTACCATGGTCTTCTATCTTTTATACATTTAACCTGGCGTTGTTGAAGTTTGTTAAGGACAATCTGGTCTACAATATTACAAAGATCAAAAACCCCCATCTTAAGCAGAGTATCAATCTTCTTTCCACCACGATATAATTCATATACTGGGTACTCGATATTAGTAGAGTAACAGTGAGGGGTGAATTCACAGCTTTTACAAGCACTCGAGTATTCTGGTTTTGGGATATCTGAGTTAATAATATCTAAAAAGGAAGGGGCGTTTTGTTGAATTTCTGGCAACAACGGTTCAATTAAATCTGTCACATCAGCCCGCTTAAATAGGGTTGAGTCTCCATATACACGGTCTCTATCCAGGCACATTACTTCAGCCCTTTTAACGATGAGGCCCGATTGGCTCAAGAGGTTTACCTGGAAAGCTACGTCGGTCAGATACTCATTAGGTTTAGTCCCGGACTTGACTTCAATTAACCGATATCGATTATCTCTCAGCTTCAGAATAATATCAGCCTTCATCCGCATCCCAGATATTTCGAAAGCTGCCTCGAAAATAATTGGACTATCGGAGAAAATGAGTTCCCGCGTTTTCTTCACACAGTAATTCCAGTTAGCTTCTTCGACCAATATTCCCTTGGGGAATTCTGACCGAGCAAGCTTCAGTACCTCTTCTCCCTCACGCACCAGCATTTGTTCATAGAGTGTAATTTCTTGCTCGTCCTTTTTCTCATGAGATAGAAGCCACATCCTCTTTTTGCACGTATCCCCTTCTTCATACAGACTTTTGTTAAGCGTTAACACTAGTACGATCTCCAATCAAATTGGGCAGTGGTATTAATTTGAGAATCTCCCACAAATATTTGCAGACTATATTGTCCTATCGGACCTCTAATCGGAAGGCCAAGTCCTCTGCTGCTTTTAAGGGGAAAGGGACTCTATTGGAAATCTTTTCCGTAGCTTCTGCAGTAGTACTATATTGCTCACCCATTACCACTTTAAACCAACGTTCTCTGTCCATGACAACACGAAACATTTTTTCATCCTGCGTTTCTGCTATAAAAGGTAAATACACATATATCGGTTGACCACAGTTCTCAGCTTTACACCCCAAACGATCAAGGCGTCCAATACGCTGCTCAAGTGTACTCGGATTCCAACATAAATCATGATGAATAACATATCTGCAATTCAAATGCAGATCCACCCCCTCTGCCATTACGCTGCTTGTGACAAGAATCTCAGGATAAAAAGGCGTATTAAAAGTTAGCATAAGACGTTGTCGGGTTTCACTCTTCGTTGCCCCATTAACAAGACGAACATTTGGTACAATGCTTTCAGTTAACTCATCCTGAGTCTCGCCATTTGTAAATGGTGAAGAGACATCGGTGGCATAGCGAAAACCGGCTTGAATTCGTTTAACTGCCTCAATATACCGTCTGCGCTTTTCTTCATCACACTTTTCAATCAGAAATTTGAAAAATTGTTCCAGAATTTGACGTAGCGTTAGACCAGACTTGTCTTTTGTATTCATAGCAATTTCAACAGATTCTTCAGTAATTCTTCTTCCTTCCAGAGGAAAGTATCGGACCAAAAAGGAAGGTGTACGAAGATATCGACGTACAAGTTCTAGAATTGCTGGACTTTCTTCCCTTAACAACTGATATTGCTTATCTCTTAAGATATCTGAAACTGCTGCATCGCATGCTCGCCGTGCCGGAGAATCCTCATCGAAAAAGCGACGTCCTAATCTTGTCAAATATTCAGGGACTTCACTCACACGGCAGTTTAATTTCTTAGCACCTAGTTCCAAAATGAGACGGTAAATTTCTTCACTGATTCTCTGCTGAAGTGCTTTTCCTGTCTGAATATAATGACAAAAAACCACAACTTTTTCACCCTTTTTCCAGAGTTGAACAACACGGAACATTGTTGCATGAATTTTCGGATGGGAAGCTGAAGCCTTTGCATCCCCCTTTGGGATGAGTTCTTCTAACTTGTCGAGATGCCACTTGCTGATTTGAGAAACCGGTTTATCTTCAATTGGATCATCATCAATATCTGTAGATTCTGTAATACTCTGTCTCGTATGAAGAAATGCCTCGTAGCTGGAAGCCAGTCCTTCAGCAAACACAGGACGGCTCTCTGGATTATGGGCACATGCCCTGGCTGCGAGAAGAAAGGGAAGCAATGCATTATCGGACACTAGTAATCCCAGACCGTCCTCATCTCTCTTCTCAGAAAATATAGTACGACCAGAAAATTTTTGCCGGCGAGGTACAATGGTATACGGAGCTGGCAAATGCGTCGTTTTTAGGTGCCTTATCACCCATGGTTGCAGTTGCTTTTCGGCTTCTTTCATTGCCTTCAATGCTCTATGATAGCAATTCCATACCTCGCTTACAGTAGGCAACATGTTTTTTCCATGAGATAAACTACTCCACCATTGTTCGATATCCTCACATTTCTGACCGTTATTGACAATATCATTGGGCAGCAGCCTTCCCCATGCAGTATCCAGTGTAATAGCGGCTTCCTGGGCTTTATCCAACGCTAGTCGAAGACTTCCCAATTGTTCTTCAAAATGTTGTCTTCCTCCCGATGGCGAGGATTTCGATGCCCAGCATATTCCACTAAATCGCTCCAAAACACTACACAGCTCGTTATGGCCAAGTTGAAAAGGTGTTGCTGTTAAAAACAGCATCCTCTCAAAAACACCACCTAAAGGCCCACGACTGATTTCTTCAGCATCTTCCCTAGCTTCGTCGAGATGAAAAAGGGATGCTAACCTGGTTTGTGCGTTCTTCAAATGGTGGGCTTCATCCAATATAAGTAACGGCAGCCGATACCGAATCTTCTTTATGCATTTCTTCCATACGTCCTTCAGAGTTTCATTGATATAATTGCGTGCTATTGCAAGATTCCGTTCATAATAAACCGATCGCCTACGTGGTATTTGCCGGAGTGTTTCGAAAACATTGTCTAGCTTAAGCTCGTCCAAAATGCTTAGTATTGCCTCCGGTACCGGATCGTCATCGGTGTCAGGACTATCATCATGTTCGGGATCTATTCCTGATCTTTTAAGTATACGCAGCCAATAGCGAGGATTGTTTTTTATAAGACGTTCCCAAACATCAGGGCATCGTTTTTGAACCCATTTCATGTGAAGTAGCGCACCCATATTTCGGCATAAAGCTTTAATTAGTTTGTTCACATTATGTCGCCTATATAAAGCACGATAAATAAGACCCAGCTTCACCCAACCATCATTTAACCCGCGACTCATAGCGCCGTGAGTCATAAAAATAATGGATTTACGGCGTCGAATGGGATCGTCCAGCAGTTTGAGGAATTCTACTGCATTGGTTGCTCGTCCAAAGCTCAATTTTTTCGCGAGGCTAACAGGAAGGCAATACGCGAGAAATGTCATAAAGTCTGAGGGCCACTTCTCCTTAAGCGATGGCGGCACCATAACTACAACTGGTCGTTTTTGAGGATCGGAAAGTCGGACAGAAACAGCAACAGCAAGTGCTACGAAAGTTTTACCCATTCCAACTTCATCGGCCAGAATTAAACCTGGTTGATGTTCGAGCCTTTTTAGTATTTCTCTAGCAGTACGTTCCTGCCGCTTGGCATCCTCTAAGGAAATACGTCCTTTTACATAAAGATTTATTTGATCACAAAAGGAGTACATATTCACTCACCGCAATATTAAATTAAAGACGTCTTGTACATATTTATCGATCAGACTATTCTTCAACCCTTTTCGGGGGATAGTGTTTTTTAATTTTTTCAATAGACTTCTTATTTCTTGGCGAATTTTGTCAGGAGATAAACACCCCGGTGCCTTATTAGGTTTAACCCACGTTAGTTCCAACGCCAACTCTGTCAGGAGAAATGCGCGTTCTTCGTCGGAGTGTGTTTCCCTCTCAAGGGCTTTGGCAAGTGCCATAACTCCTACGGGACCATATAAGCGCCATTTCAGACATTCCATGGTGGCAACAGGACGTTCTAATCGCTCTCGAAGAGAATTCAAGGCCCAGGAAATCCGTCTTGTTCGCCTGAGGAGAAACTGGCTTGTGTCTACCCGTTTATGCGGATCTAAGTCTTCATTAGGACCGTCCCTTCGTTCATTCTTGCGTGCGAGATATTCTTTAAAAACTTTATGGAGAGGGCGTGCCGACGTTAAGATATTTATTAACACTTCCAAGGGCAAATCTTTGAGTTCCGCAGGTGGGGGCAGGGAATGAGCTGAAACAACATTGACTGGCCACCAAGCAGTTGATTTTGACCCTGTCCAGGATACCCAAAAGCCAGAAGGTGGAGGTCCATCGTGCCACTCTAGCCGAATTTCCGATGGACAGGCATTCTTTTTCCACTCTTTTTCTCCATAAAATATTGAGGATTTGTCCTCCAGCATGAGACGCCACCCTTCAGGTGGTGGTGACTCAGCAAAGTGTAGTATCACTATACCCTTGCCCTCATCATCAGAATCGTAGAGAGCAAGACTAAAGGCGAGAGGAAGTTCTTCTGTATTCTCTGGGGGATTGTCGTCTTGAGCGGATGATAGTTCCCATTTGATAGAAATGTCCGACGGTATTTTTTCGCCTTTCATAAAGCTGGCTTCTAAAAATCGTGCTTTTTTCCGTTTTGAATCACGGTTTCGATCCAGCAGATAAGCCAGATTGACCTCAATGTTTGGATGTTTTGATATGCCCATACCGGGACTGGTGAAATTACTGGAACCCATGATATATACCACGAATCGGTCATTTTCAAGCCAGAGTGATTTAAGATGATATGGTCGCGGAATCTTGTCTTGTTTCAAAAAGTCATCTACTCGATAAAAATTTGTTTTCACGCTATCTCTACCCTGCGGTTGAGAAAGTTTGAGAGATTGCGGTGCATGAATTACAACTGTCCCTTCTTCATCTCTAGAGTCTTCAGCAGAGACATAATAAGAAACAGATGCTCTACCTCTTTGTTTCAATATACCCCAGAGGCGTTCTGCTGGTTTATTAGGTGAATCGGGATCATCATAAAAAGGGCTCGCAACAAACGCATCCACTGGAGGACTTCCGCTAGGCCAGATTTTGTCTAATTTTTTAAATATATCCGGATATCCTGGGCCAGAAATAACAGATTGTATCCCAATAGCCTTGCGATCCCAGACATCGTTGACAACTCCCCATTCTTTTGACACATCTTCAGCCCGATCAAGAAATCTATACCATCTCTGAAGGGGAGGAGAACCAGAATCAATCTGACTGTATTCAACCACCAAGCGTAAGAACGAAATTGTCTGTTTAAGACAGTCAAGTGGAGAGCTGCCTCCTGGTTTGTAATCCACAACACCAAAGATTTCCTGATTTCGGCGATATCCATCATCAGTTAAATTTGAAGATGATACAATGAGCCGTATCAAGTTGGTCCAATGTAGTAGGCTGAGTTTGGCGTGCAATACACTTCCTTTAAGACGCGCAGGAAGTAAATCCCATCGAAGGTTCCGGCTACCGCGGCAATGATGCTGGTCTACCAGGACTGCAGCACACATGATAGGAGCAAGTTTTTCCTCACGCTCGATTAAATAGGCAGGACCATCCTCGTTGGGATCTGACTCCAGATGAAGAAAACGACCCAAGCATTCTTCCTCAAAGAAAACTGGTGAAAAGGTAAAACTTGTAGCAACGCATCCTATTGGATCTCCTGCCCCTTCAGAAGGAACCCATGCGTCTAAAATTCGTCCAAAACCCTCTTCCCTGATCTTCTTTTCTTTGCGACTCATTTTATGGCTACGGTATCAGTTTAAGATCCTCAGCAAAAGACAGGAGCGAATATGTTCGATATCCATGCAGATAGACATCGTCATATCGTCCACCTTCATCACGCAAATAAGACGGATAGATCATCCAACCACCATCATCAAATTGTTCGCACCAGGGTGCCTTACCAGCCGGTGGTTTCTCTCTCTGTATTAAACGGTGATGCTCCAGCAATTGGAGTGGCCAATCCTTTGCCGGTACTGGTTCAAAAAATCTTTCGAATGTTTCACTAAACCGTTGAGATTCTCCGAAAGGTTCTAATCGTTCCATCAAGACTATGGGGAGTTTCGGTATTTCGGACATAGCCTTCTTCACGCCTTTGCAATCAAGAAAGTCATTAAGATACGCTTTATTCCCTCGTTTTCGGGTCATTATATACAGACAATCGTCAAAGGCATCTTGTAACAAACGGGAAAATGTTTCATACAACATTATGGTCTTGAGCAGTTCCTTTAGAGAATCATCACTATGCTTTGATAATGTGGTATGAAAATCACGCTCAGAAAAGAATAGTTCTCCATTCAATTCATATTTGAATGAGTTCAAACCTTTCGGGGAAATTAAAAAATACAAAACAGGACCACGGTAACCATCTTCTGAATTTTTCAAAACCCGATAGATCTCCCTTGCTTCCTTTTTGCCTATCTCATAATGTGCGAGGTGATTCTGGAAGAACTGCCATCCGCCCCAACCGCCTTTACGGGCAACAGCCCCTTTGGCAAGACCATCATCCACGGCTTCCACCAATAGCTTATACCATCTTTTCCCAGGACCGTTACCGGAGCTGAAAAATCCATCCAGTCCCTGCTCTTTCATCCAAACATGAAGAAGATGATAACCGAATTCACCTAATCGTCCTGCAGATTCGATACCAAGCGTTTTGCTAAGCAGGCGATAAACTCCGTGAAAACCGAAAACACTCGATGTCTTGAGATAATTTTTCGCACAGAGCGGCTCTCCATATCGAAGAGCTGTGGCAGCTTTTGATCGCCCAGATAAACCGCGCAGTTGACCTTCATCTTTAATGGTACGGACTAGTCCTTCGACTAAGTACCATTCAAACACCTGCCAGGGCTCACTGGTTCCGTCTGCTGCCACACGTTCTACATCGAAAGCACTGCAAACCGCTAAGGACACGGCAGTAGCAGTCAAAAACCGAGGATGTTGCATCCGTTCCCTGAGCCCTGGTACTAATCGTAATGCCAGAGAGTCAGCAATAGCATAAAGACCCAAGGGATCGATTGAACCCTCGCTCCGCAGAGCAGGATCGTATTCTGTTAGTAAAGGTGTCAGCATCTTTTCACATATGTGCAAAGATATTACCATGTGACCTGTTCAAAGGTCAATACTATAATAATCACCTTAGCAAAACCTCATTAAGAAACATAGTGAAGGTCAGAATCTACGTATGCACCGGTTATCTTAAATGAAATAGAATCTGCATTTTCATCAGGGACGGCGCCCATAAATAAGGGAGGGATTGTGTGTATCTACAAGAATAGGACAAGAAACTGGGTGTGAGTTTAGTATGAAAGGCAGTACCGTAAAGTGGCAGGAAAAGCTTAATCTTTCTTGTATGTATCCTGCACAATTGACTCAAAAGACTTTCTTCTTACTTGGACAAAGAACGCGTGGTCTCGCGGGTGGTTACAAGCTAAGGAGTCGAGTACTTCGTCGCTACCGACGGCGCTGGAAGATCGAACGGCTGTTTGCCTGGCTCCAGGACTTCCGACGACTGGTCATCCGCTATGAACGCCGGGCCGAAAACTTTCTTGGATTTTTACATCTCGGATGTATCCTGATCCTCCTTAGGTATTTGTGAGATGAGTTCTACGTACGATACCCCTTAAACTCCTGAAGTACTCTTAAGGTTTCTTTGAGATGATCCTCATCCCTGATTTCCAAAGCTCCAAATATTCTATATTTGAATCTTGTACCTCTGCTCTCCTTTAAGTCTATTATGAAATGCTCTATGTTCAGCTTTATACCCTTAAGAGCAAGAAAAAAAGAATCATATAGATCCTCTGTGGCGCCATGTTCCATAAAACTTTCCACAATCCATTCTGAGAGTGAAACCGCTTTTGCAAGATCGTCGGCATCCTGGTCATCGAAGCCAGTTATTGCATCAATCCCGAAAAAATACGGTTCACCATCTTTTGCAAAGGAAATTCTTGTTTCTATTTCATACAAGGGGCACTTCCACAAAGGAAACTCTGTATACAGAATCGAAAAGCTCTCAGATCCCAAGGATATTTGTGAGGGTTCTTTTCCTATCAGTTCAGTGATCATTTTCGCTTTAGTATCAACAATCTGTAAGAATTTCTGTGTCCACATTTTTGTTTTCTCCAGAATATGCTAGTAGTTAAATGAACTCAACAATTTAGAGGCCTCTCGATAGTGCCTGCGAAAATAGTCAAGGAGCGCCCTATACTTGACACAACCTGAATTCCCGTAATGTTTTTCCACAAGTAAAGCACCTGCATATGGCCATGCAGGCAGCTTCCCGCCTCGGGCATGCTGTAGAATCAAAGTAAATATCTCGTTATCTTCTCGAAAGAAGTTTAATTCTGCCCATTCAGCTAATGCTTCCGAAACAGTATTAAACTTTCCGTCAGAGGCCTTTGGACCGCTGAAGTACTCTTCCCCCGAGGATAAACTTATGCCCTCAAAAATTATTGCATGCGCGTGTTCATGAACTAAAGTTGCTGTTATAAGCTTTTGAAATAATCGGCTCTTTTCTGAAGAAGATTTTTCACCTAAACATTCTGCTAATCGTTCCCGGCATCCGTTCATGCAAATCAGTACTTTCCCTGTATTCTCTTGTCTGAACCAATTAGGGAAGCCTTTTTCCTGCAATAGGTTGTTGAACTGAGAATTCATTTTGTCCGACGACGGGAGATACACACCGTACGTATGAAATTCCTTGATTATCGAAGAAAATCTTGAATACAGCCTCTCGTACTTATAGATTAAATCAAAAATTACTTTAAGTGCAATCTCAAAAATCGAAATGATTGATTCCAAATCCTTTTTCCACAAGCCCTTTTCATAAAGACACGTTTGCATCGTCTCAAATTCTTTTTTAGACAATCTCCTTCTCCACGCTTCCTGATTCGGCTCGTCTCTATCGGAGAAATGAGTCTTAGCAAAAGAAACAGATTCTCGAGTCCTTCTCGACATACTTGTCAGTATACCTAAAATAGCTTTGAGATCATCAAAACAGTTTGAAATAAAGGCTTCTCTATCAGATATTTCATCAATGAAGTACAGGTGTTTATCAGCATCATATCTTTCTCCTCTTACGTATTCCTTTAATCTGCAACATATTGCTTCTGCAATGCAACGCAAGTCTTCTAGCGCTTCCGGAGACAACTTTGAAAATTTTTTATAATTAGTCTTTTCTATAAGCTCCTCCGGAAGAAAGCTTCCTGTGTGAAATGTTATGCAAACTGCTTCCAAGAAACGAAGCATCTCCAATATATCATCTTTTAACGATGGATCCTGTTCAAAGTCTCCCTTTTCCGGGTATGAGTGCATTTGTCTCAAAATATATTCATCAACAATATATGTTGGAACAGGATAGTATCTCAGATTTGTGAGATTCTCCAAATACGGAATTGCTTGCAGAATTCCAGAGCGAACCAATTCTATATCGTCCTCAGCGCAATCAATCACCGGCATTATCGGCACAGATATCTTCAGAGCGTAGTTAGCTACACCAATCCGCTTTTTGACAATTTCTTTCAATTCGGTGTTAATAGATTCCATTGTTTCCACAGTTTTTATAATATTACTTGTGTCATTTTCCTTTAGATTTCCCATAATATCAATTATTTTCAATTGTAAATTCTTAATTGATTTCACTTTATTCGCGATATCGGAGTAAGTACATCCACTACCTTCATCATAACCGTCTGTTATGCAAAGTATTAGCGAATTTTCAGATGTGCTGATTTCATTTAACAAGCGATCTATGCAATCCCAGATTCTAGTTCCGCCAGAGGGATCGAAACATATTGAATCTATAGCCCCTAGGGTTTCTTGCTGGTTAGAAAATGTGCCTATTGGATTTAGTTTCTCAGCAAAGTAATACAAACTAATAGATTTGAAACCTTCAATACCACCAATAAATGATTTTATTTGGTCCCTTAAAACATCTATTCTCCTTTTTTGTCCTTCATAAAATTTCCTCATGCTCCCTGAATAATCCATCAATACGTACAGACGCATAGTGTTTCTCCTTTAAACATTTTCAAGAACATATCCCTTGAACTTCAACATACTTTATGGACCCTTTATCTATATCCTCCTTTAAAATATCTTTAACTTCTCCTTTTGCAGAAAAGTACGCAACCTGCCATCCCATACCGGAAATTTTCTTAAGCACATCAACTTGTCTTCTCAACCTATCCGGGTCAGCTTTTACTAACGGATCATCCATAATGAAGAAACCCTTCTTTCCTTTTAAGAGCTTTTCGCCAAGGGCAAGGCGAATAGAAAGATATAGTTGGTCATAGGCACCGCCAGATAGTTTTTCTGCCCCCAGTATTTCCCCATCCACATGTTTGACTTCAATTTTACCCTCTTGTTGATTGAGCGTAACTTCCTCATACACACCGTTCGTTATGCTATGAAAATAATCCGATACGGGGCTCTCCTTACCGAAAAGCTCCGCCACCTTTTCTCTTTCCTCCATTTCTATTTCGTCGAAGATTTTAATGACTTCCAATGCATGTTCTCTATTACTTTCATTTCCCCTCACGAACCCTTGAAGCTTGCCCTTGACGGCTTGTAAATCCACCGACGTCTTACAATGCAAGTGTTCATCTTCTACAAGTAGAATATCATTAACTTTCCGTTCCACCTCCGCCATTTCTACTTGAAGAGATTGCATCTTTTCGCCTATATCTTGCAGTACATTTTCGAGCTCCAGGCTTTGTCTTTCCAATTCTGACGCAGCAGCTTCGCTATATTTTACTCCCTGGGCTTTATCCTTATACTGCTCAAGTTTTACAGTTTCTTCTTCCCAGTAGGAGATATTTTCTTCTACTCCCCCGGTTTTCCGTCCCAAGTGGGTTCTCAAGATGCTTTCTTGCTCTCCTATACGCTTTTCAACTTCTCGTTTAGCGTCAAGCTTCCTGACGTATTCTTCCAAGGACTGCTCTCTTGAGTTTATTTTTATTCCCAAAATTTCTGCATTTGCGCTATTGATTTTGGACTCCACGCCTGCAAGTCGCTCATCTCGAAGTTCCTTAATTTTCCCTTCCAAGTATTCTTTTTTCCTTTTTATGTCCTGCCATTGGTCGTATTTGCCACGGTATTCCTCATCAAACCTCTGAATATTTAAAAGAATGCCTTCAATATCTTCTGCACTTAGTCCTAGCCTTGATAAGATTAGTTTGTTTCTTTCGAGCATCCCTGCCAAACGAGCTTTCTCTCGCACAAATTGGAATTTTAATGCTGCTGAAATCGCTGCCAAAACGAAAAATACCGTTGCCAAAATCTGAGATAACAGCGCTGGACTCCATATGGTGGCGAGTAACGATATGCCAACCAAAATTACCGCGACTATCCCGAAGGAAGTAAAGAATTTGGTCTTTACCTCTTGTTGTGCTAATTCGCTCCTCCTGTTTTGATACTCCCTCAACTCTGGCATGATTTCGTTGTCTATTTTTTTCTTTCTCTCATCGAGAACGCGAACGCTTTCTTCTGCGCTATCCAATTTGCCAGTCATTTCCTTAAGCTCTTCTTCGGCTTCCTTAATCTCTGCAAGCAGATTTCCTTTTTCTTCGGTGTGAATTTTTACATCTTGCTCACAACTTCTCCATAAGCGCTCGTCACTTTCATTGTATATCTCTAACCTCTTACAATCTTTTAAAGCATTTGCCAAATTATCCAGAGCTTCTTTTGCCTGTTCATACTTCTCCCTCTTTCTGGCTATCTCAAGATTCTTAATTTCTTCATTAATCCGGGTACTCTCGTCTTTTCTACTAGCATATCCTTCTTCAAGTTCATCAAATTTCTCTTCATTGATCCTTTTGGCTAAGGTGCCAATTTCTTCGATGAGGTTTTTTGCATTCTCTACTCTTTTCCTAATGTTTTCGTTCCGAATGTCTCGAAACATACCCGATGGTGTTATTTTACCTAGCTCCCTTAGGCCCTCTTTTATTCTGGAGATGTCCTCCGTTCTTAAGCCGGTAAGCCGATCTGTAACTTTTGCATAAAACTGGCTTTCATCCGAGATTGCAAGATCGCTATTCCTTATTATAAAAACATTACGACATTCTGATGGTGTTAATCCTGAGAGTTGGGTCAGGTTACCCTTCTCTGGCAGTTTGATTTCCTTACCTTCGTCGTCTTCTATCATGACATAGCCTTCTGGATTCTCCTCTACTCGATTTATCTGATTAAAATCTTTAACATGTCGCCCCAGTAGTAGCTTTACAATAGCGTCTATTGTAAGCGTCTTCCCATCTTCGTTCTTGCCAAAAAAGAGAGTGAAATTCTGCAGCAAAATTCGCCCGGTATTTGGCAAGGGCCCATATCTTATTATTGAGAATTCCTTAATTTTCATGATTTTGCTCCCATGAATGCCTTAATTGCTGCATCACATAACTGTTTTTTCTTCTGTTCCTTGAGACCTATTCGTTCAAGCTTTCCCCAAAAGCGTTTAAACAGGTCGTCTTGGAGTATCGCCCGTATATCTCTGAATTCATAACGTTCGTCAACGCATCTCCCTGCAGCAATCTTTTTTATACGCTCTACAAGCTCTTTGTCGTTCATGCCTATGGTCTCGCCGTCTATGAATCCTTTGATTATAAGAATGCTCTTTGCCTCCGGATGAAGATTATTAAGCTGTCTCTCAACTGTTTCGATCGGCTTTTCGTCCTTAAACGGATCGAGTTCTATTGCTACTTCTTCAAAATGAGGCGTATCAAGGAAGTATTCCTTGGGAGGCTCTCCCACTTTGAAGATGTTTAATTTTCTCTGTCCCGTTTCTCTCCTGGTTATTGAGATAGGAGACCCTGGGTAAACAAAATATCCCCCGCTTTTTAATCTCCAAACATCAAAATTTGAATGGAAATGCCCCGCGAGTACATAATCGATTTTTAAATCCGCAAAGTAAGAAATCTTAACGGGCATATACCTTTCCCCGCCCTCGTCTCCAAAATCTCTTCTAGAAAAAAACGCATCTAGCAATTCGCCGTGATACAGGAGGATGTTTTTCTTATCGGTACCCAAATGATTTGCAAGTGAATAGAGTTTATCGAGAATCTTTTCCCCACCTATAGGCTCGAAAGGCATGCCCCATATTCTTACGTCTTCGTTCTCAAAAGGATTATTTAAGTCAGTTAAGATAATTGCATCATCCCCAAAATAAATATTTGTCTTATAAGAGTCGCTATCATGATTTCCGGGAATAATGACAATTTTGAAACCAGTGTTGGAGAAAATTGCTCGTATTTTTAGCGTGAGGCTTTGCGCATCAATGTCCTTGTCAAATAGGTCACCACTAAGCGCAAATATTTCTATCTTTTCCTTCTTTCCAATCTCAATGAGCTTCTGAAGGGTATTCCACCTATCATCGCAATATTCCCTCAAATGTATATCTGCAGTATGGAGTATCTTCATATTATCTCTCACCTTTTAAAAGGTATTTGGCCCTGCGGGGCAAGACTCCATGTCGACCTGCACTTTGCACATTCCATGGTCTTTAAAGATATCCATCCCTTAGTCCAAGCCTTGGACGTCAATCTGAAACCCCATTAATAGAATGGGCCTGGCCTCCGCATTTTATTGCTAGGACGTGCTCTTTTTTACCTTTGGCTATTATTTGTTCACATCATAACTGGAAACTAGGTTACGGCATTCCACAGTCCGGATAGTAGTAGTAATGTGTCTTTCTTAACAGTTTTCTGCCGCATTTGCTGCATCTTTGAAATTCTAGGATTGGATCTAAGATGGCGTGGCAGCTGATGCACTCTGCCGTTCGGTCTCCTGCAAATTAGAGTCTTCCGGTGCAGTGAGGACAGCGGTACTTTAGCAAGAGGATTTTAGTAAGTAACCTCTACGCCCTTTTTCTGAGCTCCGCGGCAGTCCTGAAGATATATTCTGCCCAAATTCTGAGCATTGTCTGGGTCATACACCATGTCGGAAATTCTATTGGTGGTGCCGCTATATAAATTTTGGGTGGTTTTATCCTTACTTTCTGTTTCTGATTTCACCTTCCTTGACTGCCTGAAATATGGCCCTGCAATCTTCGAACTTATGCTCCCATTCTGTAAATTTCTTGTAGTGTTCATAGAAGTTCTGATACTGGATGCTGTCTTTTCCAAAGACTCCTTTTAGCAGGTTGAGGACACTTGTGCCCCATGCCTTGAAGCTTGGCGTTGCGATCGTGAAGCATTTTTTTTCGTCCCCATCTAGAAAAGCAGAATCACGGGTTTCTGATACAGACGCCGCCTTTTTTTCGAGTTCTGTGAACCGTTCCGTTACCAGTTCATTGACTCCCATCAGCAGTGTTCCTCTATGCTATTTTATTGTATACAAGGAGTAGGGGCAAGACGACATTCCGGGAAAAACCCTTTATTTCTTCTTCTCTTTGTGTTCGTCGAACCCCTGTTCTAGGGCTTCGTGGTAAACGCGGTGCGCGTGTCTTGCCTGTTTAACTGAGACACTTGTTCCCCGAGACACTCGCTTACCGATACTAAAGACCAAAGATCTTTCCCAAGGCTGCAAGATATTGTTCACTTTGGCCCAATGTGCGACCAAGAACCAAATATCAGAGGGGATTGTGGAAATCCAATCGATGAGTTGCTGGTCTTCAGCGGTAATAGGTTGCTTACTTGTTTGCTTTTGTTTCTTCTTGGTCTCTTGGCTCTGCTTAGATGGTTGTGGCGTGACTTTAGGGTGTCCTTCAAATAGCGTTGGTTGCCTGCTACTTTCTTCGAATAATCTTAGCTGCCTTGACTTCGCCGTTTCTTCAGGAGGCTGGGGAGTAGCCGGTTCATGATATCTGACCAAATCCGAGGACCGCTTGACGTCAAAGGAAGCTCCTTCTCCGCTCTGTTTCTGAATGTCCGAAACTGCCCCTTTACTTTCTTCCAGCTCAGTCTTCTCTCTGTGTGAAGTGGATTGGTGTCCGATGTCGGGATAGATTTCAAGTAGCTCCAATGTCCGCCATAATCCCTCCAAGGCAGCATCCGGGTCGTAATAAAACTCGCACCCACGAACACGCCAGAATGTCCAGCCGCAGCGCTCTAGAACACGCTGCCTCTGCATATCGCGTTCCCGCTGCTCTGGCTCGCTGTGCCAGTAGTCGCCATCACACTCAACCGCCAATCTGGCACGCATTCCCTCGACCACGAGATCAATGAAGTAACCAGCCACCTCGAATTGCGGGATTACTTTGTATCCACGTCCCACGATTTTGTCGTACACTGCTTTTTCGAAGTCATTCGCACACTTATCCCGAGAGCCATCAACCTGCGCAGGCTTTGGGTTCAAGCAGTATTCAAGAAGCTTGTATCGCACGCATTCCTTATTTCGAAAATCGTTCAGCGTTGGTGTGTGAAAAAGCCACATTTGATCTTTCGCCCGGCTTGCAGCAACATTAAAACGTCTCCTATCTGCCGCCCTTCCGAGTACTATTACACCCGTTTCAGTTGGCGCGGCAACCATACTGAGGAACATGACATCGCGCTCATCCCCTTGAAATGCATAAGCGTCCCCACAGACCAAATTCCGCCGCTCGATTTCCTCAGGGCCTATCTCTTCAAGCAACATACGTTCGATCACGCGGGCTTGATATTCACCCAGCAGGCTAATGACGCCCATGGTTTTCCCTTTGTATTTAGGATCCCGACAACATTCCGCTATTTTGTTCACTATGACTTCTGCCTCAGGTCGGTTTAGCGGAGTGCGGTTACCACCTTCACGGTATCCATCCGGCACATGCACGGCGATAACTGGCTCTAAGCGCTGTGCAGGGTATTGTCTTAACGGCTCTAGCGGAGTATGAGCATAACATAGATTATTCGAGAACTGGATTATTTCTGGCATGCATCTAAAATGTTCGCGCAGAACAATGCGATTCCCATACATGATAACTGCCAGGGCAAAGATGGAGGTTTCTAGGCCAAGAGCATCTTTCAGTGGCAAGTCGTTGATATAGCGGTCGCGGAGAAGGTCAACATCGTCGAGTGGAATTCCCACATTCGCGGGGCTGATCTGCTCATTATCGCCCACAACAACAATCTTGTCGGCCAAGGTCAGAAGGAATAGCGCATCCGGTCCCGACTGGCTTGCTTCGTCAATAATGACAACGTCATAGGCATCAACGGAGGGGTTCACGGTTTCAGCAACTCGATACAACGGCATAATCCAGGCCGGGATGGCACTGCGAGCTTCGTCCATGCGCTTCCGCGCATCGCGCCGATGAATCGGCGCTCGTTTGCCCGTGCCTTTGCCAATGAGCTTCACTGCTTCCTTCCAAGCCATAAGATTCATGCGCTGGGATTCTGACAGTCGTTCGAGGCAATGTTGCCATGCCAACACTCCGGCCAATTCGGCAGTAGTTTGGAGGATTTTTTCTTGAATTCTCTCTAGTTCAGACACGATCTCTGCTTCATTGACCGCTGCAATATATTCATCAAGCCAGGTTCTTGCCTGTGCCCAACGCCAGCTGTCAACGAAATGAGCCATCCGCTCGTCCCAATCTGGTAAGTGAGGCTGTGCTTCAAGAAGCTCGGCAATCTCGGGCGCAGATTGGGTCAGCTTATTTTGGGAATTCTGCCTTCGTTCGATAAGCTGCAGGTCCCCCTCAAGATGTTCTAGCTTGGCGAGAGCCTTGCGATAACCTTGTTCATATCTTGCCATTAGGGCATCATGGACTTCTTTAACAACAGGGTGGGTATTTGTTTTTGCAGTATAGGAAAGGAGTAGCTTCTCAGTCTTTTCGAATAAAGCTTTCGAGTTTTTCAAGTTCCATTCTGACTCCACTGCTTCGACTGTATGCAAGTAGCGTTCAACTTCCTCAATATTATACCAAGCGGGCTGGGTAAGGCCTTCAATTGCCATACACATATCGGATGCGTGCCTTAAGAGTGTATGCAAATTGAGCAGTTGCTCCAGCGGCTCACACAAGTCTTCCAGCTGGGCCACTTGTGCGGATCGATTACCCTCATATTTCTCGACGAAGGCAGACCAATAGCACCATAGTCTTTCAAGATCATCATCGACAAGCAGTTTGGCAAGCAACTTTGAGAGTCTCTCCTTTGTGTCACATTTGCGGCCATCAATCCGCGTTTCCTTAAGGATGTATCTAGTTTCCTTAACGATACGAGGACGCAAAAACGACCACCCCAACCTACCACCGTTCTCAAAGTGTTTGATTAATCGCTGAGCATCGCCGATTATCTGTGAGCGACTGTGAGCCTCAGGAAGTTCTGTCTGCGTTTCCTCAGCCAACCTTGCGTATTTCTTGGGCCTTGCGAGGTATCGAGTTGTTGATTCCAGCAGTTCACGCCAGACCCGGTCACGTTCCGACAAAATATCGTTCACAGATTTTGGCGCCCATGGTTGGCTACTTTTTAGAACATTGTCGCGCGCGTTGAGTAGTGCGGTTAGCGCTTTCTTTAAAGTCATTAATTGTTCATTACTGCAATTACTAATTGCCGCGTATCCCCTAGTGCCCCTCACGGCGGAAAAACGTTCACAGATGGCTTTGGCCTTGAGCTCTGCCTCACGGGTCCGGCAGAATTCTTCAAGACTAGGGAGCTCTTTCACTTTCACGAAGGTCTTCTGAGTCTGGAGAACCCGATCTGGAGTCAATTGCCTGTGCATTCGGAGAAAATCCAAAGCCTCTAGATCAGAAAGCGGAGGATCCGTCTCTATTCCTATCGCTGCGTTCAGCCAACCATGCATTTGACGCTCTGATGAGACCCGCTGGGCAATTCGCAGAGCCGTGCCCCTATATTTGCCTTCACAAATATGATGTTCGTAAGTTTCTCGTTCCCGGATTTCTCGCAGACGGCGAGATAGATCCGCTTCCCGACGGCGCAACTGATCCCGTTCTCTATTCAAATGGTCAATCTTCTCTCTGTTCGCGTCCGGATGCCAGCCATATCGGCGGTTCGTAATTCCTTCCACTGAGTGTTCCAAATCCTTGAGCGAGGAAGGGTCATTTCCAAGTAAACTGACACATAGCGGCCTAACATCTTCAGGAAGCATATTCTTCAGCACCTTGAGCGCACGGGGAGTCTGACTGGTTACAAGCACGCGGCGGCCAGAAGCGAGTAAGTGGCAGATTAGATTAGCTATTGTGTGGCTCTTACCTGTCCCAGGAGGTCCTTGAACCAACACGCCTTGCGTTTGTTCAAGGGCACGGATGATTCTCATTTGTTCCTCATTCGATGGACGAGGCAATAGCATGTCTTTGAACTCGCTGATTTTTGGGGGACCATCAGAGACTTTGTTGATATCTATACTTCCCTCCTTAATCTTGACCAGCGGACGAATTCCGGAAGGAATTTCGGCTTTGGATTGCAGCTGCTCTATGATCTTTTGATATGTTGTCACCAAGCTTCGTTCCGTTCGTCTTCGTAGGATAATCGCAGGAGCGAAGGTGACTTTTGGCTCTGAACCCAAATCTGCAGGCGGACGCAGCTCACTCGAATAAGTACCTTCAGCTGATACATCGTAAATCCATCCGCGCAATAGGTCTTCTACGCTTGAGGTTGCTTCCTCATCTTCGATGCCCCAGATATCATCGCCAATATCCTGGATCTGGCTTTCAATCTTAGCTTGAGCATCAGCATCGGGCCGTTCATGAGCCTCAAGCATCTCGTCTTCGAGCGTCAACTTTGCTCCTTCGGGGCCAGGACTCACGAAAAGTGTTCCGTTTTGGGCATCAAGCTCAACAGATGCTTCAGCTGCGAGGAGGTGACGCCGAACCTCCTGTCCAGTGGGCGTTTTCCATATTAGCAGGCCGAGGCCCATTGTCAACTCCACCATCTCGCCCTGTCGCTTTAGCTGTTGATATATGGCATGAAGTCGAGCATATACACGCTGTATCTTCTTAGTGCGTTCGTTCTCCTTTGCCCAGGCCAGCCACTTTTGGTCTAAATACTTTTTCCAAAGCGCAAGGAGATGTGGATAGTCAGAAAGTTCGAGAAATCGGGGTCTCTCGCCTTGCTCTGTCTGCTCCCCTTTCAGGTCGTCGTCCGATTCTGGAGCAAGGATGCGAGGAAGAAGATTTGGAATGCGCGAGGATTCAGCAAGGTCATCTTTCCTTACCCAAGGCTTCAACTCATCTGGGACTGGTGGACAAGGGTATAACCGCGGCTTCTTGACTCCGAGCCAAAGTTGCTCATGATCTTTTAGTCTCTCATGCCATGCCAGGGTGTAGCATTCTCGTTCCTTCGGTATGTCGGAAAGCCAGAGGACTTGTTCATATTCGCTGACATTACGAACAACCTTTGTGCGGAGCTTAGCAAGTTCGGCCAGATAAGTAAAAAGTCCGATGGCACGCTTTCGCATACAATCCTGCAAGGCAGTTTCTTCAGTCCCATCTGGCGTCATGCTCAGCATCTCCTTTGAATTTTATCCAACCACTATAGATTAGTGTCTTTATATCAAATCGTAAGTTGTAAGGCAAGCGAAAAAACGATTTGCGAGCAACGCATATGCGAGATTGTAGCTGATCGGTATGATTGTGGAAGGGTGGAGGCTAGGGGTACACCAATGACACCATTCTGTGGCCCAAACTAGATCCAGCACTAGCCGGAATCATAAAGATATCGGCAGATGCAAAGTCACTTAGGGCATGGAATGTCTTCCATTATGCCCGGAGTCTTGGAAATTCAAATTTGAACCTGCGATATCGGAAGTAATCTAAGAATGTGCTGCATTCGTTCCCGCACCAGCTGCTTATTAGGCAAGACATATCCACCCATCTCCAGCTTCTCTTGCACAGTCATTGAAGGAAATCCCTTGCCCCATCAGTCACAAATGCCATCCCTTTCTTCATCAACTCGTGCGGCTATGGCAAGCAAAAAAAAGAGGGGAAGTGGTGATCTTCCCCTCCGTCAGCAATGCAATCTCAGTGCAATTTGAAACGCCGTTTAAAGCGGGTGGAAGGCGGACGGAAAGACGGAAATCGCATTTAGCCAACTACTGCAAGTCCGCATGAGAACTAGAGAAGAGCGCATAACAAGCGCCTAAAAAGACAGTGGGCCGTGGAGGAATCGAACCTCCAACCTCCTGATTAAGAGTCAGCTGCTCTGCCTAGTTGAGCTAACGGCCCACCCAGAGAGGAATAAGAACTGGCACGCCCGGCAGGATTCGAACCTGCGACCTGCGGATTCGAAGTCCGACGCTCTATCCAGCTGAGCTACGGGCGCACATTGGCTTGTTCATTGGCCGAACCTGATTGCGTCTGCTAACTTAAAAACGGAACACGGCGCAGAGCCTACCCATTTTGTCTGGCTCTACCACAGCGCCTATATTGAGCACCTCCGCACTCGCGAAGCCCTGAACACACGAAGAAGTACGCCTGAAAGGATTCGAACCTTCGACACACGGCTCCGGAGGCCGTTGCTCTATCCAACTGAGCTACAGGCGCACATGCCTTCACGCAACAGCACATCATACTTAAAACACATGGGGTGGGTAGAGGGACTTGAACCCTCGGCCCCCAGGGCCACAACCTGGTGCTCTCACCGACTGAGCTATACCCACCACATCAGAAAACCCGTAGCACGCGCCAGGCGGGACTCGAACCCACGACCTACGGATTAGAAGTCCGTTGCTCTATCCAACTGAGCTACTGGCGCACACACTAACTTCCATGTGACTCGACTGAAGCCTCTGTGGGTTGTTGCCACTCCATGCGAAGACATCCCGCTGAAGCGCAGCCAGTATTAATAAGTTTGAAACTGGTCGGGGCGAGTGGACTTGAACCACCGACCTCCTGCTCCCAAGGCAGGCGCGCTAGCCACCTGCGCTACGCCCCGATCGTACACACTGTCAGGCACCACTGAGCCAGATGCGTATAAAGGACTCAACGCCAGTTTTTACGGTCTAAAACAGTGGCCTAAATGGATTATTTGATGCCTTATTTTCTATAGCTCGGCCACAGCTTCTAAAGACTCAGTAAATCACCAAAGGTGGCACTATTGTCAATCATTTTTTTGAGCAAGACAATGATCTGGCGAAGCGCAAGCGAGCGGTGACTGAGCTGATTTTTCTCTTCCAATGTGAGTTCAGCCATGGTCTTGCCCAGCTCAGGAAGATAGAAAATCGGGTCGTACCCGAACCCTCCCGAGCCATGTGGTTCGCGCACAATCTCACCACAACAATAGCCGCACCGCACGAGAGACCGTCCATCAGGGTGTGCGAGCGCCATGGCGCAGACGAAACGCGCTCGTCGCTCACCTGCCGGCACGGCGTTGAGCTCAGCGAGAAGCTTCTGGATTCGCTCGGAACTTGTCGGCGCATAGCGTGCTGAAAGGACGCCTGGGCGTCCATTAAGGGCGTCTACTTCCAGACCTGAATCATCAGCAATAGATAACAGGCCTGATCTCTTGGCACAGAAACAAGCCTTGGCTCGCGCATTCTCTTCAAATGTGGTGCCGTCTTCTTTCACTTCCCCAATGGCCGGAAAATGCGCCAGCGTCCTGATGTGTAATGGCAGCTCGTCAAGCAGAGCCATGAGCTCACGTACCTTATCCTGATTATTCGTTGCGAGTAGAAGATCCATGTCGTCTCTTGCTCCCGACTTGTGCGCCTCCAGCGTATTTGTACACAAATTATAGCAATATAAAATATCTTCAGAGCATAACGAAATTTCGTACTGATTTTATGACAAGAACGGGGACTACTCAACAAAAAACGCGGAAATTATTGACACAAACCGAATTCTTGCCCTAGCGTTCAGGATTACACCTGAGATGGCTGAGAAATTTGCGAATAGCGTTCTTGAAAATTGTACACGGGTGCGGTTGGCGTGCGGCTCATAGTTTATGCGGATGCATGATTCGCGCACAAATGCAGAACTTCACAGAGGTTGGTCATGCTGAAACCTGTGGATTATCTTAGTCCGACGACCATAGATGAACTACTAAGGCTCATTGAGTTACATCGCGACAAGGACTACAAGGTGCTGGCTGGTGGAACGGACCTGATTGTGCGTATGAAAGAGAAAATCGAGAAGCCTGATTTCCTAATTGACCTGAGCCATGTTGAAGAGCTCGCGCGGATTGAAGAACGCGCCAATATGATCTATCTCGGAGCAATGGTGACGTGCGCGCACATTATCTCATCCAAGCTGTTGAGCCAATCCGCGGCAATTCTTGTTGCGGCCTGCCAGCGCTTGGGCTCCCCACAAATTCGTAGTCGTGCAACGCTTGGCGGCAATATTGCCAACGCTTCACCCGCAGGCGACACTGTTCCTCCCCTGCTCGCTCTCGATGCCTCGCTTGAGTTACAATCCCCATCCAGATCGCGTACTGTTGCTCTAGAAAGTTTCTTTCGCGGGCCAGGAGAAACCATACTTGACCCCGACGAGCTAATCATAGCGATTCAGTTTTCAAAGCCTACCCCCGATGAAAAAGGGTTCTTTTTAAAACTGGGGCAGCGAAGTGCAATGAGCATTTCAAAGATCAGCGTGGCCGGGCAACTTCATCTGAATATGGGACGGACAGCCTGGATCCGCATTGCATATGGTGCGGTGGCCTCAACGCCAATCCGGGCGCATGCAGTTGAAGACTTCTTACGAGGCAAATCCCTCACGCCAGCAATCATTACGGAAGCCGCAGAGATTGCCCAGCAGACCGTGTCGCCGATTACGGACATTCGTTCGACTGAATCCTATCGGCGAAAAATGAGCAGTATCCTCCTTCGGCGCGGCCTGGAAGGTCTCATGGCAGCTGCCGCACCGCCAGGAGCTCGATCCAGCTGATAATCTTCACCGTGAACCTACCATGACGAAAAACACGAGAGAAAGAGCGCCCTTCGCAGAATCCGAAGATATCAAGGCCAGCTCTACGACCAAGAGCTTTGTTGACAGGCTGAAGCTTAAGGAAAACACGTATCTTCTGATTCTCGCCGTGGTTATTGGCTTGCTAACCGGGCTTGTTGCAGTCATTTTTCGCAAGCTGATTGTTCTGACAAACGACTACTTATTTGCGCGCGAAAATCCTATATTGGGACTTCCCTCTGAGCTGGTTATACTGCTTGCGCCTGCGCTTGGCGGACTTATAGTTGGGCTGCTAGTTTACCGGATTATAAAGTTGCCTGGAGGCCATGGCGTACCATCGGTAATGAAGGCCGTGGCCACGGGCCGCGTTGTTCTGCATCCCGGGATGGGGATCAAGTCGCTCTCCTCCGTGATTACCATGGGCTCGGGCGGATCAGCGGGGCCGGAAGGGCCGATTGTTGAGATCGGCTCGGTCATCGGGTCGTTTGTCGGACGGATGGCACGTGTCTCGCGCAGACGTCTAGGTGTGCTGGTAGGATGCGGGGCGGCATCGGGCATTGCTGCGGTGTTTAATGCACCCATTGGCGGGGTTTTCTTTGCACTGGAGATTATTCTGGGCAACTTTGCGATTCAGACGTTTAGCCCTGTGGTACTCTCGGCGGTTGTTGCCGCCATCGTGTCAAAAGCGCTGCTTGGCGATTCGCCAGCCTTCATTGTTCCCTTTGAACAAATTTTCAGCCAGACGCAGCTCTCACTCGACTCTGCTATTGGGCTGCTGTTGGGCTACATTTTGTTGGGGCTTCTTTGCGGAGGCCTGGGTGCAATTTTAATTACGACATTGTATAAAACCCAAGACATCTTTACGAGCATCAAACTTCCCATGTGGCTGAAACCGATGATTGGCGGCCTGTGTGTTGGGCTGGTGGGAATTAAACTACCGCAGGTGCTGGGCGAAGGTTATTTCAATGTGAGCGAAGCACTGAGCGGCCATTTCGTCATCTGGTTTCTTGCTATTTTGTGCGTGATGAAGATTCTGGCTACCTCCCTCACTCTCGGGTCAGGTGGTACCGGCGGTTCATTTGCCCCAGCAATGTTTGTCGGTGCAATGGGAGGCGGAGCCCTGGGAAGCTTGATCAATCAAGTTTTCCCGGGTATTCCCGCCTTGCCGGCCTCGTTTGCTCTGATCGGAATGGCAGGGGTTGTGGCAAGCTCTCTGAACGCGCCGATTACCGCAGTCCTGATCATCTTTGAAGTCACCGGCGGCGATTACCGCGTCATTCTCCCCCTTATGACCACAGTCGCAATCAGCGTGCTTGTGACACATTCGGTCCAGAAGGGATCAGTTTATACCCTGAGTCTGCTACGAGATGGATTTGACGTAGAGCAAGCGAAGCGATTTGAGCCACTGGCGCAAGTTCGCGTGCGCGACGTCATGCGCACCAGTCTGACAAGACTTGATCCCGACACGACACTCCCTGAAATCCTCCGGATTGTCGCTGATAGTCCAAATAGCACCTTCCCTGTCATTGATGCCAACGAGCAGCTAGTAGGCGTCATCTCGATCCAGGATTTGCGATCAATCCTTACACTGGGTGAAATGAGTCCGCTTCTGATTGCCCGCGACATTGCGGATCATAATCCCAAATGCCTCTACCTCTTTGATACTGTGAGCGCTGCACTCAGCATCTTCAGTGATACGGACATTGAAGGCATTCCCGTGGTGGACACGCGCGATCCACGCAAGATCGTTGGCATTTTGAACCGCCAGGATGTGTTCGGGGCCTACAAAAAAGCCGTATCGCCACGTTAATAAGCCAGAGGCTCATAAATGATGCAGGCAGAACGTTTTTAACCCCCGCCTTTCGTGTGCTGGAATCGGAGCACCTCTAGTACATCATCACACAAACTTTGGTGGATATGCTATTCGGCAAGTTACCATGTAGGGGCTCAAAATTTTGAGCCCCTACTTGAACAAATAGGGGCAATTTGGAAGTCATTTTAAACCTCATATTTCCTGTGATGGTGTACTAGCGCAGAACCGTCAGAATGTCTTCAGTGCCTCCCAGAAGATAGCTCGTCTGCATAATATTCCTAAGATGAGTTTTTCAAAATGCTAGCCTGCGATTGCTTCTCTTAAGGCGAACAGAAGCGCTTTCCTATATGATTCAGATGCAAAATCTCCCCCTTGCGCCAGCCTTGTATGCCTCTCTAGCCTGACATGATATCCTTTCCCATAAGTAGGGGCGTTCAATTGAACGCCCTACAGGGCTGAACCAAGGAGAATAAAGAAAAATGGGGAATATTCTACACTATTCTACAATATTGAAGAATATTCTACAGTGCGTGCTCCAGCAGGTCAGATATGAAGTAGGCCGAAATAGTCGTACATACCTGATTTTAGATATCTTACGTAATTGAAGCTTTATTTGCCGATTTGGCACGAGTTTTGTATTAACAAGATAGCTGTCTTGCATGGTGCAGAGGGTTAGTTTGACCTGCTGATTAAGGCAAGTTCTGGGTTGTGGCGGAAAGAAATCGAAGAGGAGAGGGGATTTTATGAAAAAGAGGACACAAATAATCGTCATCGTTGCCCTGCTAGTGGCACAGCTGGCACTTCATGGCCTGAGCCAGAATGCTGGTGCTCAAACAGAGGTGCTTGAGTGGTTCGTTGCAACCTGGGGCGATGACACGAATCCGGGTACCGCCCTCCATCCCTTCAGAACAATCAACCATGCGCTTTTTCGGGCAGGGATTAATCCCAGAGTAAAAAAAATTATTTGGGTGGCGGAAGGGACATATGCGGAGAATGTCAAATTTACCGAGGCCGGGCAGTATCTTTGTGGCGGTGTTACAAACCTTCTGCGCCCACGTGAGTTTCGCGGTGGGACATCCGTAATCGCAGCACCAGATGACACCAAGCCCGCGGTTAAGCTCAGATACAATACACATATTGACGGATTTACCGTTACTGGTGGCCTGGAAGGAATAACCATTGGCGGTCAACTCCCAACCAGTTCCTTCACGTGCACCGTTGGGAATTGCATTGTTAAGCAGAATGTTGAAGCGGGAATCGCTATGCTACTACAAGTGCGTTACAAGGAAAGCTTGCTTCGCGTTCACGATTGTTGGATCGGAGAAAACGGTCAAGATGGCATTATCCTCGTGAATGCGCTGGTCGAAATTACCAGTTGCACTGTTACGACCAATGTGGGGTCAGGTATTCGCTTCTGGTCTACGTACTCCGTACTGGAAAATTGCGTGTTTGAGAACAACGGCAAAGAAGGTATCCAAGGAGCAACTGAGTACATCACGTGCCTGAATAATATTGTACGAAATAACGGAGCCAATGGAATTTATCTTGATATTACGACTGGAGAGGTGACGTCGAACACCATTACTGCAAACCAGGTTGATGGGATTCAATGCGGTGCTGTATTGCTGATGATCCTGGACAATAACATTACCCAGAATCGGCGCAACGGAATCTTATGCCGCACGTGGGCCCTCTCGCTACCACCTGAAGTGCCAGAGCCCGAACGTCCGCCTCGGCCCCCATTATGTGATCCAATCATCATAGGGAACTACATCGCAGAGAATAATGAAAACGGCATTGCGGCCATTGAAGAGTCATTCTTCATTGCCGAACGAAATATCATCCGCGCTAACAATGAATCGGGCGTGTTTGCGACTGATAGAACGACCGCGATCATCCTTGATAATCTCATCACAGAAAATCTCAATTACGGGGTGTGCGTGACCAAGTGTGCGTTGCCGGTAATTAAAGATAACCGGATCGTGTGGAATTTCCGCGCCGGGCTGCGAGCTGAGGATAATTCCTCGGCTATAATTGAAGGCAATCAGCTCTGCTGGAACTGGGGTGAAGGGCTGATTATTGCCAGGTACAGCACGCCGTATTGCAGCGGAAATATCATTACCGGAAATAATGGCGGCGGCATTCTGTGTAAAGATTCTGCCCGCCCCGTGATCGCGAATCATAATGTGGTATGGGGAAACCTGCGCGATGGCGTTACCATTATTGACTCTGCCCAGCCGCTGATTAAGCAGACGATTATCGCCAATAATGTGCAAAACGGCGTGATGATTTCCAATTCCGCTCAGCCTAATCTGCTCAACAACCTGATTGCTGAAAACAAAAAGAGTGGCATTGTCTGCGATGATATGGCGGCACCAATTATTACGAACAACATCATCACCTCGAGCACCATGTATGGGCTGGCTGAGCTAACTGAGACCGCCGATCCCACGCTAGTGACCTTCAACTGCTTCTGGCAGAATGGCATTGCTGATTATCTCGACGAAGGAACCACTGAGTATACTGGTGCGGATGAGATCAACACGCTGGTTGACAACGAGGAAGGCCGATGCGCTGACAACATTTCGGTTGATCCACAATTCGTTATGTGGGGGCCGTTTAACCGAACGAATGCAATCCACGTTGATGCCAACTTCACGGGAACTGAGATGGGCACCCGCGGAGCGCCGTTCTCGACCATCACCAATGCCATCATTAGCTACGACTACCGCTTGGCAGAAGGTTCGCTCTGTATTGGCGCAGGGAAAGGCTGGGTTGATATAGGCGCGTATCCAAACGCCACCTCCTACTCCCCACAAGGAAGCAACGAGGTGAAGATCATTGTCCATCCGGGGAATTACACCGAGAGCAATCTTATCCTGAACCACAACATTCTGCTGCACGGCGAGGACGCACGGGTCTATGGCCACGAAGATTTTACCATCCTCTACCCTGAAACCGGAACCACAGTTGAAGAATTGCACTTCATCGGAGGCGACATGGCCATTTATTGCAAGCCGGACCAGACGCCTTTGATTCAGCGGAATATTATCGAGGGAACCGTCTTTAAAGGGATCTTCTGTTCACATGCCGATCCTCAGTTACTCTCCAATACACTCATTAACAACGAGCTCCACGGGATTATGCTCTACCATGCTTCCCCATTGATTCAGGATTGCGTGGTTGAGCAAAGCGGTGGGGACGGAATCCTGTGTGAAAATGCATCCGCCCCGATGATTGTCCACAACATGCTGGTCGCAAATGCCGGAGCCGGCATCCATTGTATCTCCGGGTCGTCGCCACGTATTCTCAGTAATCAGCTGAAAGATAACGACCGAGGGATGTGGTTCGAGGATGCCTCTGATGGAAGCGTACAGGATAACTATATCGCGGGGAGCGGCGCAGAGGGGATTCTCTGTGAGAGTGGTTCTCAGCCGACCATCCACCACAACATTTTCGATGGAAACGTGCGATCTGGTATTTCCTGCCAAACCGCCTCAGGAGCGCAGATTAGTGCGAACATTATCCGAAACAACATCTGGGATGGCATCTACTGTTACAACGGTGCGACTCCGGAAATAATGAATAATATCATCTACGGCAACCGCAATTGCGGAATCAGGTTGATGAACAATCTGTCGCCCACGGTGGTCAACAATACGATTATACGTAACTACAATGCAGGCATCTCCCTGAATTTGGCCGCCACACCAACGATGACCAACAATATTATTGCCTTCAATGGCGGGTATGGAGTTCTCGAACTTGATCCATCAAGCGACCCTGCAAGCCTCCAGTCGAATTGTTTCTTCACCAACTCGCTCGGCGATTATCGAGATGAAGGGACGATTACCTACAGTGGTGCTGACGAAATCAACATGCTCGTGGATAACAATGGCAATCCGCGCGGTGGCAATCTGTCTGCGAATCCGGACCTCGTGAATATGAGCAGCGAGGACTTCCACCTTAGGGCGGACTCGCCATGTGTGGATGCGGGGGTGCTGGCGAGCGCGCCGGCCAGCGATTTCGAGGGAGATGTCAGGCCGCAGGGCCCAGGAATTGACATTGGAGCCGACGAGATCGGGACGCAGTGGAATTACTCATTCGAAACCGGTGAAGAGAATTGGGGTCCTGGCGGTGCGCCGATTTTCTTCTCTACACCTCAACCGATTGCCGCTGATGGTGTCATTTCGCTCCTCTCAACCACTAACACCAATACTTTCGGATTCTGGAATAGCCCTACCGCCTCGATTCGCTACTACGCGAACGACCTGTGCTGCGTGCGGTTTCGAATGACGACAGACGTGCCTGATTCGAGCCGAGTGCCACAGATTCGGCTGCGCATGACAGCGGAGAATTTGCAACAGACAGACTGCCTGGTTGTAACCAGCAGTGGTGATGGGGCATTTTCCCCTACTCCGGAAGGCCGCGATTATGACCTCTACGTCGTGCCGCAACCCGGCATGGATGGCGAGTTTGCTCGCCTGGCTTTCGACCTGCTGAACTTCGACCCGCTGGACGAGCCAGAGGCAACGGTCAGCCTTGAGAGCGTAACGATCAGCAGAATTCCGCTGAGCGTGCTATCAGGACAGGAAAGCATGACAGCATATGACTTTGAGACTGGCCCGGAAGGATGGCGCTTTAGCGGCACGGTACTCCCCTTCGCGGCGCCCATGTCAATGGTTCGTGCCGGTGCGCTCAGCCTGATCGCAACGAATAATACGAATACATTCGGCTTCTGGACAAGCGATCCCGCGGATGTGACGATCGAGGCTGGCAAGCTCTACCGCGTACGCTGCAGCGTGAGCACTGACGTAACAGACCCTGCTCTGGTGCCGCAGGTGCGGCTGCGCACGAGTACACAGAATCTGCAGGCATCTGCGGTTCTGGACGTTGTGAGTGCAGGCAATGGGATGGTTGCACCAGCTCCATCGGTGAAAGAGTACGTCGCGTACCTTTATCCGCCGCAGAGCGCTGCAGGGAGCGCGCAGGACGGCCTAAGCGTTGCGTTTGACCTGTTGAATTTCAATCCGGCTGATGCCGAATTCGCAACCCTGCGGTTGCACGACGTGCGTATTGATGCCTTCGATATACCTTTGATGCCGTAAAAAGCAGTAGGGGCAGTTCGCGAACTGCCCTTCTTGAGAGCGACACAGATGCGAAACAATCATAGCAAACAGGGATAATAACTGGGCCACGCCCCCTCACGTGTAGGCGGCACACGTGCAGCAGGAGGGGGGAATTTCCCGGGGCGTGGCCCTTACCCTTTTGAGCGGGCCCGCATCTGGACTTCAGTTCCGGCGGCTTCGCAATGCTGCTTAAGAAAGATAACATAACAAGAAGAAACATCAAACCACGACGGCACGACGAACATATGCCTCAGGCGTATTAGAAATTCAGGATGTAGGAGCCGACCCGCCCGCCGCGGCGGGTCGCCCCTGCTCCCGTCGTGTACGTTGTGTCGTAGTGGTTAATATGTTCGCCTACACGGGCAGGATGCCCGTGCCACCTCCTTATTAAGATTCCGAGATATCTAAGTCCCGGAGATGTTCAAAACATTCATTTTGTTAGGAGATTTAAATATGAAGATGACTCGTTTCAATCCTTCACGCATTAGAATTCTGGTTCTATTATGCCTTTTTCATTTAGCGCTTTATTCCTTTCTAGCCTATTCCGAAGTGATTACCGTCCCTGGAGACTATCCAACAATACAGGGGGCTATTAATGCTGCCACTGATGGGGATGAGATTATCGTCTCGTCTGGTACGTACGTGGAGAATATCAACTTTGGCGGCAAAAATATTATCCTTCGCTCTACTAACCCAACGAATACTTCCGTAGTCGCCAGCACTGTCATTAACGGCAATAATGCTGGCTCAGTGGTTACCTTCTCTGGCTCTGAAATCACTACATGCGTTCTATCCGGCTTCACCATTACCAATGGTTATGCTCCAAAGGGTGGCGGTATCTATGGCAATGGTACGATGGCAACTCTTCAAAACAACCATATAACTACCAATACAGCGTACTATTTGTCGTATGAAGGGCAGCAGGATGGTCGAGGTGGCGGGCTCTGGGATTGCGACGGCACCATACAGCATAATACCATCGCGGGAAATTCTGCCAGGCGTGGTGGGGGCCTCGCCAATTGTGATGCTCTCATTAAAAACAATACCATATCGAGAAATGCGGGAACGGGAAGCTACAGCTTTGGTGGCGGGCTGTACGAATGTAATGGTACGGTGAACAGCAATACCATTACCACGAACTCGGCTTATGTTGGCGGGGGACTTGCTTTGTGCAATGGCGTTATACAGAACAATGCCGTATCCCAGAATTCGGCTGGTTATCAGGGTGGCGGACTCTACTTGTGCGGTGGCACGATCCAGAACAACACCATCACGGGAAACTCATCTTCCGGAGCATATAGTGAGGGAGGGGGTCTGTATGAATGCGATGGCACTATACAGAGCAACACCATCGTGGGAAACTCGGCTACGGGATCGTATAGCGGTACTGGAGGCGGGCTTCATTCGTGCGATGGGATCATAATGAACAATACCATCGCAGGCAACGCAGCCAGCGGTGCAACATATAGCATCGGCGGCGGGCTATTCAGCTGCAAGGGCCTTATTATTAATTGCATCGTTTGGGGAAATTCCGCTACTTCCTACAGCCAGATCTCAGGTAGCACTCCGTTTTACAGCTGCGTTCAATGGTGGAGTTCTGGCGGCATAGGAAATATATCCGCTGATCCCAGATTTGTAGACCCCTCTCATGGAGATTATCATCTCCGGTCCGACTCTCCTTGTATCAATTCCGGCAATGAATACTATCTATTCGGGGAATACATTGCTGATATAGATGGGGAATGCCGAGTGGTGGGTAGCTCGGTGGATATGGGAAGCGATGAATACGGCAGTTCGGTAGACAGCGATGGCGACCTATTAGCTGATAGTGATGAGGCCACTCAGGGCAGCGCCCCTAACAATCCAGATACTGACGGAGATGGCCTAAAAGACGGGGAAGAAGTACTTCGCGGTACCAGCCCAATAGTATTTAATACACCTTCAGGAATCTCTATCCCTGCTCATTATCCTTCCATCCAGCAAGGACTGTTTTTGGCGTTCCCCTCGGAGGTAGTGACTGTATCTCCTGGCACCTATTATGAAAATCTCTATTTCCCGGGAAAGAACGTAATCCTGCAGAGCACCAATCCGCTTGATGAGAACACAGTCAATACGACCATAATTGATGGGGGTGCGCTATTCTCGGTCATCCTATTTGAAGGTGAGGGAAGCGATTCTTCCGCAATACGAGGATTTACCATTCGCAACGGAGCCGCATCCTATGGCGGAGGAATATGCGGTAACGGAACAAAGGCCACAATTGAGCGGAACAATATCACGGGCAACTCAGGCTATGGCGGCGGACTCTATAACTGTGACGGCACCATCCAGTATAATTCCATCCTAAACAACTCAACTTACGCAACGAATATTCACGGCGGGGGCCTCGCTCGGTGCGATGGCACCATCCAATACAATACTATATCGGGAAACTCGGCTCATAGCCACGGCGGGGGTATCGATTTATGTGACGGGACTATCCAAAGCAATGTCATCTCGGGAAACTCAGCCAATTGGGGCGGCGGCATCTCGCGTTGCAATGCCACCATTCAGAACAACATCATCTCCGGAAACTCGGCCACTGACCCAACACATGGTACCGGCGGAGGAGTTAGCGGCTGCAATGGAATTATTCAGGGCAATATAATCTCCGGTAACTCGGCTACTCATGGGGGCGGTGGGC
>JAUWMI010000030.1 GCA_030613245.1 Candidatus Sumerlaeota bacterium
AGACCCGCCAAAACTTCTTCCCCAAAGCCACACGGATGTTTTCTCTAACCGGGGCTCTGAAGTCAAGGAGAATGAGGCCAATGCTAAACTCTTACGCTTGCGAGTCAGGGATATGCAATAGAGACGTAAGGCCAACTATATCAGGAGAAAACGAGATTATATTTTCCTTGCATTGAGCGCAAAAAACAGACGCAGAACGCTACGGCTTTTCGAATGCCTTGTCAATATTTTTATTCAGCGTTTAAGCCAGCGCAGCGGAAACACGGACGGCGTAAAGGAGGGAATAGGGGCAGATTTGAAACCTGCCCCTACAGTCTGAATTTTTAATGCCACTAAGACATATGCACGTCGTGCCGTTCTGGTTTGCTATTTCTTTTTGTTCCGTGCTCTTAAACATATCCATGCTCAAAGGCTGTTTATGAGGTGGGCAAGAAAGCCAGCTCCGAACCCGTTGTCAATATTGACGACAGCGACGCCGGAGCTGCAGGAGTTCAGCATGCCCAGGAGTGCTGCGAGGCCGCCAAATGATGCGCCGTAGCCCACACTTGTTGGCACAGCAATGACCGGCACTGCAACCATTCCGCCGACAACGCTGGCGAGGGCGCCCTCCATGCCGGCCACGACGATAATGACGCGCGCTTTATGAAGGCGGTCTTTGGCGTCGAGCAGGCGATGGATACCAGCAACGCCGACGTCGTAGGACTTTTCAACTTTGTTACCCATAAGTGCAGCAGTCACCGCGGCTTCTTCAGCAACCGGGATGTCGGACGTACCGGCCGAGATGATGAGAATTGTGCCTGGGCGTTTGGCAATCGCCTCGTTTTGTTTGACCAGGGTGCGCGCTAGAGGATTGTAGGTCAGCCCCGGGATGCTTTTGGAGAGTCTCTTAGAGACCTCCGGCTCTACGCGGGTGGCCAGAATGTTTTGTCCCGCCTGATCCAGGCATCTGATAATCTTGGTGAGCTGGTCAATAGTCTTTCCTCCAGCAAAGACCACTTCGGGAAATCCTTTTCTTATGCGGCGGTGCAAATCAACTTTGGCAAAGCCGAGGTCGGCGAATGGGAAAGCCTTCAGGTGCTCGAGAGCCTGCTCGAGTGAGATAGTGCCGGTTTTAAACTGGCGCAAAACGGTCTCGAGTGTTTCGGGCGTGATCTTCCCCTGCTGGGCAGTCTTGCTGCGCTGTGGCCGTCGAGTGGATTTCCGAGCACTGGATTTCTTGCGTATCATTCACTTGTCTCACGAAACGGTTGCGTGCTGCTTCTTCCCCATTTACGGAAAGAGGGGAAGGGACGCCTTTTCGATTGCGAATTCTTCCAGCTTGATTGTTCCTGTGGCGCTGTTTGCTGGGTCGAAGTTCAGGATTTCAAATGCTGCGACCATACCCTGGGCAACAGCACTGGCTGGTGGTACAAAGTAGACCCAGTAGTCCTTTGGCGTAGTTGTGGGCGATGCCTCTCCTTGGCCGGTACTGGTCACCACAAGCATGGCGTGCATCTGCAGATTGTTCGTGGTCAGGCGCAAACGGATGTCTGGCACCTGAGCCGGGTTGGCTAGATCCGAGCTGACGCGAAACCTAGCTCGGTAGGCCATGCTGCTTTCCAGCGCAATGGTTGGGCTCTGCCATCCACCAAATGTAGTGTAGTCTACCGCCTGAAGCTGTAATGATCCGCTTCCTGAATTCGCTGTAGTGGGCTCGGAGAATGCCACGGGTACAGAGAAGAAAGCCCAGCCATCGGTGCCAGAATCAAAGGTGGCCGCAGCCCCGGGAATCGAAGTAAATCCAGGGAGGCTCGCGAGATTCACGCGAGAGATCGTGATATTATCCAGCATGAGGCCACCGTTTGCTGCGTCCGCAGGGTTGAAATTCAGCATGTCAAATGCCATCGACATGGTGGGAACAAGGGTGCTAATGCCGCTGTTATGAGGGCAAAAATAGAGGCTGTAGGTCTGCCCGCCTGGTGTGGGAGCGGATTCCGCACCGGAGTTGCTTACCACATCGAGTATGCTGGCGAGCTGATTATTTTGGGTGTTAAAGCGCAGTCGGAGCTCGGGCACCACGGTCGGGTCGGTGACGTCTGTTGCGACTCTGCATTGAGCGCGATAGAGAGTATTATTGGCTTGCATATACAGTTCATTCAAGCTGCTCCAGAAGCCGAAGGTGTTGGTATTTACATTGCTATGAAGACCGAGCCGGCCGGCGGAGAAGCTGCTGCTCGGAAGCGTGAAGATAATGGGAGCGCCTCCGGTAGACCACCGCTCCTGGCCGGAGCCATACGTATACGTCGCGCTTGAATTATTCAGCAAATCCGGAAGGAAGCCACCATTGACCTGCGCGGAAATGAGACCATAATTCCCGCCATACGCTGCTATACGAACGATGCCGGTACCGCGGGCCACGATATGATCTTCGACGAAGGTTTCGTCGTAGTCACCCAGTGACGTGTGAACGAAAATGCTTATAGTGCTGCGCAGAGACACAGTATCGGCAAATACGAGCGTCGGTGTCACGGCAATTTCGCCGATGTTGGTGTAAGAGATGGTTTGCACGACATAGACGGTAAGCCAGCCAAGAAAGGTATTAATCTCAATTTGCTCGCTGTGAGTGAAGATATCACCAACCTGAATGTCGCTGTCGCCGATGGGAAAGGGAGAGTCGGGAATAAGTTCGTATTGGCCAAAGGGCTCGGGGAAGTTAACTATGAATCCATACAGTCCAAGCACACCCTGGCTGTCAATGCCAAAGAACTCCTTGGGCATATCAGGCTCCGTGATCTCGAAGACGCTGGTTACTACACCGAGAATGGAACGTGTGCCAGTAACATTTATCTGAAAGGTTTCGCTGGAACTGTCCTCCTTGTAGGTCCATTGGTCACCCACGCCAAGTTGGAAGAAGTCTGCGACGTCATACGTCTGCGCCAGCACGCCGAGAGGGAGAAATAGTAGAACACACAATATGCCTAACCGTTTCATGTTACGTCCTCCTTTACTATTACGTTTACCCTGCTGGGCAGGCTTGCTGCGCTGTGGCCGTTGAGCGGATTTCCGAGCACTGGATTTCTTGTGTATCATCGCCTGGTTTCACGAAACGGGTACATCCTGCTTCTTCCCCATTTATGGAAAGAGGGGAAGGGACGCCTTTTCAATTGCGAATTCTTCCAGCTTGATTGTTCCCATGGAGCTGTTTGCCGGGTCGAAGTTCAGGATTTCAAATGCTGCGATCATGCCCTGGGCAACAGCACTGGCTGGTGGTGCAAAGTAGACCCAGTAGTCCTTTGGCGTAGTTGTGGGCGACGCCTCTCCCTGGCCGGTACTGGTCACCACAAGCATGGCGTGCATCTGCAGATTGTTCGTGGTCAGGCGCGAACGGATGTCTGGCACCTGAGCCGGGTTGGCTAGATCCGAGCTGACGCGAAATCTAGCGCGGTAGGCCATGCTGCTTTCCAGGGCAATGCTTGGGCTCTGCCACCCGCCAAAGGTCTGAAAGTCTACCGCCTGAAGCTGTAATGATCCGCTTCCTGAACTCCCTGTAGTGGGCTCGGAGTATGCCACAGGTGCAGAGAAGAAAGCCCAGCCATCGGTGCCAGAATCAAAGGTGGCCGCAGCCCCGGGAATCGAAGTAAATCCGGTAAGGCTCTCGAGATCCACGCGAGAGATCGTGACATCATCCAGCTGGAGGCTGGCGGTCGCTGCGTCGTCAGGGTTGAAATTCAGTAGATCGAACGCCAGCGACATGGTCGGCACAAGGCTGCTAATGCCGCTGTTATGCGGGCAAAAATAGAGGCTGTAGGTCTGCCCGCCTGGTGTAGGAGCGGATTCCGCACCCGAATTGCTTACTACGTCGAGTATACTGGAGAGCTGATTATTTTGGGTGTTAAAGCGCAGTCGGAGCTCGGGCACCTGGGTCGGGACGGTGATGTCTGTTGAGACGGTGCATTGAGCGCGATAGAGGGTATTATCGGCTTGGAAATACAGTTCATTCAAGCTGCCCCAGAAGCCGAAGGTATTGGTATTTGTTGTGCTGAGAAGCTGGAGCATGCCGCCGGAGAAGCTGCTGCTCGGAAGCGTGAAGATAATGGGAGCGCCGCCGGTATCCCACCGCTCCGGGCCCAAATCGAACGTGTAGGTCACGCTGGAATTATTCAGCAAATCTGGAAGGAGGCCGCCATTGATGTTCGCGGAAATAAGATTGAAAACATCACCGTCGTCAATATCTGTGATACGGACGATGCCGGTGCCACGGGCTACGATGATTTCTTCCGTGAAGGTGTCAGTGTAGCCACCTAGCGGGCTGTCTATATTAATTGTCAGGGTGCCGTGCAGGGTCAGGGTATCGGAAAAGACCAACGTTGGTGTTACGGCAATTTCGCCCGAGTTGGTGTAAGAGATGGTGTACGTGATATCGGCATATACTTTGCCCAAGATACCAAGGTCATAAATCTCAATATCCTCCTCGGTGTGAGTGAAGACGTCGCCGACCTCAACATCGCTGTCGCCGATGGGAAAAGGCGAGTCGGGAATAACCTCAATTTCACCAATAGGCGAGCCGAAGTCATAAGCCATTCCATACAGTGCGAGTATACCCCCGCTGTCAATGCCAAAGAACTCCTTGGGGATATCCCTACCGGCGAGCTCAAAGACACTAGTCACGACACTGTCAATGATACGTGTGCCAGTGACATCCACCTGATAGGTGCTAGTGTACCCCTGCTCCTGGTATACCCATTGGTCTCCCACGGCAAGGGGGAAGTAGTCTGCGTAGTCATACGTCTGCGCCAGCACGCCAAGGGGGAGAAATACCAACACACACAATACGCCTAGTTGTTTCATGTTACGTTCTCCTTTCTTGAGAGAATGGTGAAGCCACGAACTGATATTTCCATATCACATGTTTGTCTTGCTTGTCAAGGATAATGAATTTGATGTTTCTGCCGCTGGAATCTATGGCGATGATCAGAGATGCCATCATATAGGACTTCACATTGGTAGAAGCGGTTATGGAGAGCGTTGGGCCGCAGTACGGATCGTGGCCGTGCGCTTTGTGCTTAGGTGCTCTTGCCGGACGCGCTGTCGGATATGGGAGCGGATTCGGTGGGCCTACTCATCTCACTGACGCGTTGGTTCACGAGTTCACGCACGTCCTGCATGGATGATTGTGTCATAATCTGGTTAAGCAGCTCCTTAGCGTCTGCCAGGCGGATGCCACGGATGGTCTTTTTCACCTCAGGAATCGCGACGGCCCCCATACTAAGTTCGTCAAGCCCAAGCCCCAGGAGAATCGTGGCGATTGCCGGGTCAGCAGCCATTTCGCCACAGAGGGAAACCCAAATGCTGTGACGATGGCTAGCATCCACGATTTCCTGAATCAGACGCAGGATAGCCGGATGCAGTGGATCATAGAGATATGCAACTTTTTCATTCACGCGATCAACGGCTAGTGTGTATTGAATCAGGTCATTTGTACCAATGCTGAAGAAATCAACTTCCCGAGCCAGTAGATCCGCGATTACCGCAGCAGAGGGGATTTCGATCATTATACCGATCTGAATATTTTTATCGAAGGGTATCCCTTGATCGGCGAGCTCCTGCTTGACTTCTTCGAGAATGCGTTTTGCAGCGCGGACTTCTTTAATGCCGGATACCAGAGGGAACATGATTTTGGCGGAGCCAAAGACACTGGCGCGAAGCATAGCGCGCAACTGCTGACGAAACATGTCGGGATATTCCAGGCAGAGCCGGATGGCCCGCAGCCCGAGGAAGGGATTGAGTTCTTGTGATATGGGGATGGAGGAGAGAAATTTGTCGCCGCCAAGATCCAGCGTGCGGAACACGACGGGATGTGGGTTCATCTTCTCGACCACGCGCTTGTAAACCGTGAACTGTTCTTCTTCGGTTGGCATACGCTCTTTGTCGAGATAGATGAATTCCGTGCGGAAGAGGCCAATGCCTTCTGCGCCATGGCGAAGCACGTGATCCACCTCTTCGGCGAGTTCGATGTTCGCATGGAGGCCAATGATATGACTATCCAGCGTTTCCGCTGGCAGATGCCGGAGCGAGAGGAGGGCACGCTCCTGTTCGTAGAGCTGCTGCTGCGCGCCGCGGTATTCTTTCACAACATCTATTGTTGGACTATGGATCACCACACCCTTGCTACCATCAACAATCAGCGTGTCGCCAGTGTGGACGTACTTCGTTATATTATCCAGTCCGACAACTGCTGGAATTTCCAAGGCTTTAGCCATGATGGCAGTATGCGAGGTTGGCCCGCCAACGTCAGTCACGAAGCCCGTGACCTTTTCCTTCAGCATATGGGCAGTATCAGACGGCCCGAGCTCGTGTGCCACTACGATGACTTCTTCTTCCAGGCGAGAGAGTTTCGAGCTCTCCAGCTGAAGGAGGTTATTGATGACGCGATTGGCTACGTCGTATAGATCGAGTTTCCGAGCGCTGAGGTAGTCGTCCTTAATCGTTGCGAACATTGAGGCGATTTTCTCAACGGCTGCATTAAAGACGTATTCGCCATTGAGACTGTCCTTGCGAATACGTGCAATGGTTTCGTCTATGATCAAGGGGTCTTCCAGGATGAGGAGATGGGAGTCAAAGATAGCGGCATGCCTTTCGTCAACATCATCCTTGACCTGGCTTCGGATGGTGGAGAGTTGTTTTTTGGAGAGTTCAACGGCGGATTTAAAGCGCTCGATTTCGTCGTCCACTCGATCCGAAGGAACTGGGCGAGGTTCCAGGGTGAGGCTTTTGTAGTCGAGAGAATAGGCCCTGCCGATGATTATACCGGACGAGACAGGAATGCCATGGAAGATGCGTTGTGTCATTAGGTATCTCTTAAGGGCGTGATCAGGGCCCGATTATTACTGGCCGCACACATTGGAAGTAGGCAATGTGGTAACCCCTGCGCGGGATGTTACACGGTATATTTCAGTAGTGTGACGGGCGAGGAGATTCCGCCTACTCCCGTCATGGCCGTGCGTACAGAGTCAGTCTTCCTCGCCAAATTTATTTTTCACCAGCTGCACGAGTTCTTGCAGAGCCTTTTGTGCATCTTTTCCAGAAGCTTCAATGGTAATCTCGTTTCCTTGCGCTGCAGCCAACATCATTAACCCCATGATGCTCTTGCCATTAACCACGTTTCCGTCCTTACCGACTTTAATTTCGCAGTCGGGGTACTTGTTTGCCGTTTGGACAAATAGCGCTGCGGGCCGTGCATGGAGTCCTAGTGAATTATCAATGGTAAGTGTGATCGTGTTGTTTGTCATAGTGACGATGGCCAAGAGCTGAAGCGATTTTTCTGGGTTGAAAAGACCTGTGCAGAGTTGCCCGGTTAATACGTTTTAATTATTTCGTAGGGAGGATGGTGATGTCAAGCGAGAACTCACCATGCTGGAGCGAACGTTATAGTAGTTAAGCTCGTGTATGGACGCGTTTAGATTCGCAACGTGTCGGCGAAATACTAATTTTTTGTACGCCAGTCAGAAGACTGTGCAATGATAACGATCCAATGTGCGTCTTTTCAGCGCGCAAAAAAATTTTTCATGTTTTCCTTTTTTCTTTACATTATGCTTGACATCAAAATGGGATTTGTTAGAAATGTTTTTAAAAGCGTTAAGTTAAAGAATTCTTTTGCCATTTTTCTGAAAGAGCTATACCCTTTAAAAAGGGAAAAGGGGGCTACAAAAGAATCGCTAACATAGGACGAATATCTCAAAATAGAAAGGGGTGAAGTGGATGGCAGCAGCAAAGAAGAAGGCGAAGAAGAAAAAGAAAGCAAGTGCGAAGAAGGGAAAGGCCAAGAAGGCAGTAAAGAAGAAAAAGAAAAAAGCGCCAGCGAAGAAGGGCAAGAAAAAAGCCGCAAAGAAGAAAAAGAAAAAAAGATAGCGTTGGCTAAACATGCGGACACCTCTCAGAGTGGAGACATGCTTCGATAGTACCAAGGTTTCTGAGAGGTGTGTCGGCGTGTTGCCGGTGCATCAAGAGGACTGAAGCTGAGCGCTGATGTAGAACATCGCCGCACCTGCTTACGGTCGGCAAACAGATTAAATGCCTCAAAAAGGTGTGCTGCCTTTTCCGGCATTGCACGGTGGCATCAGAAGAAGGTGAACAGACAAACGTTCCTTCTGCGTGGTGTCACCGTGCACTCTGGCTCATGTGGAAGAAGCAATGGGAGCAGATCGAGAGATTTTCGACACTCATTCTGAAGTGTCAGTGAGAACACCGCCTTTCTTTCGCATTTGAGACGAGAGGGATGATTAAGGTCTTCAGGAGAACAATCGGTAACGTTGTTCTCCTTTTTTTTGTTCTTAGTGTGCAAGAGCAAGATTGGCGTTCAGAAGAAGCAAAAAAAGTGAGGTCAACGGACGATCACACCCTTGCGAACAGAGGAAAAGAAGAATGTTACTTACACTTAATATTGGCAATACGAGTGTCGTTATAGGTGTCTTTCGCGAGTCAAACTTGATTACATCATGGCGTATAGGAACGGATTTGAGTAAGACCGAGGACGAATATGCAGTTGTTTTCCATAGTCTGTTTAAGCTGAGTAACGTAGATGTGGGTGACGTGACAGGGGCCATCATCTCGTCAGTGGTTCCCCAGCTAACGCTGGTGATGAACAAAGCCATTGAGCGAGTCTTTGGGCTCACGGCGCAGGCGCTGGATCATCAGACGCCACTTCCCATGCGAAATCTGTATGAGTATCCAAGTGAAGTAGGATTTGATCGGTTGGCGAATGCGGTCGGGGGGAAGATGTTATTCGGTACGCCGCTAATCATTGTAGATTTCGGGACTGCGACGACGTTGGATGTCATTACGCGCGAAGGCGATTATGCGGGTGGTATTATTTTGCCCGGTTTGGAGATGTCAGCCGATGCGCTGTATCGTCGGACGTCTCGCCTACCGCAAATTCCGATTCTCAAGCCGGATCGAGTGCTGGGCACCAACACTGTGTCGAGCATGCAGTCGGGGTTATTTTATGGCAGCGTGGGAGCGATAGAAGGGCTGATCGAGCGGCTGTGGCGTGAGCTGGGCTATGAGACTAAAGTTGTGGCGACTGGTGGCCTGGCTCAGCTATTCTCTCACGAAACCCGCCATATTTCGGCTTTTGAGCCATTTCTCGCGCTTTACGGATTGAAGAGTATCTGGGATCAACAGCCCCGTTCTTCTCACACTGGGTAGTCCTGCTTGACAGGCCGTGAGTGTGATACGATAGTTAGAAGATGATTGGCGAGCGCGTCTGTTGTGTCGCGTGGCCTGTAGTGGAATGAGGAATGCAGGATGTGTGTTCATGCATAGGAGTGGCTGTGATGCACTAGCCGGAGTTAGGCTATTAAGAATCTTTAGCGAGATTGTAAAACGTGGCAAAGATTGATGACAGTCTGGTTCAGCGCTACGCGTTGAGAGAAAAGATTCTCGCGGCGCTTTGTCAACATCTGAAAAAGACAAAGCCACAGGCGGGGGATACCCTGCAGCGTCTCAAACGTCATCTGTTGCACACATCCTCAAGAGCGCCGGAGATGTTACTGGACATCATGCTAACGGAGCAGAAATCCGAAAGCAACTTGGCGCTATTGCTGCTAGAGCAAATGGAGAGCGCGGCAGTGAAGAGACGAATGCAGGAGCTGTTCCGCGATCCGAAGCTTACAGAGCGACAGCGGGCAAAGCTGGCCACGCTGAAGGCGTTGCAAGAGGAGCAAGAGGAAACAAGCCTCGGGGAGATAAGTGTGCACAATAGCGTGATTGGGAATCTCCTGGAGATTACTGAGCTGATATGGAGTCGGCTCGAGGACGAGGAAATCGGCCTCCTGTGGCTTGAAGACTATTTTCACCTGCCGATTGAAGAGAAGTGGACACTGGTGAGATTTTTTCTCGACCGTGGCGAGCGGTTTTACCTGCCGATTATTCGCTTGGAGCTGGCGACGCAGGATAGCGAAGGTGTCAGGTACATCCTGGAGAAGCTGCAAAATTTCGTATATCCGGAAACTGTGATATTGCTGGAACAGTGGGCCGAGCATTCGGAGGTAGCAGTGCGGATTTGTGCCCAGTCGGTTCTGGCGAGGGTTCGCAAGGTGTTGCGAAAACGGCGGCACGAGATTTCTGCAAGTCCGACGTATCCCTTTTACAAAGCGTACGTAGGAGAGGACGCACTGGCAGGGCAATTTGGAGTAGTGTACGCAGTGAGGTCGGATGCGGGATTTATTAAATTCTGTTCCGTGTTGATTGACAGCTGGGACCGAGGGATAGTAGATTGCTGGGGCGATGTGGGTAAGAAGGCGAAGGAGTTTGCATCAATCGTACGAGCGCTTGATAAGGAGATCGAGCAATTTTCGTATCAGAAAGCTGATAGCAGGTATGCGTTGTATCTTTTGCACGAAGGTGTGCGCCTTGCGACGAAGCGCGGATACCCGCTTCCCAACGAGTTTCGCGTGTGGCGGCCGCTGATTGAGCAGCAGCCATACCAGCCGTGCAACTATGGGGTTACTTTTGGCTTGGCGTGTCTGGAATGTGGGAACTGGATACGCTTCGAGCAGGAAAAGGAGTCGGTGTGGGTTCTTGGCCAGGTGGCGCTGTGTGCCACCTGCGTGAGCCAGAAGTCGCAGTGTGAGCACTGCGGTGGACCTCTGGTCGTTGCAGATGCGTACGCCCTGGTAAATCCCTCCAGCGATCACGTAGAAGTAATTTGCAAGCGTTGCTTCAGCCGCACGAAGAGGAAGGAAAAGCCACGGTCGCAATAATAGCCGTGCGTGCGGCTGCCCATCCAGCATAACGCAGCTTTTGCGAGCTCAGAGTGGAGTGCGTCTGTGTTGAAGCAAGAGGAAATAAGCCAATGGACAATGTGGTTCCTTTGTGCCTGCCTGGGAATGGGAATGAGCTGCCATGTTATTAGTCGGCCGGTTCCGCGAGAAGTCGAGCGAGTGGAGCGTGCGGTTGCAACAAAACCTTCCTGGGTTCAATCAACAGCCACGGCGATAAGCTTTTCATATCGTTGGCTGGAGATTGAGAGCGAAGCGAAGGCGTTCTATTTCGTGGTTCCGGTGGGGGTGAGCATCACGCCGGAGATTCTCAGCTACAAGCTGCGGCCCGCAGCATCGGGTGCCCGGACAGACAGTGGGGCTTTACGCATGCCAGCCAACCCGGAGCTGCCTTTCGTAGAAACACCGATTCTGGCTCGCCAAATTAGCGTAAAGGATTGTGGATTTGTGCGGTTCAATCGGCTGGTCGAGGTTCGGGTGGACCCAAAGGTGCGTGGCGTATCGGCACGGCAAGGTATCCAGCTAGCAGAAATTGAGGTCGCACTATCTTTTGATAAGCCGTACGAGACGCAGACATCGGTGATAGACAACGCTCTGGCAGATTCGTCATGGGGATTCGGAAAAATCCTTAACACGCTCGTGGCAAATCCAGAGGCGTGTCAGCAATATGCCACGGCATCGCCGCCATTGAGTGTGGAGCTCGAAACAGAGGCATGGGTGCCATGGACGCAAGACCGTAAGGGACCGTGGCTGAAAGTAGTAATTGAAAAGCCGGGCTTCTACACAATTGATCAGCAGTTTCTTCAGGCCGCCGGGCTTGACCCGCAAACCCTTCATCCACGGCAGATTCGCATCTACAATCAGGGTAATGAGGTTCCAGTGCGTATGGTGGGTGGTTTTGCGCAGGCCTATACGCCCAACGATCACGTTGTGTTCTATGGTGTGCCGAGTAGCTCGAAATACACAGGCAAGAATGTATACTGGGTTAGTTTAGGCAAGGAAGGTAGCAGACGCGAAATGCCTGTGGTTGTTCAATCTTCTGGGCCAGACGTACCCTCGCAGGCCGAGCCTTTTTTCTTCTGCTCCCGGGTGGTTGAGGAAGACAATGAACTGAAGATGCATACCGGCAGATTTCTCACGATTAGAGAGATGCGGTGGGTGTGGAAGCCGCTGACTCCAGATAACCCGGCTACTATCAGCTTCGACCTGCCCGGGCTGTATTCCATGAGTGGCAAGCTACGGATTGCCGTCAATCTTTTCTTTGATCCCATATTTTTTACGTCTCATGAGAAGGTACACTGTGTGCTAAACGACACGGTAGAGGCGGACTGGGTGTTTACGGATATTTCAGACGATCAGAAGTATCTTCAGCTTCCCTATGAGGTACTGCGAGAGCAGGGCAATACCATGAGTTTTACCGAGACACTGGAAGAGGGAGGTAAGAAGCCAGTACGGCCGGATATATATCTGGACCGGATCGAACTTGTATATCCGCGGCGCTTTGCGGCAGTGGATGACGCGCTGGCGTTTACTCTTGATGCGCCATCGTCAGGAACCGTGAAGTATGTGCGCCTCAAAGGATTTTCATCAAAGCCATTGCTCGGATTTGACATTACGAAACCGGAGCAGCCGCAGGCAATTCAGGCATCACGGCAGGCAGACGGATCGGCCGACCTTCGCATTTGGGTGCAGGGCAAGCGCCAGTACGAATTTCTTACGCTTGCGCAGCTAGAAGGCGCGCCACTGCCGAGCAGACCACCTGCACTTGCCAACCTGCACTCTGCAGGGAATGGGGCAGATTATCTTATTATCGCACACGAGAAGTTTATCGAGGTGCTTGATCCACTGGTCGTGCTAAAAGAGGCACAGGGTTTAAAGACCAAGTTGATAGACGTGGAAGCGATTTATAATGAATTTAACGCGGGTCTGGAAAGCCCCGTGGCGATCAAGGCGTTTCTAGCGTACGCGTTGCGGCATTGGGAGACCCGGCGGCCAACGTATGTGCTACTGGTCGGCGATTCAACGAGCTATTACCGTGCCGAGACGCGCAACGAGGCTATCAATTATGTGCCGTCGTTCTCCTATCAGGTCGGAGCAACGGAGCAAGATAAGTGGGCTTCGGATCACTGGTACACTGCGGTTGCCGGCACGGACGCGCTGGCAGACCTCATCCTGGGCCGGCTCTCTGTGAATTCAGTGGAAGACGCTCAGACGGTAGTGGAAAAGATCGTTCACTATAGTCAGCACCCGCAGTTTGGACCATGGCGGACAACGCTCGGGTATGTGGCTGATGAAGGGATATTTGACCGCGAGTGCGAAGATCTCCGCACCAAGTATACGCCACGCACGTTTCGCGGAGAGACTGCATATCTGGGTGAGCTTCCGTGGGAGGATAACTTCTATCTACCACTGGACATGATGGAGCAGGAGAAGGCAAAAGTCAGCCCAATTGCCACGACCAGAATTCTTGATATGTTCAACCACGGGGTGCTTTTTCTGACTTTCTATGGCCACGGGTCGCCCAATGTGTGGACGGATGAGCATATCTGGTTCGGCGGCGGCTCGCCCAACAGCGATAACCTGCATTTGCGCAATCGCGACGTCTTGCCATTTATCATCAACATGACGTGCAACAGCGGGGCAATAGATTATCCGGTTCCGCCGTGGAATGTCTGCATTTCAGAAGATTTCATGCGTGTTAAAGATGGCGGGGCCATTGGCATGTACGTACCCTCAGGGCCTGGTTTTACCTCAACGCACAAGAAGGTTTCGATTTTCCTCAGGGAAGCCTTCTTTTACAACGGTCTTCGTCGGCTAGGCGATGCCATTGTGGGTGCGAACTATAGGCATCTCTTCAAAGGCCATGACGAGAACATGGTGAGAATGTTTATTCTGCTGGGTGATCCTGCATTAGAACTTCAAATGCCTGCAGAGACGTGTGTGCTGGAGGTATCGGAGCCAGTGGTTAGCCAGGGTGTCAGCCAGCAGGTTGAGATTACGGGACGCACCGAAGGAATCAGTGAGGGACAGGTCTGCTACTCCGTATATACGCCGTCGAATGAGCTCTTTGGAGAACCAGTTACGGAACGTTTTGCAGACGGGCGTTTAGCATACGCTTTTGAGGTTCCCGAGACGGCGATGCGAGGGGAATGGGCGGTTCATGCGTACTGCTGGAACAGCGAGCAGGGTCGGGATGCGATGGGTGCAGTGCGATTTGCCGTGGATACCCCCTTCGTGACGCTGAATAATTTCAAGGCATTGAATCTTCCCCATGAGCTTAATGCAGGCGATCTCGTAGAGCTACAGGTAACGATTCGGAACCGCTCAGTCTTCCAGTTGCCGGATGTTCAGGTGCGTGTTGTGCAGCGTAGTAGCGGGGAGGAGGAGAAGGCTCAGACACAACTTGTTGCGCTGGAGCCGGATCAAACACAAGAGCTGCGTTTCCATTGTACAGTCGCGGGTGGATTGAATCTATTTGCAGCTGAGGTATTAAATAACGTAAACCCACCGGATGCACTGACCGAGACAGAAAGCCAGAAGACCATCGGGCTCGGGGTGAAACAGGCGAAGGGAGAGGCGGAGCTCGCTGTAGCGGGTGAGCTATGCGAGACTGAGATGACGATAGTCGGCTCGCGATTGCGGATTCAATTTCGCGTGCCGGTGTTCAATGTCGGAACGAAGGATATCAGAGGCGAAGTAGTGCTGAGCGATGAGGAGGGGAACGAGCTCAACCGGATAGCGCGGGTCTTTCGGGCTTCACAAACACCTCAGGGCGAGCAGGTCTTGATTGCCAGCACCATCTCGCCAGAGCAGACCAATCAGACGCTGACTTTTGCTGTCCGAATGCAGGATCAATCAGGAGAAGAGATTGGTGAGATGCAGCAATTCCGCTATAATATTGATTTGCGTCGTCTGCCTGACCTGGTGATTACAGCCGATGACGTGAGGTTCAATAATCCTAACCCAACGGAAGGTGTTACGGTATTTATTCATGCCACGGTGCATAACAATGGGGAAGCGGCTGCAAAGGATGTACGAGTTACAGCCTACGATGGGGATCCGCAGAGCGGAGGACAATCGCTGGAGAGCTTTGTGTATGGTAATTGGGGCTCGCTTCCGTATCTGGCACCTGGGGGAAGTGCGGATGTCACGTTGCGATGGGATCCGGTCAAGAATCTCGGCGAGCACGAGATTTTCGTGAAGGTGGATTCCTTGGACCGAATTTTTGAGACCGACGAGTCGAACAACATTGCCAGTCGGCCACTGCGCGTCAAGACTAAAGCGATTCTTGTGCCGCGGGGAATTACCATTCTCCAGCAGACACCTGAGGAGCGCGAGCAGTACGTGGCGCGTCTGGCTGCTCGGGTGAAGAATGCTGGGGAGACGGCGGCGCGCAACGTGTCTGTGGAATTCTATAGCAGCTACGAGCAGACGGGGGATAATAAGCTGGGTCAGGTGCTGATTGAAGAGATTCAGCCGACGGAGATCCAGACGGCGATCTATCGCTGGCAGGCGCGTGAAGAAGATCTCCATCGTGTCGTGCGCCCGTCGTATAAAATCTTTCTCAAAGGAAGTCTCCAGCGGATTTCCAGCGTAGATCAGGAGCAGTAGCAAACGCAGAAGGTAGAGGCAGGTTTGAAACCTGCCCCTACAATGTTAATACTACAGTTTTGGATTTTACTATTGCGCAGGTTAAGTCATAGGAATTGCGATTTTTTTATAACGTCGCTAGGGAAGAATCTTGATCTCCTGAACGTCGGCGGAGAAGATCTTCACGAGAAACCCGTTATCCTTCCGAACGACAAGCCCCCCATCGGTTTCAATATCCGCGGCTGTGCCAATAAATGTCGTCTCGTGAGTTTGGACTCTCACCTGTTTTCCCAGCGTGGATGAGAAGCGCCTCCACTGGTTGATGACTTGGTCCCGTTGGTCCCTGCGGAAGAGACGATAGTAGTGTTCAAAGCGTTCAAGTATCTTGCTCAGGAGTTCCAGCCGAGAGATCTTCTTTCCGTACTCGATTAGAAGCGACGTGGCCGGCGTTCCCACTACTCGAGGAAGCTCCGAGACCTTCTGATTGACGTTGATGCCAATTCCGACCACCACAGCACTGGTCATGCCACGCTGTGTTGTGAGCTCGGTTAGAATACCGCAGACCTTTCTTCCCTCAATCAATACGTCGTTTGGCCATTTAATAGAGACCGGCACGGTGTAGAGCTGCTTCATTGCCTCGCACACCGAGATGGCGCCAACAATCGTCAGCAACTGAGGCCCACGCAGCTCCGGAGGTGGTGTCAGGAGCAGTGAGAAGAGGAGTGCCTTTCCCCGCGGCGCTCGCCAGGCACGGTGATGGCGTCCTCTGCCGTGTGTCTGATAGTTCGCAATTACCAGTGTTCCGTCCTGCGGATCTCTGCTACAAAGGTTCAACGCATACATATTAGTAGAAGGAAGCTCGGGAAAGTAGTAGATGGGCCTGCCAATGAGCGTTGTAGAGACAGCATGGTCCAGCGTTTTCTTCGACAGGCGAGGAAGGCGTGATGAAGACGCATGTGAAGCCATGGGGAGCGATCCTTTTTGGCTAGTCCGGCGATGAGGTGGAGAAGAGTTCCTGGGGAGAGAAGAAGAGAGGGATTTCTTTTTCAGCAGTGGCAGATGAATCGGAGCCATGAATAAGATTCTGCGTAACTTCCAGAGCCAGATCGCCGCGAATTGACCCTGGAAGTGCATTCACTGGATCCGTGTTGCCGATAATATTACGTACCGTAATGATGCATTCGCGGCCTTCAAGAACCATTGCTATACAAGGGCCGGAAATAATAAAATCCTTGAGTGCCGGATAGAAGTCCTTGCCGACATGTTCGCTATAGTGGTCATCCGCCAGCGCGCTGTCGAATTTCATCATTTTGATTCCAATGATGCGCAAATTTTTCTGCTCCAGGCGGCGAATAATTTCCCCAATCAACTGGCGTTTTACACCATCAGGCTTTATAAGCACCAGCGTGCGCTCTGGCATGGGAAAGCCTCCTTAAGGATAATACCTGAAATTGACAGAGTGAAGCCTAAACGCCGTGTGCGCAGTTTGTCAAGCGTTGCTTCAAGAAGATATTGCAAATCAGTGAGGAAGCAGGTATGAGAGACGTAGATTTGTGTTGCTACCGCCGCGAAGTCATAAGCCCGTGTTGGTACTGTGTGTCTTGCACCAGGCTGAAGTGATCTTTTCTTTTTCATAGGTAGGGGTTTGATTAATCAAACCATACAACGCATAAATAAGAGACCTCTTCACAACATCTGTCTGATGCAGGCACTTTGAGTTATCTGAGAAAGGAGCAAAATGTCCGGATCGGTATTGGCCACATTAGGCACAGTATTAGCGGGAATCATCCAGATTTTCTTCATCGCATTGCTGGGCTACGTGGTAATGAAGCGCAAGCTTATCAGCGAGCGGACAATCCACGACCTGGCTCGGCTGACAGTGGATTTTGTAATCCCGTGTTTTCTCTTTGTGCAGATATACCAGGGATTTAGTCTGGCTCGCCTGCTGGAGGCGTATCCCATCTGCTTGTTCGCACCATTTTCCATATTCTTCGGGAGTCTGCTGGGTCTGATAGGTGCGGTGGTCTTTAATGTTGCGCGTGTGCATCGGCGCAGCGTGGTCGCCATGACGTCGTTTTGCAATTCCGGGTATTTGCTGATTCCGATAGCCATGGCGCTGTTTCAGGGCGAGGAACAGAGCCTCGCAATCCTTTACATTGGACTCTACATATTGTTTTTCAGTCCGCTCATGTGGACTTATGGGGTGTGGTTGTTGCGAGGGAAAGAGGGCGAGAGGAGCAAGGGAGTCGCGGGGTTGATCACGCCACCTGCGATCGGGGTGATATGTGGGGTTGTTGCAGCATTGCCCGGGCCAAAAAGTGTGCTGAGTCACGTGGAGTTCTTTATCAAGGCACTTGAGATGATCGGCGACGCCACAGTGCCATTGGCCATGATAATATTGGGTGCCATTCTCGCTACCATTCGCATGAACACGTCGCTCAACTGGCGCGGCATAGGTGTGATTACTGCTGCGAAGCTATTTCTTCTTCCCATTGCCACCATAGGGCTGGTTCGGGTTTTTGGATTTCCGTACCTTCTAGGTCTGGTCATGCTTATCGAAGCGGCTGCGCCACCGGCCACGAACCTTGTCATCATTTCACGCCGCTACAGGGGCGACGATCACTTTGTCTCCAGCACGACGTTTATTACCTACCTCTTTTGTATTGTCACGCTTCCGCTTTTCGTTGGCTTCTACAAGATTTTTTTCGCAGCCTAGCTAACGCCGTGATTTTAGAGTTCCTGACAGTCTGTAATAACAGACCCCCCAGGCCACAAAGGCACAGAGACACTGGTAGGGGCACGCTGCGGCGTGCCCCTATTTGTAGTTGCAATAATTGAACCGCAGATGGATGGAGATAGTCTAAGCTATTGATCTTTCACGAGGAATGTGCATGATCTAGTTTATGGTTTAGCGGTAAAGGAACGCCAGAGGATTGCCATGCGTTTGTTTCTGACAAGCTTGCTTACCGCGTTACTCTCTCTCTTTGTTCTTGAAAAAGCAGAAGCGCGCTATACAGGGTATGGATATTATTCAGATGAAGCAGATGTTGCCCCTATTTACATTGACGATAATGGCAGGATCAGCATTGGGGAGCGCATTGAAGTAGGCATAACTGGAAATGAAAAACTGGTAGCTTCCTCACGAGGCACCCATATCCTCGCAGTGTGTGGGAATTTCCATTTTCGCAATATCAGGCTTGATAAAAGGGGAGGCCCTGAAAGTAATGAACTGGTGGACCTTGAGGGATATGCCTATAACGCAACAATAAGCGCCGATGGGCGCTATGCACTTTTACTAAACTTGGTAAAGTCAATTTTCAATAATGCGAAGCTCGATAAAAGGGCACGCATCTCTAGTAAAGAATTTCTCAATCTTGAGGGATTTCCGTATAATAAAGCAATGAGCGGGGACGTCAAGCATATGCTTTTAGAAAACGCCGTAGAGGTTGAGGCCTATATCCAGGTATACAGAATACAAGATAACGATATGTTGACTTCGACGGGCCATTTCTTTCCGCTTTCGAACGACTTTTTGGCAGACGATATTGCGATCAGTCGTATTAAGCACACAGTTTTAGCTACTAGGGTCGATAATAGTCCCTATGTTATTGCAGTGTTGCGGCTGACTCAGGATGAGCGACTTATTGACACTGGCCAGCGCTTATCGCTTGAACCAATATACTGCTATAGGCTGAGCATGTCCCCTGATGGAACGCTCTGCGCCAACAGGTCCCTTAACAACCTCGCTTTTCTAAGGATCGCTCCTGACGGCACGGTTTACTACAACCGCGAGTACATGCCCTTTGAGGGAACGGCCGTTTGGGATCCAGTTTTTACGGCTGATGGCAAGTTCATGATTGTTCCCGAAGATAGACTCTGGTATATTCCCACTGTGCATTCATTTCGCATCCTTCCTGGTGGTGGATTTGAGAAAGTGGCTGAGCTTAGCGGCTTTCTTGTCCCCCAGACGGTTGTAATGACCCCTGATGAGAAATACGCATTTATTGCCCATAATTTTATGTTTAGCGGGCAGCAGACGCTTTCGCTGGTGCGGGTTTATCCGGATGGCACGCTGAAGAACATGCTTACGGACATTACAGTGCCGGGATGTTTTTTCTCGGTTGTGTTTCCTCCGCCGTGGTTGCTTGCAGAGTATGGTGTTGAGGGAGATGAGCTTGCGGATTTTAGTGAGTGGACAGCTGGCGGGGCACCTGGGAGCTTTCAGGTGCCCGCAATGAAGCGCGGTATTACCGGAATGCCGGAGCTGCGTGCGACGTCTCCAGGGCCGTGCTTTGGGTTCTGGCAATCTCCTGAAGATGCGTGTATGATTGTTCCGCGTTCACTCTACCGCGCCCGGTTTGTACTCTCTACGTGGGAAGATGGCATTAGAGAGGAAGAGGAGTCCTTCTCAGAAGATTATCCACACTCCAGTTCTTCTGATCCTCTGCCCACGCTTCGGTTGCGTATCGGTACACAGAATCAGCACCAGGCAGCAGCGCTGAGCCTGAACGTGCATCCTGAAGACTGGCTCGCGCCGACGCCGGAGGGAATGGCCTACGAAGTCCTGATCGAGCCGCCGTTTAGCTTGCTGCGCCAGGAGGAAGATCTTGACGATCTCTTCCTCGCGCTTGATCTGCTCGGGTTTTCACCTGATGTCGACACTTCAACGTCTATTGTGGTGGAAAAGGCATGGATGGATCGTATCCCTATTGATGCGCTTACTACCGCAGCGCTGTTCTGCGACTATAGCTTCGAGAGCGACCCAGAGGGCTGGACGTCTGGAGGTGCGCGTGAGCTGCTGAGCGAGCCAATAGCGCGCTGGACAAAAGGTACGCTCGTGCTCGAAGCCACCACTAACACCGATTGCTTTGGCTTCTGGCAGAATCCCGCGGGAGACATTGTGACCTCCACAGGTGCGGAGCTCTACCGCGCAACATTCGAAGTCAGGCGCAGTGAGGTCACCGACATCGTACACGTGCCGGTATTTCGCGTGCGCCTGAATAGCGAGGACGGAAAGCTGGCAGCTGTATTAACGGTAGGCGGCACGGCCTGCGAAGAAGAGGAAGAGTGGACAGCGCTGAAACCCTATGTGCTTTACTACCTCAAGCCCCAAACACCAGAGCCAATGCAACTCAGGCTGGCATTTGATCTCCTGAATTACGATCCCTATGCACCGCTCAACGCCACGCTCGAGCTGCACCACGTGACGATGGAGCGTCTCGAGCTCCCCAGCTTCCCCATGGACCGATAATCCTACATGTTTAAGCCACGGAGACACAGAGACACTGGTAGGGGCACGCCGCGGCGTGCCCCTACAAACATTGATCATTCTATGGGGTATTGCAATACGCCTCTACAGTATCCTGCGTGGATTCATACGAAACAAGGGCAGGGATAAACCCTGCCCCTACGGAAAGAAAAACAATTACGGGCGTATGCCCACGCCCCCACAATCTATGATACATTCGATGTAGCCACGGAGGCATAGAGATTCTCAAAGGGCAAAAAGCCGTAGGGCGCTAATTCCCCCTCACCTTTATCCTCTCCCCCCAGGGGAGAGGAAGTAATAGTCGGATAATGCGGCTGAGGTGCATAAATGCCCCCGAGGCTAATAAATACGCCAGAGGCGGATAATTTCATTTTCAGGCAGATGATCCCCACGCACAAGGCGCATTTTCAACCTCACCTCGCCTGAGGCGGGTAAACCTTTATCCTCTCGCCTAGGCGAGAGGAAGTAATAGGAGGCACGGAGATTTATAAGGTAGGGGCAGGTTTCAAACCTGCCCTCTACATAAAAAACACAATGGTAGGGGCACGCTGCGGCGTGCCCCCACAAACATTGACCATTCTATGGACGTATTGCAATACGCCCCTACGGCTCATTAATCAAAGTGGGCTACAAGAGAGAACTGCGACTGGAGAGTATTGGTGAGGGCGGCTGGCGAAAGATGACCGGAAGGCCAAGTATTGGCCAGGGAGTTCACTCATGCGCCGGCGATCTGGGTGAGCTCTGGCTTGCTGTTCTCCACTGGTTCTTTCTTGGTGGGGTAGGCAATGCGGAAGTGAAAGCGGCTGATTAGTGTCTTTATAAACGATTCGCTGATGATGTGCAAATCTTTCAGCGTGAGGTTACATTCGTCAAACTGCCCACCGTTGAATTTCTCACTAATAGCATCACGTACAACACGCCGCAAGTCGGTCTCCTTCACATATGTAGACGAGGCTTTTGAGGTTGCAGTGGCTTCCACGGCATCGGCCAGCATGACAATGGCCGCCTCCATGGTCTGGGGCTTCGGCCCGGGATAACAAAAGTCCTCCTCACGGACGGGATCGTTGGACTCGGAGTTCTCGTAATTCTGCATTGCATGCTGGTAGAAGAAACGGATTAAGCTCGTGCCGTGGTGTTGCGGAATAAAGTCGCAGACCTTCTTCGGGATGCCGTGCTTCTTGGCGAGTTCCATTCCCTCCTTAATGTGGTTCTTAATGACCAGAACGCTCATGTGTGGAGTAAGTTTGCCGTGAGTCTTCTTATCCTCAGGGGTGGTTTGATTTTCGGAATAGTATTTCGGTTTGATCATCTTGCCGACATCATGATAGTAGGCTCCTGCACGAACCAGGAGATAGTTCGCCCCGATCGCCATGGCAGCAGGTTCGGCGAGCGTGGCCAAATTGAGGCTATGCTGATAGCTGCCAGGTGCTTTTTCCTCCAGTTCGCGCAACAAGGGTTGGTGGATGCCGGTAAGCTCAAGAAGCCGAACGTCTGTGATAACGCCAAAAAGATATTCGAAGAGGGGAAGTGCAGGGAGTGCAATGAAGGCACAGGCGATGCCGTTGACGATGCCCCAGGAGGCCTCGGTGATCTTTATGTGCGTAGGATCGACGATAAAGTTCACTACCAGGATGCTGAAGAAGTTCACCATGGCAATACGGAATCCCGCCATCAGAATATCTTTGCGCTCTCTAATCGTATACAGGCTGGCGACCGCTGCGAATCCGCCGAGCAGGGCGACGAGGATGAATTTGAAATCAAAATCCACCGACAGCCCGAAGAGTAAACTCCCCCATGTGACTAGCAGCACCGCTAGCTTGGCGTCGAGCAGAATGACGGCCAGCATGCCAATGACTCCCGCCGGGAAGGCATAGCCCCCGATCTCCTCTCCCTGTAAATAAATGAGAAACATCCGACCCAGAAAGAGCGCCAGCAGTACCGGCAAGCTGATGAGAATGGCGTTTGGTGCGGTAAAGGCGAACTCGGGTTTAAACTTGCGGACGAAAAAGGCAATAAGCACAAATACCGCGGCTACAAAGACGATATTGGCGAGAAGGCGCAGGAAGTTCTGGCGGTGGATGTGGCTGTTCAGTGTAGAGATGGCATCGCCGTGGAAGTCGCTCACTACAGTACCAGTCTGAATGACCATCTCACCTTTCTCGAAGGTTATAGTAACATGTTTGATTGCAGCAATATGGGCGTCATGCGCTTTGTTTGTCTCGTCATCAAGAAAGTTAATACTGGGCTGGATGAGTGCATCGCAGAGTTCAAACACCGCTCTCCGAGCATCGTGATGAGTGTAGAATTTGGGAATATAGCGGTTCTGGAGATAATCTTTCACCTCGTCAGGAAAGTCCAAAATTTTCTTAGCGGTAAGGGGCTCGGGAGGTTGGTCCGCTTTGTAGCGGATTGTGACGATCTGGCGGTTTTCGAGCGTTTTGAAGTAATCTTTATTAGCCATCACGCCGCGATAGTTGAGGACGTGCTCAATTATGGTCGCGAGGTTTGTCCTGAATTTCGCATCATTGGCGCGCTCAAGGAGCATGCTGATCGTGGGATCGGAGAGCGAGAGGCCAGAGGATCGTGAGAGGTGCTGCGCGAGTTTGGCGTGTTTCTCGTCAGGCTCTAACTCATCTGAAGCTTTAATCTCTGCGCCATATGTCAGAATATCATCCAGCAGCTTTAGGATCTCCCGCCCTACGGTACTATCGTATTCGTAAATCCGGTTATACTGGAGCTCGGCTTCTTCCAGCCGCTTCTGCGTGGCCTCTTTATCCGTGACGGGGAACGTGAAAGGCGCCTTGATGGCCGAACCTATGCGCTCGCCAACTTTGAATTCGTAAGCGTGGAAGTAAAACGAAGGCGAGACGATGACGACGACGCTGGCAAAGATGATCAGAAGCACGACCCAACGCGTGAGGCTGGTAAAGAGCCGTAGTTTCCTTTTTGGCTTTGGCGCAGGCTTCCTAAAAATCTTGAAGGGATTAAACATACGGCGGACCCCTCCCATCTGGGAGGAAGATTCTACCTCCGGTGTCTACAGAGTGATGTCGGTCGGGGAATTATCGGCGTTGCCATTCCTTTCGTAGGCACGAATAATCTTCTGTACCAGCTCGTGCCGCACCACGTCGCGCTCGTCAAAGTAGACGAAGGCAATCCCATCAATACCGGCAAGCACATTCTGGACATGAACCAGACCGGACTTGGTGTTGGATGGAAGGTCAATTTGAGTAATATCACCAGTAATCACCGTCTTGGAATCAAAGCCCAGGCGTGTGAGGAACATCTTCATCTGCTCAATAGTGGTGTTCTGGGCTTCGTCGAGGATGACAAAGGCATTGTTCAATGTACGACCACGCATAAAGGCCAGCGGGGCAATCTCGATAATGCCGGTCTCAATATAGCTTCGGATTTTCTGCGGTTCGATCATTTCATACAAAGCATCCCAGAGCGGACGCACATAGGGGTCAAACTTGGCTGCCAGATCGCCGGGCAGAAATCCCAGGTGCTCGCCCGCTTCCACAGCGGGGCGCACCAGGATGATGCGGCCGACAATGCCGCTGACCAGACTGGAGACCGCCATGGCCATAGCCAGGTAGGTTTTTCCTGTTCCTGCAAGGCCGATGGCAAAGACGATGTCGCTTTTCCGCATGGCATCAACGTAGCGCTTCTGGCCTGAGGTCATAGGCGATAGATGCCGGCGCTTCAAGGGTACAGGAATCTTATCGAGAAAAATCTCCTGCAACTGTTCTTGTTCCTTTGTCCCGGCTGACTCAAGCGCGATGCGCAGCTGGTGCTTGCTGAGTTGGTTGCCGTTCTTGCGCTGGATGGCGAGGAGATCACGGATCAGGCCGACAGCCTGCTGGACTGCTTCCTGAGAGCCAACGACTTTGATTTCGTTCCCGCGCAGGATGATCTTGGCGTTTAACTTGGCTTCGATCTCGCGAATCTTCTGATCGTTTTGGCCGCAGAAGTCGAGAATCTCCGACTGCTGCAGTGTGATGGTTTGCTCCGTAATGTCGCTCAAATTAAAAAGATCACCTCGATTTTTCTGCTCTGAAAAATTCAAAGACATATATAGCTCTTTCAAAATTACTGTCAAGCAGATAAGAGGGGCTAATAATACGGACGATTACGAATAAAGAGGTTATATGCTTTATTATTCTGTAGATTTGACCCCTATACAGGGTCTGAAGTCTGGGGGCAGAACCTGGCAGCATGGATTCCCCTATCCCTCAGGGATGAACAGTACTGGCGCAACTGCTTGTTAGTCATTATTGTGCTCCGCGCCCATGAGCAAGGCGAATTTTACTATTAGGTAATGACTTTTACCTTGACATGGGCATGCAGGCAGAGGTACAAATTCGTTAAGAGGTGGGAAATAATAGGTAAAGGAGGTGAAAGTAAGTTGTGGCGCCCCGCAGACGCCGCACTGATATGATGGGGAAATGATCCTTAACCGGATCCCACAGTTTCTTTTTCGAATGCATCAGTCACCAAGCCGTGAAATAGCGGATTTGGCATTCGATCATAATTCCTTGATTAGATTACATATCCTTCCTCTCACCTGTTCTATTCGCGGCGTTTGAAGAAGCCGGGTAAGAACTGTGGATCTATTCTTGAGGCCTACCTTTTATCTCACCTACTGTGCCTTAGCGGATTGAACATCTAAAAATCAGACATGGCAGTACGAGATGTACTACCATTCTGAGGGGGTGAATGAGATGAGATACCAATTCCGTTTCATCATTGAAGTGGGGATTTTGGTTTTGCTGGTCAGCGGTGCGATGGCGCAGAACACGCCGCCGGTGATCGGTAACGTAGAGGTTCCGCGCGTGACGGGATACGACGCGATGATCACCTGGGAGACAGACGAGCCGTCGAGCTCCGAGGTGCGCTACGGAATATCTGCTCATTCTCTGACAGACGTTGTCACGCAGGCCGGCCTGGTGACCACGCATCAGATTGGCCTGGCAGACCTGGAGCCCTTGACGACTTACTTTTTTGAAGTGGCGTCCGGGGATGCTGAGGGAGCGGAGAGTGTGGATAATCGCGGCGATCTCTTTCATTATTTCAAAACCACGGATTTCAATCCCCGGGTGATTGTGGTTGTCCAGAACAATTATTATGACAGAATTCTGGAATACGATCCAGCAATTGGCTCTTCGCACGTTTTGGTACAAGAGAATATAATGCCTGATCCGGAGTGCGTAGCGATCGATGTGGACGGAAATCTATATTTTTCAATCTATAGATCCGGGCGCATATACAAGACTGATTCACATGGAGAAAACATTGTTGTAATTCCCACTTGGTCCGAGAGCGCAATTTCACGGCCATGGGGCCTGGCATTCAACTCCGATGGGAATCTTCTGATCACGGCTGGCTCAAAGATTCTGGAATACACGCGTTCGGGCGAATTTGTTCGCACGTTCGCCGATTCTTCAGATGGGATTTCCTACCCATACTTCCTTGCCGTAAACCGTTTGGGCCATGTTTTTATTAGCCAGAGCAGTGAGGTATTGGAATTCGACCCTGACGGAAATCCAGTTGGGACGTTTGCTAACGCATCAGATGGTCTTCAAAACGCCAATGGGCTTGATTTTGATCGTGAAGGGAATCTGTACGTTGCATCTACTGAGGGTATCTATGTGTTCGACTCCGGCGGCGCGGTTATCAGGGTTCTATTAGGGGAGGATTATTTGTACTATCCTCGCGGGATAGCGTTAATGCCAAACGGCAATCTGTTGGTCTGCCATCAGTGGAGGGAAGGACTTTGTGCGCTTGATTCGCAGGGGAATCTGGTGAAGCGCAAAGGAGCGCGGCACAAACACGACTGGCTCGATTACCCGAACTACTGGCCTCGTGACGTAGCAGTATATGGGGGCGTTGACCTGACTTTTACCCGTGGTTATGCATTGCTGGACCGAGATATTTATAACTGTGCGCAGCGCGTAGGAATCACCCTTGCAGATGCGGATCTCAAAGGCGAGGGAATTGTTAATGTATGGATAATGAGCACGTCAGAGCCGACCCCCGAGATAGTCCCTCTGTACGAAGAAACAGACCAGCCAGGTGTATTTCGCGGCTGGATTTTGACAACCACCGGTACGCCAGCTCAGAATGGGCTCCTGGAGGTGGCAGATGGCGACACCATAACAGTAGAATATCTTGACGAAGATGATGGGAAGGGCAGTGGGCGCTTGGTGCATGCTACTGCGACAGTGGAGTGCGACGTGCCGCAGGTTTCAAACGTCCAGGTGGCTGATCTAGGAGAGCGCGAGGCAACGATCTCGTGGCAGACGGATGAGCCCTCACACAGCGTGGTGTATTATGGCTTGTCGCAGCTGGCACTGACCGAGTCGGCGTACCGCGGGTCAGCGACATACTGGCACTCGGTAGATCTGGCGAACTTGCAGGCAAACACGGTGTATTATTATGCGGCTGCGAGCAAGGATGCAAGCGGAGGCGTAGGTACAGCAGACAATGGGGGACAGCTGTTTACATTCATCACGTCGCTCGCCGTTGAGAAGCTCTTTGATGATGTGGAAGAGCCGGTGCAGGGGTGGATTGCCGGGGGGACGTGGGCACGCACGAATGAACAATCGTATAGTCCTTCGTATGCGTGGAGCGATAGCCCTGGCGGAGATTACGCCAATAATGTGGATGTCTCCTTGGTTTCGCCACTAATAAATGTTGATGATCTGCTGACAAAGGAGTTGAGCTTTTACCACCATTATGACCTGGAGTATGGGTTCGACTATGGGTATGTGGAGATTTCAAAGGATAATGGGCAAACATGGTCGCTGCCGATCCTTACAGTGACAGGTGCCAATAGTGGATTCGAGCAAGTAGTTCTGGATCTCTCCGCGTATCATGCGCCCATGTTGAGAGTGCGCTTCCGGTTGTCAACCGATTTTTCCTACACAGCTGATGGATGGTACGTAGATGATATACTGTTGCGTGGGACGATCAACACGCTTACGGACAATCTGGCAGCATCCTATGGATTCCAGTTTGGCACGGAGGGGTGGCAGAGCATGGCTGTGCCTGATTTTTTTACAGAGCCGATATTCAGCTCAGGGCCCGGGTATCTGGGCATAACGTCGGTTGACAATACGCACACGTTCGGTTCCTGGCAGAGCGACGAGAATGCCGTGCCCATTATACCGGGGACGCTCTACCGGGTTGCGTATCGAGTGTCAACGGATGTGGCGGATCCGGCGCAAGTGCCAACGTTACGATTTCGGGTAAACACCCAGGACCACCAGCAGTCGAGTTTTCTGGTAGTTAATAGCGGCGTGAGTGGAACGTATTCACCGACACCAGAGGGGCGAACGTACGAGCTCTATTTCGAGCCACCGCCAAAGAAGTTTGGAGCACGCGAGAGCGCAGACGATTTCTTCGTGGCGATGGATTTACTGAACTTTGACCCGAATGATGCAGCTCAGGCAACCGTGCGGTTGGAGCGGCTGGATGTAGAGCGATTTCCACTCGCCTGGCTGAGGAGCCAGCAGGAGGTGGAGCACTATAGTTTCGATACGGGCACAGAGGGCTGGCAGTTTAGCAGCATTCCTGCGATTTTTACGCCACCACTAAGTGGCGTAGGTGACGGAGCACTGCAGCTTATGTCAACCACAAACACGAACACATTTGGCTCGTGGGTAAGCCCTGCTCCTGATATCTGGATCGAATCCCCTGGGATACTGTACCGCGGCACGTTTGTAGTTCGGTCCAATCAAACAGACCGATCCCGAGTGCCGGCGATGCGCGTGTGCTTGATTACCGGGGACACACTGGAAGTTGCGGGACAGGTGGTGACGAGCACAGGCACGGGGGAGTGGTCGCCTTCGACTGCACCTGAAGTCTACCGTGTGTATTACAAGACTCACGCGCTTGGAGCACCGGTGACACAAGAATGGATAGACCTCTTGAGTTTTGATCCGGAAGATGCGGTGGGCGCCATACTCTATCTTGACGATGTGACGATCGAGATGCTCGACGTGCCTACTATTCCGTGAGTGACGCTTGCTGCCATTTTTCAACGTCGCGTGGATAGGGCATAAAATTGGTTGCACCTGAGCCGGACGGCTCTCGTCCGGGACATGTATCAGGTGCAACTCTTTTTTTAGCGACAGGTCTCTCAGCCGGGACGAAATAGCCAATGGCGATAAAAGCTTGATAAATCAGACAAAAAGTATTGAAAATACAGTCAGTTTGCGGCTAGAAGTAGATGGAATTTTTTAGAAGGACTGGCAACTTACTAGAATGAGCAAACTGCGAGATCGGCTGTTCACAATACTGACGGGGATCAACCTGCTCCTGGGCGTAGGCCTGGGAGTTATTTATTTTGCGATCTGGGGGATGGCGGGCGTTGAGGAGCGGGTTGATAAGTACCTGGAGGTTGGGGGTGAGCGGTTCTGGTTTTGGATGTCAGTGGTCGTGGCGTGTTCGGTAGTGCTTTTTGTCGCTGTATATCTGTTGAGTTTGGATGTGCACCGCAAGCAGCGGCCCCGCACTCGGCTGTATCTTCTGGGGCTTGGGCTGTCGGCCCAGGCCACGGGTTTCATTGCAGGAAATCTAGGCAATGCCGTCTACGCTGTAGAATATATGCTGCTCAGCGTGGCGATCCTGGTTGTTGGGCCGCTGGTAATTTTCGGATTCGAATTTGTCGCTGGTCGCGTGCTCTACGGTGCGGGCCGGTTATTTTATCAATTGGTCAGAGTTCGGCTGGCAGCACGGCTATTGCATGGATCGCTCTGGTTTGATCCGGGTGCGCCGGCAACAAGGAGGTATTACGGACTTGCGCTGGTGCAGCTAGGGCGTGCGCCTGAGGCGATTGGAGCTTTCCGCACACTATTTGATGCAGGGGTTGTTGACGATGAGATTCTCAGGACCCTTGGCAGCTTGTACAAACAACAGGGGGAGACTCAGTCGGCGATCGCATGCTACGCGCGCCTGCTCGAGCTCAATCCCAAGGACCGCAGCCTGTTGCAGGACTTGACCGAAATGTACGAAGCCAGCGGACAAGCGGATCAGGCGATTGCAGTTCTGGTGCAACACGGCGATCAGCAAAATCTGAATGATCTGGTGAGGCTGCAGAAGCTGTACTATCAGCGCGAGGATGCGAAAGCGAAAGAGCTGTGCGGAGCCATTGCGCGGTGCGAAGGACCACCATACGCACAGGCGTTGATGTGCTATCGCGAGATGCTCCTGCGCCATCCGCACGACATAGAGCTGCTGGAGCAGGCGGCACGGCATTGCCTCGAGGTGAGGCACCATGAAGAAGCCACGGGTTACCTGGAGCGTATTGTCAACGAGGTGCCAGAGCGTGAGGATATTCGAGAGCAGCTGCTGGCGATTTACCGTGATCAGGCGAAATATGAGAAGATGGTGCCGCATCTCAATTTCCTGCTTCAGGGCGAGAAGCCCAATGCGGAATTGCTGAGCGAGTATGGTGAGGTGCTGGAGCAGAATAATGAATTTGATGAAGCGTTGCGCTGGATGCAACGCGCAAAGGACCTTTACCCGCTCGATTATCGCTTTTCATATCGCCTAGCATCGCTGCAATACGAGCTGAAAGACTACGAGGCTGCACAGCGGGAGATTACAGCAGCCCTTGCGCTTGTTGACGATAGCGAACGCAGCCAGCTCACCGTATTGCATAGGAAAATCAATGGCGCGATTCTTAACCGCGAGCTTCAGGCGATCGAACAGGAAATCGCTAAGGATCCAGGCAATCTGGCGCTTCGCTTCCAGCTGATTGAAAAGCTCACGGCTAATGCGTATGTGGAGCGCGCGGCTATGGAACTGGATAATCTGCTCTATAAGAATCCCGAGCTTAAAGGGCAGGCGATGGAGCAGCTGTCGGAGCTCATAGTGAAATATGATCGAACCTTCCTGCTGCTGAATTATCTGGCAGATCTCTACCTAAAGGATCGCAATTGGGATAAGGTGCTGGATTTTTACAGGATAATGGCGCAGCAGTCGCTCCATCCAACGGAAATATTGCGTGAAGGCTGCCGCAAGATCTTGAAGATTAGTCCTACTTATCTTCCTGCGATCAAGACGCTAGGCCAGTTGATGAAAGAGAGTGGTGATTTGCAGGGGATGATTGAGTATTACACGCGAGGCATTGAGCTGGATGCAGCACAGATGGGTGACGTGGTGCAGGATTTATTCGACGCATATTATTCACTCAAGCAGTATGAGAAGGCAGCAGAGCTTGGCGCTGAAGCGATTGAGCGCGACCCTTATCACTTGGACAGCTATAAGAAGCTGGCGCGCACGTACGAACATCTCAGGCGTTATCGCGACGCCTTGCTGATTCTTGACAGGGCCAAGCGCCTGGATACCCAGGATCGCGAGCTCTACGAGCTAATGAAGAAGATGGATCGCCAGCTTAAAGAAGAGCGTGCGTTGGAACTGCGCGATTTGCTCGATCGTGAGCCGGACAACGCTGAGTATCATGTTGAGCTGGCAGACCTTTATAGCATTTTTGGTCGCTACACCGAGGCAATTCTGCATTATCAGAAAGCGGGACAGCAGGCGCTGCTGGCGAATATCTGCAAGGCGAAGCTAGCGTGGTGCCTGGCAAAGAAAGGGATGAATGATATGGCAGAAGAGAGCCTGGCAGAGGTGAAATTGACCATCGATGATCCGGACGAACTGGCGGCTGTTAAGAATATTATGTATGACATTGGCTTTCTCTATGAAGAGGCGCGCATGCCTAGCAAAGCTCTGCGAATGTATAAGCGAGTGTTCCGCATTGATGCGGGATTTCGCGATGTGGTGGAGCGGATAGAACGGCTAAGTTAGGAGCGGTGGATGCATCGAAGAGAGAAATGGTTCGGCACAGTAAAATTTCTTTTGGATAGCGTCTCAAAGTATGCGGATGGTGCGTTATTGTTATTGAAGGTTGCAGGAACGGCTGCTGATGGGAAGCGGCTCAAAGCGCTGAGGCTATGTGTGGAGGAGGCGATTGATGGCGGAAGAATCTTTGGGTGATCAGGATGCGTACGAAGTCTCGGTGGTAATGCCGTGCCTGAATGAAGAGGAGACAATTGGCGAGTGTATTCGCAAGGCGCAGCAGGCGTTTCGCGAACATCATCTGCGCGGCGAAGTGGTGGTCAGTGATAATGGGTCGCAGGATCGCAGCGTGGAGATATCCCGGCAGCTGGGCGCGCGCGTGGTGTTTCAAAATAAGAAGGGCTACGGCAACGCCTACCTGAAAGGCATCCGAGAAGCGCGTGGCCGCTACATTGTGATGGGCGACTCGGACAATACTTACGATTTCTCCGCTCTGCTTCCCTTTATCGAGCCGTTGCGCCAGGGCTACGATATGGTCATGGGGTCGCGGCTGCGCGGAACGATTTTGCCCGGCGCCATGCCGTGGCTACACCGCTACATCGGCAACCCGTTTCTTTCAAGGTTTCTCAACGTGCTGTTCAAGACCGGGATTTCGGATTCGCATTGCGGGATGCGCTCGTTCACACGCGAAGCATTTGAGAAAATGAAGCTCATGACGCCCGGGATGGAGTATGCCTCAGAGATGGTTATCAAGGCATCGCGCGCAGGTTTGAAAATTGCCGAAGTACCGATAACGTACTATCCGCGCAAGGGAATGTCGAAGCTGCATTCGTTTCATGATGGATGGCGGCACATACGGTTTATGCTCATGTATAGTCCCACCCATCTGTTTTTAGTGCCAGGATTTCTGGTTCTTCTTGCGGGGTTGCTGCTGGTTATTGCGCTCTACCCAGGGCCGATCTGGACCCCGTGGCATACGTTTGACGTCCATTTCATGGTGCTTGGTAGCGTGCTGGCGATCCTGGGATACCAGATAATTAATCTGGGGCTGTTTGCCAAAGCCATTTCGTTTACGCGCGATTTTGTGGTTCGCGACGAATTCATTCTGCGTTTTTATCAGGTGTTCACCCTGGAGAAGGGCATCTACTTGGGGTTGGCTCTTTTGCTCATCGGACTGGTGATGAACGGATTGGTTCTCTATAACTGGATCAGGACTCATTTCGGGCCGCTTCATCAAATGCGCGAGGCCTTGGTGGGGATGACTTTTATTGTGCTGGGATTTCAGACGATCTTCTCGTCGTTTCTGCTGAGTATGGTGCGGATCAAAGAGGACGAATGATTTATGGACGTCCTGGTGATTAACGAGCCGTTTGTGAAGGATTTCTGCCGCACCCAGCGGTGGGCTGCGCGCACCCGTGGCCGCGTGCTTCGTGCACCCGACTGGCTCGCTTATGCCACTGCCGTGCTCGAGCAGGATGGTCTCGAGGTCAAGCTGTACGATTTCCCTGCCATGAACTGGGACAGGGAGATGCTGGGCCGTCTTGTCACAACGCATCGGCCTCGGTATATCGTCCTGGATGCTACGACGCCTTCTATCTATTCTGACATTGAATGTGCCCGCCTGTGCAAGGAGAAGGGCGATGCGGCGGTGATCATGGTTGGGCCGCATTGTTCCGCTCTGCCTGAGGAAACGCTGAGCGAGGGTGCAGGTGCCGTGGATGTGGTGTGTATTGGCGAGTATGATTACACGGTGCGCGACGTGATTCGCCACTATCCCCGGCTGGATGAAGTTGACGGGATCTGCTTCTGGACCGATCAGGGTGAAGTGCGGCGCACATCACCTCGGCCTCTCATTGCCAATCTTGACGATCTTCCGTTCCCTGCATGGCATCATCTGGATCTGATGAAGTATTTTGACGGAGGGAAGCTCTATCCGTATATTGACATAATTTCAGGGCGTGGCTGCCCGAACCGCTGCATCTTTTGCCTGTGGCCTCAGGTGATGCATGGCACGCGATACCGTCTGCGCTCGCCTGAAAATGTGGTGGATGAGATGCAACACGACATTTCTCTCTGCCCGCGGGTGGTGCGCGGTGGTGAATTCTTTTTTGAGGATGATACGTTTACCGTGGATAAAGAGCGCGCCATGCGCATCTGCGAGGAGATTCTCAGGCGCGGATTGAAGATTACATTTTCAGTGAATGCACGCGTTGATACGGCGGATGAGGAGCTCTTCAGGCTGATGAAGCGCGCAGGATGTCGGGAGTTGCTGGTGGGGTTTGAATCCGGTGATGATGGAATGCTGAAGCGGATGCACAAGAACGCCAGGGTGGAAGATGCGCGCGAGTTTATGGCGATTGCGAAGAAGGCGCGGCTGGACGTGCATGGGTGCTTCGTGTTTGGACTGCCCGGCGAGACTGTGGAGACGATGGACCGTAGCATTGGTTTTGCCCTGTCGCTTGGGCTGCATACCGCGCAATTTGCGGGTGCCGTGCCGTTTCCCGGAACTGACTATTACGAATATTGCCGCGGCAAAGGACTGATTAAGGCGAGGCGCTGGGACGAATGGCTGCATGCGGGTGAGCAAGCCGGGGTAATCGAGTACGCGGGATTGTCGAACGAGCTGATTAATAGATACGTGGACAAGGGGCTGAAGAAATTTTACTTTCGTCCGCACTATATGATTCGATTTTTGTTTCAGACGCGCAGTCGGAGCGACCTTTACCGCAAGCTGCGCGGAGCACGTAATTTCTTCGCGTATCTGCTTGGCCTGGATCGCGAAAAGAGCGCAACCAAGTAGCCGGTGGTGATTTCATTCGCCGAAGCTTGGCGAAGGCGAATGAAATCGCCCGTAGGGAAAGGTTTAGGAAGGGAGCGCGAGGGGTAACCCTTTTTCCAAAGGGGTCCCCTCGCATCAGTAAAATATCGTCCAAACGCAGAATCCGGGTTTAAATCTCTACAGCAAGAGAATTTCCAAGGGGAGCACCGAAACGTGGCCATGCCGCCACCTGACCTTCCTTTTGTCTCTATTATTGTTCCTGCCTATAATTGTCGTTCCACCATTGAGAAGTGTGTCGAATCGCTCAAAGCACTGGATTACCCCAACTATGAAGTTCTGATTATGGATGATGGCTCAACGGACGGAACCGGCAAGTACCTGGATACCGTTGAGGACATCCGGGTGATGCATCTGGAGAATGGTGGGCCGGGGCGTGCGCGCAATATAGGGCTTGAACATGCGCGGGGGGATTACGTGGCATTCACAGATGCGGATTGTGTGGTGGATTCGAGCTGGCTGTGCACGCTCATGCAGGGTTTTAAAAAGGATGATGTTGTTGGCGTGGGAGGCGACCAGCAGAGCCCTGCGGACGAGACGCTATTCGGCAAGCGAGTGAACGGCTTCCTCAAGGCAATCGGGTTTGTAGCTGCGTACATGAAGCGCGACGGGAAATCACACCGGCGGGTCGCTCATAATCCTACGTGTAATGTGGTGTATAAAAAAGCGGCAATCAGGGAGGTGGGTGGATTCAACGAAGCACTGTGGCCGGGCGAAGACGTAGAGCTGGATTACTGCCTGTCGCGCAAAGGCTACCGGTTTCTCTACACACCGGATGCAGTGGTTTACCACTATCGTCCACGCACGCTGGGTGCATTTTCGCGCATGATGTTTCGCTACGGCTGGGCCCAGGCGTATCTGGTCAGAAAGTATGGGATGTTCCGCCTGGTGCACTGGGAGCCATTGGCGCTGCTCGTGGCGTTCATCGGCTGGATTGTTTTGCTGGCAGTGAATCCGATAGAGGCATTCGGTGCGCTGGGATTATCTCTGATTATAACGCTTTTTTATCTCTTCTTTGCCGCACGCGGGCCAGTAAGAGGACTCACTTACGCTGTCCTCTTTTTCACTACTCTCTGGTCTTGGAACGCCGGGTTCCTCCGCGGATTCTTCACAAAAGGAAAGCAACTGAAGTAAAAAAATACTTATTTGTTGCGAGGGGGCCTCCGCCGCGGCGGATTACCCCTTGCGCTCCCCTCCTAAACCTTTCTTGACGGGCGATTTCATCCGCCTTCGCCAGGCTTCGGCGGATGAAATCGCGCACGGGCCAAAATACGGTATGAGGCTTTTTCCTCCCAAATTTTCACAAATGCTATAGGAAAAGAGATGGGTGTCCGGCTTAATAACCGGACACCCGCCCGTAAATATTGAAGAGGTGGACTATTGTTAGGTTACTTGTTGTTTTCCGAAACCTGATGGATATCTTCGGCCGCTACATTGGTGGCGCTCAGATCACCCCAAATTACACGGTATGTTTCCGAGCCTTCAGGCTTCCACCAGGCAATGGGAGTCTGCGAATCGCCGTATTCCACACCCTTGCCAGCATAATGCCAGTCGTTTTCGGGTTTCATTTTCATGACGAACATTACGGTCTTCTGGCATACTTGAGTGAACGCCTGAATCTCCTTCTGCTCTTCCTCGGGAGAAGCTGGCTCATCTTCCACCAGCATTCCTTCCTTTTCCAATGTCAGCAATTCCATAGGATTTACCGTTGCAGGAAATCGCTGGTCTTTTTTCATCTTCACAATTGCGTGGAGGTACTCGATCAGGTCCTTTTCCTCTGGGTCAGATACATCATAAGCAACCGCCTTACTGGCAATAGGTGTATAATCCTCAGGTGGTGTGGTACTGAACATCGAGTCATCAAGATCGGCCGGGTCGATCCGGAAATTAGTCATGACCATCCGGGTTCCTCCAAGCTCCTTGTCCACGAAAACCAGCTCTTCCGTTTCCACATCAATCCATATTGTCTGATTACCCACGCGGAAGCCTTGGACTTCCCGACCGTCCACCACTTGTTCTCCGAGGATTTCATCCGCCTTTTTAGGGAGAGTTTTGATTTCTTTACTAACGAACTTGATCAACTGAAGCCGATGTTGCTCAACAGACGGCATACTCGCGAGATCCATTTCGAAGTAGGTTTTCGTCTCCGGCATAAGAATTATGCCTTTATCTTGTTTCGTATCAAGAACCTGAACCATATTGGCGCCATTATAATCCATCGCTATTCGCTGAATCCCGGGTTCTCGAAATGCCATTTCGATATGTGTTGGCGACTCGTTTTCATCAAAGTACCAGACCGCGCTGAAACTCACAGTCAGAGCGTTTCGCAGTTGCTCGACAACAGCGGCGTATGCCTGGCTGGGACCTCTTCCAAAAGGATTGAACGTCACAACCACGGCGATGAGCAGAATCGCTATGCCGGTTGCAGTTGCCCATCTGGCCTTTGCATGAACAGCTTTTCGTATCGTGCTCATGATAAGATTCTCCTTTTTGTCAGTCTTGAGTTTTTGAAGCAGGTTGCGCCGGGCCGCAGTGTAGTCGCTTTCCTCCGGCGCATCGGCCTTTACGGCCTCGATCATATCCCGGAGAAAGCCGAGGTCTTCTTGATTTCGATCGTGCTTATTCTGCGACATGGCTGTTCTCCTTTTTTGGTACATCAGGATTTTGCTGGGTGTGAGTTTGCTCGGCGCTTGGCGACACCATTGGTTCGAGAATTTTTCGTAGGCGTTCGCGCGCGCGATGAAGGATAACGCCTACCAAGTTAACACTCAAATCCATATGCTCTGCGATTTGCTCATAGGAAAAATCTTCAAAATATCGCAGTGCAAATACGCGGGCTTCACGTTTCGGCAACGATCTCAATGCCTTGCGCAAAAGCCTCGCTTTCTGGTGCTGAATCGCCACGTGACGCGGATTCTGGTGGGCGGGAGTCTCCATTTTTTCGATGCACTCCCCAATACTCTGTCTCCAGCTCCGATTACGCCGTAGCAGATCCACTGCGCTTCGCGATGCTGCCACTCTGAGATAGGCGCCCCAATCTCGGACAGCAGCGGGATTCAAACGACCGTTCCATGTACCCAGCACTTTCAGAAAGACCTCCTGCAGAGCGTCCTGGGCGTCATCTGCATTCCCAAGAATACGATAGGCAGTCGCATAAATCATTTGGCCATATTGATCTATGAGTTCTGCCACTCGCTCTGCTCGATTGCCTTTCCAGGGATTCAACGAATCGCAATGATCCATATCGAATCTTCCTTATTTCCCCAGGGAATTGATACCTTTGAAGGGAGACTCATAAACTCCGCATCAAAAATATCTTTCATATATATCTGACGGATATTCCCTGTAGTTTCTTACAGAGTCTCTTTATTTTTTTTGGCTCTTTGTCAGATAGGTTAGCAAGAAAGCCTCTGATGTATTGAATAACTTCAGTGTTTTCATATCTCGGCAAGTGTACGGCAGTTGCTTGGATCTGTGCCTAATTACGTAATGTGCCTGCTGTGTATTCCCTCTTCACCATCCAACAGGATGAGTAGGGGCGTTTAATTAAACGCCCTTACTATTCAGCCGACCTTTCTCTATTGTTACGATCAAAAAACGCTAACTCATTTGACAAAGAGCCTCTTTTTCTATGATCTTGTTAATGCATTCATAGCCCCCTCACCCCTTCCCTCTCGCCTAGGCGAGAGGAGTGAGGTTTACCCGCCTCAGGCGAGGTGAGGTTGAAAATGCGCCTTGTGCGTAGGGATTGTCTCTCCCAAAACGCTAACTCATTTGAGAAAGAGCCGTTTTTTTTGAGTGCGGCAATTTGTTCCAGGTTTTCTCATGCTATGCGGAAATGGGAAAAATATAGACAGACGATATGAACAAAGATGGAAGAGAAATCAAGTGCAAAAATGGGGGACGAATGCTATTATTTAATTATTTCGCTGCTCGGCATTTCTTGATAAGATGATCATAGCATACGGCGTGCTATGATCTCCAGCCTGGATATGATGCAGAGACTGCTCATGGGCGGCAGATGGAGCTCTGACGCCGCCGAAAATGGCCTGTCCCCTTTTCGTCTATGGCTCACTTATTTATTCCGGCCGCATCTAGGAGTTGTCGGATCATTCGGCGGAACCGCGCCTTGACGTCATCGATATCCTGTTGGTGAGTAATGTAGACGCGGTCATGTGACGCGGTATCACCTAATTGCTTTATTTCAATCATGGTCTTTGGAGTGTTCCGCCCAACCGTAATGTTCTTGTCGATCCGGATGGTTGAAATGAGTTTTTCTAGGTTGAAGAACACTCCGCTACTCTGAATATCATGAACTCGTCCTGACGAGATGTACACTTCGATAATCAAAGATTCCATCAGTCGACGACATAGAGTAGCACAGGCATCGTAAAAGCCGTAATCATAAGTACCGTTAATCTGATGAACCATTTTCTCAAGATAGACACGTGTTCCATCTACCCATTCTTTTGGAATAATTTGATCGGTAACGTCAACTTTCTTGATTTTGAGGAGAGCTCCGTACTTGTGATCCAGTTCAGATAGACGGCGGAGGTCCAGTTGAAAAGAACCAGACCTTCGGCCACGAACGGTGAACCTGTTCTTAGTAAGGTGGGTACGCAGCCTTGTCACATTGGCTTTCGGGAAACCCTCATCAAAGAGGTCGTTGGCCAATTCAGCCGCGGTTCTTTCGTCAAATTCCTGTGTTTGTGTGTAATACCATAACAAAGCAATCGCCCTGTCAGCGTGCGAGAGCGAGAGTTTGGCCAATTGTCGCGCAAAACCTTTCCTACTCTCCACTCTCGGTTGCCTCCAGCACAGCCTTTAGGTATTGAACTCCTCTCCTAGAAAGTTTATACCGTACGGGCTGCCCTTTCTTTTTGATCTTATCGCCTATGACATACCTTGATGCAGTGCCTGATAATGTCTTGGAAACGTTCGGCAGAGCAATAGAAATACCGAGGTCAGTAATTACTTTCCTGATTTCACCAGATGTCATCCCGAAAGCATTATCCATGTATTGGTGGATGGTATAAAGAGGCAACAAGACCCTATCAACCTGACCGGACCTATCTAAGATTTGTTTTTCTATTGCCTCGGCTTCGCTACATTCTTTAACTTGGTTTACGATCTCTGCCAAGCGCAGACTTTGAGCGTCAGAACTCTTATTGGTTATATCCTTGGCAAATGCTTTCTTCTTCCGAGAATCTTTTGCACCTGGCTTGGCTTCCTGTGCGCTATAGAACTGAAGGAGCTTATGGATTTCTTCATGCGTGCCCTCGATTTGCACTGATGTGCCATTGGGGAGTTTAAGAGATGCTTTGGCCATCGCTAATCTTCTCCTTTATTATTTTGATGTCTAACGGGATGCATCACAGGCGTGGGTGAGGCGCCATGCGCCCTTATCTCCGTCTGTCTGCATGCAATTGTTAGCCATTTGCCTACCATAGCAAAAAATACGTCAAAACTGAATGCGCTGCTCCGGTCATACGCTTCGGAATTTCTCAAGTACATAATCTAATGCATCCTTTGCTCCTAGGGGACGGGTTGAGTTACCCGCCCGGATGAAGAAGGTCTGTATCCCTTTATCGATAAACCAGGCAGGCTTGTTACTTCTATCGATCCTTATCGCGCAGACCCTTTTGGCTTTGTATGTGAGGAACTCAGGATGTACCTTCTGGCAGTACTCTTCGCCAATTGTGTCTAGGACGACTTGGTAGAGAGTGGAAAGGAATTCATCCTCATTTCTCTTGCCAAGTAGGCTGATGTCCTTCTCAATCCCAAAAGCCTCCCCATCGTCAGCAACGCCGATGAACAAATACCCTCCGTCGCTGTTCATGAAACCGGCAAGTGTTTTACCAACAACCTTTCCCAACTCTTTGTTTGCGCCCCTAGTTTTTATGTCGTAGCGGAGCGTTGCCTTGAACTCGACCAATTCCGACTCGCCTTTTGCAATAATGTCTAAGAGAGAAGGCGGTTCCTGGGGCCTATGCCCCGTTGGCATTGTTGGCCGAGCCTCTCTTGGTGGAGGACCGAGAGGGAATGCCGCATAGCTCCCGAGCATCTTCCGAGACAGAATAACATCCCTTCTGGCGCTTAAACGATCAACGAGGTTTTGAAATCGTGGGGTGGCACCCCCCTCGTCTATGTCGATAACGAACCAGTCTTTGAAATCCAGATCGAAAAGCCTGCTATCGCGTATGGGCAAGGTCTTGATACTCGATAGATTGACATTCTCGGCCGATACAAGTTGTAATGCGCGAACCAGCGTGCCTGCCTTGTCTGGAATAATTATTGCAAACGTGGACTTGTTGCATGCTGCTGTAACTTTGGTATGAGTAGCGCTAATTGAAACGAAACGGGTCACATTTCTTGAGAAGTCTTGGATGTCTGGACTGAGTTTTACAAGACCGGCTTGCCGGGCGAGAACATTGCTACCTATGCAGGCGCCAGTACTATCCTGTAATAGCTTTTCTGCCGCGTCGGCGGTGCTGATGGTATATTCAATCCTGACGTTAGGCAGATTCTGGGATATCCAGTCAGCGCATTGGAGGTAGGGCTGGCGATGAGTGTACAAGGTCCTCAGCTGCGATACTTCCATCTTGGTCCGAGCAAGAAGGTGATGATTTATTGGAATGAACATTTCTCCTGTTATCTTAACTCGAACGTCGCTTTTTATTGCCTCAAACGGCTGATCTACTAACAGCTGAAAAGTTTCCGCTATAGGGCCAGTGCTGGAGTTTTCAACAGGGAGGACCCCGTAGTGCATCTGCGCTGTATATACCATCCCAAAGACATCCCTGAAGGACGATTGATAGAACAACTCGGCGCGTGGAAACATTTTCGATGCGGCTTCATGGGAGAAAGTGTACTTCGGCCCCAAGTACACTACCTTTGTACGAGTGCGTTTCTTTGGCATTTTCTATACCCTTTCCTGGCTAACCATACCATATATAGATTCTCGATAAAGCCTTTGACTGGCAGTTTAGCGCCATAACGATGCCTATTAAAAAGTGATATGGCTGCTGGAATGGCGGTTTTCCATTAATCTCTTATATTTGAGATGGGAGTCTTATATGGTCTCTATAAAACACGCCTGGCATTGGATCATTTCACGGGTAGTCACGCGAAGTCCGTATCACTTTCCCGGCTGAATTCAGCAAATGAAAAAAATGATGCCGGTTTAGGGTTTTCAACGGGACTAACAGATAACAACATCATAAAAGGGCGAGAGTGTCAAGTTTTTTCCTTTTTTGCCAATCTGGATGAGGGCATAATATAGTCCAAATTTTGCAGTTGAGTTTAAAGAAAGTGACAAGATAACGATGCAAAATACAGAAAAACCTTTGATTAGTCTTTTACCACGAAGGTCACGAAGGCCACGAAGATTTCTTGACAAAAAAATGACAGAAATTATTAGACAGGATTAACAAAATTAACAGGATGAAAAACATAAAGAATGCCGTCAATCCCCGGTAAATCCTATAAGGAGAAGGGAAACAGTTCATAATTTTTCCCAATTTTGCAGCATTTCTTCGTGTGCTTTGTGTCTTTGTGGTGATTAACTTGGATTAGTATTTTACCACGAAGGTCACGAAGGCCACGAAGATTTCTTGAAAAGAAAAAGAAAAAAACAATTAGACAGGATTAACAAGATTAACAGGATGAAAAAATCTAAAGAATCCCCTCAATCTCTGATCAATCCTATAAGGAGAAGGGAAACAGTTCATAATCTTTCCCAATTTCGCAGTTTTTCTTCGTGTGCTTTGTGTCTTTGTGGTGATTAACTTGGATTAGTCTTTTACCACGAAGGTCACGAAGGCCACGAAGATTTCTTGACAAAAAAATGACAAAAATTATTAGACAGGATTAACAAGATTAACACGATAAAAGAATCTAAAGAATGACCTTACTCCATGGTAAATGCTGTAAATCATGTAAATCTTGTAAATCATGTCCAAAAAATTAAAACGAAGTACAAAAATTATTAGACAGGATTAACAAGATTAACAGGATGAAAAACATAAACAATGCCGTCAATCCATACAGAAAGGTTTAGGAGGGGAGCGCGAGGGGTAATCCGCCGCCGCGCTATCTGGTAATGGCATAGAAAACCCAAATCATAACGCCTACGGCTATCCAGCTCAGGACGAACCCAATGACTGACAGGCGGCTGGGCACCATGATTTCCAGGTTGGTGTTCTTGAACAGAAGGCGCTTCGGGGGAATCTCGATACCGTCGGGTATGGTGCATGGCCGGGTCGGTGCACCTTCTCCCTCCATCACAGGTGTTCTGACTAATTCGTAGAACCGGTCGAGCTGCTCCTTCTGCTCGGGGCGGGTAAGAAGGCTGACAACGATTCCTGCGATCAGGCCCGTGACAAGATAGAAGACCATTTGCCACGGGAGATACATGAGGATCTCTCCGTTGTTTTCAATGGTGAACCCGAATGGGAGTTTCGCCAGAGCAGACACGAAGAACGGTTTGGTTGACACGAACCACATAGCGAACGCTCCCAGGGTCGAGGCCCACGCGCCGGCGGCAGTTGTCCGCCGCCAGAAAAGTCCGAGCCAGAACGCTATGCCCATCATCGGCGCGATTTTCCAGAAGATTTCCAGCCCTTGAACTACGCTCTCAAGCGAGTAGGCGGACCATACTCCGCCAAGCACAATCAGCAGGGCTATGATTCGCCCTACGAACACGTAGTGCTTCTGGGACTTGTTAGCGCGGAGTGGTTTGTAGACGTTTTCGGTGAGAAGCGCGGAGGAGGCGATCATGAAGGAATCGCACGAACTCATTACTGAAGCCAGGAGCGATGCCAGGAACACACCGAGAAGCCCGGGCATGATACGCGGCAGGAAATCCCTTGCCATGATGCCGTAGACGTGGTCAGGGTCTACGTCTTTCCCAAGGTACGCCAGGGCAGCCAGGCCGGTGATGCACCATGCCATGGTGCAAATGCGTTTGATGAAGTTGCCCACTGTCCACCCAAAACGTCCGGCATACTCTGAGCGTCCAGCGGCGCAGTTGCCCATGGTATGGGGCTGTGTGACAATGCCAATGAGAGCGTTGATGGCAATCACGGTTACGTAGAAGACGCCGATTCCGCCGGGAGCAACGAGTGAGAACATCCGGGGATCAGCGATCTTGTCCCATAATCCCGCGACCCCGCCGACCTCGCGCATGACAAACGGAACCAGCGCAAAGGAGAATACAATGGTGAGGATGCCTTGAATGAAATCCGTGATGATTGCGGCAGACAGGCCTCCCGCCATACCGTAGGTGACGAAAAGGGCCGTCATTATAAGGATGATCAGATCCGGAGAGACCTGCTGACCGAAGCTCGCGGAGATGACTGCGCCAGATCCCTTCAACATAACGCCGATGACAAAGCTGAGCTGGCATGCGCCGACCACTGCGAACAGCATTCCGACGCTCCGATTATACCGGAGGGTAAACACGTCGGATACCGTGATGGCCCGGAAGCGTCGCATGATCGGAGCAATCAGCCAGTAGAACGGTGTGCAGAAAAGCCACAACCACTGGTACCAGATGCCCGAAAGTCCGTTTGTAAACGTTTTTGCGGCGACCCCGACGGCCTGATCCGAATGCGTCCCAGTGCCGAAAGCGTGCGTGACCAGCATGACTTTGCCGAATCTGCGTGGCATGAAGAAGTCGCCCATGTTCTTCACCAGTCTCGCCGCCCAGATGCCAATCAGAGTGATGCCGATGAAATAGGCCACAAGTACAGCAATGTCTGGCGCACCCAAACCTAGCATGTCTCCGCCTTCCTTTGTCGGAGATTTGGCAGAACTGCGGTTTATATGGTTTCTGTATAAGAAGCATTAACCTGCTATTGTGGGAAAAGTGGGAGAGGCGGTATTTCTGCTTTCGCTTGAAGCACGATTTAAAATGCCGTCTGTGTGGCTGTCCGAGAATAGGGAGTTGTGTAGTTTTTGGAGTGCGAAAGCGACAGCTTTCGCTTTGGCCTGTGGAAGCGATAGATTCCACCCTGAAAAACACCTTTTTCTTTTAGGTGCTTTCAAAAAGCCCCAGCTGTCGCTCGTGCTAAACAAAGCGGTAGTTGGCACTACCGCACTCCAAAGATCTCGCGGTGCGACCTGTCCGCCTCTGGAGGATTTGTCGCATAAATGCGACCGCTACAGGAGTTGTCGGACAGCCTCTCTGTCCTTATTTTACCCTGACTATTTCTTGTCGGACGGATAGATCAAATACTTCTCGCGAAGATTCTTGGCTGCTTCCAGGTCTTTCTGCCAGCTGGCAATGATGGAATCCACGCTTTCGGTCTTGATCCGTTCGTGGAGATTTTCCACTCCCATGAGCGTGGAGGCGTACCTGGCGAAAGAGTTACATCGGGAGATGAAGGGCTCTTAATTGACATAGCAGGACTGGTGTCGGAATCCAAAGTTTTCAGATATTTAATAATTCCATCGGCCAGACCTTCAGCCATCTTTTGGCGGAATTCAGGAGATGCCGCTTTAGTGTCATGATCGGTATTCTGCATGTAGAGCATCTCAGGTAAGATCGTGGGCACATCAGCCCAATTAAATCCAGATATATCCGATCTTGGCCTAAGTCCCGCGTCAGGGATACCTACATAAGAAGAGTAAGCTTCCTGAACGATCTGTGCTGCTTTGAGGCTCTCTTCATAGATGTCATCAGTCCATCCTTCCGTAAGTGCGGGATAAAGCGTAAAACAGCTGTTGGACCTACCGGCATTGCAATGAAGACGTATGAAGAGATCAGCTTTTGCGCTGTTTGCAATAGCCGCGCGTTCACTGTTGCAGAGTTGTACATCTGCAGTGACGCGCGTCATCACAACCGTCACACCTTCCGAGATGAGAAGCCCATGAAGACGAAGTCCCACATCGAGATTAACCGTATGTTCAGGACCTGAAATCGAACCTCTGGTTCCAGGCGAAACGCATGGTTTGGTTTTAGTTGCGCCCGGCCCGATGGGTTCATGAGTGTTGTCACCATGGAGCTGATGACCAGGATCTATACACACTATCCTGTCTTCAACGCCACTTGCGGAATATAGATCTCCCTTCATTATACAGAAAAAAGATAAAAACATACAAATTGTGATCCTGAAAAACTTACCCGTTATCATGGTTTCTCCTTTGAAAACAGATTTGGAACGAACAGCTTTAGCTTCAGTTTAGTTGCTTCCGGCGGTACAGGATACCTACGAGCAGCGCCACTGGAAACGCGATGGCGAAACAGAAAAGCAGTGCGCGGGCAATGTAGTGGACCTCCACTGACCACCCGAGCCACCCTTCCAATGGAATAACAATTGCTGAGGTAACCAGCCCCCATATCAATATGGCAGAGATCGTTCCCGCGAAGCTGGCAATCCAAAAGCGCCTGCAGGATGTATGGGAGATGGCCGCCGAAGCCGCACTCAAAATGCCGTCTGTGCCTATTTTAGCCCGACTATTTCTTGCCGGACGGATAGATCAAGTACTTCTTGCGAAGCTTCTTGAACGCTTCCAGGTCATCCTGCCAGCCAGCAATGATGGAATCCACACTTTCGGTCTTGATCCGTTCGTGGAGATTCTCCACCCCCATGAGCGTGGACGCGTAGCGCGTAATCTTCACCTGATCCGGGTACATTTCATAGGCGGTCTTGAGGGTGTAGAGCGCCGTCCGAATCGGGTCAAACCTCTCGCGGTCCATCACGTGCACCGCGATACCGCCGCAATACTCGCCCCTCCAATCGGCAAAGCTGGGTATGAAGAATGCCGGACGAAAGCGCATACCCGGCAGTCGTAGTGCGTTCAATTTCTTCGCCAGCTCAATCCCATTAACAAACGGTGCGCCTATTTGCTCGAAGGGCTTGGTCGTTCCCCGGCCTTCGCTCAGATTGCTCCCTTCAAAAACACACATGCCGGGATACACGGTTGCCGTATCGAGGGTAGGCATGTTCGGCGAGGGTTGCACCCACGGCCGGCCGGTGTCTTCGAAGTACTGCTCCCGGGTATAACCGGGGATCGGAATCACTTGAAGCTCCACTTTCGGGTCCATCCACTCTCCGTTCACCAGCCTAGCCACTTCCCCCGGCGTCATGCCATGTCGGGTCGCGACACCAAAGGGGTGGCCCGGCCACAATCTGCCGACGATCCCCAGGTCTTTGCGGTTTGGCGCTCCCTCCACTTTGTGCGCGCCGATCGGATTGGGACGGTCAACAACGATGAACTTCACGCCGTTCTGCGCTGCTGCTTCCATCGCGTGGGTCATGCTCCACAGGAAGGTGTAAAAGCGAACTCCCACGCACTGGAAGTCGAAAATCAGCACGTCCACGTTCTCTAATTGCTCCTTGCTCGGCGCTCTCTGAGTGCGGTAGACTGAATAGACCGGCACGCTGGTATAGGGGTCAATGTAGTGGGTGACCCGGCCTCCGGCCTGGACATCTCCCCGAAGCCCATGCTCCGCGGCAAAAAACGCCACCAGCTCGATATCCTTTGCCTCGTTGATAATGTCGGCGGTCAGGTTCAGCTGTCCGTCCACGCCGGTGGGATTCGTCAGGAGCGCCACCCGTTTTCCCTTAATGGCTTTCAGCAAAGCTTGCACCTGCTGCTGGCTGGAATCAGCCGAATCCTCTGCCGTCTTGGAAATTGCTCCCTCCAATCCAATTGAACAAGAAAAAAGCATCAAACAGACAAGAGCTGCCCCAATACCTTTACCGATCCACCTGTTTCGATTCATGATTCAAAAGCCCTCCTAGTCTGGATTTTCCCAATAACTCCTTATTATCCATTCCTCTTTCATCGGCACAAATCTCCACTGCAATAGCTCCGTGCCGTTCACATGTACCCTGCCCTCAGTATTTACAGACAGGCCATTGTTGACCCAAAAGCGGTAAGCCTATGGTCTTCGCGGAGTAATGATCCTGTAATGGGTTGTTTTCGCTCCTTTCGACAAAGGAGTGCATTTCAAAGAAGTCACGGCTCCGGCAGAAACCTCAAGGCCGGTATAGATTCGATCCGGCGAGCCGGGAACCGATACTTTCAGGGTGTGCTTTCCCGGGTTGACTTTGAGGAAGGCGAAGAACCCGTCAGCGCCGGAAGTCCATTTTTCAGCATGGTCTTTCAGTTCCAGGAACGCATCTTCTATAGGGTTACCACTCTGATCGACGACGCAGCCACTGAGAATTCCATGTTTGGGATTCGTCTTCCACGGCAACTCCGGGATGGGCGCCTTTTCTTTGTAAATGCTCTTGAGGAACTTCTCCCGTCCTTCATCACCTGTAATCGAACCGCTTCCCCAAACGACAGTTCCCAGCCCCCCTTTCTTCCGGGCGTACTGGATCTCGGCGATCAGCTCATCGGCACCGTATCGGCCGCGCATACCACCTACCCAATGCTCGCCCCCGACTTTGCCGACAAAATAATCCGCCAATTCATCCCAATTCGGTTTCGGGTCCGGAATATCCCAGTACATCATTGGCATGAGGACATCCATCCCGCCTTGATGTATCCAAGTTACCGTGTCCTGGTAATAGTCGTGGTAGCCGCTGGAAAACTTGTCATAGCCGGGGATCGCGTTCCGATCATGGATTCCCCACGCTGCACATGAAACTACGAGCCAGGGTTTGACCGCTGCAATTTGCGCATACAGATCATTAATTAGCTTGTTGAGCTGATCTCGCTGCCAGTCCTCCCAGCTCAACTTTTTCGGATTTCCATTACCCTTGAAACGCTTCTCACTAATTGGATCATGGGAATACTTCGAACCGGGATAACGAATCCTGTCATAGTGAATACCATCCAGATCGTATCGCGTGACAAGATCGATCAGCACCTTGCGAATATGAGCCTGAACACCAGGGACGCCGGGACTAAAATAAATGTATTCCCCTGCGCCGGTCATCGGTTTCCCATCGGCATCATGGCAGACCCAGGACTCTTCCGTTTCGGGTCCGTGAAGGTGATACATATGCTCCGGGGTACTGTGTGGCGGTGGATTCTTTCCCTGCCACATCGGTATCGGATTCACATAAGCGTGTAATTCGATGCCCCGGCTGTGTGCTTGTTCGATCGCAAAGGCCAGGGGATCCCATCCCGGGTCTTTTCCACCGATTAAGGGCGACCAGGGTTCATACTGGCTGGGATAAAGCACGTCGGCCTGACCTCGCACCTGAAAAACAATAGCGTTCAAGTTAACCTTTTCCAACCTGTCGAGAGTCCGCACAATTTTTTCACGACACTTCTCCGGATCGGCGTCCGGCCACCCAAACCGGGACGCCCAGGCTGCACGAAATTCGGGCGACGCCGACACAGCCTCTTGGCTTGCCAAAAGGTGTGGTGTCACGGTTGTTAAGAAAATCATCGAGAAGAAGATGATCGATTGTCTGTGTTTCGAGTTCATTGGGACGACTCCTTTCCTGAAAATTGAATACTGGGTATTATTACACAACCCTCGTTGAGTTCACTCCCAATCTCGATCTTACACCTCAATCCAGCACCCGCTTTGCGAAGCAGAAGATTTTGAGTTTTCGCTCGTTGAAGTTTTCATGTTCCGGATTAAAGCTGGTGTAGTGGACGTCCCCTCTTGAGGCTTCCAGATACTGATCGTCACCAAGGTAGATTGCAACATGACTGATTGTACCTCTTCTGCCGAGGAAGAACAACATATCCCCCCGGCGTAGTCCTTCCATGTACCACCGGGTGGCGACAAGAGAGCCAACATAGGCTTGCTGATAGGCGTCGCGGGGCATATTGATCCCCTGGGATCGAAAAGACGACTGTATTAATCCCGAGCAGTCCACTCCATCAGAGGTTTTTCCTCCCCAGGCATAACGTGACCCCATCATCTGTTCGGCAATCTTAATAGCGTTTTCAATTCGTTCATGAGTGCGATTTTCACGGACTTCCACCTGGTTTTTGAGGATTGAGGCATTGGAGCCACCGGGCAATTCAACAATCACATCGCTCCCTTTGTCACCTGCTTTTTTAAGGCGGGCTCCAAAGGGAATAAGCAACTCCTCTCCTTTCTTTTGATCCTTCAACACGTATACCTGGGGACCATTCTGATAACGAGCAAACCTCTTTGAATCCACCCGTTGAATCTGATCCCCCTTGATATATCCCACGTAACCTTCTAACGTCTGGCAGAGGAAGGAATCATCCGCGGTCTTCTTGAGTAAATAGACAGGATCACCCAGTAATCCCTGTGTCATCGGTTCACTTTTTTCGGTTGGTTTCGCATAACTGTAAGCATGAGGAACTTTCACCAGGGCAAATTTCAACTTGCCCAAGTTTTCACTCGGAAGCACTTCCACCTGGTTGTCTACATTCTCAAACCCGAGATATTGTAAAAAGAGCAGCAGAGAAGTCAGGTTTTCTTCATAACCCACAAAGCCGCTCAGCAGGAGTTGATTCTCGCTTTTCCACTCGCCCTGAACGTCGAAGGGGAACAGCTTCCTGTCCGTGATCATTTCACTCTTGAATAAATCAAGATACTGACTAATACGCTCAGGTTTACCTTTCAGGTCCGGTTGCACCTTTCCAACGAGTCGTTCATAGAAAACCTGGGAACGGCTCTTACCTCTCTCGCCCCCCATTCGAATCCCGCGGCGAACCTCGTTCGGATCCATATGACTCGTCACCGCATCTTCTGGTGTGACAGTGGGTTTAACACGTAATGCCTGCTCTTGATCCTCTTTTACCTTTTCAAGGGCCTCCTGAGCTCCTGATGGTGTTTGACTCCAAAGCAGAAATGCCAACAAAGTTAAGGCAAGTACAATCTTTAGTCCCGAAATTTGTGATAGTTGTTTCTTCATTGTTCCTCCCATTATGTATAAATTGGCCGCTGCAATCTAATTGAACAAGAAAAAAGCGTCAAACAGATAAGAGCTGCCCCAATACCTTTACCTATTCACCTGTTTCGGCGTCTAGTGCAGTGGTTGTTAGAATTCAAGTTTCATATATTATGGATCAGAACTGAATACAGAAAAGTTCTTTTTCTAGTTTTTCTAATTCGGCGAGTAATTTATCTTTCACACTTTTTGATTCTTCTATCACGGTAGAGAATAGATTTTTATAGTAATTAATTCCATCTTGTAAATTATTTTGAAAGGACTTAAAATATTTAATTTGTTTTTCCCTAAGTGGTTTAAGACTTTCCTCAACCATTTTTCTTAAATAATCCACATACATATCTAATTCTTTGACGAACATATTTGGACGACAATTATCGTTCAAAATATTTATCCTACCATATATATGAGCTACCATTTCTTGCAGCGAAACAACCCTTGAAAAATAAGCTAAATTCGGCCCCGGACAAATAGAAACCCCGTTTCCTTCTACCGTTGTGTCCAGGTTATTTACCAGCAAAGCCGATGTACCCAGCCCAACACAAATGCATGCTTTTTCAACAATTTTACTAAATAAATTTTCATGTTCATCTTGGTCAAGAGATTCTTGCTCAAGTTTCTTGATTTTTAGATTTTGATATTGACGTGAAGCCGTGCAAATAGCTTGTTTGGTAAATTCTGTATTTGAGATAAGAAGTTTTTTGGGACAAGCACTTCCGGGTCTTCCTCTTTCTATTAATACCTGTTTTTGTTCATCTTTGGTATTGCCCTTTATAGTATTAAAAGGAATTCCGAGAGGAGAAATATTACTTAAATAAAGATCTTCCCCTTTTGTATTAGTCAATAATCCAAGTGTGGTTTGATCTACATTGGTAACTTCCGGTACCAAAAGAAACGGAGAAGCCCATCCCGTTGAAGCAACTTTGTAATAATTGAAGAGAAAATCTTGCTCTTTTGAATTACTAATACCGCCTTGAACGGTAATTTTAGTGTATAAAGGAGTGTCGGAAAAAGGTTTGTTTCTCTTTTTCAGGGCTGTGACAAATAGTTCATGAGTTAAGTGGATAAGTTCTTCTTTGTGCTTTTTGAATTCTTCTAAGATTGGTCCTAACAGGTAACCTTCGCTGGCAAAACAATGACCGCCGCAATTTAGACCTGATTCAATACGATACTCTGATACCCACAAGCCTTTTTTTGCTAGAAATCTGCCTTGTGTTAAAGCTGACCGATAGTCACTAACTTTTAATATGATCCCTTTTTTTAGAAAGCCATTCTCGTCGGGATAAAAATCCTCAAAATTTGCCATGTAGCTATATAATCGTGCATTTATACCCGCCGATAAAACGATGGATGAATTCAAATCACTTAAAGCAAATCCGCGTAAGGCAGCATGCCCGTCGTTATGCTCAATTGAAAGTTCTTTTCCCCCGTTGAAATTTGCCTTATCAAGTTTGGTCATGATATTTACATCTATTGAACCTACAAACAAATTTTCTCTTAACCAGTTTTGCATCTTTTTTACGGTTTCATTATCTTTAGTTTGAAGCATTTTATTATAAACATGCCTTAACTTTGAATCATCGGGCAACATTTCTAAATATTTAATGATTTCGCTTCCTTTTTCAAATGAAGAGGCTCTCAATTCTTTAAATTTCTTCTTCACAATATTGTCGATTAGATTTAAATATGAAGTAATTCTTCTAGCCCGGAAATCGTCTTCGCTTTTGCCAATAGCAACAAAAGGCATATTCATTTTTTTACAATAAAATCCTCGCATTTTTTCCATAAGAGAGTCGTCCACAAGTGAAATTACAGAAGAAATTCCGTATTTAGCAACTTTGATTGGCGTATCCATAGAAAAGCCAATTCCCATTACTGGAATATGAAATTTATGAACAGTCATTTTTGTTATCAGCCTCTTAATATTCATTTAGAGAAATAAATATAACATTTTATTTGAAAAGATAGTAGCTTGCAAAATAATATTTAAACAAATGTCTGGTTTTGTCGACAACTCAGAGACTTACGAAACTTGAATTCTAACATTGAGCTCAGGCGTTCGAACTTGGCGCGCCAAATTCAAATCGCCTGCAGTGAATGGTTCGGTTCCTGTTCATTCCGAATTGCTTCTCTTCTTGCCTCGAAACATGCCGAGTATGCTCGAAAGAACAGCTCTGTCGGACACTTCGGCTGCTTTTTTCAAGATGATGGCCAAGAATGCACCAGTAATTATGCCAATGCCCAGCAGTCTGAGTTCGCCGTAAGGCAAGAAGACAACAACCAAACCCAGCAAGGAGGGGATGGCTAACGCAAGAACCGTTGAATAAGGAGGTGGAATTCTGTCCAGTTTCCCAAAGATGTTCATACGACCCTCCTTCCTGTTTTTCCTAGAACCGGACATTGAGCTCAGGCGCCAAACGGTCGGCTCAAGCGCTTGGTTAGGCAGGAATTCCCGACCTGGAACAGTGAACACGTTTACATCTGCGAGTATAAACGCGTCACCAGCAGATAAGAAAGCAAAAACAGCGCGATTGCAATGATAAAGTAGATTGTCGATTTCAGGTACGAGGTCCTTATGACTCTCCGATTCAGGAACTTGGCAATCTTAACCCATTTCGAAGATGTAGATAGTCTGTGTTCCATTCTCTCCGCCTCCGTTCTGGATTCATGCTTCTCTTGCCCTGAGAATCTGCCGGTGCCAGCCGGCGTTTTGGCACGCCGTGCATCCGCCGGACTCCGAAAACCCCGGCCACGCCGATACAAAACATAACGTGTAAGTCATCGTTGTTTTGAAATCGTTAACATAACTAACGGAAAAGAGTATCCTAAGCCTGGAGGTTCTTTCAAGTTCTTTTCTTCTTTGCTAGAACATGACACAGTAGCCTTTGCTAGCCTTAACTTTCTCCACCCGGATGCTCATACGCCCGCTAGCGATGGTCGAGTCTTTAAGCCGCGTGATTTTCCCTTGGGACGTGTGGCCAAAAAGCTGGTGGAAGGGATCCTGTTTCAAATCCAGCGGAAGGTATATGAGCGGTATGGAAGCATCATACAACAGATGCCCTGCCTTCAGGCCATCTTGCACTTTGGGCTAACGTAAAAGCTCACCAGCGTTGCGGTTACTTGACACAAGTCTTGACAAAAAAAACAAATAGACAAAAAATACTACAAACCGTGAATTTCATGCCGCAGCTAGCAACGTCTGGTGCAGCAATTGTTAGGCCAGTTTCATCCCCCTTCAGATGTTCTATAAATAGCTTTTTGCAAAATCTTTACAAGTGAATGCTGCGGAAAAGTCAAATTCTTACAAATCTCTTTCATCTTCGGTGAAAGCCGATTATACCCCCAGATGCAACGTTTTAAGGTTTCTTCATATCCTTCTCTTTGAAAATACAATGGCATGTTGACTTCAAAGTAAGAAATACCATCCGCATCTTTCAGCAAATCAGAGTGGGGATCACCGCCAACTTCGTGCCGTTCCACAAGTCGGCAGGCCTCATCGATGACGGACTGTTCCACATGACATTCATGTAAAATTTCTTTCAGAATCTTCGCGCTGTTATTGGCATGAGCGGCCTTAAATTTATTGTAATCATTGAAATCGGAACGCCGTACTTTTCGCTTTTCATCAGCGCGATCAATATCATGGGCGAGTGCGGCAATCTGTAGCGCCTCATCGGTATCAGGCTTTAGTCTCAGTACCCACTCAAGTACATTTTCCGCATGAACGGGGTCTTCGGGTACGCCGGATTTGGAAATTACCGCGCGTATTTTTCGTTTTGCACACTCGATACTATCAATCATTTCGGCAAATAATGATTCGACGTATGGTTTCCACATTCATTAAGGCAGCAATCACAATTAATACCGGATAGGGCTGATTCAATACAGCGCCCAGAAAAATCAAGAAAACCCTGACATCACGCCCCAGCCTTATCCCCTTTTTGATGCGGTTTTTCATGAGGCTGTCGTACTTGTCCGCCGTATAGCTCAGCATGAAGGAACCGATTATGGCCAAAAAGCCCACACCTAAAGCCCACGGGGACAAGTTTTGACTATAAACGTACCACGTCAGTCCGAACAGCAGAAAAGCATCCGCATACCTGTCCAGTACCGCATCAAACCATCCGCCATAGTCGGAAGACAAATACTTAAGACGTGCTACTTCCCCGTCCGAGCCATCAATAATAGAGGCGAATTGTGCGATGATTCCACCCAAAGCCAAGTACCAATAATTGCCCAGGGCAAAGAGTCCCGCTGCAATTATTGAGAGCATAAAAGAAAAAAAAGAAATTTGATTGGGCGTGATATTAAAATTGACCAGAATCTTAGTAAAACGAATGGAAACAGGGCGGTTCAGCCAGCGTGAGACCGGGCCGTCGTTGGTTTTGTCATGTAGCGAATCCAACAGCTTTTTCCCGGCTTTAAGAAACGATTTGTCATCGTCAACATCTATCCAGAATCCACACGCTTGAACGGATTTTGCGCGTTTTTCAGTCGCTAAAATCCGTATTGCGGCGGATAACGTCGTATCCTTATGAATTTCGCAAGCACACTCCAATGCTTCAAATACCGCCGGCGTACAAAGAAAAAGACCGGTGTCAAAACCGTTGAAATCATCAATGGTTTTGCCGATATTGAGGATGTGCCCGCTTTCAATACGAACCCTAGTCACATCCTCCATATCAACCAACGGATTGTTTATATCGGTATCTACCGCCAACAGGACTTCACCGTCGTTAAGCGGTTGTTTCTGTAATGACTGGATAATGGCCGAATCAAAAAGATGATCCCCCATCAATAACAAGAAGGGTTCCGTAATGACACCCCGTGCCTTTAATACAGAAAAACCGTTTTCTTTTTGCCAGTCATCATTCTGAATAAGAGTGACCGCAACATTCAGGCGTTTGGCAAGCTGTTTTAAGAAATTGGCAACTTGTTCTCCCTGATAGCCTGTGACCACATAAAACTCATCCGCCCCGCCTTCTATGGCAGAGCGTATAACGCGCTCGATCAACGGTACACCAAGCAACGGAATGAGCGGCTTGACTTCACCTTTTGCTCTAAGCCGCGTTCCTTGCCCAGCGGCGATGATCAGGCACTTCATAATCTACAATGCTCCAATAAATAGTTTATGAGGTTATCGAGTTTGCAACTTAAGAGAATAATATACTTGTCGGCAGCTCCAGCATAGATAAGTATTTTATTTTGTAGAACGATCGCTCCTACTGGAAAAACGACTGCAGGCACATCAATAGGATATTCCTTGTTGCCATATAATTCGTAAGGAGCTGAGGGAATGTAGATTGGGTCCTGGGTTCTGCAAATGACCCTTCGAGGGTCATCCAAATCCAAAAGGGCAGCACAGATGGAATACCCCCTTTCAATTTTTTTGGAGAGTCCATAGGTTTTGCAGATGTTAATATCTATCTCGCCAACAGCATGATAGATGAGAAGCCATCCTCTGTCTGTTTTGATAAGCTGCGGGCCTGGGCCAGTTTTTTCTTTCTCGTGTGGATATAATCCTGCTTTCAGAAGTAAGTTTTCGCTTCGTTGCTCATAGATCTCTTTCCAGTTGTCTCTATGTTTAGCGGGATCTATCAATTGATTAATGCCCGCCTTGAGAAGATCTATGTGTATATTGGGATGAAACCGGAGCAATATATAGAGATTTCCATTCACTTGCTCGGGGAAAGGAACAGCATTACGAGAGTCAAAGTGGGCGACTATGCCACTGCAAGTGATTTTTATGAAATCCTTGGTGGAGTAAATAGCGATTCGGTCTGCATTTGAACCTTTGAAGGGGGGTTTTATCTTGCCGCACCCGACCAGGAGATAACTCTTTTCATACTTGATGATCCGTATATCTTCTACCCCATAAGTAAAGTATTGGTGGTCAGTGCCATCACCGCGAATAGATAAATTCTGGAATCGGGTAAAGTGAACACCGTCCCGGCTTATCAAAGGCCAAACTTCGGAGATGTAGTTTTCCAGGCAATCCCTTTCTCTTCCGAGCTTTTTATCAAAGAATTTGCCTTTTCTATAATTTCTATGGCATCTTGGTAAAAGGATAATCTGGTCCTCAAAGAATTCTGCTCCACAATTAAAAATGGCGCCAACCTTCAACTCGCCATTTTCCTCCCAGGTGAGTCCGATGTCTTGAGGCGTCACAATTGGATTTTTTTCATAGGAATCCAGTTTGAAGATCGTCTCTCCAGACTCGATTTGAATCACTCTTCCATCCCCCAATTTTTCCATAGTACAATCCAAAGAAGTCATCATGCTACCTTTTCTCGCAATAGTTCATCAAACAACTGCATAAATTCTCCTACAATTTGCTTTGGTGAGTGCTTAATCGCATATTTTTCAGCTGCCCTCAGCGTCTCTTTAACAATCTCATCTCATGCACCACATAAACTGTCTTTGCCTTTTTCTTTATTTCAGGGAAGCACTCTTTTAGTGGTTCTAATGGCACCCACTCCACCCGTTCCACAATCAGTATTGCGTAATCGGTATCCAAAAAGGGCCCAGGATAAAAAAAGTCTCTGTATGATCGCCTTCATCGCTGAAGCATCTAATTACATATTCTTAATCTTCTCCTATAGGTCTTATATTGTTAGGTGCAAAGGCCGTTAAACTATGCCCATTCTTTACCAATTCTTTGCCAATAAGTTCAGCATGAAGCGACACACCACAAGCAGTATTCCATCTCGCCAATATTGCCATCTTCATCTCATCCCTCTTTATATAGTTGTAAATGTTGGCCTGCTACCGCTTCCCAAGAAGTAAGTTTTCGATACTCATCTGTTCTCTCAAGAACATACTCCCTAAATTCTTGGTCTTCAAGAAGACGAATAGCTATCCCTGCAATTCCAGAAGAGTTATATGGAAGGACAAGGAGTTCATCACAGATATTCGCAAGCTCCTCAAACTTGGGTATTCTTGAGGCAATGACAGGCTTCTTTGCACCTATGGCCAGATGAAATGAACCAGAGGCAGATCTGTCCTCTTCATAGTATGGGAACAGGACAATATCAGCGGCTCTGAGCAGATAGGGGACATCTTCGTTTGGGAAAAATTTGTTTGGATAAATAACATTCTTGGCAAGTCTTAGTTTCTCTATTCTTTTGTTTACAAATTCTGCGTACTCTCTATCTTTCTCTGAAGCGGTTGGGGCAAGACCTCCAGCTATAAATAAGTAGGCATCTTTGAATTTTTCCAGTATCCCAACAAGGGCCTCAAGGACTATATGCAAACATTTGTGCCTCTTGACAAATCCGAACATGAGGAGTATTTTTACATCCATAGGCAGTCCAAGCCTCTTGCGTGAAGCTTCTTTATCCTCATCGCTGAGTTCTGTCCCATGGGGAATGATATGGATCTTTTCTGTGGGTATTCCAAGTCGTGCCAGGATTGCTTTTTGTGCGGGGAGGTGTATGATTACCTCATCTGCAAGTCGGGCAATTCTTGCAGCAAAATTTTCATCTACGGTCCCTCTTTCGGAGAATTGAGCAGGTCTTACACAATGGATGGTTATTACCTTCTTGATATTTGTATCCAGTCCCTGGATAAGTTTTGGCAATCTATCATCAAATTTGTATATACTGTATTCATGTTGAATATGGACTACGTCTACACCCTTTGTGTATGAAATGATAGGTTCTACATAATTCTCATTTCTATTCCAACAGGGGATTACCTCAAGTTTCTCCTGCTTAATTGGAGATGCTCCCTGCTCAGCAACTATCTTAATTTCTGATGACGGATCCACTTTTCTGATACCATGAATGAGATAATCTGTATATGTTGCTATTCCACACTCTTTGGGAAGATAGGTTGATACATAAACGATTTTCATTGTTAATCTTCTCTTTTTCCTTCAATGAACGCTTCGGTCATTTTGTAGGCCTCGTCATCCGTGAATTGTTTTGGCGGATGTTTGCAAAAATAGGCGGAAGGCCCGGTCAGAACACCGCCTTGCTTGCGATCCAGGGCAAGTTTGGCGCAACGGATGGCATCAAT
>JAUWMI010000045.1 GCA_030613245.1 Candidatus Sumerlaeota bacterium
CGAACTGTGTTGGTGAGGACTTACTCATCGCCTTTGACATACTGAGCTTCAACCCCGCAGACGCCGCAACCGCAAGCCTGATCCTGGACCGGGCAATAATCGAAACTCTCTCACCCCCAGCCTCACCCTGATCCGCCTTCGGCGGTAATGCGCGTCTTCGGCGGACAAGTTTTGCACGTAAAGGGGCACGCTGCGGCGTGCCCCTACTGGTTTTCCTCTCACACTCGCCATTCAGATTATCTGCGAAAAAGCTTGATTCTGGTTGGGAGCAGTGAGATAAGAAATCTGGAGAAGGGAATCCTGAGGAACCAGGCTTTTTGAGGGGGATTAAAATGCAGAAGCTTCGTTCTCAGAGCCGATTGGTAATATGCAAACCGGCGTCGCTCCAAATACCAATTCTTCTAGCGTCAATCTGCTTCCTTAACTTCTCTCTGGTATGCACTGCAGCGATAATTAAAGTTCCTGAAAACTATTCAATAATCCAGTCAGCCATCAACGCCGCATTCGATGGCGATGAAATCATCGTCTCCCCGGGCACCTACTATGAGAACATCAACGTCAACGGCAAGAACATCATCCTCCGCTCCACTGACCCCACCAGCGCAACTGTTGTCGCCAGCACCGTAATAAATGGGCGTTCTTCCGTCGTATGGTTCAGTGGAAGAGAATCTCCGTCCTGCATCCTCTCTGGCTTCACTATTACTAATGGCAATTATTTCAAGGGTAGTGGTATCTATGGTAGTGGCACCCGGGCAACTATCGAGAACAATCACATTACTACAAATACGACCTATGGGTTTAGCGCTTCATATAGTAGAGGCGGTGGTATATGGAATTGCGACGGACTTATACAGAACAATGTAATTTCAGGAAACAGGACAACTGACTCTTGGGGTGCCGGTGGTGGGCTCGCTGAGTGCGACGGGGTGATCAGAAACAATATTATCACAGGTAACTCTGCTACTGGAACGGGAGCCACGGGCGGCGGGCTCTATAACTGCAATGGCACTATTGAATACAATACCATTTCGGGCAACTGGGCTAGGAGTAGCGGCGGTGGGCTCGCAGAGTGCAGTGCTATCATCCGGAACAATATCATTTCAAACAACAAGTCTTACAGAGATGGCGGTGGGCTCGCCGGTTGTAATGGCATCATCGGGAACAATACCATATGGGGCAACTCCGCCAGCGAATATAGCGGTGATGGTGGCGGGCTCTATGATTGCGATGGCGTCATTCAGAATAATACCATATATGGAAACACGGCCAAATCAGGTGGCGGTCTCTATGAATGCCGGGGTTTTATTACTAATTGCATCATTTGGGGGAATTCCGCTTCCTACGGTAGCCAGATTGCTGAGTGCAGAGTGCCCTTTTCCAGCTGCATTCAGGGTTGGACTTACAATGACAGAGCCAATATCTCGGATGATCCCAGATTTATTGATCCGGGTAATGGTAATTTTCATATCCCACCCGATTCCCCTTGCATTGACGCTGGCAATACATACTATCTTCTTGGCCAATACCTTGCTGATATAGATGGGGAATGCCGTGTAGCAGGCAGCTCGGTAGATATGGGAAACGATGAATGTGGCAGTTCGCCTGACAATGATGGTGATTTGCTATCGGATGCTAATGAGGCAGATCACGGTAGCGACCCTAATAAGCCCGACACAGATGGAGATGGTTTAAAAGATGGCTTGGAAGTTCAGAGAGGCACAGATCCAAACTTCTACAATACACCTACAGGAATTTCCATTCCCGCTCAATATTCCTCCATTCAGCAAGCACTGTTCTTTGCTTTTCCCTCGGAAACAGTAACCGTATCACCTGGAATTTATGAAGAAAACCTCCACTTCCTGGGCAAGAATCTAATCCTTCGGAGTACAAATCCCCTGGATGATAATACAACCAGTAACACGATAATAGATGGGGGGCTATTATCTGCAGCGATAACTTTTAAAGGCACTGAAAATGAAAGCTGTATGATTAAAGGCTTTACTATCCAGAATGGCGCTAGGCGGAATGGTGGGGGTATACGGGGCAATGGAACACTGGCTACCATTCAACACAACAAAATCTTTGGCAACTACGCTCAGCAGGGATCTGGAATTTTCGGGTGTCAAGGCACAATCGAGAAAAACGTAATTTCCGGCAACTTTGCAGGAGGGCACGGCACACTCTACGGGTGCAATGGCACCATCCGTGACAACATCATTTCTAATAACACTGCAATCTGGAGCGGAGGTGGATTGTGCGATTGTGATGGCCTCATTGAAAACAATTCCATTACAGACAACCATGTTCGTGATAGCAACTTTTCCTTTGGCGGCGGGCTTAGCGAATGCGATGGTACGATTCAGAACAATAATATTTTGCGGAATCATTGTAGTGGATTTGAGATCGGCGGTGGCGGTGGGCTGGCAGGGTGCAACGGCACCATCCAGAACAATGTCATTTCAGAAAACATAGGCTCTGGTATTCAGAGCTTTGGGGGCGGCCTTTCAGGTTGCTCCGGCATTATCCTGAACAATATCATAAGTGGTAATTCCGCTCAGCGTGGCGGTGGGCTCTCTAGCTCTGATGGTTTTATTGCGAACAACACCATCTGGGGCAATTCGGCCCATTGGTATGGCGGCGGCCTTTATAAATGCCCGGGCAGAATCAGGAATTGCATAATATGGCAAAATACTGCCTCTGCCGATAGCCAATTGCATGATTGCCCGCTAATCAGCTATTCGTGCATCCAGGACTGGGCAGATGGTACCGGCAATATCTCATCCGATCCTCTTCTGGTTAATCCCTCAAATGGGGATTTTCACCTTCTCGCAAGCTCGCCCTGTATAGATGCTGGTTGTCTAGCTCGTTGGGGAAAGGACTTTGAAGGAGATCCCAGACCGTGGGACGCTACAAGCGAGCAGCGGGGCGATGGCAGCAACTTTGACATAGGCGCCGATGAATTCGTTGGGCCTGTGGAGTTCGACTTTGTCCTTTCCCGTGAAGGCTGGACAACTGGCACAGCCCCGATTTTTACTGCGCCAAAGTGGATATTTGAGACAGGATGCGTGAAACTGGTTTCGCAAAATAATACCAACACCTTTGGGTACTGGAGTACCTCGGCCAATGCAATTCCCGTCACCCAGAATTATCTCTATCGTGCGCAGTTTGTGGTCTCTACGGATGTGACGCAGCCGGAACTTGTTCCGCAGATTCGCCTGCGAGTAAATTCACGCAACTTCCAACAGGCCGACTGCCTGACGATTGACAGCAATGGCGACGGTGGTGCATCGCCTACTCCCGAGGGCACAACCTATGATCTCTATTTTGTTCCACCAGCAAATGAGCAATTCTGTATGCTCGCATTTGACTTGCTCAACTTCACCAGCAACGATGCGCCAGACGCGGAACTCGCGCTCGATAGTGTGCTGATTGACCGCTTCCGATTGGACACGCTGGACGATTCTGCTGGTACCAGCTGGACATATGATTTTGAGGCAAGTCAGGGGTTCTGGTTACCTGGCGATGCTGCGTTCGTATTTAGTGCTCCTGAGTCTTTCTGGGAAGATGGGGCGTTGCATTTGCGGTCAACGACAAACACCAATACATTTGGCTACTGGGGAAGCGATCCAACAGATATTACGATTGAGGAGAATCGTCTATATCGTGGGACGTTTGAGGTAAGAACGGACGAAACAAACCGAAGTCGCGTGCCGCAGATGCGCCTACGATTCAACGCTGCAAATTTGCAAGCATGTCGTTCTCTCGAAATCGCAAGCAGCGACGACGGAGCAAATTCCCCGGGTACCACAAACACAACATACGACCGACTCTATTTCCTGCCTCCAGCGAACTGCGTCGGTGAAGACTTGCTCATCTCCTTCGACATACTCAACTTTAACCCCGGAGACGCCCCAACCGCCAGTCTGATCCTGGACCGAGCTGTAATCGAATCACTTTCACCACCAGGCTCACCCTGATCCGCCTTCGGCGGTGATCTGCCTTCGGCGGACATGTTTTGCACGTAGGGGCACGCTGCGGCGTGCCCCTACATCTTTCCACATGAAGGATCAACTGTCCAGAGGCGCAAGATCACACTGCGGCGTTTCCGCACGTTTCATGCGATTCTAGATCCCTTCGGAGAATGGTGTAGAATTAGCAACCGATTTGATCTAGGGCGCCTGTGCATAGGTAAGGTCGAGGATGGCAGGGTTGAAATCCAGATCGAGATAGCGACGCGTGAACTCCCGTGCCGCAATCTCTTCTATCAGATTTTTGTGAGTGGATTGGGGAGTTTGCAGCTCTGAATGTGATCTGCGCACGTCGTTAAGAAAAATGTGGAATAGCTCGTGGCAAACCGCGATTACGTGCAGCATATGAAGAGAAAGGGGAAGCACAGGTGTCAGCCGTTTTTGCAGCTGGGTAAGCGCGGTAGTATTTACTCGAATTTTCCGCTGCTCGACGATTACCTCACTGAGCACCGCAGGTTGCGCGGCTGTGAGGTCGCTAAGATAGGTTTTGATCTGAATATTCAAGTGCATGGCCGCATAAGCCACATTTTTTTGCCGACGATGAGGCAGCGCACTCACTGCTTCGTAAAAATGGTCAAGACACTGCTCGGCCATCTGCTTCCCTTCGGCAATCAGTGCAGCGTAGCTGGACGGATCCGGTGCACGTGTGGATGGGTAGATTGAAATGAGTTGGCCATAAAGTGCATCAATGTCACCAGCATGTTCCGAAGAATTATTCATGCAAGGTTCCTTTTGGCCAGCCGGGATACGCAAGCCCGCGACGCGTCTATAAAGCCAGTGCGACGGTGGAGCCACTTATGTGCAATAGTGTCAACACGTTTCAGGGGAGCAATTATCCCCGGGGTGTTTCGGACGAATTACCTGCCGCCGTCGTGGGCAAATGCTGCAATCTTCTGTTCGGCAAAGAAGCAGATCAGGCTCTTCCTGCAGCTTCCGGACCATCGTTTCTACGAGGGCTTTCACGTCAAGCAGCTGGCTTCGACTTCTGCAAATCGTCACATCCTTCAGCACCTCTTCTGCACGCAGGTATGGTTCGCACTGCGTAAATCCGCGCGAGCATCCCGGCACCTGGTACAGACGAAACTCCACGATTCCCCCTTTTTCATTCTTCATCACTGCAATCTCGAAATTCTGTCCTGGCGTAAACGCAACCTCCAGGTAGGGTAGCTTAGCCAGCACTTCGCACAGATGAAGAATCGAGTTGGTATCCTGTCGCGTACCCAACAGCAGGATTTTTCCGCCAGAGCGGTAGAATTTCTCGAATGGCGACTTGCAGCCCAGGGGTGTACACTGTAGGTGATCACTCAGCAGCTCCTCAGCCAGAGGTCCAAAGGCAGCCGCGGAATGCGAGGGATGGTCGCTGCGCAGCACACCGGGCATCTGGCGGAAGACTTCTGTCAGCCGTCCAACGCGCGATGGTGACGTCGCCTTCTCGTACGGCGGCATGTTCCACATCGGCAGGGAAAACGTGAACGTAGGCATCATCAGCGTTCCGCCTGGTACGATCGTCCTCAGAAAGGCGTTTATGACCGTTTGTGCTCCACCATGCACATGGCCCAGGCTCTTGAGCGAACTATGGACGATAAGATTATCGTCTTGCTGAATCCCTGCCCGGCTTAGTTCCTGAATTAAGATGTCTTCCGTGACAGCTTCATTCATGGGGAGGACTTCCCAAGTTTGCTCCCTGGGTGCGCAGACGCTTCTGAAGCTGAGGAACATCGAGCGAGCGAGGAGTGGTATGGAGTTTCAGGCAGAGGGCTGCGGCTGTGCCTGCTGCTTCGCCCATTGCCATGCAGATGGGCTGAATGCGAATGGCCGACTGCCCTTCGTGGGTGCTGGAGGCACATCGCCCGGCTACCAGGAGGTTTTCGATCTCCTTGGGCACAAGGATACGATACGGAATGTCGTACAGCAGGGGCTCAGGTGGGTACTCCACTGTGCTTGACTCGCCTTTTGGATCATGAATATCAATTCCATAATTGCCGCGCGCAATTACGTCGGGAAATCGGTTGCCTTGAATAACGTCATCACCCGTGAACACATACTCGCCCAGAATGCGCCGACTTTCGCGCACCCCTATGTGCGGCGCTGTTGCCACCAGGTAGGCCTGTTCAAATCCCGGCAGCTCTTTGAGCACATCCATTATTTGCCAGACCTGTTTGCGCGCAATAATTTCCGCCCTGGTTAAGTCATACGCATCCAGCGGACTGAGCTCGAGCACATTTGTCGTGTTGAACACTACCGTCCCATCCAGAGGAAGCGAAATGAAAAACAATTGCTGAACCGCGCGATCCAGGCGTCCCTCCTCCTGCGCTTTTCGTACTGCCGAGAAGAATCCTGCCCGGCACAGCATGTCTGTTTCGCCATATGCAATCGTATCTGCATCCGGCCAGTGGATATACTCCTCCGGGTGACTCAGAAGGTAGTCCTCGACCCGCTGGCAATCTACACCTCCTACCACAAACATCAGCGTCATGGCCTGCGTGAGGCCGTCTGAAGGCCGGCCTACTTCATAAGGAGCACCTGCCAGCGTTGCCAGATCTCCATCGCCGGTTGTGTCAATAAATAGCGGCGCGCTCAGGTTTAACCGTCCGCCTTTGGTCATCACCGTAATATGTTTGATCTTCCGATCCTTGACCCGCACCTTTGTCAGATAGGCGTGCAAAAGAAGCTCGACGCCTGCTTCCAGAGCCATCTCTTGGGCAACGCGTTTGTATTTTTCAGGATCGAATGACGCATGCTTAAACCCTGCCACTCGTTTGAGCCGCTCGCAGAACTCCTGGAAGATGCCCTGGATTAGCTGCTCTTCTTTCGTAGCGTAGCGCATAAATGGGCCCACCAATCCCATAGTGGCAAGTCCCCCGAGGAACCCGTATTGCTCGACCAGCAGAACACGTGCGCCATTGCGTGCCGCAGCCACAGCAGCCACCCAGCCAGCTGGGCCACCTCCTACAATCACAATTTCCGGCTTTCTGCGCCATTGGCGCCTTGGTTTTGTCGCCTGTGTGCTCATAGAATTTTCCTTTACTCTAAAATAAGGTGCTATGCACTTCCGAGTAATGCGTGAATTCTTTCGACAAAGCGAGCGGTAATCAGCTGGGGCCGCGTGATTGCGGTCCCTACGACCACAGCGTATGCTCCGAGTTCCAGAGCTCGCACTGCTTCCTCCGGACTCGTGTAGCCTCCTTCCGCGAGTACAGGAATTTTAACCGCTCCGACCAGCTGCTTGAGCAACTCCAGGTCTGGCCCATCGGTCATGGTGCTATATGACGTATATCCAGCGAGTGTGGTGGCGATTGCATCGGCGCCAGCATCTGCTGCGGCCATGGCTTCTTCAAACGTTGCAATGTCCGCAACTACTGGCAGTTGCAGTGTGGATTTCATTTCGCGGATCAGCACGTCTGCGGTTTTTTGAGCAGGCCGGCGCCGCGCTGTAGCATCCAGGGCTATCGCATCTGCGCCCGCTCGTGCAATTGCCTCTGCCGCCTCTAGTGTCGGGGTAATCTCGACCTCTGAGTTCGGATAGCTAACTTTGTTGAGGCCGATGATAGGAATCGAGACTGCCTGTTTAATTGCCGCAATGTCTTCAGGCGAGTTTGCGCGGACACCAAGGGCACCGCCAATCTCTGCAGCACGCGCCATCGCAGCCATGTGTCCGCTTCCGTGCAACGGCTCATCTTCCAGTGCCTGGCACGAAACAATCAGGCCGCGTTGAAACGTATCTGTAAATGGCCGCTCAGACATCAACAGATCCTTTCGATTAGCATGTCAGACAGGGCATAGGAGGGTGGAAAACGTAGCACGGGCGCTAGGTGGCATTCTTGACGATCTGAGTGCCGATTCCTTTGTCGGTGAACAGCTCGAGAAGCAGAGCGTGTGGAATTCGGCCATCCAGAATGTGTGTTTTCCTGACGCCCGCATTCAGGGCGCGCAGGCACGCGCGTACCTTGGGAATCATGCCACCCCCGATTACCCTTTTTTCAATCAGCCCCTCGAGCTCATCTATCTGGATCGAAGGGAGAAGCGAGGACTCGTCATTAAGGTTTCGCAAGATACCCTTCACGTCGGTCAATAGAATAAGTTTCCGTGCCTGTAGCGCTATGGCCAGCTCCGCAGCCACTGAATCGGCATTGATATTGTATGTCTGACCACTGCTGTCTACCCCAATAGGCGAAACGACAGGAATAAACTGCTTCTCATCGAGAACCGAGATAATCTCAGGAGAAATCTGCTCGACTTCGCCTACGAAACCAATGTCTGCGGTTGCATCGCCCGTGGACGACGGCATAGTATACTTACGCGCCGTAATTAACCCTGCATCCTTTCCGCTCACCCCTACCGCTCTACCTCCCAGCTGATGAATCTGATTTACAATCTCCCCGTTGAGCTTCCCTGCCAGGACCATCTCTGCTACGTCCAGCGTCTCTGCATCCGTAACGCGCTGACCCTCAACGAATTTCGGCTCCAACCTCATTTTCTTCATCAGATCAGAAATCTCCGGCCCGCCACCATGCACCACAACAGGCTTTATTCCTACGTACTGCATCATGACAATGTCTTGAATGACATTCTTCTTGAGTCCCGGGTCAATCATGGCGTGGCCGCCATACTTGATGACCACACGGCAGCCGCGGAATTCCTTGATGTAAGGAATCGCCTCGACCAGGATGTTTGCCCGCTCAATCAGCTCTGCCAGCGGGAGGTTGCGAATATCTGCGTTGTCTGAAGCCATCTCGAACCCTCAGCTTTCCCGTGGTTCTGATAATTGTGCATTCCGCCCTAGGTTATTATTGTAGGGGCAGTCCTCGTGCCCGCCCTATTATTATTGTGGGCAACGTCTACGTATGGTACTCGGCGTTCAGCCGCACGTACTGTTCTGTCAGATCACACGTCCAGACCGTAGCAGTTCTGGTGCCCGCATTCAGCTGAATCTCTATGCGAATTTCCGGCTGCTTCAGATAAGTCTTCAGAACTATTTTGTCAACCGCTTGCGGCGACCCATTTGTAAAGAGCTTGTATTGGCCAAGTATGATGCTGAGCTTCTCCAGGCTACATGCCACACCCGAGTAACCCACGGCGCATGCAATACGTCCCCAATTGGGGTCGCAACCGAAGACTGCCGTCTTCACCAGATTCGAGCGCGCTATTGCCATTGCGATTTGCCGCGCATCTGCCACTGAACTAGCTCCGCTTACCACGATTTCGATCAGCTTGGTTGCACCTTCGCCGTCGCGGGCAATCTCACGCGCCAGCCACTGACACAGCTCGGTCAGACTCGCTTCAAACGTACGATACGCACTGGAACCAGGAACGACGATTCTATTGCCAGCCATTCCGTTTGCGAGTACTATAACACTGTCATTGGTGCTCGTGTCGCCATCCACTGTAATGGCATTGAACGAAAGATCTACGGCCGTCCGCAACGCCTGGCGTAGCGCATCCTGACTGATACTCGCGTCTGTAGCGATAAACGCCAGCATGGTAGCCAACCTGGGATGAATCATACCTGCGCCTTTCGCCACACCGAGCAGGCTGAGTTGTTTTCCATCCAGTTCCAGCTCCAGGGCGTGCAACTTTGGCCGCGTGTCAGTGGTCATGATGGCATTGGCGACCTCAGGCCAGTGGTCCGGGCTAAGGCCCTGTGTGGCCGCAGAAATGCCCGTGCGAAGGCGATCCATCGGCAGACGTTCGCCAATTACGCCAGTCGAGCAAACCAGCACTTCCTCATCTGCGAGCCGCAATGCCTTGGCTGCCCGATGCGCCATTGCCAATGCATCCTCCATTCCCTGGTTACCGGTACAGGCATTCGCATTTCCAGAATTGGCAACTATGGCGCGTGTAGCTCGACCGAGGAGATGCTTCTTGGAGACCTGCACGGGGGCCGCAGCAAATGCATTGGTCGTAAACATGGCCGCTGCTTCGCACGTCTTCGTAGAGTAGATCAACGCAAGATCCCGCTTCTCCCCTGGCTTGATCCCACAGCTCACTCCTGCTACTTCAAAGCCTCTTGGGTAACGCACTGGCATAGACACTCCTCTCAGCGCCTGTATTCCTCTTCATTTCAAAGTTAGAGTCAGACGGCTACCATTTGTGATGGCTCACCCCTGGGATCAGAGCAAACCCGCGGTTTCTGGAAATCCACGCATCAGATTAAGGCACTGAACAGCCTGACCCGCTGCTCCCTTCACCAAATTGTCTATGGCGGTCAGCACAATAAGCCGTTGGGTGCGAGCATCAACTACGATGGCGATGTCGCAAAAGTTCGAACACGTCACAGCCCGTGTGTTTGGCAGCGTATTCACAGGCAGCACGCGCACAAATGGGGCTTCTTGATAAAATTGCTGATAGCGCTTCAGAATCGCCTCTTCATCAACCATGCTTTTTAGCTTTACATAGATCGTGCTAAGAATCCCGCGATTCATCGGCACCAGATGTGGCGTAAAGGTGATGCGCAACGGCATCCCTGCCAGCGCCGACAGCTTCTCTTCAATCTCCGGCGTGTGACGATGCTGGGCCACACTGTAGGCTGCAAGCGACTCGTTGCATTCGGGAAAATGTGTTGCAGGTGTTGGGCTACGTCCTGCTCCCGACACCCCGGATTTCGCATCCGCTATGATTGAGTGAGGATCAACATATTCTTTTCCCATGAGTGGGGCACACCCAAGAATCACACTCGTCGGATAGCAGCCCGGCACCGCAACAATTCGAGCCTTTTTGATCGCTTCGCAAAACAGCTCCGGCAGTCCGTAAACCGCCTCTCTGTTCAGCTTCGGATCAAGGTGGCGTACCCCATAGGTCTGCTCGTAGGTGGTGACGTCGTCAAAGCGAAAATCGGCGCTTAAATCCAGAATGATTTTCCCGGCCTTGTACAGTGGGACAACATACTCCTGCGATACCTTGTGCGGCAGCGCGAGAAAGACAACATCAGTCTCTTGCGCAATACGCTCGCTATCTGCTGGCTCAATATCCGCATCAAGCTTTCCTCGGAACTGTGGATACACAGATGAGAGCGCGACCGGCTTCTCAAGCTTATCCGCCAGGATGGTGAGCTTTACCTCTGGATGACCACGCAACAGCCGGATTAGCTCAGCGCCAGCGTATCCCAGTGCACCAACTATCCCTACTCGTAGCATTTCTTATCCATTTTCGTGTAATTATGAAACAGCGTGTATGCAACGGCACACAGCTTTTATGGGAAAACCCTCCCAGAATGCAACAATTTTTTCTTACTTGCCACTCACGCATTGAATATTTAGGAGCGACCCGCCACGGCGGGCGGCTCGTCCCTACTTCCTCAGACACGCCAGCGCGCATTCCAGGCCTCAGCGTTCAGCCCAATGCGTAGCATCTTTTCCTGTGCATCGGGATGGTTAGTGCGTCGCCCAAATACCTGGTATTCGTTGATATCATACGGATGATTAGCTTTCAGCACATAAAGCCGCACGTATCGCTCGCGAAACCGATCGTCGCGCGCTGTAGCTGCCAATTGCCCGATCAACGGCACACCATTTTGCGCGTACAGCACCACATAGTCAGGATTTCTTCTCAGCAGTAGCTCCGTAGAGTAATCCCTGTGCGCGATCTCAACGTCCATCAGTCCGATCAGGTCAATAATATGATGGCGAGAATAATAGCCGAGCTGGCCCATCTGATCCGCAGCAAGCAACGCATCCGCAGGCAGGTACTCGTGTATCCAGCGTCCCACATCAGCTCCGAGAAAAACCGGTGGTTCAAGATACCATTTCAGCCTTGCCCCAAAGTCCCAGCTCGCGAGAAATTCCCACGTGCGAACGTGCAGCCGTGTGCGAGGTGCATCGAGATTTTTGTACGTGTAAAAATTCATGCCCAATATTACCAGGCATACCAACCCAATGGCGCCCCAACGTCCTACCAGCTGTTCCTTCGCGCTTCGGAGCAACTCCTGAATCAGCAAAATGACAAACGGGATCATTGGAACGTAGTGACGAAACGGCGCGCCGAAGATATCGCCAATCGCAAGCGTATATAGTGTTACCGCTGCCGCTATTGCCCCTAACACCAGCAGCGTGCGTCTGCGCTCGGCAGACTTTTGTCCAATCGTTAAAAAGACCGGCAGCGCTAGCAGTGGAACGAACGAACACGACTTAATGAACTGCCATAGCATCGCAATGCTGGGTTGCTGCCAGAAGTACAGCGGCGTGGTCTTTGCATACACGGTGTTCGGAAATGGGTATCCATAGTAGCTCAGGCGCCACAAAATGTACACACTGAAGATTACCGCGTAGGGGAGAAAGAAGCGCAGCATGGGTGCGATCGTTTGTCGTTCAGGTGTGCGTTTCAGCATTGCATTGTAATCAATCAGAAAGAAGGGAACCAGCACCCAGAAGTAGAGAAATCCTTCCGGCCGCGTAAGCGCTACCGCCGCAAAAGCAAATGAGCTCGCCATGTACCGCCGCCGTACAAAGTAATACACGGCCACCAGGATGAGCAGTGCGTAGAGGCACGTTTCTAGCCCGCGGTCGCTATTGTAGTGAAGCATCGGATTGAAAAACACGAGCAGCGGCGCCATCAGATAGACGATTGGAATATCCTTGTGCTTTCTTTCCGTGAAAAACAAGCCAACAACAATGAGAATTAGCGCGTTCGCCAGCACCCCCAGCACCTTTGAGCTGTTGATCACCCCAAAGCCCACAAAACGCAATAGCGCCAGCAGCATTACCCACAGGAAGTTCGAATAGCCCTCCACGCGGTCGCCGGAGTTGTAAACCAAGCCCTCGCCTTCGATAAAATGTTCTACATAGCGAAAGCTGATAAAACAATCCTCGCCGATGTGGTTAAATGTAACGATTGAATAAGGAACCAGAACAACGGCCAGTGCAACAACGATAGAAATGTATGTCAGTCTAGGAATCATACACGGATGATTTGAGCCGCACACGTCATGAATTACAAAAAGCATACGCAGGGCTTTCGCAAAGCCCAAGCTCAATGCTAGAGATTCCAGCCCACCCTATATGGAGGATGGATATTTTCAAGTGCCAATTGTGAGTGCAAGAGGACACTATTTGCACGAAGTTTTCGTTTTAGCAGGGCTTCAGTCCGCTCACTTTGCTTTGATATACTTAATGCAGCATATTTTTACAGCTGGTGTCGCATGGAGCTTGGGCATTTTCCATTATCATTTGGAGTGAAAGCGGACTACGTCCACGCGATCCGGCATTGTTTAGCAGGGCTTGAGCCTGCTACCCTTTGCACCCCGCCTCGGCGGGGGTGAAGAGATAGCACAAAAATCACCCTAAGCGCGCTTTAGCGTGGCTTATCGAATCCACGGGTCTAGCAGTACGCTCAAGCAGGTAGTAACGCTGTTTATACACCACTCCTTCTCACGATTTGCAAGATGATTTTTCTCGGTCTGTCGAACTGCTTTCAGATGAGGAATCATTCGCGGCTGTAAAGAGATCACCCGGGCTGCGCCGCTCCCAGTATTGGCTGGCTGATATTGGGCGCTACTCCGCAAATTTAAACGCAGGGCTTAGGCTCAATCGGGGTTGACAGCTCAAATTTTTCTAATGTATGATATTTAAGTTTTCCGGCTGGCCTTTTGCGCAGTGCAAGCGTTAAATTTTGAATCAAGTCTTGTCTTAACTCACCAATTCTCATGAGAGGGTCGGAGCTATGGATTACGGATTCAATGAACTGCAACAGATGATCCGTGACTTGGCGCGCAAGATCGCCGAAGAACGGATTTTGCCCGAACGTGCCCGGCTGGACGAAGCTGAAGAGTACCCAAAGGAGGTTATGAAGACGCTCTCCGATTCCGACATGCTTGGCATCTACATCCCCGAAGAATATGGCGGCATGGGCGGCGGATGCATGGAGCTCAGCATTGCCATCGAGGAGCTGAGCAAGGTCTGTGGCGGAGTTGCTATCTGCTATGCTGCAAATGTCCTCGGCGCGTATCCTATTCTACTTCACGGAACCGAAGAACAGAAGAAGAAATACCTGCCGCAGTTCGCTACGGGGAAAATGTTCGCTGCCTTTGGTCTGACTGAACCTAATGCAGGCAGCGATGCTGGTGCGGTGGAAACCACTGCCGTCCGCCACGGCGATACCTACATCCTTAACGGTACGAAGCAATGGATTACCAATGCGAGCGAGGCCCATGTCTTCACGATCATTGCGTCAACCAACCGCAAGCGCGGGGCACGCGGCATCAGCGCGTTCATCGTGGAGCGTGATACGCCGGGGTTTACCATTGGCAAGAAAGAAAAGAAACTCGGCATTCGCTGTTCCCCGACGTGCGAACTGCATTTTGAAGACTGTAAGATCGCGCGCGAAAACATGCTGTACAAGGAAAATCGCGGGTTTCGCGTAACTATGAACACCCTTCATAAAGCGCGCCCGGGCATCGGCGCACAAGCCGTGGGTATTGCCCAGGGAGCGCTCGACGAAGCCGTTGAGTTTGCCAAGAATCGCGTTCAGTTCGGCCAGCCGATATCCAGCTTTCAGGCCATTCAGCACATGCTGGCTGACATGGCAACGCAGATTGAAGCTGCGCGATTGCTCGTTTACCACGCTGCTCGCGCCGTTGATTCCGATGCTAAGGATGCCGCGAAGATCGCTGCTATGGCCAAAGTGTTCGCCTCCGACGTTGCCATGAAAGTGACTGTTGATGCCATCCAGGTGTGCGGCGGTACCGGCTACATGCGGGATTATCCCGTGGAAAAATACATGCGCGATGCGAAAATTACGCAGATCTACGAAGGTACCAATCAAATTCAGCGCACTATCATTGCACTTGCGCTCGTTAAGGAGAGCTCGAAAAAATAGTGCCCATACGCCGGTGCACTATCATCTTTGAACTGGCTAACAAGTTGTAACATGGGTATCTTGTGCTTTATACACACGGGTTGGAAGCCAGTGCCTGGAGTTTGGATATTTTGCCAGGCAATGAACAGGTTTGGGATAGGGTGGTCAATGAATTTGGCCTGCCTTGGCGGGTTCGCCTTTGCACTCGCCTCAGGCGAGGCGAAACATTGAAAAAACATCTTCCATCTATGATGTGTTATGAAAACAATCAAAAGGAGCATCACAGAAAAGGAACTATTAAAAAGGTTTTGGAGGAATTCAGAACATACTTTGAAGAAGAGCGGACAGAATGACTAAAGTCGGTTCGAGAAGCCACGCTAAAGCGCGCTTGGGGTTTTGATGCAACCACCTTTTCACCCCCGCCTAGGCGGGCTAAACAACACCGCATCGAGTGCATAGCGTTTCTTCTTGTACTCCGAGGAATACTGGAAAACATCCGAACCGCATAGAACACGGGTTGGAAGCCTGTGTCAAGTCCATCAAGGTTAAATTGCTCCCTAGCGCCGCATCAGCCTTGAACTAATGGGTGGTTGGTGTCATGGACAACCTGGCCATGATACGCAAGCGCTGGAAGCCCACGCCAGGAGTTTGCACGTTTTGGCAGGCAAAGGCCAGGTTTGTGATAGGACGATCAGTGAATTTAGCCCGCCTTGGCGGGCTCTCCTTAGCACCCGCCTTCAGGCGGGGTGAAAAGAGAAGAACGCGAACCCAATGTTAAGCGCGCTTTAGCGTGGCTTCTCGAATAGGCTTTAGCAATCATACAAGGTTCAGGACACATCTTCAGTGAAATCTATCTTGAGTTCAAAAAAGAATCACAAAACCAAGAAAGTTAAAAATGAAATCCTTGGAAGAAATTAAAGATAACATAAGGTATATTATTTACGAACTTCGCATAGATAAAGATGATGGTTTTGACAGACGACAGACTTTGGTTAAGTATTATACTTCTCTTGCAGTCTCAGAAAAAGAAATATGTGAACAGTATATTTGTAATGCTATAAAGACACAAGATGAAAAGTTGAGTTACTGGTTAATCCGGCTATGTGCCGATGCAAAGTTGCATGACTTTGCTCCGTGCGTTGAAGAGGTATATAATTCCAAGCGATTTATCTCAAATATAATGCGAGAACAAATGCTATTGACCATGCTTCGCGTTGGATATGAACCTGCTGTTACTCTTATGTTGGAATTTTTAGATCAAATTACGCCGGAAAGTAATCGGTTTAGAGCTAAAATGATTTTAACTGCAACAACAGCACATGCTGATGAAGATTCATTTATTAATTTAGCCAGAGATTTCTGGTTAGATTTGTTTTCATATAGAAAAAGTAAAAATCTAGACACTATTGCAGGTGTATTCACATACCATATTTTTGAAAGTAATCCTACTTTGCTCAAAAAACTGGTGGAATGCATATACCGCTTGTGTCATAAGCGGGGAAAGCAACTTGCTCAATTATTCTTAAACGAAATAAACAAATTTGAGAAAGAGCATTCAGAAAAGATTGGTAAGAAGACATTGAATGAAATTAAAGGATATTTAGAAAAATTTGTTGTCATTGATGAAGCCCGAGATCTATGATTGAAAAACATCTACCTCAACTGGCATTGTCACAACGACACTCCCATGATCAGGCCTTCAACTGAACCTCTTCTTTATGAATTGCTTAAGGGATATTGCCGCAAGATTAAAGGCATTCATTTTGGAAGAGTTGGAGGCACCGAGACGTTAAGATAGGATTATCATAGCATTTAGCCGGACTTCAGCCTGCTAAATGGAGTGAGGTTGGGTGCGATAGGCTGTGCTTGTCTCCCGATTGATGCTGGAATTCAGTATTCGAGTGGTGAAAATTTCGTGGCAGCACTTCGATCATACTGTTGACTATTCTCTGCATCTGAGGATTCGCGATGAAGATCATCGTCTGCATTAAACAAGTTCCTGATACTACGGATGTCAAGATTGACCCATCAACTAACACCCTGATTCGCGAAGGGGTGCCGAGTATTGTGAATCCCTTCGACATGTATGCCCTGGAGGAAAGTCTGCGCCTGCGCGAAAAAGTCGGTGGCACGGTCACCGTCATCACCATGGGCCCGCCCCAGGCCAAAGAAGCCCTTCGCGAAGCCATTTCCCTGGGTGTGGATCAGGGCATCCTGATTAGCGACCGCGCCTTTGCCGGCTCTGATACTCTGGCGACTTCCTATGCACTGGCCAGCACTATCCGGAAAATCGGCGCCTACGACTTGATTATATGCGGCAAACAGGCGATTGACGGCGATACGGCCCAGGTCGGCCCCGGTATTGCCGAATGTCTCCAGATACCCTTTGTGGCTTTTGTGAAAAAGATTGAAGAGGTCTCGGATCAGACCATGCGCGTGGAGCGAATGATGGAAACCGGCTATGACGTCATCGAACTTCCGCTACCTGCCGTGATTACCGTGGTCAAAGAGATCAACGAGCCACGGCTGCCGTCCCTGCGCGGTCAGATGCGCGCCAAGAAATACGAACCAACGCTGTGGACCAGCAGCGATCTGGATGTTTCGGAAGAGCGGATCGGGCTAAAAGGCTCCCCTACACAGGTGATCAAGATTTTCACCCCGGAAATTCGCAAGGCTGGCGAGCACCTGGAGGGCGATCCTGAAGAAGTAGCTGACAAACTCTTTCAGCGTTTCAAGGAGGCCAAAATCATTCCATGAATATCTATATTGATGCCGATGCCTGTACCGGCTGCGAGCTATGCCTCCCTTCGTGTCCCTTCAATGCAATCGAGATGCGCGAAGACAAGGCCGTGATTCTAGACAATTGTACGCTGTGCAATGCCTGTCTCGACGTCTGCCCTGTAGATGCGATTCACAAAGTCGAAGAGAAGGTTACTGCGCCTCACAAACCTTGTGTAATTGAAGAATATGCTGGTGTATGGGTCTTTGCGGAACAGCGCAAAGGCGTGCTCCAGACCGTGACGTTTGAACTCCTCGGCGAAGGCAAGAAGCTCGCCGCAACGCTCGGCGAAGAACTCTGCGCCGTCCTACTGGGCGACGGCATCCGAAAGGAAGCAGAAACCCTGCTCTATTACGACGTGGACAAGGTTTACTCGATTGACGACCCGACGCTTGCTGTGTTTCAAGACGATACCTATTCCGCCTGCATGGCTGCCCTCGCACGCCAGTTCAAGCCGAACATCATTCTCGGTGGTGCAACACATATCGGGCGTTCCTTTATACCACAGGTGGCCGTTAAACTCCAGACCGGACTCACCGCCGACTGCACCGGCCTTACCATTGAAGATTCCAGCAAGCATCTGATGCAAACGCGGCCGGCATTCGGCGGCAGCATCTTCGCCACCATTGCCACGTACCATCATCGCCCGCAGATTGCCACTGTGCGCCACAAAGTCATGAAGCCCGCAAAGCGCCAGTCCGAGCGCCGCGGTGAAATTGTTCAGCTCCCCCTGCCCGACGAAGCAAAGCGCTGTCGCACACGCTTTATTACGTCTGTAGAAGAACTTGAAGAAACCGTTAATCTTGCCGAGGCGGATATTATTGTCTCCGGTGGCCGCGGGCTCGGCGATCCAAAGTACTTTAGCCTGATCCAGGAGCTCGCCAAGACCCTAGGAGGTGCAGTTGGCGCATCACGCGCTACAGTGGATGCTGGCTGGATTCCCTATTCACATCAGGTGGGGCAAACTGGCAAGACTGTCTGTCCAAAACTCTACATCGCGTGTGGTATCTCCGGAGCCGTGCAGCACCTCGTCGGAATGCAATCGTCCGACGTCATCGTGGCCATTAACAAAGATCCGCAAGCCCCGATTTTCAAAGTCGCCAGCTACGGCATTGTGGGTGACCTGCATGAAGTGATTCCCGCGCTCATCAAGCGGTTTTCTGCACGCTAAGCACTTGAGCCGCGGAATGAAAAGAAGAGTAGGGAAGTATCGTGGATTTGGCTACTCGATTAAAACGGCGTTCCAACCGCATCTGTAACTTGATTCTCCATTCCGACATGCAATGGGTTGATATCGCAATTGAAATTGAGAAGATGCGGCAGCTCTGCGAAGAGGAAGCACCGCAAAAGATCGAGCTCTTCGAGCGGCTCTACGTCAGCCGCTTTCAGCGCCTCTGGGATCAGTGGAGAGTCAAGCAAGAAAACTCTTAGGTGATGGCCTTCAACCGATTGCTTCCCGCCTTATTGCTATGCTTAGCGTCTCATGAGGTGACGCGGATGACTTCTTCGACGGTAGTCAGGCCCTGAAGGATTTTTACAATCCCTTCCTCGCGCAAAGTGTGCATGCCCTTCTTTCGCGCCAGCTCGCGTATCACTGATGTGGCGACGTTCGCCTCAAGAATTTCCCGCATCCCCTCGTCGGGCATGAGAATCTCAAAAATGCCCAGCCGGCCATAAAACCCCGTATTGTTACACTCCGAACACCCCTGGCCCTTCATGAACACAATGTCTCTATCTGCCGTGGAGATGCCCAGCAGATCCAGGTCTGATTTTTTCGGCTTGTAGGGCTTCTTGCATTCGGTACAATTGACGCGAATTAGTCGCTGTGCCACCATAGCAACCAGAGCCGACGCAAAGCGCCGGGGCTCGACCCCCAGATCCCAGAGCCGCGCAAACGAGCTCGCTGTGTCTATCGTATGGAGTGTTGAAAAGACAAGGTGCCCGGTCACAGCCGCATCCACCCCAATTTCGGCGGTCTCGCGGTCGCGAATCTCGCCAACCATGATCACGTCCGGATCCTGCCGCAGGATCGAGCGTAGCCCCGTGGCAAAGGTGAAGTTCGCCGACGGATTAACCTGCAGCTGATTCACTCCTTTAATCCGATACTCAACCGGATCTTCAATAGTAATAATATTCTTCTCCCCTGTATTGATCGTATTCAGCGCCACGTAGAGCGTCGTGGATTTCCCGCATCCCGAGGGCCCGATGGCCAGAACCATGCCGTGCGGCTTGCGAATGGAACGCTCAAATTTTTCGAGATTGTCACCCTCCAGGCCGAGCTTCGTGGAATCCACCTGTATGATCTTTGAATCCAACAGACGAAGCGAGACTTTTTCCCCCATGGCCGCAGGGCTAGAGGAAGTGCGAATGTCAATATCGGTCTTATCCACCCAGAGATCAAATTTGCCATCCTGGGGAATGCGCTTTTCCGCGATGTCGAGATTCGCCATTACCTTGATCGCCGACACCAGGGAATTCGCCAGAGCACGCGGCAGGTTAATCATTTCGTGAAGCATCCCGTCAACGCGGATGCGCACCTTGATGCCTTCGATTTCCGGTTCAATGTGCAAGTCGCTTCCGCGTTTCCGCACAGCCAGCGTAATCAGAGCACGCACCAGCTTCAACATCGCATCTTTCTCAACGAGCGCCTCTCCCGCTCGTCCAGCTTTTTTGCCCCGCACAATCTCTCGTTCCAGCTGCTTGACCAGATGATCAATGTAGTCGCTCAGGTCATAGACAGGTGTGATGTTCTCCCGGCAATGCGGGCAGATATAGAAGTTCATATCCGCATAGGCATTAATGTCGTCAATGGCTCGATTGCAAAAGGGACAGCGTTTCTTTGGCCCTCGCAGCTTAATCTGCCGTGCCAGGTAGGCAAGGTACACCGGAAGCCCGAACATCTTGATTGAGCTGCAGTATTGCGTAGCCAGAAGGTCGCCCTTCGCTGTTTGCCGTTTGATCAGCTTATACGGCAGAATCCAGATTACCACTATGGCCAGCGGAATGCCCAGAATAAAGATAAGATATTCCCCATGGGCGACCTGGCGGGGAATGTCACTGATGAGCTGAAATGTCGGACTCGCCTTAACCTTGTTGTAGTAGACTTTCCACTTCGGTTCTTGCTTTGGCGGTGGAGGGGGCGGTGGAGGTGGCGGCGTCGCGCGCGGAAGCTGTGCAATTGGCTGGAAAATGATCACCGGCGTTGGTGTTGGGGGAACAGGCGTTGTTCCAGGCTGTGGCGATCGCGTCTGTTCCATCTTTATAACTGAGATCAGCGAATTCGCCTCGTTGCGCTGGCTAATATCCAGACTAAATGTCGCAACGTGTTCCAGGGTTTTCAATGCCTCGTCCCACTTCTTAAGCTTGCGCTGCACCGCGGCCAGCTCAAGCAGGATGCGGAACTGCTCGTCAGTATTGCCCCTCACCAACGCCTTCGCCTGCAACAGATCCCGCTCCGCAGAGCCCAAATACGATGGCCCGCTTTCCGCGGAGCGCTTGCCCCGCTCATAGTAGCTCGTGGCAAGTCCGTTTTTAACGTCGTTGCGCAGGGCGTACCATGGCGCCAAATCGTCAACAAAGAGCCTGTCTTTTACCGTCGGGTTGTTCAGCGCGTCCCAGAGAAAGAGGAATTGATTAAGCGCCTGGTCGGACTTACCACGGTCGAGGTTATTCTGGGCCTCTCTCAAGGACTCGATGACCGCTGGTGTGAAAATGCGCTTTGCAGGGTCTGCTTCCGTCGGATTCTGCGTAACTACTTTTATGATCTGCGTGATTGCCTGGTGATATGCTTTTTGCTGCATAGCCTGACGCGCTGGTGCAAGCACATCCACAATCGCAGGCTTGCGCTCTATCGTGAGAATGTCCCGGTGGCTGATCGTCGTCAGTACTGAGCCCTGTTTGATAACAACGTTCTTCCCGTCGTCCGAGATGATATCCCCAGTGATCACTTTCCCATCAGTCTTTATAATTTGATCTCCAAGACTCGAAGACAGCGTACTAAACATCACCAGTCCGCAAAGAAGTGCTTGACAAAGCCATAGCCTCTTCATTGTAATCCTCTTTCAGGAGAGGTGGGGCAGTGATGAGTACATAAGCCTACCATGCCAGCGTTTGGTGTTCGCCGTGTGCAATGCTCTTCGACGACGCTCCGACCGCAGATATTGCCACCACACGGTAAGGTCATCAATGAAAATCAACAGCAGCAGGGGAGGTGTTCTAAATCTACTTGTTACGCGCTGGGCTCTCCACCCGTAACGTTTGGAACTCGATAAGCAAAATTATGGCGGTTTTTCATACGTCAATGTTACTTCTATACTCGCGTCTGGTTTTTTTTCAAGCAAATTATCCACAGGAGCAAGATGATTAGTGATTCCATTTGCCCTCCAGATAGCTGATGCTCTTCAGGGAATGAACGTGGACTATGGCGACGTCCGTGTTATCCATCTCCAGGCCCAGGAGATTACAGTAACCAATCAGATCCCAGAGGTTGTGGGCGGAAGCGAGACTCTTGGATTTGGCGTTCGGGTGCTGAAGGGAGGAGCCTGGGGGTATGCAGCCTCGGCCACAATGGACGCTTCGCTGATCGTGCCCACGGTGAAGCGTGCCCTTGCCGTAGCCGAGGCGAGCACCATGGTCGCATCTGAGCGCGATCCTTTTCAACCTCCGCCTGTTGTGCAGGGCAAATTCGTAACTCCGTGCAAAATTGATCCGTTTGATGTGCCGATTGAGCAGAAAGTTACGCTCTTACTCGCCGCAACAAAAATTATGCAGCAGACCAAACAGATCCATCTCGCCAAAGGCTTCCTGGATTTCCGTAAAGAACGAAAAGTCTTCGTTGCAACCACAGGCACGCAGCTCGACCAGGAGATTATTCAATGCGGCGGCGGCATCGTCGCCTATGCTACTGATGGAAACGATGTGCAGCACCGCTCTTATCCAAGCTCATTTCGCGGCAATTTCGCCAGCGCTGGCTGGGAATTTGTCGAGGCACTCGGCCTGGTCAGTCACGCAGAACAGGTCGCTGACGAAGCGCGCCAGCTTCTGGCCGCACCGCTTTGCCCCACGATGCAGACCACCCTGATACTTGAAGACGATCAACTCGCGCTCCAAGTTCACGAATCTATCGGCCATCCTATCGAACTCGACCGCATCTTTGGCTACGAGGCGAGCTACGCCGGAACTTCATTCCTTCGGCCCGACATGCTCCGCTCCTTTCGCTATGCTTCTGAGATCGTAAACGTTACGGCCGATGCAACTATCCCCGGTGGCCTGGGCACGTTTGGCTACGACGACGAAGGAACTCCGGCACAGCGTGTGCCAATTATTCGCGACGGAATTCTCGTCGGATTTCTCTCGTCCTGTTCTACAGCGCCTCGCCTGGGACTCGCGAGCAACGGCACCATGCGCGCCGACGGCTGGCAAAACTTTCCTCTGATCCGCATGACCAATATTAATCTGGAACCGGGGGAATGGGATCGCAATGCACTCATCGCTGATACAAAGAAGGGTTTACTCCTTCAGACCAATAAGTCATGGAGCATTGACGACCAGCGCGTGAACTTTCAATTCAGCACTGAAGTAGCACGCGAAATTCATAATGGCAAACTCGGCCGCCTCTATAAAAATCCGGTCTATACAGGAATTACGCCACAATTCTGGAACTCCTGCGACGCAATTTGTAGCGATGCGTTCGCCCAGTTCTGGGGCACACCAAATTGTGGCAAGGGCGAGCCGCCTCAAACTGCCAGGGTCGGCCATCGGGTCGCTCCGGCTCGCTTTCGAAATGTCAGGGTCTGGGGCGCAAAGTGATCGCGGCGCACCAAAGAAGGTTTGCAGGCTGACGGAACTCCAGAGGCTAAAGTAAAAATGATCACCGGACACGCAGACATCTTCTCATTTCTGGATCGTATTATCCGCCAGGCCAATGTTGACCAGGCAGAAGTACTTCTGCTCCGTACCGACACCGGCCTTACGCGCTTTTGCAAAAATAGTATTCATCAGAATACCATAACCACTACACAAAGGCTCCAGATTCGCGTTGCCGTCAACCGTAAGCTCGGCTCGTTCTCCACTGATCGCATTGATGACGCTGGCATCGCACACGCAATCCAGAATGCTGTCAGCATTGCGAACGCCCAGCACCCGGACCCTGAGTTCAAGTCACTTCCCTCCGGCAACACAATCGTCGAGCCGCGTGGTTACGTGGAAGCCACTGCTCAGTGTGCACCTGCGCAGCGTGCCCAACTCGTCAAGCAGATGTGCTCTCTGGCCGTGAACCAGAAGGCAGAACTCGCTGGCGCACTCTCAACCACTACTGAAGAACTCGCCATTGTGAACTCGCTCGGCATCCATGCATATCAGCAGAGCTCTCTGGCCGAAGCTAATATTGTGGCCTCAAAAGCCGCGCTCTCAGGCTATGCCTATTGGCTAGGCACCGACATCACCGCTCTTCCCGCCTCGTTTCTTTCAGAACAGGCACTCTCTAAAGCCACCTCTTCACTTCCCATTATTACGCTCGAACCAGGCCGCTATACGGTCGTCCTCGAGCCTTATGCCGTTGGCACACTGGTGGACGATCTTTCCTATGTTAGCTTTAGCGCTAAGGCATTTCAGGAAAAGCGCTCATTCATGAGCCAGAAAATCGGCACCCGCGTCGCAGAACCGTGCATCACCATCTGGGATGATGGCCTCGATGCCCAGGGGCTTCTCCGTGCCTTTGACTTTGAAGGTGTGCGCAAAAGAAAGGTCCTGTTGATTGACCGGGGCATCGCCAGAGGCGTAGTGTATGATTCACGTACCGCAGCTCGCCAGAAGGATGCGCAAAACACCGGACACGCACTCCCTGCTCCGAACGCCTACGGTCCACTCGCCATTAACCTTTTCATGCAGGGCGGCGCAGCCCGGAGCATTGACGAGATGGTTCGCACCATTGAGCACGGGCTCTACATCACACGGTTTCATTATGCAAATATCGTAGAGCCCCTTGCCACGGTGCTCACAGGCATGACTCGCGACGGCACATTTCTGATCGAGAATGGCAAGCTGACGCGTCCGGTCAGAAACATGCGCTTTACGCAGAGTATTCTTGAGGCGCTAGCGAACGTTGAGGCCCTGACGGCGGAGACCAGTCTGGTGGAGGGCTTTTATGGCGGAACTCGCGTTCCTGCTCTAAAGATCAGCGACTTTCATTTTACCGGTGTCTCGGAGCTCGCCGAAAGCTAGGGCACTGTAGACCTTGAAATGATACACACGGGCTGGAAGCCCGTGCCACGTACACCATCACAGAAGAGGGACCATTAAAAAGGTTTTAGAGGAATTCAGAACACACTTTGAGGAAGAGCGGACAGAATAACTAAAGTCGGTTCGAGAAGCCACGCTAAAGCGCGCTTAGGTGGAGTTTTATCCTACCTCTTCACCCCCGCCGAGGCGGGGTGCAAAGAAGAGCAGGCTGAAGCCCTGCTAAATGGAGTGAGTTTACGTCGCCTGAGAAGCCATGCTAAAGCGCGCTTGGGGCTTGGCGCAACCACCTTTTCACCCCGCCTGAAGGCGGGTGCAAAGAAGAGCCCGCCTAGGCGGGCTAAACAACACCGCATCGCGTGGACACCGGATCGAATGCATAGCATTTCTTCTTGTACTCCGAGTAATGCTGGAAAACATCCGAACCACATAGAACACGGGCTGGAAGCCCGTGTCGAGTCCGTCAAGGTTAAACTGCTCCCTAGCGCAGCATTAGCTTTGAACTAATGGATGGTTGGTGTCATGGACATCACGCCACAGGCGCATTTTCAACTTGCCCATGATACACACGGGCTGGAAGCCCGTGCCACGTGCATTAAAATCAAATTTCTCTCTGGTGTGAGCAATTGCCATTGAGATAATGTGGATGAGTTGTATCATGGGCATCACGCCACAGGCGCATTTTCAACTTGCTCATTTCTCCCCAAAATTTCAAAACCCAAGACACGAATTCCGGCCAGTGCGTACCATGGGCTAGTAGTCCGTCAACATTGTTTTGATGGGTAGCGCCCGCCTCTGGCGGGCAGTCTGGAGGGCATCCTGCCCTCTCCTCATATGAAGGCGAGACGCCGACGCTACGCCATATCAACAACTGACTTTGCCATAGGCACCAACCCATCATTTCAAAGCTAATGCTGCATCACACAGTGATTTATTGATCTTCGCATAAGTAATGGTACAGTTGAAAGCTTAGCGATCGTGTAAAAATCGGTCTTTTAGGAGCATTGGGCATTACTTTATTTATGCGAAATTCGATAAACTAGATGGACGCGACTTGACAAGACCATCCAGCCCATGGATGTATGGAGTTTGATATTCTTGAGTCGTCAATCGGGATACAAGAAGACGCATTATCCACGACAGAGTTTTGTTTAGCAGGGCTTCAGCCTGCTCTTCTTTGCACCCTGCTTTAGCTGGGGTGAATTCAGTGAAGGATGAATCCTTAAAGCGCGCTTTAGCGTGGCTTCTCGAGAGAGGCGGACCGGAAGCCCGCCTCAAGAGTTTGGATACTTCAGCGGGCAGCGAGCAAGTTTGTGAGAGGGAAATTGGAAAATTTAGCCTGCCTCAAGAGTTTGGACATTTTAGCGGGGAATAAGCGGGCTTGCGAAGGGAAAATCGGAGAATTTAGCCCGCCTAGGCGGGCTGCCCTTTGCACCCTGCTTTAGCTGGGGTGAATTCAGTGAAGGATGAATCCTTAAAGCGCGCTTTAGCGTGGCTTCTCGAGAGAGGCTTTAGCGATTATGCGCAGTAACAAGAAAACAGATTTCAAAAGGATGAATAGACAAATGAACACAGATCAGATTATGCAAATTGCGCTTGACCTCGTTGGATTTCCTGAGATTCCCGGCGACAGCACTATCTACGTGCCAGGGGATGACATCCAACGCGTTGCAATCGGCGTAGATATGGAGGCCGCTGAACTCCTGCTCGCCATGCAAATCGGCGCCCAGTGTGTTATTGCTCATCACCCGGCTGGCGGCACGGCCTTCTCGCGCTACCACGAAGTCATACGCAAGCACGTTGACCTGATGGTAAATGCTGGTGTGCCGCAACCTGCTGCTGAGGAGGCCCTTCAGCCGCTTCTCCAAAAAACATCCATCCTCATGCATAAGAAAAATCACGACCATAATCCTTCGGTCGCTCGCTTTCTCGACATGCCTTACATGAATGTTCACAATCCTTGCGACGAGCTAGGCCGCCGCATCATGCACGATACGATTCAGGCTCACCTCACCGCAACGTCAACACTTCAGGATGTCGTTGATGCTTTGATGACACTGGCCGAATTTCAGCACGCACATACCCGGATCGCCATCCTGATGGGCAAACCAGAAACTCCGGCCGGCCGCGTCGTAGTCGCCCACGGGGCAGGTACCAATGGCGGCGCCAGTGTGGCAAAAGCCTATTTCGATCACGGCATTGACACAGTTATATATATTCACATTGACCCGGAGGAGTTTGAAAATCTGCGCCGCTCGGCCCGGGGTAACCTGATTATTTCAGGACACATTGCCAGCGACGCCGTAGGCCTGAATCCCTTTATCAGAGCACTGGAAAACAAGGGATTAGAAGTCATTCGGATGAGCGGGCTGTAGACCTTTATGCCATTTTTCCCGTTCTTTTGTCTGAAAAAGCATTGACAACTTAAGGCCTGAAGGGGAAAATCTTTTTACAAATGCGGTATCGAAAAGCCCATGAGGCGAGCCAACAGCCGTGAAACTCATAGCACATAGTATATTCATAGTTCTGTTCCTGGCAGCGTGCCAGTACTCCGCTTTATCTCAAGAACCAAGGGGGAGTATCGCCTCAGTCCCAGATTTGGAGACCGGGAACGTTTACTGTGAAATCGAAAAGCCTAATCCTGGCAGGAAATATTATGTTTTTCGCAATTCAAGACGCCTGGCAGCACTGGAAATTATCAGCACCGTTGGCGATTTCGGCGCCGTAGCGCGCGTGGCGCCAAGGCATGCTTGCTCGCTGATTAAAGTTGGCGATACAATCCACGACACCTCGATAGTCATTCCACCCGAGGAGATCGAAGAGACCCGAGAGTCTGCAACCGCTCTCCCCTCTCTTCATCCTATTGCTGCCTTGGGCCTCCAACAGCCATCACCGATGCCCACACCACCGTCCACACCTCCACCACCATCCGATACCCCAGGAACTTCCCTCTCAGCCGTGTTTGGCCCAGCCCCGTCGCCATCGCAACTTTTGGTCCCAGCTCCTACCCCTGCGATTACAGGGTACGATCTAAAGCTTCTCGAGCCGCCAGAGCTTCTGGAAGGAACCTATGCGGTCACGGCAGTCCCCGGCAAGTGGTACACGATTCTGTTGCGCGTCTCCTATGCTACACCACCAAACACGCTATTGGTAGCCGAGATTATCCCAGATGCAGAGCAGGCGCTTGTGGAGATTCAGAGGTTGTCAGGAGACGCTCAACGCTCTCGGATCGAGCAGTTCTACAAAACCGTACATTTTGATACGCAAAACACTCCGGGGTTTACGAACCTGGACGGCCAGGAAATTCTCAGCTTCAGCCTGAAGGGCCAAATGGTACCTCAACAAGGCGCCGAAATTAAAATCGTGCGAATAACGCTGCACAGCCTGCCGGATTGGGAAACTCAATTCCAGGTGGCCTATAACTTTTCTCTCCAAACCAAATCACCCACGCCCTGATCAAGACGTGCATCCGCCTTGTCTGTCTCCTACTCCCGAAAACTGGCTTTTTCTTCCAGTTACAACCAAATCCCTGTAATTTTTTCCACTTGAACATTCTTAGGCCATCTGGTTTTATTGGTGAATAATTGGTTCTATAGATGGCAAAAATTGCAGTGGATGCTCTGCTGCACTTCGCCGCTGCACCTGTTCGGTACACAGCGTTACTGGGAATACTAGTATCCCGATACTGCGCGCCTTCTTCGGCTGGGCAGCCGACTGTACGCTATCTTCCGCACGGCACAGTTTGTTATTTTACCTCGTGCGGGTGCGTGTCTAACTGCGTGGAATGACAGGAGGGGTCCGAATGGCATCGTCAAGTCAGCTGCAAACTTACAATGACTATCGTAATGCCATCCGGACTATGCTGCTGGCTCACAAGGTGGACGAAGCCGCACAAGCTGAAGCAGGATTCGCACGCACGGTTGACGAACGTCTCGTCCAGTGTATTTGGTACGACGGCATGTTAACAAACGTTGGCCTTAAGACACTTTCAGGTAAGCCATTGGAAATCGTGGATGCCGGGAGATGGAACGAGGAAGGTGGCCCCGACTTTCGGATGGCAGAAGTTCGCATCGCCGGCAGGCCAATCAAGGGCGACATAGAAATTCATCTCAATGCCTCAGATTGGGAGGGCCATAAACATCATCGGAATTTCGAATATAATACCGTGGTGCTTCATGTCTTCTTGCGCAAAAGTGATAAGAAGACCTGCGACACGCTGCACAACGGCGAACCGCTCGAGCGCTTCGAGATGGAACCCTATCTCTTTCCCGACCTGGAAACCATTCGCCGTACCATCTCAGCTGAGGATTATCCCTACAGTACCAAGACGGGCATTGGCCGGTGCGCTGAAGTAATGACCACTGTAGACGAGGAATTCGTGCGCACGTTCCTGAACCTTGCAGGCACCGAGCGCATGGAAGAGAAGGTTCGGCGTTTTCGCGACCAGCTTTATGGCGAGGGCTTTCAGCAGGTCTTCTATCAGGCCCTGATGACTTCTATGGGGTACAAGGGAAGCAAGACGCTCTTTTTTCTTCTGTCCAAGCGCGTTCCCCTGAGCGAGTTGCTTGATTATACGCGCGGCGAGACTGCCCAGACGCGCTGCCTCATGCTCCAGTCCATCCTGCTCCACGTAGCAAACCTGGTTCCGCAAAAGGACATTAAGCACCCATTTTTCGACGATGAAACCATGGAATACATTAATCAGCTGAATCGCTACTGGGCAGAATTTTCCGGCTACTTTACCGATCGCATCATCCCTCCGGATCGCAAGTGGTTTGCCAAGGTGCGGCCTGTGAATTTTGCCACTCGTAGAATCGCTGGCATGAGTCATCTCATTGTCCAGCATAGCGGCGACAAGGGGCTGTTCGGCTCATTTGTCCCCTGGATTCGCCAGGAGGCTGAGCGCAGCCACACACGCAAAACAATGCTCAATCTGATCCGGCAGCTCCAGCAGGCGTTTGTCCTGGACATAGATGACTACTGGACACATCGCTATCTCTTCACAACAAAAAAGACCGCACGCTCAATGAGTCTCATCGGCGCTAGCAAGGCACTCTCTGTCGTATTCAACGCCATGCTTCCCCTCATGATTTTAACAATGCGGCAAGACAAAGATCAGCACGGCGAAGAATTCTGCTGGCAACTCTTTAACGTATTTCCCAAGCTTTCATCCAACGTCGTGATAAAATTCATGTCGCACCGCCTCTTCGGCGGCCATTCTCGGGCACGAGCGCTCTTTACCACTGAACAGCGCCAGCAAGCCCTGTTTCGCATCTTTCATGATTGTTGCAACAATAACGAAGTCAGCTGTACTGATTGCATATATCTGCGAGCTATGAATGAGAAAACCGCATGAGGGCGATTCCTGACCACACAGCTGCGTTGCCTGTTTGGGCTTGGAAAAGTAAACGAATAGTAATGGAAAGGAGCGGATGTGCCAAGGCAGCGAATCCGATTAGCAATCATTGGCGGAAGCCAGGCCTATACGTTGCTGCAAAGCAAGGCGCTCTCGGGTAAACGCCTCGGCCCGGTCTCCACACCCTACGGCCCATCTCAGCCGCTCTATGAGATACCCATCAGCCGCAGGCGCATCCTCTTTCTCTCGCGTCATGGGGAGAAACGATATGAAGTCACTGCACCCTTCGTGAACTACCGCGCCAATATCTATGCCCTGAAAGAACACGGCGCTACCCATATCGTGGCCTGGACAGGTCCTGGCGCCATAAATCCTGCCTTCACTCCCGGCAGCTTCGCAGTAATGACAGATATGATTGACGAAACACGCCGACGGCCTTCCACGTTTTTCGAAAACTCAGGTTTCGGATTCATCCGTATGGGTGATGTCTTTTGTCCCAATCTGCGCAGTCTGCTCGTGCGTGTGTTGCGCAGGCTTCGCTATGAGTTCTGTGATCACGCCACCTACGTCTGCACTGAAGGGCCGCGCCTGGAGACCCCTGCAGAAATTCGCATGTATGCGAAGCTCGGCGCTGATCTCGTTGGCATGACGCTGGCGCCGGAAGCTTTTCTCGCGCGCGAGCTCGAGATGTGCTACGCTGCGCTCGCCTACGTCACAAATTTTGCCGAGGGCGTAAAGCAGCGTCGCTTCCGCAATGGTGAACTCTTTGAAGGCCTGGCCACCTCCACAGAAAAACAGCGGGTCGGCCAGGCAGTCAAACGCTTTCCCTCGATCATCGGCGCCTTGGCACAGCAGCTCGATCGTGCCACGCAAGAAGTCAGTCGTGCGCGCAAGCCCCTCCCACCGGGCTGTCACTGCCAGCGCGCAATGGAACGATACCGTAAGCAGGGACTCCTGAGTGAGGATTGGCACGAATGGCTGAGCCGGTAATGTTTCGCAGCCGCTGGATGCTCCAGCCGGACTTCTCTGTCACCGAAGACGCTGCACTCATCGCTGCCGATGGTTTCATTCACGCCACCGGCCGCTTTCCTCATCTTCAGCACACCCATACAGGCCCAACAATTGACTTCGGTGATGCCTGGATGCTGCCCGGGTTCATCAACACCCACACGCATCTGGAACTCACGGGGCTCAGAGGAAAGATTCCACCAACGCCCCACTTCACCGAATGGCTGACAAAGCTGATTCCCCAACGCCTTCTCATGCCCAAGCAGAACATCCGTGACGGCGTTGAGCAGGGAATCAAGGAGTCTCTCGAAGCTGGAACTTCCTGTATTGTTGACATCAGCTCGTTCGAGGACTCTATTGCTCCGCTACATCATGCCACTGTGCGAAAATGGATCTTCCTGGAGCTCATTGATCTCAATCCGCTTACCGCGCACCAGACCGCCGGGCAATGTCGTCTCCGTCTGTCCCAGATCTCCCCTCATCCTTTGCTCCGCGTCGGAATCTCGCCCCATGCTCCGTACTCTGTTTCTCCAGAGCTATTCAAGGCATTGAATGCCCTGGCGCATGACCACAAGCTTCTCATGGCAGTACATTGTGCTGAGGTACGGGAAGAAATTGATCTTCTTTCGCACGGAACTGGCCCCCTCTTCGACCTTTTCTCGCGCGTTCGCTTCCTTCCTGATGGCTGGACACCGCCACAGCTTTCACCGGTTCATTATCTGCACAGCCTCGGGGTATTAAACTCCTCAACGCTGCTCATTCATCTTAACTATCCTGCCAGTGACGAGATTGATCTGGTCAAGCAAGCCCAGGCGAGCGTTGTTTTCTGTCCGGGCAGCCACCGATTCTTTTCACACGACCCCTATCCGCTGCGCGAGTTCCTTCGCGCAGGCATTAACGTATGCCTCGGAACCGATAGTCTCGCCAGCAACCAATCGCTCAGCATGCTTCACGAACTCCGCATCCTTCACGACCAATTTCCCGAGCTGCGAGCTCCCCAACTCGTGCAGCTCTGCACCTGGAATGCAGCCAAGGCACTGCACTGCAAAGATCGCCTTGGCATGCTGCGCGAAGGCTACCAGTGTGATGTGACCGTGCTGGAGCCACCATCTCCTTCTGGAACTCCAGTTGGTCGGACAAGTCCAAGTGGAAGCTCAGAGGCGTCTCACCAGCTCGAAGCCCTTCTGCTCGATCCCAGCACACGTTGCTCTGCCACGGTCGTTGCAGGAGAAGTTGCCTACCGCGCGCCCTAACATCTTGAAACGCCACAGAGACACGGAGACACAGAGTAAAAGATAAATATATGAACTTCTCTGTGGCGGTATTTAAAGGATTATTTGGAGAAGATAAAAACGAGAAGCACAACAAGGAGGATTACAACGAGAATAGCTAGGAGTCCAACACCAAAAAACATATAATATTGCCTCAGCACATTGGTATGTGCTTGTCCCTATACCTCTCGAATATTAAACACTGTATCCAGCATCAAAGTCTCGATGAACAACCTGACTTGCGGGAGTAAATTCATCAGAATCATCTTCTTGCCTGCTTTTTCAAACAGCTGATGCAGCTCCAGCAGAACCCCGATAGCCATGCTATCAACGAACGGCACTTTTTTCATATTGAGGACAATGCGGGCAATCTGAGGCACATCTGCGAATCGTTGGAGGGCTTCCTTCACAGGATGAAAGTTTTCAGCAACTATCTCATTCTCCAACGTCACAATAAGGATATTCTCTTTCACCCGTTGTTTCATCTGTACATCACGGCGCACTTGCTGGCGCCGTTCAACAATAGGTGAAGGAGTCTCGTATTCAGGACGCCTCCGGTCTGCGCGACTTCGTCTGCGTGGAACAGCCACCGTATTGTCTCCTCACACGAACTGGAACGTCTCAGCAATGAGCTCTGCACTTCGCGCTCGAGTATGCATTATGCCCCAGCCACAGTATCGTTGTTCAGACCGCCAACTCAGCCCCGTGTGGCAAGACCACCGTATCGTCTCCCACGCATCGCCGTTAACAGTGAGTGCTACATCAAGAGCACTAGACTGCCTTGACTACGCGCTTCGATTTAATACACCGCGTGCATACGTTCATCCGCTTGACCGTGCCATTCACATTGACTCTGACCTTCTGGACGTTTGCACCAAAAGTCCGTGGCGTCCTGTTATGCGCATGGCTGATATTCTTGCCAAATCCAGTTGATTTTCCGCAAATCTGACACGTCGCCATTTCAAAAACTCCATTTCACTGGTCTTATTCTAAAAAATATGTTCTATTAATAGTGTATATCGCAAAATGTCAAGCATTCTCAGTAGCTTACGTCACATAAAGTATCATCACATCGCCGTCCACTGTAAAGCTCTAATTGCCTTTCCGAAAGTAGTTTTTGTTTTTTCGGCCGTTCCATTATTGAACAGCATTCACTTTGCTTTCTTTTTATCCATCTTTTCTTTTAATCTTTTGATGGCGCGTAAGTTTACCTCCTCACCTATTTTATCGCCTATTTCGCACATGATTTCCAGGCTCTGGGTGTAATATTCCAAAGCCTCCTCATAACGGTTTTTTAACCGATAAACCATGCCGATCTGATACAGGCTTCTCGCCTCGCCAGCACGGTTGCCTATCTCCCGCTCGATTTCCAGGCTCTGGTTGTAATATTTCAAAGCCTCCTCATATCGGTTTCTCTCTTCATAAACCATTGCGATCTGATGAAGGGTTCCG
>JAUWMI010000095.1 GCA_030613245.1 Candidatus Sumerlaeota bacterium
GGCAGCGTAGAACTGACCGGATGAAGGCCGAGCTTGGGAGACATTTGAGCAGGGCACGGGCCTGCTAGAGCCGGGCAATCCACCGCCACGTCCTTTCTATCCCTTCTTGCAGACTCGTGGTTGGTTTCCAACTGACCTCAACACGCTGATATGCATATACATCCTGATGCCTATCCCATCCCCTATATTTGTACATCAGTAATTTGGAATTTTTACCAAACAAGCTGCTGGCTTTGTCAAAGACGTATTCCGGTGAGCAAATAGAGATTCCATAATCTCGTGAGTGAGAGTAAGGTGAAAAATAATAACCATTATTTTTAATAATTTGAATAAGTCTTTCTTTTTCAGGAAATATTACACGATACTTATTCCTGTCATCCCGTTCGGCCGAATAGTAACCGTGCGTCGTAAATACTAAGACACCGAGATTCTCAAGGACGTGGTAAAGCACTTTCAGAAGAACGGAAAATGATCTCTGGTTAAGATGCGTAAATAGAGAGCCAACCCATATTAGATCATATTTCTTTTCAAATTCTATTTTTTGAAAATCAGCATTCGAAATGAGCGGTTCAGATCCAAATTCTGAGTTACAAAATAATATGGCCTCTTCCGAGATATCACAGCCAGTAATTTGAGGGGCATTTATTTTTGTCTGCAACACTCGTAAAACTCTTCCATAGCCACAAGGCAGGTCCAGGCAATACCTTATATTTTCAAATTTCATATTAGCTGCTTCCAGTGCCTCTTCAATGTTGTGTAGCGCAGATAAACCTACTTTGTTGTAGTGAATATATGAATCGGTAGTAGGTTCACCATTAAGCTTAGAGAGCATGTCATCATTAGGGTGTATTTTCCCAATAACGTATTTTTGTTGATCAATATTATTGTCAGACATTTTTACTCACTTTGTTGGGCTATCTACTGGATTCAGCACATTAAATTATCGATTTTATGAAAAGCTGTTAATCCACCGCCAGGTTCTTTCTATCCCTTCTTGCAGACTCGTGATTGGTTTCCAACCGACCTCATCACGCATTCGCGAAACGTCGAGGAGGATCTTCTGCACGCGAACGGCAGTGTCTGGTGCGTAAGCCGGCTCTATCTTCTTGCCTGTGACACCGGACATTATCCCAACCAACTGGTTCAGGGAGGTTCCTGCACCGCTTCCCACATTGAATATCTTGTACGCCGTTTGCTTTTCGAGGGCTGCTATAGTTGCTTCAGCAGCATCGCCCACGTATATGTAGTCTCTCTCCATAGAGCCGTCGCCATAGATTAGGGGGCGCTCGCCCATCTTGATTCTGTTCAAGAACACAGGTATGACTCCCTGCTGGCCGTGCGGGTTCTGTCTTTCCCCGTAAGGGTTCGAGTATCTTAGAATGAGGTAGTCCAATCCATAAGCGCGATTGAAATAGCTCAGATACTTTTCAATGGCCAGTTTGGATATACCATAGGGGTCCATGGGGTTAAGGGCATGCGTTTCGTGAACCGGCAGGCTCGTCGGTTCGCCGTAGACCGTGCCGCCGGAAGATGGGAAAATGACCCTCTTTACTTTGCTGGCAACTGCAAGCTGCAGTAGTCTTACTGCGCCTACAACGTTCGTCTGGACGTCGTAAATCGGGTCTTTGATGGCGGTTGCCGGAGCCGTGGTACTAATATAATGAAAAATGTAGTCCATGCCTTTCAAAGCCTCGAGCACATCCGCATGGTTGAGGAAATCACCTTTTATAATCTCAATTTTGCCCTTAATCGTTTCCAGGTTCGTCATCCCGGTTTGGAAACTATCAAAAACCCTAACATCATACCCTTTCTTAACCAATCCCTCTGCGAGATGTGAACCAATAAATCCATTCCCACCAAGTATCAGGCACCTTGCCATTCAGTTCTCCAGAGATAGTAACCTGTATATTTTTTCGTACTCAAAGGCGTGTTCTTCAATTCTGGGCGGGCGGCGAATTCGCTCTTTCAACTGGTTCAGGATGCCTGGGTCATCCCCTATTCTTTTCAAGACCTGCGCCAGCGACTCCGGCTCGCTCACTTCGAAGGTGAATCCGTTCTCATTGTCTTTCACCATTTCTGTCATGCCGCCGAGGTTGGACACGATTGCCGGCACATTGTGGGCAAGGGCCCTGGGCAATACCAGGGGCGAGTTCTCCCACCAGGTAGAGGGCACAACGAGCACGTCTATTTCATTATAGATGCGGGGCATATCTTCGTACCTATATTCACCGCAAAACTCAATCTTCCTGTGGCTCCCGGCGAGGCTTTGGAGCGTCTTATAATAATCGGTTTGCTGGAAGTGGCTCCCGAAAATCTTCAAGGCGATATTGCCCTTTCCTGCCATGTTGTACGCCTGCAGGAGCACGTGTGGGCCTTTGTGGGGCTGGAGGGTACTGAGAAAACCCAGCGTGATCTCACTTTCTCGGGAATACCTTCTCACATTGGGCTTCACGCCGGCGTAGTCTTCGCCGTATGGTATGAGCTGAATGCCGGAAACGAGGCCGCTCCGCTCAAACACCTGGCGCAGAGAGGACGTTGCGGATACAACACAACCGGCCGCTTCGAAGAGTTCTACAGTCGCGGCGAATCGCCGGTTCAGTCTTTCCCGCAAGGCGTCTCCATAACATTCACGTGCGCATTTCTCTCCCCTTCCGGGCGAGAAGCATACATCCCCCTTATTCGTAACTGCGATGCCCTTCGGGCACAAAAGCCAGAAATCGGTCAGAGTCAGCACGAACGGAATACCCTTCTGCGTCGCCACTTTCGCGACCATCCCGATTCGCATGGGATGGAAGATATGCACCATATTGAAGCGATGTTGGGCTATGATGCGGCCGATTATTCGCTCCATCTCCGGGTCAGAAACACTGAATCCGAGCTCGAGTGGAGGCGTGCGGTGCCGGACTGCGATAACCGGAACCCCCTGATAGCTGTACCTCTTTATCAGGAAATCGCCTTCCAGGTCAAGTCCTTCCTGCTCACTTTCTTCATACGTGAGCACGGTCACCGAGTGCCCCATTCGCTGCATCTGCTTGCCTACGTTTAGGGCGAGCCTTTCAGTGCCCGTGTAGTGGGTGGGGAAGAACTGGTGCACTGCAAAAAGAAGCTTCACTATATACCCTCGGAGAGACAGGCATCAACTGCCAACAATTGCTCGTCAACTTCGCCACACTTTGACGCCGCTAGGAAATGGCTGCCGAATGCTGCTCCGGCCGAGGTCGCGAACAGTTTATACAGTGCTTCCACGAATTCACCTCCCCTGTCTTCCAGCGTCGTGTAGTTATTCACGTACAACGTGAACCTGTCAAACGCACCCAAGTAGTCCTGAATAAGATAGGCGCTGAGTGCCAGTCTGCCCTCACCAACCAGCCCACGTATCCGTTCAAAAACTCCGTCCAAGTGACCGCCAGCTTTTCCAAACCCTCCCAATGCTGCAGGTTCTATTGAGAAGTTTTCGCTCAGCGAAGACTTCATTCTAGAACATAGCTTGTCAACGGATTCGCTGTAGGACGTCAGCGATTGGACTGCGGCGTTGAGCGCTGCGTACAGCGTGACTACGTTGCCAAATACGTCCCTGACAGGCTGCCCCTTGCTGTAGCACATCGGCTCATAGGATAGTATGCGGGGCAACAGCTTGGCCTCAACGTAGCTCCTCTTCATCACGTAAGTGGCCGCCCGATTGTGGGAATGGACCACACCTACGGACTGTAGAAAAACGATCTTGAACCCTCTTTCCATCAACCTCAAGCCGAGGTCCAGGTCCTCTGCGTACGACATCTGCTTAAACTTCAGGTCATCAAGAACGGACCTCCGTACCACGCAGCAGATGTTATTGAGTCCGGACAGTCTTCTTTTTTCCAGCGGTGGCAGTTTATGGAACTCCGGGGGCGGGGAGCAGACTACGTCTCTGGCAAATCCCAGAAGTCTGTAGTGGTGCCACGAGCTAGAACAAGCGAACAAGTCCGCGTCGCTTCTGGGAACCTGGCGGCACGTTGTCGCGGCGATCCCGCTGTCGTTCTCCATTACTCTTACCATCTCGTACAGCCAGCGATCACC
>JAUWMI010000021.1 GCA_030613245.1 Candidatus Sumerlaeota bacterium
ATATCAGCAGCACAAGGTTCATACCTCCCACCACCATAAAGAAAGCTTTCGGAAACTGATATCTCTGCTGGAGCACGACTTCAGATTCTTGCAATAATGCACGGCGCTGTTCTGGTGTGGTTGCGCGCTGGAGATCTTCGAAACTTACGGTCTGCTTCTGTGCGAATGCTGAGACTCTCCCTTTGAATGCCAAAGCATTGACGACAAAAACCAGACAGATAATGAAAATTGCAACCAGAAGACCGTAAAATGTCTTGGTAATCTCTGCCGCTGTCATGTTTCGTTCACCGTCCTTTGCATCTTCGTGAGATTTCGACGTTCCCTTTCTCCCCTACTACGGCATCACTCTATATGAATCAACCCTTTTATTGGAAAATCAGGAGCAACCTGCCCGCCGCGGCGGGTCGTCCCTACACTCTGAATTTGCACACCGTGCCGTCGTGGTAAAATATTTCTTTCGTTCTATTCTCTTAGTAGCTTTACGACTTCCCCTTCAAAATCATAGGCGTCCGCGCTGGTGATTCGAGCCAAAACCCATTGCCCGGGAACCAGCTTCTGCGCGGAGTGGCACGCTATGTATCCATCAACTTCTGGTGCTTCTCCCTCGGATCGCCCGAGATACACGTGCGCGGGAGTAACGGACTGCTCAATGAGCACTCGTCTGGTTGTGCCAATGGTCCGCCTGTGGCGGATGCCGGCAATCTCCGCCTGAAGGCGCATCAAAGTCTCGCGGCGCCTCTGCCTGGTGCGCTGCGGCACCTGATCAGTATAGCGCGCTGCTTCTGTTTCCCCCTCAGCCGAATATTCGAACACGCCCAGACGATCAAACTGTAGTTTCTGGATACCATCGCAGAGCACGCGAAACTCTTTCCGTCCTTCGCCAGGAAAGCCGACAATGAGCGTGGTGCGAATGGTCACGCCGGGGATGCATCGCCGCAGCGTCTCAACTGTGTTAACAACTTGCTCTGGCCCATAAGGCCGTTTCATCCGCTGCAATACGCGGCCATCCAGATGTTGCACAGGCAGATCAACGTACTTGCAAATCTTCTTCTCTTCCGCAATACAGCGGATTAATTCCGGTCGCATATCGAGCGGCGAGAGATAGAGCAGACGAACCCAGAACCGACCCGGCAAGGCACAAAGTTCCTTGACGAGATCCTCCAGCCGGTAGTCTGGATAGAAGTCCATACCATATTTTGCAGTATCCTGTGCAACGAGATTAAGTTCCTTGCATCCGCGACCCAGCAAAGCACGCGCCTCATCCAGAAGAATCTCATGTGGCACACTGCGATACGGGCCTTTGATCCGCGGGATAGTACAAAACGAGCACGTGTGGTCGCACCCGTCAGCGATCTTCAGGAACCCATACGGCAAATCATCTAACGCCTTTCGCGCGTACGGCCGTTCGATGGCCACGCTCGGATTAGAGGAACGCAGAATCGGCCGCGCTGCGCTGTGCTGGTCTGTCTGCTCAACGAGCGCGACTATTTGCTCAAACATTCCCACCCCAGCCTGGGTATCAATCTCCGGAATTTCCTTGCTCAGCTCTTCGGCATAAAGTTGTGATAGGCAGCCAATCACGATGAGTTTCAATTTGCTTGAAGACCTGGCTTTCTCCTTTGCCCAGTCAAGAATTGTCTCAATTGACTCGGATTTCGCCTCCTCGATAAACCCACAGGTATTAATCAGCACGACGTCCATTGTCAGGCCCTTCTCAGCGCGAAAAACGTCGTGGCCTCGTGCCTCCAAAAGACCTGCCAGATACTCGTTATCCACCGTATTCTTGTCGCACCCAAGTGTCACTATTCCGATCTTCATTCGTCAATCGCTCCAAACCTTAGGCCGTGGCTTCCTCGTCATCCAGAAAAGAATCTTATCAACCCCCAGACTCGGGTTGTCCAATGAAAAAAACCTTATCCTCTTGACATGCTTAAATATTCAATTACTGTACATAGCAGACAGTTATACAAAATTCAGTTGATGCCGAAAAAACAGGCGCTGCGGCCAACGTGGCATAGCGTCCTTTGGTGCAAGAAGTTCCATGCTCACTCGCCCTATACGCTATATAATAACCGTCCTTGCGCTTCACTGGATGGGTTACGTTCTTTATCTCTATTTGAGCACTGATGCTCATCAGCTCCGCCTGGGGTATTATTTTTCGGGTTTCTTTTCACAGTTCGGACACTACGTTGGATGGAACATCGGCTACCTGCGGGATTTTGCCTTCCTCGTACTCACTCTGCTGCTGGCCGCATCACTCGGGTCAACAATTCTCTCCTGGATCGGGATGACAGAGCTCAAAGGACTTGAGCGCGTGTGTTTCTCTGTGACCGTGGGCCTGTTTGTGTTGGGCATGGTTACGTTTGCCATCGGTATAGTTGGCGGGCTGTATCGCGTCATATTTTACCTGCTTTATACGGCTGGCATTGTCTGTTATCTCCCGCGATGGGTTCGACACCTGAGCACCCGCATTGGCCTCAACGTCCGTACCCGTGACCGCGCAGTGTGGCTGATTCTCTTCCTTTTCGCTGTCCTGTTCATCGTAGGATTTCTCTACACCCTGACCCCGCCGACACAGAGCGATGGCCTGCGCTACCACCTGGCGGCGCCCCAGGAGTACATGAAGATGCATCGCATCCACTACCTGGAGCTAAACGCCTTCAGCAACTTTCCTTTTCTAATTGAGATGCTTTTTATGCTGGGGATGATCCTTTCCAGCGATATTTTGGCGAAGCTATTTCACTTCTCCATGCTTTGTCTGACAGCACTGCTTCTCGGTTGCTTCTGGAAGCGCTTTCTCGAAGGTTCGAACGGCGCGGCTAATGCATCAGAAACCAGGTCGGCGAGCTTTGATTTCCGCGCACTGCTCGTCCCGGCAATTTTTGTCACTACGCCTGCGGCGTTCATCGTGTCGTGCTGGTCATTCGTTGATCTAGGTGTCACGCTCTATTTTGTTGCGATGATCTACAGCCTTTGCCTGTGGGCACGCTTTCGCTCCACTCCGTGTTTAGTGCTGTGTGGCATTATGGGAGGAGCTGCACTGGGAACAAAATATACGATGCTCATCTTTGTGGCACTTGCTGCTGCCCTGATTGTTTTCACCCCTCGGCAAGGCGCACGGCCGAAGCGCGCACGCTGGAAGGATGCGCTTGTGGCATTGGTGATTGCTCTTGTTCTGGGCTCCCCCTGGTACGTTAAAAATGTAGCGAACACTGGAAATCCGGTTTATCCACTGGCCTATAATCTTGTTGAAGGAAAGGACTGGAGCGAAGCCAACGCACAGTTCTACGCTGCGAAGACGCAAGAGAAAGGTTTCGGCAAATCGCTCTTGCATCTGCTGGCAAGCCCATGGGATATGGCGTTCGACTGGGACAAATTCGAAGAGTTCAATCCCGGGATTCTATATCTTCTCTTCGTCCCTCTGCTTGTGATGCTCCCACTGGTCTGCATGCGCACTCCACAGCCAACACGCATTATCCTACTGTATCTACTCATCTTCGCATGCGTGTTTTACGTAGTCTGGTTCTTCACTTACCAGAGCAACAGATTTCTGTTGCCATTTTTTGCTTTACTCTCGCCTCTTATTGTTTTTATGATCCAAGAAATACGTACAGGCAGGGCACTGCTGGCGCGTATCGTGCTCTCGGTCGTGCTTGTTGTATTGAGCTATAATACCCTGTGGATCGTGAGATGGATCACGACGGAAGCATCACCCCAGCCGTCGCCTGTTGTTCTCGGTTTTGAGTCGCGAGATGACTACCTGACCAAGGCGCTGCTTCACTACCGCTGTTTCCAATATCTCAATGCAGTTGTAGAGCCGGATGAAACCGTGTTATTCGTCGGCGAGCATCGGGGCTACTATTGCAATACGCGGTATCTGAGCAGCGACTGGTTCGACACACCGTATATCCTGAAACTCATCCGCGAGACACGCGACAACGGTGAGCTAATTCAGTGGATGCGCGCCCAAAAAGTTCACTACGTGTTTTTCAACCTGGCTGAGCTGCGTCTGTACGAGGAGCGCTACTTCAGGCCGAGGTTTCAACCAGAGGAATATCAGCGTTTCCGCGATTTTGTTACATCAAAGGAATTTCGCCGAACCTTCTTCTCGTTCAACGACATGTATGTCGCCCGGCTTCGTAGTGTAGAAGAAAACTAAGGATCCTCCAGTCCCGGATATAGACAGCAGGAATACCCGTAATCACAATATGAAAGAGATAAGCCAGGCGGTCAAATACTCCGGGTAAAAAGGCTTCACAGCCACCAACCCGAAAGATATGCGGCCAAACACACGCTCAATGGATACCATGTAAACATTGCATACCAGGCACGATTTCACCAAGGAGCAGACACGATGGCTTGCCCGATTCAGACAGCGTTGATCAGCGTCTCAGACAAAACCGGAATTGCCGATTTTGCGCGCGAGCTGACTACTCACAACATTACGATCTTCTCAACTGGCGGAACCCTTAAGACATTACAGGATGCGGGCATTTCAGCTCAACCGCTCTCTGAGCTGACACATTTCCCTGAACTTCTGGGTGGTCGTGTTAAGACCCTCCACCCAGGCGTCTTTGCAGGCATTCTGGCACGTCGCAGTAACGCCAGCGATATGGAAGCGCTAACTCAGCATGATCTGCGCCTCATTGATCTTGTGGTGGTCAATTTGTACCCATTCGAAGAGATTACAAGACAAGCAGAAGCAACTCCTGAACAAATCATCGAGCAGATAGACATTGGGGGGCCATCATTAATACGTGCAGCAGCCAAGAATTTCTCTGACGTTACTGTGGTCATTGACCCGGCTGACTATGACCGCGTGACGCAGGAGCTTCGCGCCACAGGCGGGAGCATATCGCCCGACACGCGGCGCTCCCTTGCAGCCAAGGTGTTTCACCGTACCAGCCAGTACGACCAGTGCATTGCAGACTTCTTCCAGCACCTCACTGGCGAGGCACAGCCACCTCCGACTGAAATGTTTGCACCTCAACTCACACTTCAATACCAGAAGGCTCTGGACCTCCGCTATGGAGAAAATCCTCATCAGCAGGCTGCACTCTATCGTGAACAGGCCGTCGGAGAGACGTCGGTAGTGACGGCTAAGCAGCTGCACGGGAAAGCGCTGTCATACAATAATATTGCGGATCTGGACACCGCACTGGAGATGGCGAGGGAGTTCGACGAGCCAACTGCAGTTATCCTTAAGCACGCCAATCCCTGCGGGGTAGCCTCAGCCGAGATCCTGCTTGACGCTTACCAACTGGCACGCGAGTGCGATCCGGTGTCGGCATTCGGCGGCATTATTAGCCTCAATCAGACAGTGAACGAAGCCACTGCCGCTGAGATTGCCTCCACTTTTATTGAGGCAGTCATTGCGCCAGGCTACGAGGAAGGCGCGCTCGCGCTATTGACAAAAAAGAAGAACATTCGCCTGCTCGCTACCGGCCAGTTTAGCCAGAGATATCCGGCCATGACGGCGCGCAGTATCGTGGGCGGCATGCTGATGCAAGCACGCGATCTTGCTACGGTCACCCCAGACGATCTCAAGATTATGACTGATGCGCAGCCTACGCCGGACGACATTCAGGGGATGCTGTTCGCATGGAAGGTGGCCAAATGGGTCAAATCAAACGCCATCGTGTATACGACCAAGAACTGCACGGTTGGCATTGGCGCAGGACAGATGAGCCGTATTGATTCCGCTAATTTAGGCATGAAAAAAGCTCTGAAGTCACTTCAAGGAACCTACATGGCCTCTGACGCGTTTTTTCCGTTTAGCGACTCGATTGATGCAGCCGCCCTGGCTGGTATTCGCGCGATCATTCAACCCGGCGGCTCGATCCGTGACCAGGAAGTGATTGATGCTGCAAACCAGCACGGCCTGATTATGGCTTTTACCAACGTGCGTCACTTCCGGCACTAGCCGACAAAGCCTGTCCATTTCAGGCGGCGCGCTTTGCCGCTGAAAAGAGGAATAAGCCTATGAAAACTGCAAAAATTGGCATTGTTATGGGAAGTCGTTCGGACTTGAGCATCATGAAGAAAGGCATGGAGAGGTTGGATGCCATGGAGGTGCCGTACGAACTGATCATCGCCTCTGCACATCGAACGCCGGAGCGCCTTCAGACGTGGGTACGCGATGCAGAGAAACGCGGGATCGAAGTGATCGTTGCCGGGGCTGGTGGCGCAGCGCACTTGCCAGGTGTCATTGCTTCCCAGACGCTTCTTCCCGTAATTGCCGCGCCTCTCGACACGACCCACCTGCGAGGTGTGGACGCGCTATACTCAATCGTTCAGATGCCAGCAGGTATTCCTGTAGCAAGCGTTGGGATTAACAACACAGAGAACGCGGTATTGCTGGCCGTGCATATCCTGGCAACGAAATATCCTGAGCTGCGTACAAAATTGCGGCAGTATCGCCGTGACATGGCCCAGAAGATCGCAGAGCAGAACGAGAATCTCCGGGAAGAGATGCCTGCGGCACGGCTGCAAACGGCCAAAGGCAAAACTAGTCCTAAGAAGTCGAAGGAACGCCGCCTGTCGCGCATCGAGGAGGATTTCGAACGCTACTCTCAGACCCTGATGAACGAAATGGCAGCACGCGCCGAACAGGACGAAACGGCACGCACGCAAAAGCGCGATACTACACCCACCAGCGTCCCGATTGAAGAGAAGGAAGAGCCCGCCCCTGCGTCGGAAAAACGCCCAAAACCCCAGATACTCAAGGTTGATCCTGAACGGCCTGATCCCGTGGCTATTGAAGAAGCGATGACCGTGCTTCTCAATGGCGGCATTGTGGCCTTTCCTACTGATACGGTTTACGGGATCGGCACAGACGCCACCAATCCCTCGGCCGTGAAAAAGCTCTACGAGATTAAACAGCGCAGTCCCGATAAAGCCATTCCCGTACTCATTCACAACCTGAAAATCCTGGGAGCAATGGTTAAAACTATCCCGCCGGCTATCCAGCCGATACTCGAAGCCTTCTGGCCTGGGTCAATCACAATTGTCTTTCAAAAGCACTTGAACACCCTGCGTGCAGTATCGTCTGAAGAAACCCTTGGGGTGCGCATCCCGAATAGTATGATTTCGTTGGGTCTCATCAGCATGGTCTGTCGCCCTGTAGCAACAACCAGTGCCAATATCTCCGGCCAGGTGCCGGCCACTACGGCCCAACAGGTGCAGAACTACTTTGGCGACCAGATTGATTTGATTCTCGACGGCGGGCCAACGCCCGGCGTCGCGGTCTCAACGGTGTTGAGCGCAGCCGCCGAGCCGTTCGAAATTCTGCGCGAAGGGGACATAACCCGAGAAAAGCTTCGCACCCTGCTTGGCGATAAGCTCAAATCGTGACTACACGTCATGGGCAAGTTAGAGCCTTCTGGATGCGCTTTTATTGCTTTTCGCATAAGTAAAGAAACAGCCAAAGCTGCTGAAGGCCTTATTTTTGTGCGGATGCTTAGCCTTGAACTGTGCCATTCAACGTGGCACGGGCATCTTGCCCGTGTAGATTCATCCGCCTAGGCGGATGTCACGCATAGTTGTAGGGGCGTATTGCAATACGCCCCCTACAATTCTGAACTTTCGAACTTTTTCCAAGTAGCCCAGGTGCGGTGAGGCTTTAAGAGCTCCATCAAGGGCGTTAAGATACGCGAATTATCCAGGATGCCTTTGTTTGAGGCCGCCTTGAGGCGGTCTCTTCTCTGCATTCGCCCAGGCGAAGTGAAAGCGAAAGTGGGCAAAATAAAAACCACCAGGGTTCACCCTGAAGGGCGCTTTAGCGTCGCTTATCCACCCGCGGCTTTAGCCATTGCAATCTGAGCCACTGCGAGAAGCCACGCTGAAGCGCGCTACTGTCGAGTATTCTTCTTTTACCCCCCAGCTAAAGCAGGGGGCAAAAAAGAGTCCGCCGAGGCGGACTAAAACCTAAAGCCCAGCTGCTCCTCAGAGCAATGTGGCGAAGGCCTCATAGCTAAAAATCGACGGCTCTGGCATTTTCGTTCAGCTTGCATTCAGGGCTTAAAGTAAACGAAATTCACCGCGCCAAAGGCGGGTAAATCGCCTTGATGACATTGCCCAAGCCTGATAAGAGCTTCTTACGGGGCTGAAGCATTCAATAAAGTTCTAAAGTTCAGTACAATTAATATTATCTATGAACCAAATGAAACGTAACTCATGGCCATCCGATCTTCTGCACCAACAGGCATAATGCGACGAATCACCATTCTCATTGCATCAGTATTGTACAGCGGATATTGCCCTGTAGCGTCAGGAACCGTTGCTTCCGGGCTGGCGCTGGGCGTCTATCTTCTGATCTGGCCATTGAACTCATTGACCGGGGGTAATGTATACTTTTACCTCGCTCTTCTCGCAGGCCTGACAGGTATTGGTATCTGGACTGCAAGCTACGCAGAAGTCTATTTCAATGAAAAGGATAGCCACAAGATCGTCATAGACGAGTTTGCCGGTTTTTTTTACGCCATGCTGCTCTTGCCGCCAACGGCTTTTAATCTTGTTGGCGGCTTTCTGATCTTCCGGCTCCTTGATGTCGTGAAGCCTTTCCCTATCCACCGTTCTCAGCGTCTGCCGGGCGGCATTGGCGTAATGTGCGACGACATCCTGGCCGGCCTGTTCACCTGCGGCATTATGCATCTGGTGTCCGTGCTCGTACGATGATTGTAGGGGCGTATTGCAATACGCCCTTACTTTATGATCCACTTAAAAAGGAGGCTGTCGTGCCATCACACGCAATTAAGCGCATTGCCTTGCTGACAGGGGGAGGCGATTGCCCGGGCCTGAACGCCGTGATTCGCAGCGTGACAAAAACAGCGATGAATGACCACAACATTGAGGTCTTCGGGATCGAAGACGGCTTCCTCGGCCTGATTACTAACCGACTCCGCCTGTTACGCAACTCCGACGTGTCGGGCATTCTCAACATTGGAGGAACGATCCTCGGCACCTCGAACCGCGACGATCCGTTCCGATTCGTCCAAACCGAAAGTGGCCAGAAGGTGATTGGCGACGTCTCGGACACTGTCGTCAGTCATTACCACGAGCATAAGTTAGACGCACTGATATGCATTGGCGGTGATGGAACCCTGGCGATTGCTAACAAATTCTCACAAAAAGGGCTGAACATCATCGGTATTCCGAAAACCATTGATAATGATCTTTGCGAAACTGACTACACCTTCGGATTCAATTCCGCCGTGGCCGTGGCCATGGATGCTATTGACCGATTGCATACCACGGCATCGTCGCACCACAGGGTAATGGTTATTGAGGTGATGGGGCGCTACGCCGGCTGGTTAGCCCTTGCAAGCGGTGTAGCGGGGGGCGGTGATATTATCCTTATTCCTGAAATTCCCTACGAGATTGACAGCATATGCCAGAACGTGCGGCAACGAAACGAGTACGGGAAACGCTTCAGCATCGTTGTCGTGGCTGAGGGGGCAAAGTCCAAAGGCGGCGAGATGGTTTTTCAAAAAGAAAGTGAGAAGCCCGAGGAGAGCCGCCTCGGCGGCGTTGGTAACGTTGTGGGAAGACAAATTGAGGAGTGCACGGAGATTGAAACACGGGTCACAGTGCTGGGACACCTCCAGCGCGGCGGCTCTCCTACTGCGTTTGACCGCCTGCTTGCGACCCGGTTCGGCCATCGCGCAGTGGAGATCCTCATGCAGCGCAAGTTCGGCCATATGGTCGCCCTGAAAGGCACAGAAATTTTTCCCGTACCCATTGAAAAGGCCATCCAGCAGCTCAAGCTTGTTCCGCTGGATCATCCGCTTATTAAAGCCGCTCGTTCGGTTGGCACCTCTTTCGGCGACTAGCATAATTAATCAGCACAGAGAGCATCAGACTGCCATTTATCATAAACAAATAAAGGATGCGGCGTATGGAAGCATACAAAAAGACATTTATAGATGTTCTGTTTAACTGTGGAGCGTTTCGCACGGGACAATTTAAGCTCAAGAGTGGCCGGATGTCTCCGTATTTTGTAAATGTGGGTGTGTTTAATTCAGGGACGCTGTTGCAAACGCTCGGCGAGGCCTATGCAGCTTCAATCCTGGATCACGTCACTGAAACGGGTTTCGACGTCGTGTTCGGCCCTTCATACAAAGGCATCCCAATTGCTCTCGCAACGACAATCGCATTACATGCGCATCATGGTGTGACCAAAGGGTGGGTTTTCGATCGCAAGGAAAGAAAAACCTACGGCGAGTTTACATCCGGCCAGACGGATGCAGATGCCGCCAGATCGTGCCTTGTTGGTGCGATGATCAAGCCAGGCATGCGCGTCGCTATCGTTGACGACGTGTTTACAACCGGTGGTACGAAATTGGATGTCGTGACACTCTTGCGTACTGCAGAACCCGAAGTCTCAATCCCGGCGCTTTTTATCGCTGTTGACCGAATGGAGAAGGATGATAAAGGAAATTCGGCGATTGACGCGTTCGTTCAGAAAACCGGAATACCGGTTTATTCCATTGTGAATGTATACGAAATTGTACAACATCTTTCTCAGAACGGTCGGATCAATTCAGAAACACAAGAAAGCATAGAGTCCTATCTACAGAAATACGGCTGTCCCCGTACGAGATAGAACCCAAAAGGGCTGCTCGATCGCATCTCAACAAGCTCACGAAAAGGTGAAACAGCAACCATTGGCGATTTCATTCGCCGAAGCCTGGCGAAGGCGGATGAAATCGCCCGTAAAGAAACGTTTAGGAGGGGAGCGCGAGGGGTGACCCTTTTTCCAAAGGGTCCCCCTCGCAATTATGTAAAATTCTTGTTAATCCACCCCAGGGGGCGTTTTGCAGGAATACCAGGACGCCGGGGATACTTTGTGGGAGTAGCCTCTTGCTTCTTGACGAAGAGCAACGTCCGCTGATGTTTCAGGTAAGGAAGACGGAAACTCTGCGTATTCTCCAGAACACCGCCTAGGGTTCTCAACACGCTTCTGACCGAGTCCATCTTCCGAGGAAAGGAACCCCCTTTGTAAACAATCAAGGTGCCTCCGATCGCAAGAAGCGGGAGACAGAGCTCCGCAAGCACGGCAAAAGGCGCCAGCGCACGCGTTGTAACGTAGCGAAACTGCTCGCGATAGTCAGGATTGCGGCCACACGCTTCTGCCCGCTCCGGGACAATCTCCACATTCTGTAGCTTCAGGAGAGCAACGAGGCAGCGCAAGAATTCGCACTTCTTCTGATTCGATTCAATAAGCACGATTCGGTTGCGGGGATAAAGAAGTGCAAATGGTACACCCGGAAAGCCCGCGCCACTGCCTACATCAACAAGGCTGAAGCCTTTGGCTTGACCAAGCCGAATAAAGCGCAGTGGGCTTAACGAATCGAGGAAATGCTTGACCACAATCTCCTCATCGTCAGTTATGCGCGTCAAATTGTGCTTCCTGTTTTCCTGCTTCAGGAACCGGAGATACTGGTAGAATTTCTTAGCCAGCGATACATTGTACGGCAGCCCAAAACCCCGAAACTGCTCCCGCATAAACACCGCAAAATCATCTGCCGTTTTAAATCTCACAGAAGCCCGCCTGAAACTTAAAAGGATTTACGCTGATCAAATTGGTAGGGACAGATTATAATCTGTCCCTACATTACAGCCCGACGCAAAACATCATCACCGCATCTTTTTGTCCGCGATTATAAGCGTTGGGTGAATTGAACTGTTAGAAGTTCTTTACCACGAAGAGCACGAAGGTCACGAAAGATTTTAGAGAACAAATCGTTTAATTCCAGGAGCCCCGGCCCAAGAACCCGATGAACTTCAATCGCACAACCAATCACCCTGTTTGACAGTTCATCAGATTCCACTTCGTGTCCTTCGTGCACTTCGTGGTGTAATTGAGCAAACTTAAGAAACTGAGGAGCAGTAACCTAATTGCCGCTTATTGCACAGAGGTTGCTGTCCCCTTATTTCATAATTTCTTTCCTTTATGTTTTTTTGCCGCTTTGGCAACAGCGATCAGACTGTCGGCATTTCGCTCAAATCCGGGCAATTTCTCTACATCTTCTGCCCTGGGAATCATATAGGCTTTCCGTCCCGCCTCGAGAAAAATCCGCCGCGCCTCTGCCAACTTCACCCAACTGTATCCTTGTTTATGCAAATAACGCTTCATGAAAAGTCCCAACAGACTGAGAACTACCCAATATATAATGCGGATCAAAAGTATAAAAATGATGACCGGCGCTAAGTAGGACGAAATTAAAATAATCAACAAAGTCCAACGATAAAACTTGCGATGCCACCAACTCTCCTCACTTATATAGGATTCCCCACGCGCTATATCCTTGAGATCTTCTCTGGCCGATTCAGCGAATTGTCGTTTTACCTGAAGCTGAATTGGATTGGTAACCAGATTAAATCCAGCGCCTATTCGACCAACTCCAAATAGCTCCTGTACCCGTTCGTTTTTTGTAATGTACGGGATCTCAGCGTGTTCCAGCACGGACTTAGCAAGAAAAACTAACGCTGCATTCCCAGACTCAAAAACACACACCAATTTTTCCATAATAGCCTCTGATTTCATCCAACGATGAGATCACCGGCGCGATGGTGTCGAGTGAATTCCATTGTTGGCAATTCTTTACCACGAAGAGCACGAAGGTCACGAAGGATTTTAGAGAACAAATCGTTTGATTCCGGAAGCCCCGGCCCAAGAACCCGATGAACTTCAATCGCACAACCAATCACCCTGTGTGACAGCTCATCAAACTTCACTTCGTGTCCTTCGTGCACTTCGTGGTTTAAATAAACAAACTCAGGGGCAGTAAGGCTGTCCTCTTATTTCCTTACCGCGCAATCTCTGATTTTACAAACTACGAGCTTACGTAATTTGCCCTTCTGGAGTCAAGCGCATTCAATTCATTCGCCGAGATTCGAGGCTGGAGTGTAGGGGGTTTGATGAATCAAACCCCCTACAACGTTAAACAGCTTCCCCGCGTTTGCGGGCTTGGTGCCTTGGCGTGATGAAAAAAAATATTCTCGCGCAAAGCCGCCAAGAGCGCAAAGGGCCTATTAGTAAAGTAGGGGCGTATTGCAATACGCCCCTACAGTAAATCTACACATTCAACCCAAATTTTGCAGTAGAACTAATAAAAGCGGACTTCAAGAGTGCTAACTGAAAGAAGGAGAACCACAAGTGGCTTGAGTAAAGCATCTTAACGAACCCACGAAGAATGTAAATATACGCATGTACAATTTCATCCGCCGAAGCCTGCCGAAGGCGGATGGAATTGTACCGAAAGAAAGGTTTAGGAGGGGAGCGCGAGGGGAACCCTTTTTCCAAAGGGTTCCCCTCGCAAAAAAGAAAGGTCTTGGAAAAAATAGAAAGGGCGTATTGCAATACGCCCCTACAATGAATCTATTTATGACTTCCGTTATCGCCGGACCTTCGACTTCTGCGATTGTGCTCTGGCGGGCTTGGCCGAACGTGTTTTTAAATAAATGAGCAGCACGGTCACATCCGCGGGATTGACACCTGATATTCGCGATGCCTGGCCAATGGAGCGAGGCCGAATTTGATTAAGCTTTTCCGCAGCCTCTTTACGCAATCCCTTGATCGCAGCATAGTCAATATCTTCGGGCAGCAGGGTTTGTTCGAGGCGCTTTGCCTGCTCAATCGCATCAGCCTGTTTGACAATGTAGCCAGCATACTTAATTGCAATCGTCACCTGCTCAATGGCGCGCGGGTTATCGAGCGCACCCGCAAGTCCCAGAGACACCAGGTAGTCATACGTCACTTCAGGTCGCGCCAGGAATTGCGCCAGCGTGATGCTCTTTTCCATCATGCGCAATCCCAGCTCCTCCAAAGTTTTTTCGTTGAGCTCCGACCACTTCATTGGCGTAGATCGAAGCCGTTCGAGTTCGCGTTCAATTTGCTCCCGATAGCGACAGAACGCACTGTAGCGCTCCGAATCAATAAGACCCAATTTGTAGCCAAGCTCAGTGAGACGGAGATCAGCATTGTCCTGCCGCAGCAACAGGCGATATTCCGCGCGAGAAGTAAACATCCGATACGGCTCGCGCGTGCCTTTTGTCACCAGATCGTCAATCATCACCCCAATGTAGGCGTCGGCGCGAGTAAGCACAATGGGTTCTTCACCTTTTATTTTCTGCGCAGCATTAATACCCGCCACCATGCCCTGAGCTGCCGCCTCTTCGTAGCCAGAGGTGCCATTGATCTGGCCTGCAAGGAAAAGGCTTGGCAGGTCTTTAACCTCAAATGTAGGACCGAGCTGGGTCGGCGGCACAAAGGTGTATTCAATGGCGTAAGCAGGGCGGGTAGGGACCACCTGCTCCAGGCCCTTTATCGTGCGCATAAACCGAATCTGGACGTCTTCGGGGAGACTTGACGAAATGCCATTTGCATAAATCTCATTCGTATCTAATCCTTCGGGCTCCAGAAATATCTGATGGCGCTCCTTATCGGCAAACCGCATTACCTTATCTTCGATACTCGGGCAATAGCGCGGCCCAATCCCTACAATCTTCCCGCCATAGAGCGGCGAGCGATCCAGATTGTCGCGAATGATCCTGTGCGTCTCTGGATTTGTGTAGGTGATGTAACAAGGAACCTGCGGCCGGTTGATCCGTTCTGTAGTAAACGAAAATGGAGGAGGAGGTTCATCGCCTCGCTGAAGGTCCAGGCCGGAAAAGTCAATGGTCTTTGCATCAAGACGCGCTGGGGTGCCAGTCTTGAGACGTCCGAGTTCCAGCCCAAGCCTGCTAAGGCTGGATGATAGCGTGTCGCAACTAAACTCACCCGCGCGCCCTGCGGGAAACGACTTCAGGCCAATATGAATCAAGCCATCCAGAAAAGTCCCTGTGGTTAAAATGAGGGCGCGGCAGCTGATCCGCGTGGCATACTGAAGCTCGATCTCCCATCCGCCTACATCCGTTGGATGTATATGTTCAACCATAGCCTGTCGTAAATTCAGGTTCGGAATTTGTTCCAGAAGTTGCTTCATCCACAGACTATAGGCGTGCTTATCCGCCTGGGCGCGTAAGGCACGCACCGCCGGGCCTTTACCGGTATTCAACATGCGAAACTGAATGCCAGTGGCATCAATGGCACACGCCATGATCCCGCCCAGCGCGTCAATTTCTCGGACAAGATGTCCTTTAGCCAGACCACCAATCGCCGGATTGCACGACATTTGCGCAATGGCATCCAGATTGATCGTCACCAGCAAGGTCTTCATGCCGAGCCGTGCTCCGGCGTATGCCGCCTCGCAGCCCGCATGACCTGCGCCAATAACTATCACATCATAATCCGGCTTCGGCCTGTGTGCCATTTTGATTATCCCAACGTCTTATTCGCAACCATACTCGTCATCTACCTTGACATGCACGGAAACCGGCAGGAAATTGCGCCTCTTTTTTTGTGGGCAGCACGCCTCAGCGATTCCTTCTCAGGCGGTACTTTACTACGCGCCAGATAAACACGAGGTTCCCGATAAGGTAGCGCCGCCACATGCGTCCAGGCTCAAGAATCAGACGAAACAACCATTCCAGGCCTGCCCTTCTCATCCACACCGGGGCACGAGCACGCTGGCCTGATACATATTCGAATAGCGCACCAACACACCAGCAAACCGGCACCTCAAGCGCGCTCCGATGGCTCGCCACCCACTTCTCCTGCCGGGGCACCCCCATTCCCACTACGAGAACATGAGGTTTTCCCTGCCGAATGACGTTAACAACCGCCTCGCTCTCCTCCTGGCCCAGAAAGCCGTGGTGCGTGCCAACCACTTGCAATGCCGGTAGCATGCCCTTCAATCGAGCTGCAGCAGCTTGCGTAATGCCGGGCTTTGAGCCGAGAAAGAAGAGCCGTATTCCACGCTCCGCGCACTTTCGGCAAAACTCCTCAAAAAAATCCCCCGCATTCACTCGTTCCGGCAGCGCTTGATGCAAGAAGCGCGACGCCCACACCACGGCCTGGCCATCCGCGTATACCAAATCCGCTTCATCAACGAGACGCGCATATTCCGCATCGTGAAAATAGCGATCAATGCACGCCGCGTTTACGTACGTCACCCACACCCGCTGTGTGTCTCTAGCCATCCGCAAAACTGCCTCGACAAATTCTGGAGCAGTAATCTTTTGGATTTGTATGCCCAGAACCGTTGCACTGTCAGATGTGCTGTGAATGTCTGCTGTCATCCTGCCTCGATCCGAATGCACCGAAAGTGCTAACCCGTAATTGGTGGCCATAATTGCAGCGCAACCAACTCGATTGAGTGCGCCTTTAGCGTTGCTTCTTGAGCACGCGCAGCCAATAGTCAAAAATATCGTGCAAAGTCTTCTCGAATGAAATCAGAGGACGCCAGCCTGTTGAGCGCCGGAACCTGGAGGCGTTTCCCCGCACCTCCATAACATCTGTGGGGCGGTAGAGTGAATCGTCGCGCTCGATGCGCACGTCGTGCCGCCCGTAGCAGAGCATCATGTTAAGGATGCTCTGAATCGAGCGTGCCTTGCCTGAGGCAATGTTATATACCTCACCCTTTCGCCCTTTTTGCAGAGCCAGGTGATATGCCCGCACAACGTCACGTACATCCAGAAAATCTCGCCGAGGCTTTAGATTCCCTACCTTGATTACCGGTTCTTGCATACCCAGCATAATCCGGGCTACTTGCCACGCAAAGTGAGGACAGACAAATGCGGTACTCTGTCCTGGCCCTGTGTGACTGAATGATCTAACTCTCACTACGTCCAGACCCGGCGCCTTAGCGTACTGTTGCGACAAAAAGTCTTGCGCCACTTTACTCGTGGCGTACGGATTCATTGGCCGAAGCGGCGCTTTCTCATCAAGTGGAAGATCCTCGGCCCCCACATCCCCATACTCCTCCGCCGAACCAACAGACAGGATTCGCGGCTGCAGGCCCAGCTTGTTGATAGACTGGAGAAGATTAAGCGTGCCAGTGATGTTAATCTTAAATGTCGCCTCAGGCTTTTTCCATGCAGTAGGCACGTGGCTCTGCGCCGCAAGATGATAAACGAAATCCGGCCTGACCTGCTGTAGCACACGCCTGACATCGCCACGTTTCGTTATGTCGCATTCGACAGCAGTGACGTGGCGACTACAAGCCTCGTGTTCCTCTGACGCTGGCGGCGACGCTGCAAAATATGTCCCGTACACGCGGTAGCCTTGTTCGAGCAAGTGACTCGCCAGATGAGCCCCAACAAAACCACAATACCCTGTAATGAGAACTATTTTCTTACCAGCCATCGCAATGCTTCTTGCCCTGTTGAGCTTTAGTGAGCAACACAACGCAGATCGCGTTCTACTAGATATCACTCTATAGTGCTGATTCTGAGATGCGCCTGACAAAAGTCAATCAAAAAGCTTGATATGGTCGCGCCCGGCAGGCGGTGCTGGAGCATAAAAAAGAGGTTCTTGGGATTTCATAGTGGGTAGTTTTAGTAGCCATTAGTAGGGGCGTTTAATTAAACGCCCCTACATGCCAGACCGAAAAAATATGGCTGTACGATAATTCGGGTTTCTCTTACAATGGCGGAATCGTTATAAACACGGTCGCATAGCCTCAAAGACCCAAAATTGTGCTAACAGCTAGCCCACTACAGATTTCGAAGAACCAAAAAAGAAAATCGCTCCGGTACGTGTAACTATCCGGAGCGTCACCTGGCGCAGGAAAGAATACTAACAGCTATTGGGGGGCTTTCGGAATAAAAATCTGCTGTCCGGGATAGAGTGTAACGCCAGCGGGGAGACGATTTTTCAACAGCAACTCTCCAGTGCTCACGTCGTATTTCTTGGCGATGCTCTCCAGCGTATTGCCTTTTTGAATCGTATAATAGAATCCTTTTGGTTTGGCATACGTTTCTTTCGGCGCCTCAGGCTTTGCAGGTGGTTTTTTCTCGGCCGGCTTTCTCTCAGCCACGACTTCACGCCTCACAGTCACTTTCTTGAGCTGTTCGACAGTAGCCACAACACTTACTAGATTTTTCTCGATCCTTGCGAGCCGGTTGTTCATCGCGTCAAGCTTAGCAATATTAGCCTCGAGGCTCACTGCCTTCTGTTTCAAAACCTCAACATCGTCGTACATAATCTCAACATCCGCATCCACTAATTGAAACTCGACATCTTCCATACGTTTGGTCAACTCCATAATGGTAGGATTTTCCTCCAGATTCTGCCCGCACCCGCAGAGTAGCACCATGACAATGCCGACTCCGAGCGCGCATCCTGCTCTCCACCATCCAATTTGCCTGTTCATTTTACCTGATCTCATCGTCTCCGCTCTCCTTTTCGGCCCACTCTCACTCCGCGCCACAGATAGTGAGCGTTATTATTGCACCATATCTCCACGCATTCAGCGGCGAACATATCGACATCATTGTTGCCAATACGTCCTCCGCCGGCAGCGAGTTATCCAACCAGTTCTGCTTCCTCCAGTTGGTCAAACTTTACAGAGACGAGATTCGATACGCCGGATTCCTCCATCGTGATCCCATAGATCGTATCCGCGAGAGTCATAGTCTGCTTGTTGTGCGTAATAACAATAAATTGTGTTTTTTGGCTGAACTCTTTTAACAATTCCTTAAACCTGACAGTATTAGGATCGTCCAGCGGCGCATCTATCTCATCCAGCACGCAGAAGGGGCTGGGACGATGGTGAAAAATCGCAAACAGGAGCGCGATGGCGGTCAGTGCTTTTTCTCCGCCGGACAGCAAGGAAATGCTCTGAAGCTTCTTTCCCGGAGGCTGGGCAACAATATCAACACCACTATCCGGGGCCCCCTCTTCATCCACCAGCACGAGGTCGGCCCGGCCACCATTAAAGAGCCGTCGAAACATCTCAGAGAAATTGCTACGTATGCTCTGAAAACTCTCGGTAAACAGTCGCGTGGTCGTCTCATCAATCCTAGCGATAGTCTTGGTGAGCAACGCCTTTGCCTCCATAAGATCCTTCTCTTGCTCTATCAGAAACAGGTAGCGCTCGCGCTGCGTCTTGTACTCCTCAATCGCAGTTGGATTTACAGTCCCCAGATGTTCAATCTTTTCACGCAAAGAATTCACCGCCTCGACCAGCTGATCCTTCTCTGCCTGCACGCTGCCAACTTGCTCCAAAACCTGCTCTATGGATCGGCCAAACTTCTCTTCTGCCTGTGCGGCAAGATTCTCTTCTTGTGCCAGGTACTGGGTCTTCTGGATGTCCAGTTCATGCAGCTCATTCTGAACCGAATTGCCATCGCGCTGCAACTCCTGGAGCTCCTGTGCAAGCTCTTTCAAGCGCAATTGCAACGTTTCCTTCTCCTGGTTCTGATATGTCATCTGCTTATCCAGCGCATCGCGCCGTTCACAGAGCTGCTGGATTTCGCGTTCGGTACGCTGAATCCCTTCTGCCAAGTCCTTCTTCTCGTTAGTGAGCAAACCGAGTGTTGAGCGCTTTTGCTCAGCGTCCTTAACATGCGCCTCTTGCTCCCCTGCCAGCGCCTGCTCCTTATCACTCAACGCCTGAAATCGTTCCCTGCGTGATGCGATTTCCACTAAAAGAGCCGACATCTGCTCTGCGGCCTTGTCCATCTCGATGTTAGCATTCTGCACCGCACGCTCCAATCCCCCAAGCTCCTCGGCCATCTGCTGGATTTCTACATCCTGAGAGGCAATCGTCGTGGTGCGCGCACTGCATTCCTCCGTTAGCCGTGTGCGTTCGGCGTGCAGCTCGATCTCCTTCTGCTTGCTCTGCTCTACAGCCTTTTTCTTCTCATTGCATATTGTAGTGATCATCTCGACATCTTTTGTGAGCTGAGCATGTGCAATCTCGCGATCATGCAGTTGGCCAAGCAACCGTTCTTGCTCTTCCTCATTTGTACGGAGCACTGCTTCCTCGTGCTTCTGGCGAGAACGCAGCTGCTCGAGCTCGGGCTCATGCGTCGCGAGTTCCTGCTCCAGCTCCTTCATCTCTCGCTCACGACTAAGCAGGCCGCTCTTCTGCTTGCTTCCTCCCACCACACCGCCATCGGAGCGCAGCACCGTTCCGTCAAGAGTGACAAACTGCACACCATCTCTCCTTGCGTCAAGCCGGTGCACACAGCTCATATCTCTGACAACAAGGGTGTTTCCCAGCAAACGCGAAATCACCGGCTCGAACCTCTGATCGTAGAAAACCAGCTTGCTTCCGATACCTATAACCCCCTCTTCTTCTATCAGGGCTTCGATATTGCCGTTTCCATTTCTTTGCGCGACTCGATCAAGCGGATACACAAGCACGCGCCCTAGATTCTGCTCCTTCAAATACGCCATCGCCTGGCAGGCGCTTTCCATGGTTGTGGCGATCACGGCCTGAAGCGCCTCATCAAGAGTCGCCTCGATCGCCACTTCATAGGCTTTTTCTGTGCGCAGAACTTTTGCCAGGACGTCCACGATTCCCGTAAGATTCGTCCCCGCAGCTGCCTGCATCAGTTTGCGCACACCCTGACCGTAGCCTGCATAGCTCGCTTCGAGCTCTTGCAAAACCTTCAGGCGCGAACGCAGATCGCGCACGTGCGCTGAGGCAATTTCAATCTTCTGATCCAGCTGGCTCAGCTCCTTTTCCTGGCCAGTAATCCTCTCCCTGACCGCCACCAAAGCCTGGCGCAGCTCAGTGAGTGACTGAGTCGCCTCGTGCAATCGTGTCTGCTCAGAGGTACGCTTCTCTTCGAGAGCCGAAAGCTCGTCCTGCGCTGCCATGAGATTCTTGCGCGATGTGGCTATATGCCCGTCAAACTGTTCCATCATTGCAGCGGCCAAGCACCGCGCATTCTCTTCCTGCGTCCGCTGTTCGCGCAGTTCGTTTTGCTTCTCGAGCTGAGAACTAATCACTGCTCCCTGACGTTCATGCTCTTCCTTGAGTGTTGCCATAGACCTCTGCGTCGCCTCGTGCACCCGTTCACGCTCTTCGATCTCCTTTTCAACCACATGCTTTTGCTCCCGCACCACACCAATAGCCTGGCTGACTGCCTTGTGCTGCGCTTCAGCCTTAGCCAGCTCCTGCTCCAGCTCCCTGGCACGCTCGTCCAAATGGCCAATGCGCTCTTTCACCAAACTGATCTGATGCTCGGCCTTCTCAATATCCGAGGCCACACTGTAGCGCTGGCTCTGAGCTTCGGCGAGCTGCTGGGCCAGCTGGCTCACCTTATCCTGCAATTCCTCACTCTCCGCACCGCACTGCGCGATCCGAGCATTCAGCTTCTGCAGCCGATCATTCACCTCGTGATACGATCGCTCCACGCGCACCCGGTTGTTTCGGTAACTCTGATACCGCAATGTTAGCAGCTGCATTTCCTGCGTCCGCCGTTCCTCTACGAGTTCCTTGTAACGCTCCGCCCGGGTCGCCTGGCGTTTCAGAGAAATAGAACTGCGTTTCACTTCGGCAATGATGTCTGTCAGACGCAGCAGATCTTCTTCGGTGCGAACCAGTTTACGCAAAGCTTCTTCTTTGCGCAGCTTATATTTCGCAATCCCTGCCGCTTCTTCAAAAATGTAACGCCGTTCTGCCGGTTTCGAATTGATAACCAGATCCACCTTGCCCTGTTCCATGATAGAGTAAGCGTCGGTACCCATGCCGGTGTCCATAAAGAGCTCCACGATATCCCTCAAGCGGCAAGGAACCTTGTTCAACAGGTACTCACTTTCACCTGTGCGGAATAGGCGGCGGGTGACTACAATTTCCGAAAAGTCAAGTGGCAGGCAGCGATCTTCGTTTGAAAAGGTGAGTGAAACCTGGGCAAAGCCCAGTGGCTTGTAGGAGGAACTACCGTTAAAAATCACGTCCCCCATTCGGCTGGCCCGGAGGCTCTTCGCACTCTGCTCCCCCAGTACCCAGCGAATGGCATCGAAAATGTTACTCTTGCCGCACCCATTTGGCCCGACAACAATCGTGGTCCCAGGGAAAAATTCAATCGTTGTCTTCGTGGCAAAAGATTTGAACCCAACCATCTCCAGATTCTTCAAGAACATGATTTTCCACCTCTACTGTAGCGTCTGATTTGCAGCACATAATCTAACTAGCTCTGCTCAACATATCTGCTTAACAGGTGGGTCGGTGAGTTTCTTTGCCGTACGGCACGCAACCCTGAGATTTAAAGAAGTTCTTAGCGATCCAAAAATGGGACTGTAATATAACCATCTGTCTCTGTCAACACATATATCATATATCATACAAGATGTTGTATTCTGCTGGCTCGACTGGAAATCATCCTAACAAAACAGGAAGCAACTTTTGCTGCCACAGTTCTCCATTGACACATGATGATCGTGTAGACTAAAAGTACTTGTTGATGGGCCCCATGCAGAACACCTATTGTATAAAAGGTGGCTGCATCGTTTATTCGCTATGTCTAGCTCTTCCCTCTGAATCATCACATAGCGGATTTTCTCCCACGCGATCCGGGCAGGAGCGCGCAGAAGCGGTTCAGAAAGAACTCCATACAAGGCATGAAAGGACTGGGAATGGCAAAGGACGATTTGCGCGATCAAGACTCTGTGGAAATCTATACTGTGAATAACGAAGTCGAGCGGGTAATGATCGAAGAAGCGCTGACCCAACACAAAATCCCTTTCATGTTCCGGTCGTTTGAAGAGTCAGCGTACGACGGATTGTACACGAAAGCCTATGGTCTTGCTCAAGTGGTTGTGCTCAAACAATACGAACAGCATGCCCGCCGTATTCTTGAGCGCACTCTCCAGAAAAAGCAGCAATAAAAACAGAACGGCACTGATCCTACACGCGCCGCTCGTTTGCCTGATCAATCATCTTACGTAAGCGCACAATGTAGGGCGGATCCGTACCGCAACATCCTCCTATCACCATTGCTCCGGCTTGAATAAGTTCCTCAAGGTGCGCCTCAAGATTTTTGACAGGTTCGTAGTGCGTTTCGAAATTAACTAGTCTCGGCAGGCCCGCATTGGGCTGGGCAATTAACGGCCTCTTCGTGTAACGGCCAAATTCACGTACCAGCGCCGGCATCTGTGTTGGATCCAGACTGCAATTCGTACCGATCACGTCAGCGCCTGCCTCCTCCATTACCTGCACCGCTGTTTCAACCGTCACTCCCATGGTTGTGACAAATCCGTGCGGCGTCTGGTCGAACGACATGCAGGCGATAATCGGCAACTCCGTATGAAGATTGGCTGCTTGAATTGCAGCCCGAGCTTCATCCGCCGAAATCATCGTTTCGATAAGAATAAGATCAACGCCTCCTTCCGCGAGAGCCTCTACCTGCTCGCGAAAGATACTGAAAAATTCCTCATACGTGAGCTCACCGTACGGCTCAATCAATTCGCCGGTTGGCCCGATGTCGCCCGCCACAAAATACGGCTCCTCCTGCAAGCCTCTGGCCAGCCTGGCATTCCGAACGTTCAGCGCATGCACCGCATCAGCCATGCGGTACTTGGCCAGCTTTGGACGGCTGGCGCCAAATGTATTCGTCGTGACAAACTGTGCCCCACTGGTTAAGTAGTCTCGGTGCACCCGTTGGATCATATCCTCATCAGCTGCGTCGGGGCAGGCGCCGCTCTTCAAACCGTAGCGAAACAGCTGGGTCCCTGTTGCCCCATCGAAGCAACGAACCCCTGTCTGAATAAACTCTAATGGATCGCCATTACCCATTGCTCATGTCTCCTGAGAATCGCCGATGTTAAACAAGGTGATCGATTTTCTTATTGCACACCTACAAGCATGCCGATATGGTTCGATTCAACCTCAGGTCGAACTATTGTTCAATGGTGGTAGCATTAAGCTATTGTAAATGACCTCAAGGAAGCTCGTGCCAGTAGTACGCTTGCTGTGTATATTCATATCCTAGATACAAAGTCCTACAAGTCAACACCAAAATGGTCCCCTGAAACCAGGAGTAAGTCGTATGCCGCAGCCTCGCCCCCGCAATATTCTCCTTACCGGACGGCCAGGTATAGGGAAGACGACAGTCGTTCGCCGGTTTGTGGCGCTGCACAGCGCCAAGCGTTTCTCCGGCTTTTATACGGACGAGTTGCGTGAACAGGGCCGGCGCACAGGATTTCGTATCATCACCCTTGACGGCGCCAAAGGTATTCTGGCACACCAGGAAGCAAAAAGCCGCTTTCGCGTAGGCAAATACGGAGTAAACGTTGAGGAGTTTGAAACCCTGGCGCTTCTCCGTCTGGACGTTCGCATAGCGAATCTTGATCTTTTCATTATTGATGAAATTGGCAAAATGGAATGTTTCTCACAATTGTTCATCGCCAGCGTGCGTTTGCTGCTCGATTCGCCAACACCCGTGCTGGCAACCGTCGCGCAAAAGGGAGCAGGGTTTATCAGCGAAGTCAGATCGCGGAGCGACATCACTCTTATTCAAATTACTGCACAGAACCGTGATATGCTCCCCCAACAGCTGAGCCGCATGATATTTGGCGAGGCAAATTAAGAAGAAACGCTTTAACATCTTGCGTGTGCACTGCTTCAGGATCTGAAGAAGAGGATTTCCGAGCGCACCGGCATGAAGCGATCGCCCCATACTATAGAGATATTCCTGACATACACTGCGTTGATTTTCACAACCTTCCTCTGGGGTAGTGCATTTGTTGCAATCAAGATTGCACTGCGCCAGCTCCAGCCGTTCGAGCTGGTAATTATGCGTTTTGTTCCCGCCTCGCTTCTCTTTGCCGCGATTCTGCTCGTATCCGCTCGCCAGCATCCGCTCAAGGTTTTGCGTCGCAACGCGGTGCGTCTGGCCGCAATGGGGCTTTTTAGCGTGTTCTGCTACAATATGGCACTGAACACCGGCGAACAGCAGGTGACCGCGGGTACCGCAAGCTTGATTATTGCTCTGAGTCCGATCTTTACCTTCATCCTCGCTGGCTGCCTGCTCAAGGAACGCATCACCCTGATGAAGACTACCGGACTATTTGTCTCGCTTATCGGCCTTGTGATTATTGTATTCTGGGCCACGCAGAGCCGCGTTGACCTTACCTACATTAAAGGCGCACTCATCACAATTATTGCGCCGCTTTCATGGGCCATCTTCACGGTAGTGAGCAAGCCCATCGCCGGCAAACATCATCCGCTCCTGATCAGCGGGTGGGCGACTATTCTGGGCACTGCGCCGCTGATGTTGTTCGTTCGTATTCCTCTGGTCGAGCAGATTCCGCAGTTTACTCTCGTCACCTGGGGAAGTGTACTCTTTCTTGCGGTGGCTTGTACCGTCATTGGTTTCACCATCTGGCTCTGGGCGCTGAAGCGCATCGAAGCATCAAAGCTGATCATTTTTGTCAATCTCGTGCCAATGTTTAGCATCCTCTGCGGCCGCATTATCCTGCACGAGCCGCTTACCCTGCCGCTGATTGGAGGAGGCCTGTTGATCCTGACCGGCGTCACTATAACCAATAAGGGATAACCTAATGTTGACCCTGGTCCGTCAACATCTGAAATGAGCTGCCAAATAAAAGTAAAGACATTGCCTGGTTCTGGGTTTTTGGGATAAATGTGGTGTGCAAAACGAATCGATGGTGAATGTGGCCAGGGGCAATGGAGATGTAGGGGCGAGGTCTCCTCGCCCTGGGCGGGGAAACCCCGCCCCTACCATTACCCGAATGGATGTCCCTTTAAATTAATGCCATCCTCTGATCGAAACTGAAGGTTGACGGATCCTGGTATGTTGAACACCGGCCTTGTCAGGGTTGACACTCCAATTTTCTGGCTGATATATATTAACCTTTAGCTCGCATACAATCGTGAAATCTATACGCAAAAAACCGCTCAAATAATAAGGAGGAGTAATGAGGTACGTTGATCTTGGCAACACCGGTATAAAAGTCTCTGAAGTTGGATTTGGCGGCATCCCGATACAACGCGTATCGTTCGACGAAGCAGAGCGCATCGTCCGCGCGGCCATTCACCATGGAATCACGCTTATTGATACAGCCAATGTATATGGCGATAGTGAGGAGAAGATAGGCCGGGCAATTGCGGGTGCTCGTGATCGCCTGGTACTCTGCACAAAATCAACTGCAAAAGATCCTCCGACAATGCAACGTCACCTCGAGCAGAGCCTGAGACTGCTTCGTACGGATTACATTGACGTATATCAGCTCCATAATATCAGAAACAGAGAGGCCTATGACGGGCTTCTTGCACCAGATGGTGTGTTCGATTTTATGAAGACTGCACAGGCGAAAGGCCAAATTCGCTTCATTGCAACAAGCATACACAGTCTCGATATGGCCAAGTTTGCTTTCCAGGTTGGTACGTTCGATGTTGTACAGATGCCGTTGAACTTTATCTCCCATGAATTTTGCGACGAGGCTCTTCCACTGGCAAAAACAAACAATATTGCGGTACTCGGCATGAAACCTTTTGGGGGTGGAGTTATTGAGGATGCAGGGCTAGCCCTACGCTATCTCCAACAATTCCCCTGGGCCATTCCTATTCCTGGCTGCCAGTACGTGGAAGAGGTCGAGCAGATCGCTCGTATATATGAACAGAAGGCGCCGCTAACACCAGCGGATCTGGAAGCGATTAATCGTATCCGCGCGGAATTAGGCCGTACATTCTGCCGTGCGTGCGGCTACTGTGAGCCATGTAGCGCAGGCATTAAAATTCAACTGGTTATGAAGTTCGACGCAATCAAAGTGCGCTTTCCCCACGAGAAGGTACTTGATTTGCTTGAAGAGAGTATGGCGAAGGTAGAGCAGTGCGAGAATTGCGGCGAGTGCGTGGCTCGCTGCCCGTATGATTTACCGGTGCCCGAAACAATCAAAACCTATCGCCAGAAATATCTCCGCTATAAAGCCGAGCAAGCAGACAAAGCATAGAAGGACTACTTCTCTTTGCGTCTTTGCGTGAAACTTTAATGAAGCATAAAGTTACACCAACACTGGACTCTGAGTAATAATAGCATGCAAAAGCAACACCAGGACTGGTATTTCGAGAAGAGAAAACAACTTATCAAATCACGGCCGCTGAGTCGTATCTCGTGGCTCGTGCATGGAGCCACCACGCGCCGCTTCACATCCGAACGTGAGGACAAAACCCCTGATGTTGAGCGTCTCACAGGTCTCCTCGGCTTGTCGCCCCAAACTTACGCGCTGGCGGATCAGGTTCATGGCACGCGTATCAACATCATTGATGCGCAAGCACTGGCCAGTCGTTCATCTTCTAAGTACTGCTTCCTGCCAGAAACCGATGCCATGGCTACCAGTCTACCGAATGTTATGCTGCACGTCTTCACAGCAGATTGCGTGCCCGTTTTCCTTGTTGATACACGCACGCGCCGCGTTGGCCTTCTGCACGCTGGCTGGTTGGGCACGCTCGCACTGCTAACCACTAAAATGCTCCAGCAATTCTTCGCCCTGGGTTCACGCACTGATGACCTGATCGTCTGGATTGGGCCTGCAATCAGGAAATGCTGCTACGAAATCTCGCCGGAACTCATGGCAGAGTTTCGCGAGACGTTTAACGAATGCTCCGGATTCTCCGACAGTCGCCATCTCGACCTGCCGTTGCTCAACTACTGGCAGCTCAAAGTCGCCGGTATTCCGGAAAAGAATATTTCTCGCACCTCCCTCTGCACTAAGTGTAATCAAGACCTCTTTTACTCATACCGCGGAAATCGCCAAAACAAAGGCCGCATCATCTCCTTTCTGGGCATACGGTAGCCTCGTAGGGGCGAGGTCTCCTCGCCCTAGGGCGGGGAAATCCCGCCCCTACATTCAGATGACCTGGTATACATTTTCCGTCCTCCCTTGATATTCTTGTTCTGCTCATTTATAAAATAAATGGCCGAAAATCATAAAAGAAAAAGGGCGAACACATAGGTTCGCCCCTACAGAGTCATTTTTCGCCAAACCTAATAATTCCATGTAGTAGCGGTCAAATGGATGCGTATGATGTAGGGGCAGACCTGCGTGTCTGCCCCATTGATGTTTTCTGCGAATTGTTGAAAATGCGCCTTGGGCGTGCGGACATTTAATATGCAAAATAGTATGTGCGATCTCCGTATGATAACATCTTGACCTTACCTCTATGCTGCGTTGTAATCCTTGCTTTGGATACTGCTTCCAGAGGAGCGTTTTGATGGCACAACAGTTTACAAAACGGGACTTGAAACAACGCGAGGCGCTTACAGCTACTAGCGCTGGCTTTATGCGCTCGTTGCCGCTTCTTGTCGCAAACAGGGTTGGAATTTTTGCGCTGCTGGCCCACAAGCCGAAATCATTGCGCCAGATCGTTCGCGCCTTGCACACAGATCGCGAAGCAACTCAGCTCATGCTCAACGCGCTGGCAGGGCAAGGCTATTTACGCAAGAGCTCCTCGGGATTCATGCTAGCGCCTGTCTATCGCAAGTTTCTTGCACCGGACGCCAGGCTGTACGTTGGCGATACTCTCCAGCACCACTACAATCTTATCTTCCGCTGGATCCGGTTGGAAGACATTCTCCGCCACGGTCGAAAGAATATGCTCGCGGCCCTCCCTGCTGAACATGACTGCCAGGAGACTGAGCATTTCATCCGCGCAATGGAAAACATATCGCGTGTGTCCAGCCAGGAGGTACTGCGCAAGATCAATCTTGCGCCTTACCGCTTCATGCTTGATCTTGGCGGTGGGCCTGGCACTGCGGCAATTGCGTTTGTCCGACGCCATCGGCATTTGCGCGCCGTTGTGTTCGACCTGCCCGATCCGCTTCGCATTGCTCGCCAGGAAATTGCACGTTATAAACTCACCCACCGCATTCATACGCTCGAGGGCGACTTCCTTGCTGACCCCATTGGCACAGGCTACGATCTTATTTATGTTTCAAACATCATTCATTCGCTGTCAAATGACGAAATTCGACGAATGCTCGTCAAGGTTCGTCAGGCGCTTGTGCCGGGCGGAACCGTCATGATCAAGGATTTCTTTCTGGACCGTGATTTTGTGAATCCACCGTATGCTTCTCTGTTTGCAATCAACATGCTGATCAACACACCCGGTGGAAGATCATACGGATACGACGAGACCCGAGCACTGCTTAAACGCCTCCGTTTCGATCAGATTCGCGGCGTACACCTTACTCCCCACACGCGTATTCTCATCGCCCGCCTGCCGAAAATAGCGCGTAAGCGAAAGACCAAACGCAGAGGAACATCTCCGTGACTCTCGCTGTGGAAATGCACGCAATTACGAAGGCGTTTGCACGTGTGCTTGCGAACGATAGGGTTGATTTCTCCGTTCGCAAAGGTGAAATTCACGCGCTCGTAGGTGAAAATGGCGCGGGGAAATCCACCCTCATGCGCATCCTCTACGGCCTCTATCAGCCCGATGCCGGCACTATACGCATCATGGGCAAACGCGCCCACTTTAAGTCGCCGGCCGATGCCATCGGCGCCGGAATCGGCATGGTGCACCAATCCTTTATGCTGATCCCTGCTTTTAGCGTTATTGACAACGTGATGCTCGGCATGGAGGTGACAGGGCCGCACGGATTCTTCCTCGACGCTGACCGCGCTGCTCGTGAGCTCGACTCTCTGTCGGAGAAATATGGCCTGAAAATTCACCCCCTGGCGCGGGTTGATACGCTCTCCGTAGGCGAGCAGCAACGAGTGGAAATCATCAAGCTTCTCTTTCGCAATGCGCAGATTCTGATCCTTGACGAGCCGACTTCGATTCTCACACCGCAGGAAACTGACAACCTCTTCGCCATTTTACGTCGCCTCAAAGCCGAAGGACACACCATCATCCTCATTACTCATAAACTGAATGAAGTGAAAGCAATCTCCGACCGCCTCACTGTGCTCCGCGATGGCCGAACCGTGGGCAAACGCCTGACCTCAGAGACTACGCGCGAGCAGATCGCCCAGACGATGGTCGGCCGCAAGGTGTTCTTCGACGTAGCGAAGTCAGAGGCCCGTCTCGGGCCTGCTCTTCTCCAGGTTAAGAACTTAAGTGCGCGCAATCGCAGAGGCATCCTGGCCTTGCGCGATGTCACTTTCGATGTTCACGAAGGCGAGATTCTGGGCATTGCGGGCGTGGAAGGCAACGGCCAGAGCGAGCTGGCAGATGTGCTCACTGGTCTACTCCCTCCAGGGCAGGGAAAGGTTGTCGTGCGCGACATACATCTCACAGGTATGGAGCCGCGACGCATCTTTGAGGCAGGCCTTGCGCATATCCCAGCAGATCGCCAGAGGCGCGGCCTCGTTCTCAGCTTCTCTATCAGCGAAAATCTGATTCTTGGCCGCCACTATGATAAGCGCTTTGCTGGCCCGTTTGGTCTTCGATATACTACGATTGAGACAAACGCAAGTCACCTCGTTGATAGTTTCGACATTCGACCCGCCGAAGTGCACCTGCCAGCGCGAAATCTTTCTGGCGGAAATCAACAGAAGGTTGTCCTGGCGCGTGAGTTCTCGCGCAACGCCCCTGTGCTGCTCGCCGCACATCCCACACGTGGCCTGGACATTGGCGCCACGGAATTCGTGCATCGCCAGCTCCTGAAGAAACGAGACGAGGGCTGTGCCATCCTGCTCATTTCCGCGGATCTAAACGAAATTCTATCCCTCAGCGATCGCATTGCCGTCATGTACGAAGGACGGATTGTGGCTACCCGCAAAGCAGCAGAAACCAATGAACGCGAACTCGGCCTGCTCATGACCGGGTCCACTTCTTCTCACGAGGCTGCACAACCATGCTAGCCAAGCTGCGCAGCGAAACCCTTATTCTTGACCTCCTGGTGCCGGTGATCGCCGTCATCCTCTCGTTTCTGGTCGGTGCGCTTTTTATACTCGCTATCGGGAGCAATCCCTTCCTGGTCTACGGCCAGATGTTTGGCGAATGCTTTGGCACAGGCTACGGGTTTGCCCAGGTGTTGCAGAAGACCACGCAACTGATCTTTACAGGGCTTGCCGTGGCACTCGCGTTTCGTGTCGGGCTGTTTAACATTGGCGCAGAAGGTCAGCTCTACCTCGGCGCGTTTCTTGTAGCGCTTGCCGGATGGCTGATGGGCAGCCTGCCTGCTGTGTTACTTATCCCCCTCTGCATTCTCGCAGCTTTAATCGGTGGCGCACTATGGGCAGGTATTCCAGGCCTCCTGAAAGCATTCTTTGGCGCGCATGAGGTTATTACCACGATTATGATGAATTTTATCGCCATTGCGCTCATGAGCTTTCTCATCAATCAGCCAGCCATTTCAGTGAGGGAAACCGTTCACACGCCTGCGATTGCCGAGGCTGCACAGCTGCCCCGCCTTAGCCAGTACATAAGCAGCTTCAGCGGCTCCACCGCGAGCCTCAGCCTGCTCGTCGCCCTCATTGCAGCAGGCGCGATGTGGTATCTCCTCTGGCGCACGCGCACAGGGTATGAGATGCGCGCAGTGGGCCACAATCCACACGCTGCCGAATATGGCGGCATTAACGTGAGAAAAACGATTGTGATTACGATGTTGATCAGCGGCGGATTGGCGGGATTGGTGGGTGTTGATTTCGTAATGGGCTACAAACATTACTTTGAAGAAGGTTTTTCTGCAGGCCTGGGTTTTCTGGGCATTGCCGTGGCATTGCTAGGCCGCAATCATCCGCTCGGTGTTGTGCTGGCAGCGTTTTTGCTCGGCACGCTCAACTATGGCAAAATTGCTCTGACCGAAGCTGTGCCCAAGGAGATCATCGAGATTCTCCAGGCGATTATTATCATCATGGTGGTCACCAACTCGAAAATCGTCAAACGCTGGATTGTGAAATGGAAAAAGACACGGCTCGAGCGCAGTCTGGCAACAGCTGGTTAACTTGTAGGGGCAGGTTTCAAACCTGCCCCTACCATATTCGACATATTCCCTTTTGCCCCTGGTAGTAGTGAGAGATACCGCATGGATGCATCCGGGTTAATAGTACTGGCATTGGTAATCCAAGCCGTTCGCATCTCAGTGCCCTACGCATTCGCAGCACTTGGAGGCACGTTTTCCGAGCGGGGTGGGGTTATTAACATTGGGCTCGAGGGCATCCTGCTCAATAGCGCATTCATGTGCGTAATAGTGAATTGGTATACGTTTCAGTACGTGCATGATCCAGCAGTGACTGCGTGGCTGGCGCCTTGGTTGGGCGTGCTGGCGGCTCTGATCAGCGGACTCATTCTCGGTCTGGTGCTGGCCCTGGCTACCGTGACGTTTAAGGCCGATCAGATCATTTGCGGACTGGCAATCAACATCTTTGCCATGGGCTTTACAAAATTTACCAACGACCTCATTTTCCACTCACCAAGCAATTCCGAACGTGTCCTTCCAATGCTCCAATGGCAGATTAGCGAGACCGGACCACTCAGCCTGCTCAACCCGCTGCTCCATCCACTTGTGCTCCTGGCGCTTGTGATTATTGTCTGCAGCCACATCGTGCTGTTCAAAACACCCTTCGGTCTCCACCTGCGTGCAGTGGGCGAGCATCCCGAAGCTGCCGACACCCTCGGCATAAGCGTGACACGGTACCGCTACTACGGCGTACTGATTGGCGGAGCAATCGCCGGGCTGGGAGGTGCGTGGCTGGCGATTGATCAATGCCGGTTTGCCGCGGGAATGTCCGCTGGTCGTGGCTATATCGCGTTGGCTGCTATGATTGTTGGAAAATGGAAGCCATGGGGTGCAGTTGGCGCCTGTCTGCTTTTTGGCTTTGCCGAAGCTCTACAGATAAAGCTCCAGGCCACCGGCTTTACCCTGCTCCCTAATCAAATTGTCCAAATGCTTCCCTACGTGCTGACGATCCTTGTACTCGCCGGTTTTATCGGTCGCGCAATTCCACCTGCTGCCGACGGTATCCCCTATGAGAAAGAAGCCGACTGAGCAAACTTCACCTGCTTGGATGGGCTACAAACCAGTGAGGAGCGCCTGAATGCCATCAGTCATGAACACTTCCGGCTTATACCCAAAGCCTGAGAAAGGCTTTGACGAATGCCTATAACCTGTGATATTCAAGGCAAAAATATTCAGACAATTCTAGAAAAGACCAAGACAGACACTTAAATCATGCTACGAAGACCTCAAGATCACTCCTTCGACACGATTATCGGCCATGAGCTGGTCAAGCAGGTGCTGCATCGTATGATAGAAGCGAATCGGGTGCCGCATGCATTGCTCTTTTTTGGAGCCGAGCATCTCGGCAAGGAATCTATGGCGTACGCACTCGTGCGCTACCTACTCTGTCAGGGTAAGCGTGCCTCATCTACATGCCAGTGCAATGCATGCACAAAAATCAGCCATAATACACACATTGACGTCCAACTAATCGAGCCCACTGGCCCGGCTGGCCAGATTCGCATTGAAGAGATTCGTGCCCTCCAGGACTACGCCTATCTAACTCCAACCGAAGGTGAAAAGAGAATCGTGATATTCAAAGACGCGGATTGCCTGAACGTAAGCGCGTCGAATTGCCTGCTCAAGCTACTTGAAGAGCCGCCGCCTCATCTCCTGCTCGTTCTCTTGACCGCTCATCCGCATGCGCTCCTGCCAACGATCCGATCGCGCTGTACGCCGCTGCGCTTTGGGCCGGTAGGGCCTGATGTTCTCGAGCCATGGCTTGTCGAACAGCTCAGTTGCGCGCCTGAGATTGCCACCATCGCAGCGCTTCTGTCTGAAGGGCGGCCCGGGGTGGCTCTGAACATTGCGACTGGCACGGCACTACAGCAACGCGAGGCTATACTTCAGGAGCTCGCCATATTCGACGAGCAGGGCTTTGCAGCTCTGTTTCGCGTCGTCCATCAGATGTTCTCGATGGATGCATCACTGCGTGACCTTGCCGATCTGCTCCTCAGCTGGTTTCGCGATCTGCTCCTATCGCACTATGCTCCGGGCGAAGATCGCCTCCTCATCCACAAGGATCTGGCACAGCGTATCAGCCAGGAATCAACACGCTATAGCCCTGAAGCTTTATTTCGTGCAGTGGAACGCCTGTGTGCACTTCACCGGCTTAGCGCCAGAAAGATGATCGAAAAGAATCTGGCGCTTGAAGTCGCGCTGGTGGATGTGGGAGAAGCATTGAAAAAAACCTGATCCGTCCGCTGACGTCCAGAGAATACCCGCCGATTGATAACCACAACAATCTTCTTCGGTTTTAAACAATACTCCAAATCCCTCACTGGCAATAATTTGCGTGAGCCTGCGAAAAAAGCTTGACTCTTGACTTATAATCCTATAAATTCTAGTGATACTAGAATCGAATAACCCTCATTGGCTGGAGGCGTCATGAAAAAATTAATGCATACAATACTCCCATTAATCCTATTGGTCTTTATTACCAATGCATATTCTCGCACCATCACCGTGGGACACGATGCAGGTTATGATTATCAAACTATTACGGCAGCACTGGAAGCAGCGGAGAGCGGGGATACTGTTATTGTAGAAGAGGGAACGTACTCACAGAGTAGTGGTGAGATTTTCCCGTTGGAACTGAAATCAGGTGTTACCCTCAAACGCGCAACCACCGACACCCTACCTCTAATTCTCGGCAACAATAGCGATACGGTAATTTACTCTGAGGCAGAGGATGCTCTGATAGAAGGATTGGCTATTGAAGAGGGTAGAGCTCCTGTGAGAATTGAAGGTCGCGATGGAGGAGGCCTTTACATAGCAAGTGGCAATCTGGAGGTAAAAGATTGCCGAATATACGGAAATCATGCATTTGGGGGCGGAGGAGGAGTGTTCTGCGCCACAGGTAGCCGAGCACGGTTTGTACGTTGTTACATTGCGAACAATGAAGGCAGTGAGCGTGGCGGAGGCATTTGCTGTAGCACTGGATCGCAAGTTGAGATTTTGAACTGCAGGATTGAGAGGAACTACGCTAGTCTCGGTGGGGGTATTTATTCCGAGAACTGCCCAACAACAGTTCGATGCTGCGCTATCGTATTCAACAGAGGAGCATCTGGGGTAGGAATTTATTGTAAAGGAGAGCCTAATGCTCAAATTCACAATTGTATAATTAGTGGCAACGTTTCCGTCAATAATACTGCAGGCGGCATCCGCACTACGCAATTCTCCTCAATTACCAATTGTGTGATAACCGGCAATCATGAGCAGGGTATCTACTTTGACTACCCTAGTTTTTCAACACCAAATCCTCCTGTATGGAACTGTATCATCTGGAATAATGGAAGAATGGAACTGGGAGGAATGTCGGATAACAAAGAACCTGATATAAACTATTGTTGCATAAAAGGAGGCTGGGCTGGAGGCACTGGAAACATCAGTGAAGATCCATTGTTTGAGCGGGACGGATATTGGGACGGTGATGATCCTCGCTACTCCTATTGGACAGAGGGGGATTACACCCTATTGGATGGTTCACCGTGTATTGACGCAGGCAAACCAGGTGCTTACTACTATGATGCCTGCCTCCCACCAGGCAAAGGTAGTGAGCGTAATGATATGGGGGCTTATGGTGGCCCATATAACTGTGATGCACCCGATGTAGGCTATGATTATCAAAGCATTCAGGCGGCGATTGATGCCGCCGCTGATGGTGATGAAATCATCGTCTCTCCCGGCACGTACTATGAAAATATCCGCTTCAATGGCAAAAACGTCATACTCCGCTCCACCGACCCGACAAGCCCAACCGTTGTCGCCAGCACTATCCTTGATGGAAATCAATCGGGTTCAGTCATTGTCTTCTCGGGGAGTGAATTGCCGTCATGTATTATATCTGGCTTTACTATAACCAACGGCAACGGATTTAATGGTGGGGCGGTCGAAGGCAACACCACCTATGCCACCATTCAGAACAATATCATTTCAGGAAACACCAGCGCTTATACATGCGCCATTGGTGGGCTCAACGGCACCATTCAAAACAACTTGATCATCAATAACTCCGGGCATCAGGTGATAGGTGGGTGTGATGGCACCATCCAAAACAATATAATCGCACATAACGATGCGAACGGATTTTTTGCGTGCTATAGCTTTATACTCAACAATACAATATACGGTAACTCCGGCTTTGGATTCTATAATGGCGATGGCTTTATTTGCAATTGCATCATCTGGGGAAACGGCGATGGACAGCTATATGGCTCCAGCACGCCACTTTATAGCTGTATTCAGGACTGGGCCGGCGGCGGGAATAGCAATATCTCGGCCGACCCCAGATTCGCCGACCCTTCTAATAATGACTTCCACCTACTGCCAGACTCTCCCTGCATTAATGCGGGTTATGCATTTTATCTCGCTCAGGAGTACGCTGCTGATATAGATGGAGAATGCCGATTAGCTGGTGGAGCCGTTGATATAGGAGCTGACGAACATAATAGCCCTCTCGACAAAGATGGAGACCTTCTATCCGATAGCGATGAAACAGCACATGGTACCAGTATTGCGAATTTTGATACCGATGCAGATGGTTTAAGTGATGGTGCAGAGATTCTTCGCGGAACAAACCCGCTTGTTTACAACACGCCAACTGCTATTAACATACCCGCCGACTTCCCCTCAATCCAACAAGGAATATTTCTTGCCATACCCTCCGAAGAAATTCGCGTATCAGAAGGCAGTTATAATGAAAACCTATATTTTATGGGTAAGAATTTAACCCTTACCAGTACTAATCCTTTGGATCCCAGCGTGGTCAACAATACAATTATTGATGGAGGAGGGGCGTCCCGCGTTGTCCTCTTTAAAGGCACGGAAAATGAAACCTGTGCAGTAAGAGGTCTTACTCTGCGCAATGGCCATTCATCCTGGAATGGTGGCGGAATTTATGGTCATAATACAGAGGCAATCATTGAATATAATAATATTGCGGATAACATAGCTGGCGGCATTGCCAACTGCAACGGGATTATCCAGAACAATATAATCTCGGGCAATTCGGCTAATCGCGGAGGCGGACTTTCAAATTGCCATGGCATTATCCGAAACAACACTATATCTGGTAACCTTGGCTCAGGACTCTACAATTGCGATGGCACCATCCACAATAATATTATTTCCTACAATACGGGTGGCGGCCTAAACAGGTGCAATAGCATCATTACCAACAATACCATTTCATTTAATTCGACTACGACGAGTGGCGGAGGGATCTACGGATGCTATTACGGTGTCATTGAGAACAACGTCATCTCTTACAACTCGGCTGATGGTTATGGAGGTGGAATATATGGCGCCGATTTCGAAGTAAACATCAAAGATAATCTTATCATCGGCAATTCTGCTTTGCACAACGGTGGTGGGCTAGAGTTTTGCTGGGGCACTATCTCTAACAATGTCATTTCTCATAATTCGGCGAAGGAAAATGGCGGTGGTTTTGAGTGGTGTAACGGCACTATAGAACAAAATGTAATTTCTGGCAACATGGCGGGCGCTAATGGAGGCGGATTATCTGAGTGCAACGGCACCATCAAGAACAATATCATATCAGCTAACTCCGCAGCTCAGTGCGGTGGTGGTATCTACGCCTCCCATGGGGCGATAATCCAGAACAACATTTATGGTAACTCCGCTGGTTATTCCGGAGGAGGGCTATCTTGGTGCAGCGGAATATACAACTGCATTATTACGGGAAATAGTGCAAATGATGAAGGAGGTGGGTTATATTCGCCCTATGATGTGCCAATCTATAACTGTACTATCTCCGACAACTACGCAAAAAATGAAGGAGGCGGAATATTCTACTATCAAGTCATTCCCACACCGACTCCTCCCTGGCCATTGCCCTGGGCAGCAGATAATGAAACAGAATCTCAGAGCGAAGGATCTTATCTTGGGGAAAATAGCATTCATCTCCACGGCGAAACTTCTCAGCGAGAACCGAACATTCAGCAAAGGCTAACAATTGACAGCCTGGACATTAAAAATTCTATCATCTGGAACAATTTTAATGGTGAAATTTCCTACAATTACATAGGACCTTCTGCTCGTTATTGTTGCATAAAAGGCGGCTGGTCTCAATGGTCTGGTAACATATCTGATGACCCGCTATTCGTTGATCCTGGTTATTGGACCGGAACCCCTGGCAGCTCTACGTGGGTCAATGGGAATTATCAACTGGCACCTGATTCTCCGTGTATTGATGCTGGCGACCCTGATCCGCAATGGAATGATGCCTGCTTGCCGCCCGGTCAAGGCACTCAAAGAAATGATATGGGCGCTTATGGCGGCCCATATAACTGCGGCTGGGGTGAACCCACGGCACCCCCTGTATGCTTTGATTTTAACAACGGCCCGCAAGGATGGAATTTTGCCGGCAGAATTGCCTCCTTCAATGGACCAAATAGCACATGGGACACGGGACGTCTCGGACTCTCACCTGCGGGCTCTGCAAATTGTTTCTCGTATTGGTGCAGTCCGGTGGTTTACGCCCGGCAAGATAAACCATATCGCGTACGCTGGACAGTAAGCTCCAGTGTCAGCAATGCAGACGAAGCATTGGATTTTCGGCTGCGCGCCAATCAGCTCGGAGACTGGCGCTTCTGGACAACCAGCGTTATAAGCCTTAATGATGCCGCGCCAACTACTCAGACGAAAACCTACGACCTGATTATCCTGCCTGAAATGGAATCGCCCATCGATAGCATCTTCCTAAGCTTCGATCTGATGGGATTCGATCCCGCAAATGATTCACAATCCTGGCTCTATCTGGATGAAGTGCGTATGGATGAAGTCAGCATAACTCCTATTGTGCCGACAGTAATACTGGCGCACCATACATTCGACAATGACAGTGAGGGCTGGGAATTTCAGGGTAAGATCGCAGATTTCGATGAGCCGCTTCCTGTGGTTGAGCCCGGACAAATTGGCCTCTCACCCAACAGCTCACCGTATTGCTTCTCCTATTGGCTGAGCCCGGAAATTGAGGTAGGAAAAGATAGAGTTTACCTGGTGAGCTGGCAGGTGAGTTCCAGTACCAGCGACCCGGATCAAGTGGTAGATTTTCGCCTCAGGTGCAACCAGACAAGCAACTTGCGCGCCTGGGATACAGGAACGCTCTTCAGCCTCGGTGCTGCGTATCCTGCCGAAGGAGAGCCGAGAACTTACGAACTGATGATCTTCCCCCAGATGTCAACCGAATCAGACACTGTACGGCTGTCTTTTGACATCGTAAGTTTTGATGGATCGAACGACCTCGATAGCTCCATCTATCTCGAAGATGTCACCGTTCAAGAGTATCTAATCCAGCCTTGAGCAGCTTATTTAAGCAAATTACCAGAAGGTACTGGACCTAAAAGCTACTTGTCCCGAGCACTTATTCTTGCAATAGCGTATTGAAATAATCCCGATCAGAGAAAATAAGGCCCATGAAGAAACTTCTGGCAATAATGATTATCCTTACATTAGGGATTCTTATTACGAACGCATATTCCCGCACTATCACCGTGGGACACGGTGATGGTTACGATTATCAGACGATAACCGAGGCAGCGCGAGCAGCGCAGCCGGGTGATGTGATTCTCGTTGCTGATGGCACATATTCAGAAAGCAAGGGTGAGGTTTTCCCTATAGATATGAGTTCGAGCATTACTTTGAAGGGGTCTGCTAGCGGCTTTGATTTTAACAACGGCCCGCAAGGATGGGATTTTGCCGGAAGGATTGCCCCCCTTGATGAACCAAATGCGAAATGGGACTTGAAACGGCTCGGAATCTCGCCTGAAGGCTCAGCGAATTGTTTCTCATATTGGGGCAGCTCGGAGATTATCTTGAAGAAGGACAAAGTGTATCGCGCGAGCTGGCAGGTGAGTTCCAGCGCCAACGTGGCAGACGAGGCATTGGATTTTCGGCTGCGAGCCAATCAACTCGGAAACTGGCGCTATTGGACAACTAATGTCATCAACCTTAATGATGCCGCTCCAACTACTCAGACGAAAACCTACGACCTGATTATCCTGCCTGAAATGGATTCAACCACTGATAGCATTGTTCTCAGCTTTGATCTCATGTCATTTGATCCCGCAAATGATTTACAATCCTGGCTCTATATTGATCAAGTATGTCTGCATGAAGTCAGCATAACTCCTATCGTGCCTGCAGTTATTCAGGCGCACTATTCATTTGAAAATTACACTGAGGGCTGGGAATTTCAGGGGAAGATCGGATATTTCAATGAGCCGGTTCCCGTGGTTTTACCAGGACAAATTGGACTTTCACCCAATGGCTCTCCGTATTGCTTCTCCTATTGGCTTAGTCCGGAAATTGAGGTGGAGAAGGACAGAGTGTACCTGGTAAGCTGGCAGGTGAGCTCCAGTACAACCAACCCGGATCGGGTCGTGGATTTCCGCCTCAGGTGTAACCAGACCAGTAACTTGCGCGCTTGGGTTACCGGAACATACTTTAGCACGGGTGCTGCGTATCCTGCCGGTGGAGAGCCAAGAACCTATGAACTGATGGTCCTTCCCCAGATGTCAACCCAATCAGACACCATACGGCTCTCTTTTGACATTATGAGCCTCGATAGGGCGAACGAACTCAACAGCTTCATTTATCTCGAAGAGGTCACCATTCACGAGTACGTGATCCAGCCCTGAGCAGAGTCAAAAGATAAAACACGCTCTGCGCAATATTCATGTAATTCAAAGTGCCCGAAAAATTCCTGAGGGTAAGAACGCAAATATTGGGGCGAAGGCCCTTTGGAGTGCGTAAGCGTAGCGAAAGCGAAGCTTGCGCTTTTGCGCCGAAGGCGGGACGAAGCGTAGCTTCGGTGTGATTGTCGCAAGCTGCGCTTGCGACTGACAAAGCGGCAGCTCGGCTGCGCTTCGCTGCCGCACTCCAAGGCCAAAAACGGGCACTTTGAGTTATATAAGATTCTTCCTTTCCATTACCTTCTTTCACAATTAGAATGCGCGAAAATAGGTCATTCCCTCCCATAGAGATGCCCTTGACTTTTCCTGTCAATAAACCTATGTACCATAACGCATAGCTAAGCGACAAGCAAGTCACGAGAAAGGATTTAACCAATGGTGACGATTCGTCCGTTTGAGGGCTCCGACACGGTGAACATGATTGAGCTCTGGAATGCTGTATTACCGTTCGATGGGATCACGCTGAATATCTTCGAGCGAAAAGTCATTCTCGACGTGAATCGCGAGCGCGACAGCTTAATAGTTGCAGAGCGCAACGGCAGCCTGGTTGGCTTTATTCTGGCCCTCGTAATTCGCAAACCCATTGAAAACGTCGGCCTGCGCGAAGACAGCGGGTTTATTACTGCAATGGGCATCCATCCTGACTGCCGGCGCCAGGGTATCGGCAAGCAGCTGCTTGAGCGAGCGCTCGAGTTCTTCAAGGCGCGAAATCGCCAGTTCGTCTACATCGCTCCCTATACGCCGAACTACTTCGTTCCTGGCATTGACAAGGACAACTACCCTGAGGGCATAGAGTTTTTTAAATCATTCGGGTTTGAGGAATATGCTACTGCGATCGCCATGGATGCGCCGATTTCGAAGTTTACGCTATCCGACGCCGTACTGGCGAAAGAGAAATCACTCGCTGCAGAAGGAATAATTATTCGCCCTTATTCGAGTGCAGACCTGGCTCCGTATCTGGAGTTCATGGATCGCAATATGCCCGGGCCATGGCTCGAAGATACGCGGCGGAACCTGCTGGATCTCACGCGCGGCCTGTTCGATGAAGATGCGATCTTTCTAGCGTTTAAGGACTCGCGCATTATCGGCTATTGCCAGTACGAACGCGAGCACTTCGGCCCTTTTGGTGTGATTGACGAATTTCAGGGCAAGGGCATTGGCTCGGTACTGTTGGCCAGAACCCTTTACCAGATGCGACTTAAGGGATACCATTCTGCATGGGTACTCTGGACAGGCGAACAAGCGGCTGAGGGAGTTTATGGCAGGCTTGGATTTACCATCACGCGCCGTTTCGCTATGATGAAAAAGGCGCTCGGGTAGTTGGAGTCTGTCAGTTACTAAGAGTGCCTGTCAAAATGAAGATTTTTTCTGATTCTTCACGGGCTGGAAGCCCGTGCCACGTGGCTATGGCAAAAATAGCTAAGCATGGGGAACATTCATAATATCCATTTTGTTAGAGGGCTTCAGAATTTCAATATGCATTGAGCTCATAAATAATATCGTGGCACGGGCATCCTGCCCGTGAAACCGGCGAGATGCTTCTATGATCCTCCAGAATTTTCGCACACACTTAATGCACATTGCATGTCTCTGCGTACTCGCTCTATGTGTGAGTTCCTGCCACCAGAGTAAGAACGAGACCCGCATTAGGCTTCTGTGGTTCGGAAGCCCTACAGAGACCAATGCGCTACGTGAGATCATCAATGCCTACGAAAAGGAGCATGCGCCGAATAGCGTAGAGCTCCAGAGTGTTGAGTGGGGGCGTTACGACGAGAAGCTGATGACCATGATGGTTGGACGCCGGAGCCCGGACATCGCTCGCATGTCGGCTCAGTGGTGTCCTCGCTATGCTGGCCATCAGGTCTTCGCCAATATCAAGCCCCACTTTTCGCAGGAAGAGCTCGCCGACTTCGATCCCTCGCGCATGACCTCATGCCAGACAGACACGATGCTCTTCGGCCTTCCGCACACTTCCATAGGTCTCATGCTGTTTTACAATAAGGATATCGCGGCAAAAGCGGGAGTCAATATTCCTGAAACGCTTGAGCAGGCCTGGACATGGGACGAGCTCGAAAGCGTATCTATCCAAATGATGGAACGCGGCGGCGCTAGGTATGGCTGGACGACCTACAAAGGCTGGTTCCCATTTCTGATCTTTGTCTATCAGAATAGTGGGCACATTTTAAAAAATAATCTCACAGAACCTAACTTTTCCTCGCCTGCTTGCGTGGAAGCCCTCCGCTGGTTTGTCAGCCAGCATAAACGCGAGATTGCACCGAGCTCGGCATGGGTGAGCCGTGGCGGCGGCGAAGAGCTCTTTATGCGCAGCCTTGCTGCCATGGTGATCACTGGCAACTGGCGTCTGACCACCTTTGCCAATCGCATTAAAACCTTCGAGTGGGACGTAACGTACCTGCCGCGCCAGAAGCGAGCAGCAACGAATATCGGCGGGGAAAATCTCGTGGTGTTCAATACCCCTAGAACCAAGATGGCGGTAGATTTTCTGCGCTACGTCTGCACTCCAGACAACATGCGCAAGTTCTGCAGTGAAACGCTCTTTATTCCCACCCGGCGTTCGCTGCTGGATGCCGAGTTTGAGTACAGCCAGCAAACCGCGCGGATGCAGAAATTCATCCTCCAGTCGCGCGCTTTCGATCCCGAATGGGCACGCGAACAGAGCACCGTCAAGTTCTCCGGCATCGAAATTGATCTGCTGAAGAATATCGAATTGGTGATTCTAGGCGAAAAGAGTCCAGAAGATGCGTTTGCCGAGGTGGATGAGAAATACCGTGCTTACGAAGTCTGGTAGGCAGGCTGCGCTTCGCTAATACCTACGGCAATGGGCGTGCTCGAATCGTGACGTCATCAATGAAGAGGTTCCTACCAACCGGGTTGCCCGGATCGAAACCGAATAAGTCCACCACTGGTCGAAAGCCCTCACCCACCACGGTCGGAGGCGGCACGTAATATAGCGTATAGGACTTCGAGGCGCCGCTGGACGGCGAATCGTCACCCGGCGCGATGCTACTTATACCAAACACCGCAAACCCCTGCGTATTATTCGTATTCAACCGGCAGCGCAGTCCTGGAGCATCTCCCGGGCTTGCATCCGAACCAATCGTAAACGTTGCCTCGTACAATTTGCCCGCTTCAACAGGGATTCCCGGGCCAAGCCAGTATCCGAAACACGACGCCGGAGTCGTCTTTGTCAAATAGAGCGCCCCATTCATCACTCCACTTGTAGGCGCATCAAACACTCCCGGAACACTGCCGTATGTCCATCCCTGCGGATCGTCGCCGTCAAAGGAATAGTGAAAATAGCCCTGGGTAAGATTCTGCCCCGCGGCAAGCGCATCTGCTCGGCCATATCCAAAAGTATTGTTCGGCACAGGTAAACCAAGAGCGACAGCGTGTGTCTCAAGAACCGTCCCCAATTCCTGCGGCGTAAGCCCAGCATTCCAGCTCAAAAGCAGGGCTGCAACTCCGGCAATGTGTGCCACCGAAGCCGAGCTGCCACTAAAGGTCAGATACTGTGGAACGCTGGTCGAGACCCCGTCGGGACCTACCAGCTCCGGCTTGATGCGCCCGTCGTTAGTTGGCCCTCGGCTGCTATACGATCTTATGCTGAACGGCGTGCTCCACTGCACGGCGCCAACGCTGATCACCCCACCACCCGCATCGTTGTTGTTGACCACGCTGCTCTCTTCGGTAATGTACTCCTGCCAGCTTGTGCCGTAAATAAACATGTCGAGCTCACGGATTGCGGTATTAAAGCCCACAATGACAATGTATGCCGAGATTGTACTCGACGATTGATTCCAATAATTGATTCGCTCGATCGGATCCCCCAGACCTCCCTGAATGTCTTCAGATGAAGCAAAGCGATTGCCCTCACTGAAATCCAGCGTCGGACTTTTCAGCAAGAACAGGTCATAGTCATTGGCCGACAATCCAAATCGGTCACTCCACTGCAGGAAGATCGCCACTTCATCATCCGGGGCAATGGAAATCCGAAACATTTCATCATTGCTGCCGGTATGAAAAACGTGCGTTCGGATGTTATCCTGCGGGACAACCCCCACGTTCGTTCCCCGCACGTAGAATGCCTGATAGTGCGACTGGGCAAGATTGCCCACCGCGGTAAAATAGGCAATGCCCTGATCCACAAGCGCTTTTGAGCTCAAAGAAACCGGGCTGGTCCCATCATACGGGCCGTTATTGAAGACGCCGATGTCATCCACCACCACGTGACATCCCATAGCAGCCATCCACTGTTTTGCGCAGATAAACTCCTGCGTTGTCTCAAAATTTGCAAAGTAAAGCGCGGCCCCAGGCGCAATATCGTGAATAATCTCCAGCATGGCCGTGCCTTCATAACCCCCTGCACCGTCAAACCCGAGATCACTGCGGCCATCTGCGCGGAACGAGTTGTATGTTACGGTAGGAAGATCACCCGTGGCCTGGCTCTCTGCATAGTGCGCTATTCCATCTGCCAGCACACCAACTTTGACTCCACTCCCATTCACTCCCAGGGCTGCTCGCAACTGGTCGGCCTGCACTGTTGCGTCGCCCTGCGTGGTAACGGATCCTGTGAACCCAATCAGCATGTCAGGGAGTGCAATCCGCACAACGTACGGCAACGCTGCTATGGTCTCTATAGCATTGAGCGGCATCCGCACCTGAAGCAAGCCCTGCGCGTCGTCTCGCAGCTGCACCTGAACGCCGTAGCTCTTCAATTCCTCCAGGAAGTCGTTGCGGCACGCCTGAAGGCGGAGGCAAACGCAGATCGTTTCGTTCTTATCAATCTTGGCCAGCCTCGTGGTCGGCACCAGCGCGTTTTTCGCCCACAGCGCTCGCTGGGCAGGATCTTTCTGCGCCTGGACGAACGCCAATATGCTCTCGAGCGAGGAAGAAATCTTTTGCCTGGACGGTGATGATGATTGCTCCTGCCACTTGTTTGCCAGGCCTTCGCTGTAACCCACAGAGCCGACACCAAAGATGACTAAAAACAGAACAGTCATCATGCTATACGGATTCTGAATGCGCATAAACCTCTCCCCTAACGCCAGGTGAGTTCTTGCGGAAAAACACTGACTCCGCTTTCTGCCTTACGGTGCTTGCGTATGAGGCCAAAGTGCCCGAGCATCTCCTCACGCAACAGATGGCGTACCGAACGCCTTCGCCCTGAGTTCGTGATAGTGCTGAACCAGAGCTTTCATCTCGTTGCGATCGCTCGCCTCCAGCGCCGCCTTCTCGATCATGCGCTCGGCCTCGCTCAGCACTTGACTCACGTAGGCGTCCGTGACCCGCACGAGACAGCCACAGCCAGCGCAACACGATATCGGCCGGCCCTCCACCAATGTGCGGCGAAACGCAACGATCTTCTCATTATTAAGATTAAGAATTTCCGAAAATGCCTGTGCAAAGCAATTGCCGAACACCTCATCCATGTAGCAACAGAGTTTTATGTCTCCCTTTCTTTCGATAATGTAGGCTCGCCACGCTTCGCGGCACCCGAAGCGTGCGCCTTGACCCGCTCCTTCAGGTGGCCTGGGTGGCTTCCAGGGAAAGGGATTCTGATAATAATAGAGCACCTCAATATTCAGCCGCCTGCCAAGCTCCCTTGCCTTCCTAAGTGCGCGCTCGAACCGGCGCGTACCAGAAACCGACACTCCGGCATTTTTCTTGTCCACAATGATCAGGTCTGTAAACACTACCCGCGCGGCTTCCAGCTCTTTCCCCAATTTCACTATGGCCGGCATATATTTAACATTATGCCTGGAAACAGCAACGGCGATAAAGATGACAGGCTTGTTTGTTTTGTACTTGCGCTTCAGATCATTCAGATGCCGCACGTTTCGCAGAACCTGATCTAAATCAGCTCCTTCTCTTAGGAATTCAAACAGATCCCGTGTTGATGCATCAATGGAGACTGCGATTTCGTCCGTACACACTGCGACCAGTTTTTCTGCAATCTCGGGCACGAGCGACATCCCGTGTGTACTCGTCGCAACGAACGCCCCCTGCGACTTGCCTAACACGAGATAGTCAAAAAACCGCGGATTCAGAAACGGCTCACCGAGCCCCAAAAACCCTGCATAGTTCGCATACCGGAGAAGTGGCGCAACGCGCTGAAACTCCGCAAAATCCATCAATCCATGATCAATGTCGTACTTGCAAAACTGGCGCGGACAATAGAGGCACCGCAGATCGCACAACACTGATACTGCAACGTAGTAATGCGTTGGGAAGGCAAGAGCCTTCTCGCACAAAAAAGTCGCATCAAGCTGCGCCCGAATGTCATTAATGACTTTCGCTCGCTTCTCCATAGTTAACATTTCACTTCCGCTAAGAGTCAGGATGCGTTTGTGTGTTTTTTCTATCTGTAGAGATATCGGACAGCTTAGACAATATCAAGAATAATATCATAACCGGGACCAAAGAGATGAAAGGGAAATTGCGGGGTATATAACCTAATGACCCGGCACCCGTCACCTCCGGCCTACATTGCTGCGTGCTCACTATGAGTTCTTCGAGTAGGGACAGATTATGATCTGTCCCTAGCTTCAAAAATTAAGAGCGGTGATGCTGGCATTGCTCTGCCAGAGAATTAAAAACCATCACCGCCACTTGTCCTTATCGTCGCCACGATCACAACGGCTACTTTTTGCTTCCCAACACGGTTTCCCAGCCGTCCGCATGCCCTTCTTCGTCGGCGAGAATGCCTTCTAGCATCAGCCTGCTTGTGGGATCGCCCAGTTCATCACATAACTTGATGTGCTCTTTATACTGCTTGATTGCCCCGTTCTCGGCAGCCAGGTCGTCCTGCACCATTTTTTTCAACTTCCCCCCGCGCTTGATAGCCGATGGGGTCTGGGTCGGCCTGCCGCCCAGGTAGGCAATCCGTTCCGCCAGGATTTCGGCATGCTTCATCTCGTCCAAGGCCACTGACTTAAATATCTCAATGATTCCCGGACTTTCCATGCCTTCTCCCTCATAATGATGGCCCATGTACTGCATGATGGCTGCCAGCTCGTCTGCCCGATCCTGGTTCAAAGCTTCAACAATCTTTGCTTTGCTCATAGCTCTCCTCCTTCTTAGAGAGTGTAAGAAATGTATTGATATCCTTGATAAAAGTCAAGCATCCAATCGTTTTGTCAGAACCCTGCCATCTGTTCTTTTCGAAGATTCTTTCTCACTCAAAGGCTCTCTCGGGTTTCTTGTGCTAGACGGGCTAAAAAGCCGCTCAGATGCCGCCAGTGGTGTCGCGGCGGAATCGCTTCAGAATATTGCTTCCATCTATTACGGACTCTTTTTCTTCTACCAATAGTCTCTCCATCCTTAAAATGGTTTTTGTTCCTACTGTATAAAATACCGAACCAGCCAATCCAACCGTCCATGCTTCACGAAATACATACCGGAAGATCGCATCACTTCTCTTATCCTCTTTCTGTAATCAGGTCTATAACAGTGAGTAGGACAGTCCTTGCACTTAGGTTTTGGGTCGTAAGGGCACTTTTCGAGTCTTTGTTGAGCATATTCAAAGAGGTCGCAGCATTCTTCACACAGATATTCATCCTGTAGAGCATGAAGATTCTTGCAATAAGCCATCAGAAACCGCTTCAACACCCTTAGCTCTTTGCTCTTCATCGTGATCATTTTCTCGGTAAAAGACCCCACCCTGATTTGCATTCTACCTTTTCCGGGCTTCGCGCAGGTTCGCCACGAAGCGTCTGCCGAACTCACGGCATTGCGCGAAGTCTTCCTCTGTGGGAGCAAAATTGACCCGCAGTCCGGAACTGGCCAGACGGATGCCTAATCCCTTTAGGCGCTCTTCCACCATCTTTATTGCTTCGCCACTCCAGCCATACGATCCAAACACTGCGCCCCACCGCTTCTTACCGCTCACCGTAGCGATGAGCGACAGCACATCCCAGATTGGCTTTGGGGCGTCGCCAGCCAACGTGGGTGTTCCAACAACCAGTCCGTCTGCGCGCTCAATGGCGTCGCGCAGCATCTCTGTGTCAGTAGCATTGATATCCAGTAGCACGACGCGAACTTTCTCGTCCGACATCCCTTCGCGAATTGCCTCACCCATACGCCGCGTATTCTGATAGGCCGACACGTAGACAATCACCACCTCCAGAGCCCCGGTTTCCGGCTCCGGGCTTCTGCTCCACTCCTCGTAGGCACGAATATATTTCCATGGATCCTTACGAAGAATCGGACCGTGACTCGGTGCCAGAATTTTGATTTTCAGCGGCTTCACCTTCTCACACGCCTCCACTACCTTTGGCTTGAACGGCCGCATGATGTGATCGTAGTAAAAGTGGAATTGCCCCTGGAAATCATCTACCTGATCCTCGAACATCCGCTCATCGCAAAAATGGCAACCAAAACAGTCGCACGGAAACAAAATCTCGTCTTCTGCGAGATAGGTGAAGATGGTATCCGGCCAGTGGAGAAAAGGCGCTGCGATAAAGTGCAGCGTACGGTCGCCAAGCTCAACGCTTTCGCCCCCTGTAACTACCATTGAGCGAAATGGCCGGTTCACAATAGCCTGAAGAAACTTCACGGCGCTGCGCGAGGCAATAATTGTAATGTCCGGCGAAGCCTTCAGCATCTCCTGTACTGCCCAGGAGTGATCGGGCTCAGTATGATTCACCACCAGATAATCAATCGTGCGAAGATCCGTTAGTGTTCTCAGCCGCTCCATGAATTCCCGGGCAAATGGTTCCTTCGCCGTATCAATCAGGGCACTTTTCTCGCGCCCCCGCACAAAATACGCGTTGTACGTCGTCCCTTTCTCTGTGGGAAGCACAATGTCAAAAATGCGTAAATCAGGATCGAGCACTCCAACCCAGTAGACATCCCTCGCAATCTCAAATGAGTTCATGCTTGGCTCTCCTTTTTCAAACTGTCAATCTTCCTGAATACACCTGCACGATGGGGCTGTGAGACGCCTGAGGAGCGCACTGTCGCCAGCACTCGGCCATGCTGTTTAATCTGACCACATCTTTGCCAGTGCCCTGTATCGTCAGAACATTCTTGCGCCCGAGTAGTGCAAACGTCAGAATTTTCGAAAGCGCTCCCTGGGTGCCCCACAGATCGGACATGCCTCCGGCGCATCACCTTCGACCGTATAGCCGCACACTTCACAGATGTGGACAGCATCCAACTTTGCGTCCTTGCCTTCCTCTGCCGCCTGTTTTGCAATCTGGAACATGCTTGCATGAATCTTCTCGGCTTCCAGGGCATAGCGAATGCTCCGCTGCGCACCTTTCTCATTCTGCAATTGTGCGACCGCCTGGAACGCGGGATACATCTCCTCGACCTCATACGTCTCGCCTGCAATAGCCATATCCAGATTCTTCACACTCTCGCCAAGATCGCCAAGTACAACGAAATGGTTCGTCGCATGCACAAGCTCTGCAAACGAAATTGCGCGGAATAGGCGAGCGAGATTGCTCTTGCCTTCATCTTCAGCCTTCTTGGCAAAAATGTCATACCGCATATGCGCCTGGCTTTCTCCTGCGAAAGCATCCCTTAAATTCTTCTCCGTCATTGCTCTCATTTCACTTTCCTCCTTGAAAAGAATTATGCACGCAATGTGCTATGAAGATTGCTCCTCGGAAGCTGTAGGGGCATATCCATCAAACCTTGTGTGATGATGTACCAGTCAGCGGCTTGGCTATCTGCTTGTCTGGCCCTGCGCTCTGAATTATTTAATAATATCGGCCAAGGAGTGGGATCTCAAGGTTTTTTCAAAACTCCGCTGGATAGACTTCCATATCGGCTGAAACGCACACTTGCGCCTGGCGCATCGCCGTGGCCGTGCAAGACAGTTGTTCAGGTACAGCGGTCCTTCCAGGGCTTCCATAATTCTTTTGAACGTCAGGCGTCGCGGTGCAAGAGCCAAAGCATAGCCTCCCGCCGGGCCGAGCCGGGAGACAAGAATCCGCTGATTCACCAGCCTTTTTAAAATCACCGAGAGAAACTTCTGTGGTATCCGCTGGGCCCTGGCAATCTCCCGGATTGTACAGTAGCCCCCAGGGTAGCGGCGTGCAAGGTGTGCGAGAGCAAGGAACCCGTAGTCAATTTTCCGCGTAACCAGCATAATATTCCCATAAGGTATAAGTATTATATCCACTAAATTAGTAGATATTGTGACAAAACCGATTCGCTGTCAAGCTGAAAAATCCCTGCTTCGTGCGATTTTCTTCTCAGCCCCCGTCTCCCCTGCCCGGCTTTCACTGCCGCCACACACTCCAGGCGACCACTACTGCCCTCTCGCACTTCCGACTAACAACTCGCTGACTGCATCCGGTTGCATCGCGTGCCCACTTCATAGAACGCATTTTTTTTCTTTGACTTGCGTTGTGGGAGTTGGTAGAGATGTTTGTTCATTGCAAGACAGAGTACTCACAATCTAAGGCGAGCCAACCCAGGAGGCAATCTGTTATACTCTCAAACAAGAAAGAGGCATACTTATGTCCATTTTGCGCAAAGACCCGGTCAGTAGCGGCTGGGTAATCATTGCAGAAGAACGCGGAGAACGTCCAACAACTTTTGATACTACCAAGGTCAAGAAGCGCGCTGGATTCTGCCCATTCTGCGTGGGGAATGAAAACTCAACACCACCAGAGATTAGTGCGTACCGCGAGCCACACAGCCACAAAGATAGCCCGGGATGGCGCGTCCGCACAATACCAAACAAGTTTGCCGCACTCAGGATCGAAGGCGATCTAAACCGACGAGGCGATGGCATGTATGATATGATGAATGGAGTCGGTGCTCATGAGGTTATCATTGAAACTCCGGAACATGACGCCAACATGGCGCTCTACTCGCCTGAAAAAATGCGCGAAGTCCTCAACATGTATCGCGAACGCCACCACGATCTCATGAAAGACCGACGGTTCAAATACATCCAGATCTTCCGTAATTATGGCTATTCAGCCGGTGCAACGCTCGACCACCCCCATACCCAGTTGATTGCCCTCCCGATTACGCCACGCTGGGTTAAAGAGGAACTCTCCTGTGCCAAGGAGCACTATGAGATCAAGGAACGCTGTCTGTTTTGCGATATTATCAATCAGGAGATTAAGTCGCAGAGCCGGTTGATTTTTGAAAATGACGAATTTATCAGCTTTGCTCCATTTGCCTCAAAGTTCCCGTTTGAAACGTGGATCATACCAAAACAGCATAGGTCGGATTTCAAAATGATCTCTGACGCGGAAATCAAGCAGCTGGCGATCGCATTGCCAAAGACCCTTCTCGCCATCCACAGGGCACTCAGTGATCCGCCTTACAATATGATCCTGCATTCGGCTCCTCAGTTGCCGCCAGATCGGCCGGGAGCCGAGACCATTGTGCACGACTATCACTGGCACATCGAAATCTACCCACGGATTAGCAAAATGGCGGGGTTTGAGTGGGGCACGGGGTTCTACATCAACACGGTGCTTCCCGAAAAAGCCGCAGAATACCTGCGGGAAGCACTTACAGAAGAGATTAAGATCGGTGCACCTGGCCCGAAGGAGCAAACGTCCTAGCAGACACTTCCATTCAGGCCATACGAAAGGGAAGAAGTATAGAATAAAACGAGGAAAAAGTCCCTATGTCTTGGGCTGTTGCTTCGCATCAAGCAGCTTTCGCACGCGCTTGAGGATATCAAGCGGGTTAAAAGGTTTTGTGATAAAATCCTCAACGCCCATAGATTTGCCCCATTCTTCGTCGCTCTTGCGGGAACCTTTTGTCAGCACAGTCAAGACAATCACGGGAATACTGCAAAATTCAGCCGAATTCTGTAAATGATTAAGAACCTCATAGCCATTCATCTTGGGCAATTTTAAATCAAGGACAATCAGGTCAGGGCGCTTTTTCTTAACAAGATTCAACCCCTTTTCGCCGTCGTACGCCTCGATAACCTTGTAGTCGCGCGTCTCAAGGGTAATGCGAATTAGCTCACAAATCTCCTTGTTGTCATCAATTACGCAAATTGTCTCTGTCATTTTCCCCTCCCCCTTCTGGAGATGTACGGTTAATGTAGCTGGCTCGCCATGCCTATGTCAACACTTTTGCTCCCTTGGGACAACCCTCTGGCACACCTGGCCTGGCGGTAATCTAAATTATCCTTGATTTTACAAGGTAATTTCTTATTATTGGTATCTATTATTTCGCCACGGCAAAGAGAGTCTGTGAGCCGTAGATTTTTTTAGTCCAATTCCGGCTCGCAAGACTGTGTGGAGCGAATATGATTCGAGTACCACAAGAACTGGAAGCTGAATGGAACGCTCTGACGCGCTCGACCGTTGACCTTATTCCAGAAGAAGAGTTTCTCGAAAGGCTGCAGGCAGCACGAAAGAACCGCACCCCCTTGCGGGTTAAGTACGGTGTTGATCCTTCTGCGCCGGACCTTCATCTTGGCCACACTGTGCCTATCCGCAAGCTGAAGCAATTTCAAGACTTTGGCCACCAGGTGATATTTCTCATTGGCGATTTTACGGCGCGCATTGGCGACCCCACAGGCAAGTCTGAAACTCGCAAGCGGCTAACAAAAGAGCAAGTGGACTCGAACGCACGCACGTATCTGGAACAGATTTTCAAGCTGCTTGATGAAGCCAAGACCCAGGTGGTCTACAATTCCACCTGGCTGGAGAAAATGACCTTCTCCGACGTTATCGAGCTCAGCTCAAAATACACCGTGGCTAGGATGCTTGAGCGGGAAGACTACAAAAAGCGCTTTAAGGACGAAAAACCGATCTACGTCCATGAATTCCTCTACCCCCTGATGCAGGGGTATGACTCAATTGCTCTGCGCTCCGACGTGGAAATTGGCGGAACAGATCAGAAGTTCAATATCCTCGTGGCCAGGGAACTCCAGCGTGAGTACGGCCAATCCCCACAGATCATCCTCACGCTCCCGATTCTGATAGGCACCGATGGGATGAACAAAATGAGCAAGAGCCTGAACAATTATATCGGCATTACAGAGCCGCCTCAGGAGATCTTTGGGAAAGCCATGAGCATACCTGACCGCCTGATGGCAGATTATCTAGAACTGACCCTGGGCTATGCGCCCGACGAGGTTGCAGGGCTGATGCGTTCTGTTGAGCAGGGCAAGCTTCATCCGCGCGATCTCAAAGCACGCCTGGCCAGAGAATTGGTGGCTACCTATCACAGCGCAACAGCCGCCAAAGCCGCTGAAGAGGAGTTCAACCGGGTGTTTCGCGAACGCGACATCCCTACAGATATTCAAGAGACGACCCTTCGATGTGAGGACGCGAAACTCTGGATTGTGAAGCTCCTGGTTCAGGCCGGGTTTGCAAAGTCCAATCGCGAGGCCCGCAAACTCATCACCGCAGGGGCCGTCTGTCTTAACACGGAAAAAATCACTGACCAGGACTACGAAGTCTCTACAGGCCAGCATGTGCTGAAAGTCGGCAAGCGCCGCTTCCTGCGCGTCACTGTGACCTAGCACTGGGTGGTAGATAAGACAATAGAACAAAGGAGATAATTCTAGAATGCTCAAACAGTTGCGATCCAAAAAAGTCATGAAGCGAATTCTTCAGGTCACCCTTTTTCTGATCATTCCATCATTTGTCTTTTTCTATGGCTGGTCGCAGAAAGAGGCCACCCGCAGCCCAGGATTCTATTTTGCACGGATCAAACAACCCGGCATTGGTCGCTGGTCCGACATCACAGAAGGTGAAATGCGTTTCGCACAAAATAGTGTGCAGACCCAATACGCCCAGATGCTACGCATTCCACCGGAAGTGTTTGCCCAGCAGGGCATGGACAAGTACATTCCAATGTACGACATCATCCTGGAGGCAATTGATAATCGCATTCTATTGAATTATGCAAAAAAAGGGGATATCATTATCACACATGAGGAGATCAAAAATTTCATTCGTGCCATGTTTCCCCAAGATACTTACGCGAACCTGGAACGGTATCTTAACTATACACGTCAGACCGAGCAGGGATTTATCCAGGCACAGCAGTTGAGACAAACCCTGGGCAAGACTAAGTATTTGTTTTTAAGCCAGGCCAAAGCGTCACTATTCGAACTCTGGCAGGAGTATCTAATCTCAGAAGAGAAACTCAAGATAGACTATGTGCTGTTTCCCGTGGAGCAATACCGGGATAAGGTCAAAGTGGAGCCCGATGATCTCCAGGCCTATTTTCAGGATCACATCGAGAACTACCGTATCCCGAATCAGATCAACTACGCTTACGTCCTGATATCCAAGGCTGACCTCGCAACATCTGTCACCGTTACTGCGCAAGAGCCGCATGATTACTATGACCAAAACAAGACCCAGGAATTTACCTTACCGAAGCGTGTGAAAGTGCGCCACATCCTGATCAGCATAGCTGAGGATGCAGACGAAGAAGCTGTAGATGCTGTGCAGAAAAAGATCGCTGATATTGCCAAGCAGTTGGAGCAGGGTGAGGAATTTGCCGCGATGGCGAATCAATACAGCAACGACCCACGCAATGTTGACCCCCAGAATGAGGAGGTAAAGCACGACGGAGAAGCCGGCTGGATTAACGAAAAGAGCACCACATGGGGAAAGGCCTTTACCGACGCGGCCATCGCACTCAAACCCGGGGAAGTGAGCGAACCGATTCGGAGCCCCAGGGGCTTTCATATTATCAAAGCCGATGAGGTCAAAGAATCATCTGTGCAACCGTTTGAAGAAGTCAAAAATAAAATCCAGTCAATCCTGACAGACCAGAAGGCCTCCGCCATCCTGAAACAGGAGGGGGCGAAACTACAGGAAGCCTGGGAAAAATACACTACACTCGAATCCCTGGCCCGTGCACTGCATTTGCCTGTTCACGAAACTGGCCTCGTGAATGAAAATACATTCTACTTTACGAAAATTGGAAGCCTCCTTGATTACCGCGACCTCATTGCTGATCTCGAGCTCGGTCTCATGAGCGATGTATTCGTGACAGCATCGTTCAACGTTATCCTGCAAATTAAGAATCGGGAAAAATCGCACCTTCCATTGTTCGAAAAAGTGGAAGAGCGCGTGCGCAGGGATTACCAGAGCTACAGCACGGAAGAGCTGGCACGTAAAGATGCTGAAGCATTTGCCGAGCAGTCGGAATCGTTTGACGAGATGAAAAAACTGGCAGAAGAGCGCCAACTCAACCTGGAGACAACTGAGGAGACTTTCACCCGGTTGGAGCCACCTCCTACTCTCAGTAATATCCAGCAATTTGCGCGAACGACCATACGCACGCCCGTCGGTACTATCAGCGTTTCACCAATCGGTGCCAATATGGATCACCCCGACGCTTTCGCAGCCTGGCATCTCAAGGAAAAGCAGCCTCCTGATCGCGCCGAGTTCAAGAAAGCACTACCCGAGCTCGCGCGCCAATATCTGGCAGCCAAGCGGCCTGTGATTCTCAACGAATTCCTTGCCGACGCCCGCAATCGCCTGAAAATTGACATCAATCCAGAAATGCTACCTAGCGAATAATCGTACCTGCGTCTACGCCAGGAAAGGCGCACAAGTCCTCACCGCCATGCGGCAGCGCGGAAGCCCTCCATCTTTACTTCCTTTGCCAATATTTCACTAGGTAAGTGGCACGGGCGCATCACGCCACAGGCGCATTTTCAACCTGCCCGTGGAGGCGAACAGAGAACCGCCTGCCAGGCAAGCCTCTTTTGTAATGTTTTCTGAAGCAAGAGATGTAACGTGCAGGTGAAGAAGTATTCTACCCCTTCACAGCCCCGAGGGTAAGACCGCCTATGAATAAGCGCTGCAGAAACAGGAAGAGCACAATGACCGGAACAATGGTAATGACTGAGCCAGCAGCCAGATAGTGGGTTTTATCCACAAACACACCTATGAGCTTGGCAATGGCCACCGGCAGGGTAAATTTCCCCTGATCATTCAGAATGATCAATGGCCAGAGGAAGTTGCTCCAGCTGAATACGAAGACAAAAATGGCTAGCGTGGCAAGTGCTGGCTTGGTCAACGGGAACATGATGCGCCACCAGATGGTGAACTCCCCTGCCCCATCAACACGCGCTGCTTCCTCAAGATCTTTCGGAATCGTATGATAATATTGCTTGATCAAATAGACGCCGAACGCACCCACACTGAAAGGCAAGTACACTCCAACCAGTGTATTGCTGATGCCAATCCTGATGCACAAGAGGAGCAGCGGAATCATGTAGAGCTGAAACGGAATCATCAGGGTGCTGAGGATGATATAGAAAATCAACGTGCGGCCGGGAAATGTGAGCCGCGCCAGCGGATAGGCAGCGAGCGAGGCGAGCAGCAGGTTGAGCCCAACACTTGCCACTCCCACAATTACACTATTTAGAAAGCTAATTCCCAGCCCTGCCGCTGTCCAGGCGTATATGAAATTATGAAACGTTATCTGCTCTGGAATCAGGCGAAAGGAGTAGATGTTTCCACCTCCGCGAAACGAAAGCACGAGCAGCCAATAAAAGGGCCCAATCATAAGCACAGCAATCGCACACATTGCCACATAGCGCAGAAGAAGTCCAACTATTGCCAATGCGCCTGTGCGCCAGGGTGGCTTCCCTTTTGAATATAGCGGCTGGCGGCCTGCGCCAGCGGAGGCTATCGCTCTCACAGTATGGTTTCCCGAGGTGGCAACGTCATAAGAAGCGCCACAGTTTTTCGTCTCCCCATCTCCCTACCTCTCCTATTCTAGCTCGCTCTGTACTCGCGGCGCTGCATCAGCCGGATGCCGATGGCCGTAAACGTAAGCAAAAGCATAAACAGCACCACCCCCATGGCGGTGGCGTAACCCATATTCTGGCCTCCCTCCTGGTCAATGCCTACGCGGTAGAGATGGAAAACTAGCGTCGAGCTGGACCAGAGCGGCTTACCCATGGTCATAACAAAAATTTCTTCAAATACCTGCAATGCACTAATAGAGGAAATAATTGCCACAAGCGAAATATAAGGCCACAGCATGGGAATCTTAACGTAGAGAGCCTGCTGCCACTTCTTTGCTCCATCAATCATTGCCGCCTCAATCAGCTGTGGCGGAATCGAGCGCAGTCCCGCGATAAAGATCACCATGTAATAGCCTAGCCCTTTCCAGATCGTCACGCTCATCACCGTATACAGCGCCAGCCCCATGCTGTTCAACCACGGTATCCCATTATCAATAAGCCCCATCTTCATCAGGATATGATTAAAGAGACCGTAATCTTCGTGAAAAATAATCTTCCACGTGATGCCTACAACCACCATTGACGTAACAACAGGAATGAAATAGCACGCCCTGAAGAAATTCATCCTGCGTAGCTGCGGCTCGACCAGCATGGCCAGCCCAAGCGACAATACAATAATGATCGGCACCACCACGAGGTATTTAATGGAATTGGTAAGGGAGGTCCAGAAAATCGGGTCGTGAAACAGGCGGTAAAAATTCTCCAGCCCAACGTAGTCTTTGCGCATCAGGGGAACATAATCGTAAAGGCTGAGGCGAAATGCCTGAACAACAGGAAAGAAAATAAAGAGGCCCATCACGGCAAGGGTGGGCACGAGAAAGCAGTAGGCAAGCCCAATCTGCTTGAGCCTACTTACTGAGAATCTGCGTCCACTGCTCGGCCGCCTCATCCAGTGCCTCCTTGGGAGTTAACACGCCGAGGCAGGCCTTTTGCATTGCTATATCAATCGCCTCGTCCAGCTCTGCACGGCGCTCAAGAGGGGTTACCAGAATGGTGGCGTTGGGGAGCTGCTGAGCCGAGACTTTGCGCGCCTGTCCTTCGGGAGTATCTTCAACGTCAACAAAGTAGGGATCCTTGGCCGCCCAAACAACGGATGGCAAAACAGTGGCCAATCTGCAAAGCGCCAGCTGATTTTCCCCATTAGTGACAAAGGCAGCGAAATCGGCACTGACCTCTGGATATTTGGTCTCGCGCGCCACTGATACCACCATCAAATCTACAGGATACATCTCCTCCTTGCCCTGAAGCCGCTGCCCGATGCGGGTGCGCTCGTACACCTCCGGCGCATCTCCTTTAATGAGCTTGAGAAACTGTGGGCCAGAGCAAAAGAAAGCTATCTTCCCGCTCTGGTAGAGCTCAATTGGTCGCCGATGCCGTGCAGTCAGCGCTTCACGCGGCACGAGCCTCTCCTTGTAAAGGTTTGCCCAGAAGCCCAGCGTCTCTACACCTGCTGGTGAGTTAAAAATCGCACGCTTGCCAGTCTCGTCCACCAGCGGCACTCCATCCTGCAGCAAATAACCTTTAAGACTACCCGCCTCTGTATATATCGGTAACGTCCCATAGATATCAGTCTTCTGCTTAATGATCCGGCAATACTCAGCCATTTCAGGATAATTGGTCGGCGGCTTTTCCGGATCGAGGCCGGCCTGGCGAAAGATTTCCTCGTTATACATGGTCACCACCAGCGCCAGATACCACGGAACTGCATAGGTAGTGCCCTTATAGCGGCATCCATCATCGAAAATCCTGGGGAAGTACCGGCTGACCGTCTCCGAAGACAAAACATCATCCAGGCCCAGCAGCACGTTACGCTGGCAGAATTTCAGCATCATGTCGTATGTCAGGTTAATAACGTCCGGTGGATCACGACTGATAAACCGCGCCAGGAGCTTTGTCTCGTATTGATCTGCCGGGTAGTCGAGCCATGTGATGCTAACGTCAGGATGTGCGGCTTCGTACTTTGCAATCAGGCCAGTAACGTAATCATTGAACGTCGGCTGGAGCTGCAAGGTGAGAAATGAAATCCTTTTCTTGCCCTCTGATCCAGAAGGAAGAGACGCTTCTTTCTGACACCCCGGTAGAATCATAAGGCCAAAAATCAAACACCCGGAAAGCACGTAGCTCGTAAATCTCATAGCCCTACCTCATGCTAAAAAACGCTATCAAAATGTACGCCTAAGGCACATTAACCACCACGACACAACGTACACGACGGAAGAATTAATACTACACTCTCATATTCTGAATTATTAATGTAGTAAACGTCGTGCCGTCGTGGTTTGATGTTTCTTCTTGTTAATGTGTCTCTTAATACAGTGGCTCCCGCATGAAGGATTTAATGGCCGAAGATGTTGACTCCCGGAGCGCCTGAATTGCCTTTGCACTCATTCAGCATCTCCCGACAAATCAAAGCCCTCAACCGACTCTAACCACCCTTTCGGGTTCTCAAAATACTCACGCGTCGCCGAGATCAGCCGCAGGTGTTCCTCTTCCTCACGCTCGAGAAAGGCGAAGAGCTCGCGTCCGGCCTCATCACGGACACGGCGTCGCGCGCTCTCGTAAAACGCCTTGCCACGCCGCTCCATTTCTTCGGCAATCTCCAGTGCTTTGCGACCCGATGTATCCGGGCCGATTTGAGATCGCACCTCCTGACTCAGACCGCGCACCACTGATTTAATGTCCCAGCGCTCTGCGGCAATACCCTTCTCTGCCAGCGATTCCCAGATCCCGTCTTTCATGAGCTTTTGCTCTACGCTCTGCAGCTTCTCTATGTGCTTCAGCTCCTCGCTGGCCAGAAATCGAAACATTTCCTGGCCCAACGGGTCACCCGTTGTCTCAGCCGAACGGACGTAAAACCGTTGGCCCTCGTCTTCAAACTCCAGTGCATCGCGAATAATCCCTAGCGCCTTCACAGGTTTCTCTTTCATTGCCGTTACTCCTTTACCGTGCACTCTCTTCAAATTGGGTGATTTTCTCCGTGAGAGCCAAGGTATGGCTAGCTCTCGTTCTTAGCAAATTGGCGAAACATCTCTTGAATCTGCGAATCGTCGGTTTCCTCAGCATAGCACAGATAATTAGCAATGGCGGTCAACTTAGCTCAGTGTGACTCACAGCAAGCAAGAAAAATCACCTTAATGTTAAGTTTCAGTGCGCAGACTGGAACTGCCGTCCGCCTACTCGCCTGCCAGCAAGGTGATCGACTGGCTGCTCTCCCAGATGCCGTGCAGATTGCAGCGCTCGAGAATCTTTAACGTCGCATTCGACGTCAGCGTCAGCGGGATAGTCAGCACAGGCTGAGGTGCACGCGGCGTAAGCTCCAGGCGTACTACCATCTCTTCATCCAGATAAACTTCGATCCACATAATGTAATGATCAGGTGTCATGACATGAAGCTGTTCCCCAACTTTGGCTGACAGGATCATTGCGACGCCTGGCTTCACTTGCGAGGGGAAGATAATCTGCGGTGCGTGGACACGTTCCGTATGTGTTTTGTTCTTTGGATCTTTGACCCGATTGATCGTTTCAAACCAATCTACCTTCTGCTGTTGGGACGGTACCGCTAGTGCGGTAGAGCCCGTAAGCAGCAGCCCCCCTGCGGCAATGGCTCCCCCCGCAAACTGCTTCAGAAAAACACGTCTGTGTACCGCGCTCATTTTGCTCTCCTCCTGCCCGCCTTCTGGCGCGAGATCCTGATTTGCCACTTTATACCAAGCATGCAAAAACACGTTAAGGCTGAGTGAATTGTATCAGTATCCCTATAATTATATTTAAGTGCTCTGCCAAGACCTATGCAAGCTTTTTAAATCCTCTGTCTCAAGCTCCATTCGCGAAAAAAAAGAGAACCGGGCTGGCAACCGGGATTCCTGCCGGCTCTCGTTGCTGCTCCGGGCCGCAATAAAATCCGTGGCCCGGATTGTTATACGCCTGACACGCTAGGTCTTCTTCTCGCCCGATGCGTCAATGTATGCCATCCGCACGTTGTGCAGCAGCTCGTTTAGCAGCTTGTCTTCATCGGATGTCAGATTTCCCTTTGTCTTCTGCTCCAGTACGCCTAGAATCCCAATGTGGTATTTAGCCAACGTAAGGTCACGTTCGTACTTTTCTGTAATCGGATTCATCACTTTTCCGAGAGAGATCAGCGCCTGAACTGCAAATGTCTCGATCAGGTGCGAGAATTCCAGCTCAGCCATTTCAACCGGCTGGGCAGCTCCAGCGGGTTCCTCTTGCTGCGCCTCGTCGGTTTGTTTCTTTGTCTGTTCTTCCTCAGCACTCATTTTAGCCAGCGTCCTCCTTTTAATCCACAAATCGCTTAATGTGTAATTTCCCTCTAATGCAGGCCTTGCAAAAGACGCAACAAAAATTTGCACCTCCTTGCGTAAAAATCACAGACCCCCGATTGATGGTGTATGTGCCCAGGCTAAACTAGATCAAGTCTTTACCGCAGGTCGAACAATGGTGGGTGCGTACGCTTTGCTCTGAAAGAACCTCTCTACGATACCCTTAAATAGCGGATTCTGCGCAAAGAGATGGTCGAAAACAGGGTGGAACACATAATAGCGCTCAACCAGCGCAATGGCTTCGGTAAGATCCGTGCGCCCGACCTCAGCCGCATTGCGTGCACATGCTGAGCCCACCGCATACCAGCGGATCAGTGCATAGTAAAGGAGCATAAAGCGATAGCCGCTCAAGAGATCTGTGTGCGTCACCAGGTCTTTGCGAAATATCATGTGAAGAAAGAATCGGCGCAGCTGGAATTCAAAAAACGGATCTGACATATCAAACCGCAATTGCCGTAACTCGGAATACGCGAATCCTTCGGTCACGGGAAGCAAAGAGACTCTTCCTGCCATGAACAGATGCTTCAGATAGTGGAACAGAGCGAATACTATATCGCGCATACGGCCGTGCCGCTTTTCCACATTATTGCGGTATGCGACGACCAGCCCCAGAAACATCCGTTTAAGTTTGGGTAAATGCCGCGATTTTTTAGCCATAGCGATGATGCGCTGATACTGGTGCTGCCCCATATCGCGAATGAAGGTTTCCACTACGCGGTCAATGGTATAGCTGTTTTGCTTGCAAGCCTCGTGGATGAAACGCTCGAGCATCTCCAGATATACGTTCCCTCCAATCAGCCGCTCTTCAAGCGGGTAGGTGTCCACGCTTAGCAGACGCATCAGCTCCTGCTCTACCTTCACATAAAGATTCCAGGGCAAGCTGGCCGTTTTAGAGAGTTCGATCTCATGGTAAATGGTTGCAACATTCTGGCTTTGTTGAAAAGCGGATTTCAGATCGCCCTCAGCGATTGCTGTGCCTTTTCCCTGACTCCGTAATACACTGGTACACGCAAACGAGAACCCCACATTGACGCCATCAGGGGTGACCACGAAGCGCAACGGAAAGTCACGGCACGCCTGCGGTTTGGCATCAAAGCCAAAATGGCTATGCAGTAAGCATTCGCGCTGCAAGCTTAACAGGCAGCATTGCGACTCGCTCCGTCGGAAAACCCAACGACTGCAGTCAATAGCGCTACGCACCACAGGCTTTACGCTATCGAATGCTGGCTTGACAGTTGACAGGTCGCGTTCTTGCAGCCGCTCATAGGTAGGCTGGTCAATAGGAATTTCCCAGAAATCCGAGCAACACCGTGCGCATCGTATGCACCGATACCCTAGCTCCGTTGGAAGAATAAACACCGGCTCCGAGACTTCATGCATGACTACGCCGCGACCTCCTGATTTACCTTGGCGAAGATCATTCGAGCTTCTAGATACCAGATTGCTCTTAATCGTGTAAAGGGAAATAGAATTGACAGCAGGCACATCGCAAGCCAAGAGGTCTCATAGCTATTGACACCCTGGCCATCCTGTAGTATCAGTTTTAGAAAAAATAGAAAAACAGTGTAAAACAACACGCACAAATTGTGGAAAAATCTTTTGCCACTGACATATTGCCTGCAGCTGCTGTGAAACGTAGCCACGGTGAAGCTAAGCCCCAGTGGTCGCCATTGCAGCTCTAAACTTCTGTGCAGTCTGTGGGATTCTTGGCAAACAAATGTCCTCATGGTATGATTGACCCAGAAAGGAGATGACGCTGGAATGCCGTTCCTTCAAAACATCGGACCGACAGAGCTGATTATTGTCCTGGTCATTATTCTCATAATTTTTGGCCCCAAGAATCTGCCCAAAATTGGCCAGGCACTTGGCAAAGGGATCAAGGAATTTAAAGACGCTGCCAAAGGCCTGGCTGAGGAAAGCGAAGAAGAACCCGAAGAAAAGAAACCGCAGGCTCAGGATCGTCCACCAACCGATAAGCCAGGCCCGTCTGCCTGACCGCTCCTTGCAGGAATAAGGCCAGCTCATGGCAAACGACCAACCGACGTTGACGTTTACGGAGCACCTGGAGGAACTCCGACGGCGACTCATTATCTGCGCGGTGGCGCTCTTGGTCTGTACGGCAATCGGTTTCCTCCTGGCCCGGCCAGTGCTTGGCATCCTGATCCGTCCGCTCTCCAAAGCTCCGTATAAACAGAACGATAAGGTGCTCCACCTCACCGTGAGCAAAGACGGCGTCCTTAGGGCCCAGGAGCCTCTTACCGAGGAAGACCTCAAGCAGCTTTCCAAATTCCGCATTGAATTCAACTTCCCTGAACTGAACAATTCCAAATTCGTTTTTGGGCCGGATTATCGGACACATTTCTATTATTTCCATCCCGTTGATCCCTTTGTGCTGACTATCAAAGCCGCGTTTATGACAGGTATTCTTCTTGCGCTTCCGGTTTGGCTGTGGCAAGTGTGGCTGTTCATAACGCCGGCATTGTCGCGCAAGGAGCGACGCTACGTTATTCCGCTCTTGGCTCTGGCGCTGGTCTTGTTCCCTGTCGGCGCTGGGTTCGCCTACTACTCGCTGAAGTTTGCCCTCGGATTCCTGAGCCGGTACGCAATTTCTGGCCTGGAGCCGCGTCTTGACGTGTTAAAGTACATCGGCTTTGCACTCACCATGATGATCGCCGCAGGCTGCGTGTTTGAAATCCCCTTGATCATTCTGTTTCTCACGCGCATCGGTGTGATTTCTACGAAGCAGCTGCGCAAGTACCGCGCAGCTGCTATTGTGCTCATCTTTGTTCTAGCAGCAGCCTTAACACCGCCAGACCCGCTTACCATGGTCGCCATGGCAATACCCATTATTCTGCTCTATGAACTCTCCATCTGGATAGCACGGCCACTGGAGAGAAAAAGGCGGCTTGCAAGTGAGCCTAGTGATTCGCTATAGTGGTAGCGCAGGCATCTCTGTCTGCTTTTTCTGGGGAGGTTCCGCACCTTATGGAACCGCGTCTGCTCATTATTGATCAGCGTAACGAGACGGCCAAGAACCTGGTTCGACATCTGCCCAGAGAGTTCTCGGCCGTGATTGCCTTGTCACTCCCTGAAGGCAAAGAGCGCCTTGCCCGCACGCCTTACGATATCGCAATCATTGACATCAACACTGCCCTCCAGGCCGAATCTGATCTTCTCCCGCTTATCCAGCATACCCCTACCGACACTAAGATTACTCTGCTTACCGACCTGCACATGGAACAGTACCTGCATCTACTTCACCGCTGGGGAATCTACAATGTCCTTGCCAAGGCCCCAACCTACGACACCCATGAGCTCAGCCGCATGGTTATCCATCTGCTTGATCCTATGCAAGCTTTCGGACTGCATCGCTACCTTGCCCCGGGCTGCGAAATTCTTATCGCAACTATTCAGGATCGCCGCGAGAAGAAACGCGTGATCGAGCAAATTATGTCGGATTTCACCACACTAGACCATACAGCACATGATCTCCACGACGTGCGCCTGCTGCTTGAAGAGACCATTAATAACGCACTCTATCATGGATTTCAGGATCATGCAGGGCAGAAAAAGTACCATCCCCCTACGTTCGTCGCACTCGAGTCTCACGAAACCATAACCATAGAGTACGGCTCAGACGATCGTAGCTTTGGATTTACCGTTACCGACATCGGCGGCCTTCTGACGCCAAACGTTATCATTGAAAAGCTGCGGCGGCAGGTCACTCTCGAAGGTCTTCTCGATGAAAGCGGCCGCGGTATCTATATCTCCCACGCCCTCGCAGATAAATTCATCGTGAATATCGAAAGGCAAAAGCGCACTCAGACGGTAGTTATATTTTTCGCTCGCCAAATTAACCCCTATAAATCTCTTCACATTCACTACGTCGAATAGCCAATAGGGCAGACACGCAGGTCTGCCCCTACATCATACGCATCCATTTGACCGGTGCTACATGGAATCATCAGGTTTGGCGAAAAATCACTCTGTAGGAGCGAATTTGCCCTTGTTCTTTTCTGCTTTTCGGCCATTGAATAGGGGTTTGCCAGCGGAAATCATAGCCTTGACTTTCGGAAAACGCTGAATATCATAGCGATATACCCTGGCGTGAAATATCCATATGACTGAAAAAGCCTGACCGGAAAGGAGGATAATACATAGTCGAACTTCAGATCTTCTACCATCTCAACCCAAGGAAGAGGAAAAACCGATGAAGATACGTAATCTGATTTCTTGTTCGCTCTGCTTTGTTGCTTTCATGTTGATACTATGTCCCGCCAGTGCAGAGGAACTTGTTGAAGGGCGGGCGATATGGGTGACGCGCTTTGATTACAAATCGCCGGAAGATGTTGAGAAAATTATTAAAAACTGCAAGGACTACAACTTCAATCAGATTCTTCTTCAGGTGCGCGGCAATGGCACGGTGTTCTATAAATCCGACATCGAGCCGTGGGCATTCGAGTTGACCAGCGATTCCCCTGCAACCACCGGCAAAGACCCGGGCTGGGATCCCTTGAAAAATGCGTGCGAACTGGCGCACAAGATGGGACTTCAGCTTCATGTCTATATGAACGTGTTCCCGGCATGGCGCAGCCAGAAATATCCTCCCAAGGAGGCCAAGCAGCTCTGGACCGAACATCCCGACTGGTTCATGATTGGTAAAAACGGCAACAAGATGATCCCGCGCGACCATGATGTTGATCCGTCGGTGGGAACGTGGTACAGCTTCATTTCACCCGGCATTCCCGAAGTGAAGGACTACGTGGTAAAGCTCTTCCTAGAAGTAATTAAAAACTACGACATTGATGGTGTGCATCTGGACTATATTCGCTATCCCTCTGAGGTGGGCGATTATTCCTACGATCCAATCAGTCTGAAGCGCTTTCGCGAGGCATATGGGAAATCTCCTCAAGAACTGCCTCACCAGTGGGCCTTCTGGCGCGGACAGCAGGTCTCGGACGTAGTGCGCCGCATCTACCGGCAGGGAAGCGCAATCAAACCCAATATGATCCTCTCTGCTGCCGTGGGACGCAACTACGAACATGCAAAAAACGATCTGTACCAGCGCTCACAGGAATGGCTTGAGGAAGGTATTCTGGACATTGCAATGCCGATGATTTATACAACCAGCTTGGACGTTCTCAAGACATGCACAGAGGATTACGTCAAGCACTCGAGCGGCCGGTACGTATACCCGGGAATCGGAGTCTTCCGCATACAGAGCGCAGAAGGAGTGGCCGAGCAAGTCAAGGCGGCGCGCGAGTTGAAGGCTGACGGTACAGTGATGTTTGCCTATTCGTCGCTTTTCCCGGATCATAAGGCAAATGATATCGCTGAGATGCTGAAGAAAGACTTCTTTTCGACAGAGGCTGCACCGCCAAAGCCGACGTGGAAATGACACTATGCGGTCTGGCGACTTGATAATAGCAGGCAGTAGACAGTAGACAGTAGACGGTAGACAGGTAAATGCGAATAGACAGCATCTAACTGCTATAGTGAATATCTGTGCAACATAAGGAGTGTTACAATGCAAATTTCGTGTTCATTCTGCGGCAAAGACGAGCAGGCAGTCACGATGCTCTTTAAGAGCTGGAGTGAGGAAGAGGGCACAGAGGCCCCTACGTACATTTGCGACGTCTGCGTCGCACAGTGCTATCAGGAGCTGGTGAATGAAGGAATCGTTGGCGGAATGTCAACAAAGAAGAGCACGCTGCAAAAATCTTATCGCGACAGTGTGGTGGAAACCCTGACCAGAGCAATTATTGACATGCAGTACAAGGACTATCTGCTCGAGGCGTTTGCAGAGAAAGCAGGCATGGAATGTATCATGCGCGATGAGCTAATCCCCATGGCTGAGGCGATCAAGCGACTGCCTGCAGTTATGCTACGTGAGCATGCTGTGCTACCGCTGCGCATGCAAAACAAAACTCTGGTTGTGGCATTCTACGATCCGCTCAGATTTATTGAGGCATACGACGATCTCGTGGCAAAGGCTGGATGCACCATCCAGGGCGCCCTGGCAAAAAAGCAGGCGATCCTGAAGGCCATTGATAAGTGGTATAAAAAGAAGAAGTAGTGAAGTAAAGTGCCAGAAAATCTCTGATGTGCATGAAATAGTAAGGACAGATTATAATCTGTCCCTACTGTTTTCGGAAATTCGGATACAGACTACGAAATTCATCCCTCACGTTTTTCCGTCATCATGTAAATCTTGTTAATCATGTCCAAATATTTTGTTTTTTGACAGGATTTACAGGATTAACCGCTATTTGACTCTGATCGACAGCTTGTAAATGTCCATCAATGAGGTTTTGCCGTCATCATGTAAATCTTGTTAATCATGTCTGAATATTTTGTTCTTTGACAGGATTTACAAAATTAACCGCAGAATTTATCTTCTTCTTTCCTCTTCAGCTGTGGCCTACGCTTTCGCGGGCACTCTATCGCAGCCGCCAGGATAACTCCTTTTATCCTTGACACCTACTTATCATTGATTTCCCTGAAATCTAGAAATCTCTGCAATCCCCCCGAATCGCACTTGATACCACTTACTTGAAATAGATGTGCTTGATTAGAAAGAAAGCCACAAGAGTAACACCAGCGAAGCTACAAAGCCTTGCTGCCGTATCCATGCCTTTTTGGGCTAGGAAAGGAGACAGAAAGACTAAAATTAGCGCTGGACCCAAGATTATTAGTCCTCGCAACCAGTCTTTCACTGCAGACGACAGGGTAGTTGCAGCGAATATACTTTCCCTCCCACTAAGAAATTCTTGATGTATAAAATAGATCATGAATCCTATAGAAAGAAGAGCTGGTGAGAATATAATTTGCATTATGTTGGATAGAGTTAAAGCAAATTCTCCTTCGGTTTTTTCTATTCTTATTACTTCTGCCAATATGAAATATACTGTTACTCCTAATAAGACAACAAGAGTCCATACACGGGATATCATTATGTCTCTTTTAATTTTTTCCATTTGATTTCTATACTTTGGGGTGACAATATATATATTTGTTGCAGAACCTCGCTGTCCCGATTATTGTGTCCGCGATTTCCACTTCAGCTGTGGCCTACGCTTTCGCGGCCTTACTGTTCGCTTCAGTAGCTCTTCCAACCTTTCTGCAAACACACCTGGAATTTCGTAGGCCGTGCCCCAAATGCTTTACAAAACCTTGAGATCATACTGGCGAATTTCAAAGATCCAAAGACTGACTGTCTACTGGTTTGCTTTTTTTTCTTTTAGAACCAAAGCAGATTCTTGAATTATCTTCACAGTTTTCACAGCAAGAATAACAATAAGTATAATTAAAATCCCTTCCATAAATCCCATAAAGGGTTTAATAATTTGTGCCCTGATTAGCAGAGAAAGTAGATAGATATTCAATACAAGGGACAGTGTGTATAACACTATTTTATTTGCAAATTTAAAAAGAAAGCCTAAAAAAGCAACAAAAGAAAGAATGCCCAACAGCAGGGGGCCGATGGGAATTGATTCCCCACTAATGACCGAAGGCAACCCTGCTGCAATTCCCGAAATGGTCCAAAATGTATGATAAACAATGAGAAGTATTCTCATTTCATACTTCTGCGAGGATAAAGGAGGATAAAGGGGACAGGTTATATGTTTCCCCTTTTTCGTCCCGGTTTCTGTCGTTTCAGACAACGGCCTAGCAGCCTTTCTAGTTTTTCTATGAAATGGGGCGCGCCGGTCGGACGCCCCGTGTACGTGCTTTCCCTGATTTCTTCGTCTTATGCTCCCCCCAATATCTCTATTACTTAACCTGTCCCCACTTTGCCCCCCCGCTTTGGCCGCTTAAATCGATCGTGGCGAATGTCTTATAATCATCTCGGGCTGCGATACCTGTATAATCAGGGTTAAAGAAGAACTTTTGATAATCAGGTTCCGTTTTAAAATAAGAAGCCAGATCGTCCAAGTCTAA
>JAUWMI010000012.1 GCA_030613245.1 Candidatus Sumerlaeota bacterium
CACCACCGCCCCCTCCTCCTTATCCGCGCTATTCATATGCGGAGAGCTATACCTCGTTCCATGTGTATGGACGCGACTGGGATCGTACCCCGAGACCATATTACTATGGAAAGGTGAAAGTCACCTCCACACCGTCCCGTGCTAGAGTGTATATTGACGGCAAGTACCACGGCAGAACCCCAGAGACCGTTTCTCTCTCTACCGGATATCATGAGCTCATGCTCGAGAGGAGCGGCTATTATGATTGGTATCAAACGATCTACATCTACGGTCGCGAGAATCAATATGTGCACGCCAGACTGACGAGCCGTTCGTACCCTTTCCCGTATCCACGATACTACTTCCGGTACTATCCCTATATCGCGCCCAATTTTCGCTTCGAATACCGTTACTACCGCTATCCTCGTTACTGGTGGGAGCGCCGTGATAGAGAAGAACGTGATCGAAGAGATGAGTGGCGTGATGACCGCCGTGATGAGCCCCGTGATGAGCCCCGTGATGAGCGGAGATTGCAACGCAAATCCGATGAGCAAGTCCCGCCAATGAAAAGACGCGGCAATCTTATACAATTTGAAAACCGAGACACGGATTCAGCTCAGAGGCTGATTGAGAAGCAGCGCGAGCGAAGACAATATCGCGTGCCGGAGCGTCTGAATGAAAAGGAACGATTGCCGATAAAGGAGAGACTGCCGCGTAAGAATACGTCGCAGCCCAAGAAAAAACTCGAGAACAAAAACCAGAAAGAGGACTCTTCACGGCTCCCGACAAAGCGCGTATCGCCCAAATAGCAATGGCTTTGCGGGTAGGGGCAGTTCACGAACTGCCCCTACTCCTGAGCACAATGCGCTGTTTAGGTTAATAATTGCACCATGGCTAGACTATGCAGGTAAAAAGAAAGGTTCAGGTATACCTATTTCGACGGACAGGCCGCGCCGTCGAATTTCTTTTACTGAAGCGAGTTCAAAAGCTTCGCGGGTTCTGGCAACCTGTCACCGGCACGGTGGAAGAAGGGGAAACTTCGCGGCAAGGTGCGCACCGCGAAGTCAAAGAGGAAACCGGGCTAGAGGATTTCCAACACGTCGTGGGCCCGGTTTATAGCTTCACGTTCGTAAAGAATCGCGTTGAGTTCCACGAGGAGGTCTTTGGAATGGAAGTCGGCAATGTACCCATCACGTTGAGTAATGAACACAGCGAGCAAAGGTGGGTTATTCTGAAAGAGGCACTCGAGCTGCTGCGCTATGTGCAGAACAAGAAAGGTCTTTGCCGACTTGAGCAACAATTAGGCCGCTGAGGGTTCAACGTCTGAAGATATTCACCTGAGCAGGGAATCACGCTAAAGCAAATCGCGCCTATGACACGGAACTGCAAGCGACATTACCACGAGATATCGTAAACCGCCTGAGACTTACGCCGTCCCTGGCGATCGCGAACAGTGCGGTAATCCTTCTTGTTCACGTCAATATCGCGCATGATGCCCCGGCGCAACAGCTCATCCAGAAAGTCGAAGAGGTTGGTATGCTCTCTTCCCTCACAATAGATTGACGCGCCGTTTCCCTTCTCTGTGTATCGCAGAATCGTGACCTGTGTATCGCGAGCCGCTGCATAAACTTGCTGGCGTTTCGAGACTGTCGCGCGCCTTACCTGGGGACGGTAAGGGGCAGGTGTTTGCTGTTGAGCCTCCAATGCCGCGGGAGCCGTGGCTTCGCGCTGATACCGCGCTTCTTCTTCCTTGCGCAATTCTTCTTGCCGACGCAGTTCCGCCTGTTGCTCCTGCTCTTTCTTTTCCACCTGATTAATGTAGAGAATCCAGGCGCCAATAATAACGCCCATAACGACTAAGATTTTGAGTAGCTTAGCCATTGCACCCGTTCCTTCACAGGATAGATTTGTACCAAAAACCGCCCAGGTTTTGCAAGAGCTAAATATGTCAACAAGGTGGCGCCTTCTCACGGGCAGGTTGAAAATGCGCCTGTGGCGTGATGCCCGTGCCACTTCATTTTAGGCTACTTTAACTTGCAGGTCACTGTATATTCAGGCTACTTTATATTCAGGCCATTTTGTATTCATGCCATCTATATTCATACCACTTTATATTCCATTTCATCACCTGGTGTTGCTTAGAGAAGAGAGCCTACTCCACCAGTATGCCATGTACGGGAAATCAACACCTGGCAGCTACACAAGAGGCTTAAAAAAATACTCTCATGCCGACTCAATTTTTTGTTGATCTTCCTCAGGGGCCTTGATAGAGTAATGCTGTTTATTTGTGATTCGTGCTTTTCTTGTTTGAATGAATCGCAAAGATCAGAACACCGATGAGATGCCACTTGCGCCAAGCACGACGTAAGAGTACGGGATGGAGGTGAGGGCATTGCTTAACAAACACCGATGCTTAGTCTGTGTAGTCATGGTGATTGTGCTGGTTAGTTTCAGTGCGCAGGCCCTGGCCGTGGGCCCGATGTACGAGCTCAGCACATCGGCAAAAGTGAGTCGGAAATTCCTTCGCGGGCTCTTGAACATTCCTTTTTGCTGGGTGGAAATTCCCAAGGAGATAAACATCGCAACGCAGAATCTTGATCCTTTTACGGGATTCTGGACCGGCCTGGTAAAAGGGACGGCGGAGAGCTTTAAACGATGCGGGATCGGAATGTGGGATCTTATGACCTTTCCTTTTCCGACTCCCAGTAAGTATGAGACGTGGCAATCACCGGAATTCCCATTGATGGATCAGCTTGAGTGAACCATCGCCAGGCTTTTCGATGGTTGATATTACTCATCAGGAGGTTGAGATAAAAATGTTGAGCCTACAGTTGCATTTCAAGGTGGCAGTGATTATCGGAGCGATTTTCGCACTCTGCTTACTCTCTGCACCAGGCTTTGCAGACGATCTTTACCGTGAAAAAAGTGACACGAGCAAGATGATGACCAAACTGGGGCGGGGGTTCGTGAATGTCTTTACCGGCTGGATTGAAATCCCCAAGAATATCGCAAAGTCCTGGAAGGAAACCGACCCGTTCACCGGCTTTGTTGTGGGCACGATCAAAGGAATTGGCTGGGGATGGGCACGGACGTGTACTGGCTTTTACGACATAACGACCTTTCCGTTTCCCGTGCCGGAGGACTATGAGTCGCTTATTGAGCCTGCTTACATCCTGCCATCAATCTGGGGCGAGCCACTCCCATACTATGCCGAATAGGCTATCTCAATGTCCTGACAAGACGGAGGGTATCACAGGCCAGACGTCGAAAGACTCTGGCTTTTTGTTTTTTTTCCCGGGGTGTGCAGGAGCGGCACGCAGCGATGTTCTTTGGAGCGAAAGCGAAGGAGTGCACAATGAGCTGGAAAACTGCGATCACCAAAGTCGAGCCGAATAAACTCACGCTACGCGGCTACGATCTGGCAACGCTTATTGGAACCGCCAGTTTCGCACAGATGGTCTACCTGCTGCTGATGGGGGAATTCCCGGATGAGAAAACCGGGCAGCTGGTTGAAGCCATTCTGGTATCATCAGTTGACCATGGCGCTACTCCGCCATCATGCCTCGCGGCGAGGACCGTGGCATCGTGCGGAGTTCCATTAACCACGGCCCTGGCAGCAGGGGTAATGAGCATCGGCAGGTATCATGGCGGAGCTATCGAGGATTGCATGAAAACGTTAGCCAGGGCAGCGCAGGCGAAACGCGAGAAAGGCAAGAGCCTCCCGGATATTGCTGAACAGACCATCGCTGAAGCCAAGGCGAAAGGTCGTAGACTGTCTGGCTTCGGCCACCGTATTCATACGCAGGACCCTCGCACCGTCAAGCTGCTTGAGCTAGCCAAGTCGCTCGGCCTGGCTGGCGATGGCGTGGCCATTGCCGAGGCAATTGCCGAGGCGTTTCAACGCAAGGGTAAGACGCTCCCGCTGAATGTTGACGGTGCTATCGCAGCGTTGCTTTTTGACCTCGGCATTCCACCTGAGCTAGGCAATGCGTTCTTCGTCATCAGCCGATTGCCAGGTCTCGTGGCACACATTCATGAAGAGCAAACGCGAGAAAAACCCATGCGGGTGATCACTCCCGGGGACGTCGAGTACGACGGAAAAGAAGCGCCCTAGCCAATCCCCCGGATCATAGCTGTGCAAGATCAGCCATAGCGGTGTTTACCCGCGCAGGAGGATACGGTCAGATGCCAGTAAAAGATACGAAGCAAAAAATCGCGCAAATATTGAAACGATTATTCCCTGTTGTGAACAAAATAGTCAAACGTACCCTGCGCCAGCAGGTGCTTGACGTCTACTCCGATGCGCTTGACCAAGGAGGGTGGAAGCCGGAGGACTTGAAAAAGATTCCAGGGACTCTCTTGATTCCAAACTGTCCCTTCTCCTACTGGGAGCATACGAATGCAGTTACGCATACCGCACTGGCGATTATGCAAACGATGAAAAAGAGGTATGGAAATCGCATTACCATTGACCGTGACATACTCATTGCAGGTGGCCTGCTTCACGATATTGGCAAATTGCTAGAAATCCAGCGACATAAGGGAGCCTATAGGAAAAGCCAGAGCGGTCGCCTGCTTCGCCATCCGTTTTCCGGCCTGCCGCTGGCTGCGGCTCGCGGAATTCCCGACACGGTACTCCATATTATTGCCTGCCATTCAAAAGAAGGCGAGACATCGCGTCGTACTGTGGAAGCCACAATAATTCATCATGCAGATTTTGTGAACTTTGATCCGTTTAAACCGTGAAAGACAACCTACTCGCAACAAGACACACGGCTGAAAAGATAAGGAGAGGAATCATGAGATCTACACTGCGTACTGCTGCGATGCTCCTGGTCATCACATGTTCTGTTGTCGGGAACGGTGCTGAACTATTCAATGCACCGCATCTCCTCCCGCCCTCCTCATTTTGTGTGCTTTCCATCCCCGATTGTCCGCAAACCTGGACACGCATAAAAACAACGGCAATCTATCGTGAGTATCAGGCCTTGATGGCGAATCCTGTTGTGACTAACAATATCCACTACAAGGAATTCGATCTTAAGAAGCGCAAATGGGAGCTCGAGGCGGGCTTTCCATTATCATTAGATGCTATTGCAGGCCAGATGCTGTCAGGGATTGACCTGGCGGTCATGGCTCCATCAAGCCTGGGCGCGCCACTTAGCGCACTTGTTATTATAGAGATGCGCGACCTGGTGAAGGTACAAAAGATCCTCTCCCTGTTAGAGCAACAAGCTGCGCCCCTGGCAGACCAAACACCTGGCGCCACACCATCGCCCACTCCACAGGTCCCCATGTACAAGGCAGTAGCAATCAAAACAATGCCAAACAGCGGCATACAATATGCTCTCGTTGGCAAGTATCTCATTATTTCAAACATTGGATCCCACATTCGAGAAACGATCGACCGCACAAAGGGTGATCTTAAGACCACACTCACTACTTCCCCCGAATTTGCTCCTCTCTTCGCAAAAGCCATGAAAGGCCTCAAGCCTACGACCCACGATCTGTTCTACGTTGTAGATAATAGCAAAATGACAAAGGTACTGATGCAGATGCTTCCTGGCATGGCGTTAATTACTGGTAGCTCGGCTATGAAAATGGTATCCAAGACTTGCAACGTAGGATCAGTGAACATCCGCACAAACAGTGTCACGTTCAACTCTTACACGCCATTTTCTGCCGACCAGTCGGACCCAATGCAACAGCTGATCCGCAAATATCCGCCGCAATCGTTAGCGTCGCTACGCTACATGCCACAAGGTACATTCTTATGCTCTGCCAGCAATCTTTTTGATGGGCCAATCTTCTATGACATGTACTACAGCATGTTTGCCTGGATGGGAGGCATGGGAGGTTTTCCTGGCATGAAGAATACGCAGGGAGATCTTGATACCAAGATCGCTGAGATTGAGAACACCCTGGGCTTTAAACTGAAAGATGATCTGGCAGCCTCGCTCGGTCCGGAATTTTGTTTCGCAATGAACAATGTGACGTTTCCTTCGTTTCTTCCTATCCCAACGATTGACATTGCTTTCATCTTCCAGGTTAAAGACCGATCCAAAATGACCATGATTATGCAGAAACTCGAACAGCTGATTCAAAAACAGCTCGGGAGTCGGTCAGGGCCTTCAGGCCAGCCATCAGCAGGCCAACCAGCATTTCAAATAACAACCCATAACGGTGTGACTATCCGTTTCCTACCGTTCCCAGATCCTTTCAACTACTCACTATGCTATGCATTTGATGGGCCGTTCCTGCTTTTAGAAACCACCGTAGAAAATATGAAGAATTTGCTGAACGTAAAGGCTGGCACATCGCAGGGGGTGGTGAAGGATGCAGAGTTTCAGACCCTTATGCAGCAGCTGCCCGAGAAGCAAAATCAGTTTCTATACGTGGCCATTACTAACATACTCCGGATGATCAAGAACATTGCAACCAGGCAGTTCGGCGCCAGTCCACCAGATCAAGTAAAGATTCCCCTGGCGATCGTGGATGCGCTGACGTCGCTGCGCATGTGTGTGGTCACCACGAGTAGCGACGCATCGGGCGTGGTAAACCAGGGCATTCTTCTGATGAAATAATGGTAATCTCAGAGGAGTAACGCAGCATAAAAGGCGAAGCACACGCTTGGTAGTACCGCTACCGCCTCCTAAAGCACGCCTAACAACTAAACGCCGTAATTAATAGCTCCGCCAGAGGGAGATAAATGAGCAGTCGGGGAGTTTTCTATAACGCCGACTGCTCATCCTGAGGAGCGAAGCGACGAAGGATCTTACTCCTATAATGACTAATGATATGAGAAATAGATTAGGATATGTATATATTCTTACAAACAAGAATAATCGTGTGTTATATGTAGGGTCAAGTAGTAACCTGGTGAGATGAATCTCGGTCGCCTTGGCGACCAAGTTCCATAAAAAGGCATACCTTAGACGTGAAAAGAAAATAAGGTTGATAGAATCAATGAATCCGAAGTGGATGGATCTATATAATAGATTGAAAGGAGATCCCTTGCTTCGCTTGGGATGAGGGGTCGGAGGTAAAACTTCCCGACCCCTCAGATAAATACGAGGTTCAAACATGGGCAAGACTTTCGCTGAGAAAATCCTGGCCAGCAAGGCCGGGCTCTCTGAGGTTCAGGCCGGACAGATCGTAACAGTTGAACCCGATATCATTATGTCGCACGACAACTCGGCAGCCATCTCAAAGACCTTTGCCAAAATCGAAGTTGAGAAAGTTTGGAATCCCGACAAGATCGTTATTGTGCTGGATCACGTGGTTCCTGCGGCCAACGAAACGCACGCCAAGAACCACCAGACCATCCGCGAGTTTGTTGCCAAACAGAGCATTAAGCACTTTCACGATATTGGCATTGGCGTATGTCATGAAGTTCTGCCGGAAAAGGGACACGTGGTGCCCGGTACGTTGATTCTTGGCTCGGACTCTCATACTACGACATACGGCGCGTTTGGGGCGTTTGCGGCAGGCATCGGTCGCAGCGAAACCGCAGCAATCTGGGCTACTGGAAAGCTCTGGCTCAAGGTGCCCCACACGTTCAAGATCGTGATTTCCGGTACATTCCCTGCTCGTGTCGGCGCAAAGGATCTTATTCTGCACATCATCGGCACACTGGGTGCTGACGGCGCGGATTACCGCGCTGTGGAATATACGGGGCCAACGGTGAGCGCCATGTCTATTGACGACCGCATAGTTATGAGCAACATGGCACTTGAAATGGGTGCGAAGGCAGGCATTGTGGAAGTAGACGAAAAGACTGCGGCCTGGTTAGCTCCGCGCGGGGTAAAGGACTATCAGATTATCCGCGCTGACAAGGACGCACGCTACGAACGTGTGCTCGAGTTTACTGTAGATCAGCTGGAACCTCAGCTCGCCTGTCCACATCGTGTGGATAATGTTGTGCCGGTTGACAAGAAGGCAGGAATCACCTTGAATCAGATTTTGCTGGGCACATGCACAAACGGACGCCTGAGCGACCTACGCACCGCTGCAGACATTCTGAAAGGCCGGACGATTGCGCGAGGCGTGCGCATGCTCGTGCTCCCTGCGTCCATGGAGGTATATCTGGAAGCGCTGAACAGTGGTGTGCTTGCCACACTTATTCGTGCAGGCGCAGTAGTGTGTAATCCTGGATGCGGGCCGTGCCTGGGCGCACATCAGGGAGCGCTGGCCCCAGGTGAGGTATGCCTCTCGACCTCCAATCGTAACTTTAAAGGCCGCATGGGATGCCGGGATGCTGAGATTTACCTCGCCAGTCCTGCTACGGCTGCCGCTTCGGCACTTACAGGCCGGATCACTGACCCTCGAGAGATTGATTAGACGGCATCTTTGCGAAAAATATAGTTGAACATCCAAAATACCCGAAGATTTCTAAGCTTTAAAACTTCAGTGGTCATGCTGTTTCGATATTGTTTTGGAGTGCGCAAGCGCAGCTTGCGCTTTCAATGGTCGAAGTGCAGCTTCGACCCCTATTCTGGCAATATCGACTTTCGGCTCATAGCGTGATGAAATAGGGAAGATGGCAGTTCCACTGCGTTCCGCTGCCACCTTTCAAAGCGGTAGCTACACTATGTTTCGCTACCGCACTCCAAAATACTGCTAGATACAGCGCTGCATTTTTACAGAAGAAGGAAACTCCAGGTTATGAAAGAGATAATCAGCGGACACGTCTGGAAGTTTGGTGACGACATCAATACGGACGTCATTTTCCCGGGCAAATATACCTATACCATCTCCGATCCTGCAGAGATGGCGCAGCATGCTATGGAAGATGCTGAGCCGCGTTTTGCCAAGGAGGTGCAGACGGGCGATCTCATTGTGGCAGGTAAGAACTTCGGCTGCGGGTCATCGCGCGAGCAAGCCGCTACGTGCCTCAAAGCCGCCGGTATTGGCGCTGTGGTGGCAAAATCGTTCGCCCGCATTTATTTTCGCAATGCAATAAACCTGGGGCTCCCGATCATCCAATGTCCCGAGGTTGTTCAGCACGTCGAGGCTGGCGATGAGCTTACGATCAAATTCGGCAAGGGAATCATCATCCACAAAGGCGTTCAGTATAGCTTCCCACCACTACCCGAATCAGTAATGGCAATTCTTGATAGCGGAGGTCTGATACCACACGTGCGAAAGAAACTGGGCCGATCATAATATTAGCGCTGCCCAGACTCTAGAGGTCGAGGCCTCCCATCTGGAATGATCTCAAAAAGGCCTCCTTTGCAATCACGTTATGAAATGTACGCGAAAAGACCTGCCGGGCTTTCTTGCCATTGTTGAACCTGCATCGCGCGCTTACGAATGCAATAAACCCAACACACCCATTTAGTATCTATTGCACGCTTGGCATTGCTCAATAAATAACGCTACGATGCCCCGAAGAGTGAAGACAAGACAAAAAAGGGGCTTTCCATAAATGATTCGTTGAGTTAATGTATTACAATTGTCTGCGGTACGTCATGAAGAGAAAAATTGCTTGATTTATCGGCTACATGAATAATAGAAAGTATAAGGTATGCATGAGCGAGACGATCAACCCGAGGCCAATCAATTTAATTCGCATTTTCGCATCCTTCATCTGGCCAGTAGCGAACGCTGGACTGGGGAGGCAGACCCTGCCATCAGCCTGGCTCACTGGCAGAGACGTCTCGGCCATCATGTGTGGTTGGCGTGTGTTCCTGGAAGATCATTTGAGCAAAAGGCGCGCGAAAAGGGCGTAGACGTTCTCACTACGTTATATCTCAATCGTCGCCTCAATCCGCTTCATCTACTTGCGGATCTCAAGACTCTCAGGACGTTTCTGCGCCAACAAATGATCAACGTCATTCACTCCCATCTATTTCACGACCACTGGCTTGCAGCTCTGACCGCAAGAAAGATCACCCATCCGTACCTCCTAGTGCGCACGCTGCACCGGCCAAAGCTCCCTTACAACGATCCATTCCATCATATGCTTTTTGCAAGAAAAACTGATCTGACTATAACGGTCTGCAAGGAGGCAAAATCTGCGGTCAGTGAGAAGCTGCGGCTGCTGGACGAAAAAGTTGTTGCGATTTATGGCGGTGTAAACCTGGAGTGGTTTCATCCGGCCAAAGACGGAAACGAGTTGCGCCGATCACTGGGAATTCCTCTGATGGCTCCGGTTGCTGGCATCGTGGCAAGGCTCCGTGCCGGCCGCGGCCACCAGTGGCTGCTGCAGGCCATCCCACGCGTCCTTGAGAAGCTGCCGGATGCCTACTTCTTGATTGTAGGAAAAGGCGAAATGAAAAAGACGCTGGAGACGCAGCTACGCGAACTCCCCTTTGGCAAGCAGGTAATCATGGCGGGCTATAGAAGCGACGATCTCCCGCAGTGTTACGCTGCTATGGACGTTTCGCTTTTTCTTGGTCTTGGCACAGACGGCAGCTGCCGTGCAGTATTGGAGGCAATGGCTTCCGGGAAGCCCGTGATCGGAGTGAAACGTGGGGCCGTGCCCGAGACGATTGAACATAGCAAAAACGGTTTTCTCGTTAATCAAGGCGATGTCCAAGATCTGGCCCAGGCATTGATCACCGTGCTTGAGAATAGAGCGCTGGCTGCACAAATGGGCACACGCAGCAGACAAATTGCAGAAACCCGTTTCGCAGAACAGCGGCGTGCAGAAGAGACAATGGCAGCCTATAACAAGGCGTGGCAGGTGAAGTACGGTGCTGCATGCCGATAAGGTGGTTAGCTCCAAACCCTGGTTATCCAAAAGCGGCGAGATTCAGGGAACTCCTCAGTCCTTGGTACACAGTTACTTTCACGGCTATATCAGCTACCCAACTCGTGCTAGCTGATGCATCTTCCTTGACTTTTGACGGCCCGGTAAGTAAACAACAATAGAAAAAGTCATTCAAATATCCTCTTTTTCGGAATGCAGCTCATGTCGGCTGAACAGAAAACAGATAGGCAGTATAAGGGCTCGATTGTTGTGGTTGAGGATGAGGAGAATATGTGTAAAATCCTCACGAAAATCCTCAATCTTGACGGCTACCACGTCACTACGTTTGTCAATCCCATCAAAGCGCTTGAGTACATCACGACGTATGCGCCGGATATTGTGATTACTGACATCAAGATGCCGCAACTCAGTGGAATGGAGGTACTCAAACGCGTCAAGCAGGCAAATCAGAACATTGGGGTCATTGTTATAACAGCCTACGCCACGATTGAAGGGGCTATCGATGCGATGAAGGCAGGGGCCTTCCATTACGTCACGAAACCGTTTAAGACCGCCGAGCTCCTGATGACGTTGCAGAAGGCGATAGAACATAAGCGCCTGCTGGATGAAAACGTCATTTTTACCGAGCACGTGCGCCGGGAGTTTGCCGGGATCAATATCATCGCCGAAAGTCCAGCGATGCAAAACATCAAGGCCTTGATAGAAAAAATTGCGCCGACGGAAAGCGCGGTCTTAATCCAGGGTGAAAGCGGGACCGGCAAGGAACTGGTCGCCAAGGCCATCCATAACGCTAGCCATCGTCGGCTAAAACGCTTTGTACCGATAAACTGCCCTACCATTCCAGAGACGTTGATGGAAAGCGAGCTGTTCGGCCACGAAAAAGGCGCATTTACCGGAGCAACGCAGACCAAACACGGCCTTATCGAACTCGCACACGGCGGCACGCTCTTCCTCGACGAAATTGGCGATCTCCCACTTCATTTGCAGGCCAAGCTGTTACGCGTACTGCAGGAACGCGAGATTCAACGCGTTGGCGGATTGAAACAAATCCCCGTTGACATACGGCTACTTGCCGCCACGAACCACGACCTTGAAAAGGATATAGAGAATGGGACGTTCCGCAGCGACCTCTTCTATCGGCTGAACGTTATTAATATCATTATTCCTCCTCTACGCGAACACTGGGAAGACGTTGAGCCACTGGTCGAATATTTTCTCAACAAGTTCAGCCAGCAGATGCACAAACCGAAAATGCACATCTTGCCAGAAGCGATGAACTTATTGAAACGATACCCTTGGCCAGGAAATGTCCGCGAACTCGAAAATATCCTCGAGCGTCTGAACGTTCTGGTTGAAAAGCAATCTATCGGCGCCGAAGATATTCCCGCTGATCTGCAGCCATTAACAAAAGAGTTGCCCATGGCACCACCACGCATCCGCGAGCCAGTGCCAAGCGGTGAATATAAATCGGCACGCCAACAGTTTGAGACCGAGTACATAACGGGATTGCTGCGGCAAGCAGAAGGAAACATTACTGAGGCTGCACGCATCTCAGGTATGAGCCGCCGCAATCTTTATGAAAAGATCGAGAAACTAGGTCTTGATCTCGAGCAGTTTAAGAAAAATACCAAGTAGCCCCGCAAGCAGCTTCGACTGTACCTGCGTTTCGGGTTTTTCCTTGACTTTGCAGCAACGCCTTCTTAAGACTACTGTCGTTTCTGCACGGATCGTCAGTTCAAAGGCTCGTCATGTACACATCTTGAATCCTGGGAACAAAACTATCGTCATGTGCCTTACAACAGGACCACATTGAAGGCGTCTTTAGCCAAGATATTAAAACGTCTAATTTGTTCGGAGAGATAGGCTATGCAATCACACCTGGATCAGCCAGCCATAGGGGTGGATCTGGGAGGAACGAACATTGTTTGTGCGGCTGTAATGGCAGAGGCTCGCATCATAGAAAAGCACAAACGGCCAACTGAAGTGCCGAAAGGCGTGGAGCAGGTAGTTGCAAACATCAAGCAGTGCATCCACGAGGTCTTGCGGAAAGCGCATCTTTCTCTGGAGCAGATCAGTGGTATCGGAATTGGCTCGCCCGGTCCCTTAAATACACGCACCGGCATCGTGATCAATCCCGCTAATCTCCATGGATGGCATAATGTGCCTCTTCGCAAAATGATTGAAGACGAGTTCCACGTACCGGTCGTGCTCGACAACGATGCAAATGCCGCAGCATACGGAGAGAAATGGGCTGGCGCGGGCAAGGGTGTGGACAATCTGGTGGTTTTTACTCTGGGAACTGGTGTTGGAGGCGGCATCATCATGGACGGCAAGCTCCTCCATGGCCCAGATGATACGGCAGGCGAAGTTGGACACTGTACGATTGACTATAACGGGTATCAGTGCAAGTGCGGAAATCGCGGGTGTCTGGAGACATACGTGTCAGCCACCGGCATCGTACGGAGAACGATTGAGGCAATCCGCCAAGGACGCGATACCATAATCAACAAGATGGTGGAAGGGGATCTCAACCGGCTAACTTCGAAGATCGTCTATGAGGCACTTGAGCAGGGAGATGCATTGGCCTGCGAAATATTTGAAGAGACGGGGCGATTGCTCGGTGTGGGGATTGCCAACATAGTGAACACCCTGAATCCCGAAATGATTGTAATCAGCGGGGGAGTGATCCAAGCAGGGGAGCATCTGTTCAGGCCTACGCGCGAGGAGGTGCGTCGCCGCGCGTTTGAAGAGCCTACCCGGACTGCTAAGATCGTACCCGCCCAGCTTGGTGGTGACGCTGGCGTTATCGGAGCCGCAGGCATTTTAGTTCAGCATCTGACTCTTAAAACGCCCACTCAGAAAAACCATGGGTAATAAATGCATGTAGCGCCGGCTCTGGGCCGACGTTATCCTCCAAAACAAACTGGAAAAGGTACTAATATAAGATCCTGATGTAACACATCAAGGAGAGGCGCATGAAAATAAGTGTGATTGGGTCTGTGATGTACGACGAGATCTTTCCATACAAGGGCGAGCGGAAAGAGAGCTTCGGCGGAGTACTCTATAACATCCTTGCGCTGGCGCGAGTGTTTGGGCGTGACGCTACGATTCATCCCGTATCCAAGCTCGGTGCAGATCACCTCCCTGTCATCATCGAACAGTATCTCCAGGGTCTGTCAAATGTTCATCTGCAAGGGATACGAATCAATCCAGAGGGGACAAATCAGAACACCCTGCGCTACCCAAGCCCGGATCGGCGGGAAGAACGCATGACCCTGCGCACTCCGCCTGTTACATTCGACGAGCTCAGTCCGTTTCTTGATGCTGATATTATGCTAATTAATTTTATTTCTTGCTCGGAAATCGCGCTGGAAACATTACAACAGATACGTCGCCACTCGAGGGCATTCCTCTTTCTCGACGTCCACAACCTGCCGCGCTTCGTGGATGCAGATGGTAATTTACGGCCAAAGCCGCTCGAATCGTGGAAGGAGTGGGTTGGGTGTGTGAATGGCCTGCAGTGCAATGAAGAAGAACTATGCCTTATGATGGGTCAGCAGCTGAATTCTGAGGCTGATTACCAGGAGGCGCTGTTAAGAATCGTGGACGCCGGAGCCACGTATGCGGTGCTCACCCTCGGCTCGCGCGGATCAATGCTCGTCTACAAGACTGGCGGTGAATGCTACGGGTTGACAGTTCCTGTAGCCCCGGTGCAGCAAATGGCAGACTCAACAGGATGCGGCGACGCGTTTTCCGCCGGATTCCTTAGAGGGCTCTTCACACTAAAGCACCCGCTAAAGGCCTTGCTGCTGGCCAGTTCTGTTGCAGCGATCAATTGCGAAGCTGCTGGTCTCGATGGCTGTCGTGACATCCACCAGGCCGAACACAGGATGAAGACAGCGTATCCGGAACTCTTTCGGCAAATTGACGCTGGCTGGTCTGGACAACTCCTCCGGCCGGCTGCCGGCTGAGCGCAGGCTCTGCGCGCAAAAAGGCCTGCAACTTGCTCGGTGCTCCCCTGGCGGTGATGTGCCAACCCCACTCCCCTACAGGATCTTTTTAAAGCCAAAGTCCATACGGCGATTCACCAGATCAACCCGTTCGAGCGAAACCAGCACACGTTGACCAAGCACAAAGGTAATCCCACGCTTTCGAGCCTTGAGCAGCAGCCGCTCTTCATCGTATTCATACGAGTCGCTGGGCAGATTGCGCAACGGTATTAATCCCTCAACCGGATACTGGTCCAATTCCACGTACACACCGTGATTAGCAATGCCCGACACGGTGGCTTCGAATTCTTCACCCAGAAATGCGTGCATAAACTCGAGCGACTTCACAAGCATTGCCTCTCTCTCAATCACATCCGCACGATCTTCACGATCCGTAGCAAGTTGCGCAATTGCTGGCAGGCCTTGGGCAAGCTCCTGCTGCCGATCGTCTGTTAGCTGTCTTCCACCCATTGACTCTCTTAAGATGCGATGCACAACGAGGTCCGGATAGCGGCGGATCGGTGAGGTAAAATGCGTGTAACATGCGCTGGCAATGCCGAAATGGCCCTTGTTCTCTGCGCTATATTGCGCGCGCATCATTGCACGCAAAATCAAACGGCGGATCATGTAGCCGTGAGGCAGGTGCTCGGCACGCGTGAGTACGGCTTGCAGCTGCTCAACAATTTTTCCGCGCGAAGACCGCAGCGTGATGCCCAGATTAGCCAATATCGGAACTATCCGCTCCAGCTTTTCGCGCGCTGGCTTTTCGTGTACACGATAGAGCGAGGGAATTTTCAGCCAGAAGAGATGCTGTGCCACCACCTCGTTCGCCAGCACCATGCATTCCTCGACCAGACGATGACTGGCCAGGCGAATCTTGCGTGTAATATCAACCACCTGCCCCGCAGAGTTGAAAATTACCTCGGTTTCCGGCATATCGAGATCCAGACTTCCACGCTCTGCCCGCACCTGACGCAACCGATCGCTCAGCGCCTTTAGTGCAAGTAGATCGTCTTGCACCGACTGGTATTTCGACAGTATCCACGGATCAGAGCGATCGAATACTGCCTCCACCTCTTCGTATGTCATCCGGAATCGCGATCGAATAATCGCCTCGTAAAACCGGTAATCGCGCACCTGGCCATTCGAGTCAACGTCAATGATCACACTCATGGTCAGGCGGTCTTCGTCCGGACGCAGACTGCAAATGGTGTTTGAAAGCGCATCAGGTAACATTGGGATCACACGATCCACCGGATAGATACTGGTGCCTCGTTCCCGTGCCTCTTTACCAATGAGTGAGCCTTCAGCAACGTAATGCGACACGTCGGCAATGTGTACCCCTAAGCGGAAAACGCCGTTTTCAAGAACTTCGATGGAGAGAGCATCGTCGAAATCCTTAGCATCCACCGGGTCAATTGTTATCGTGCGCATAGGTCGGAAGTCCTGGCGGCGAGCAAGTTCTTCAGGCGCAATCACCTTGGCAACCTCGCGGGCTGCACGCAGCACTGCCTTTGGAAACTCCGGCTGTACACCGTAATCTCGAACTACCAGCAGAACGTCAGTAAGCGGCATCTTCTTATCGCCGAGAACTTCGACGATTGTGCCCAGAAGGGGATCACGGCCAGACGTCCAGTCTGTAATCTTCACCACCACCCAGGCGCCGTTCTCCACACGCAGGCGCGCAGGCACGTGCGATATGGACACGTGACGACCGATGCGCTGATCCCGCGGCATCCCGATGCCGCCTCGTTTGCCATGCTGAAACTGTCCAACCAGAATAGCGCGGCCTCGCGCGAGCACCTCGGCAATGCGGCCTTCGGGCTTCTCGCCTGGGCGTCTGATCATGCGAACCGCTACGGTATCGCCGTGTACACCGGTCGCGAGATTGCGGCGGGCAATGAAAACATCCGCCACCCGTTCCATGCCTTCACGCAAATGTATGCGCACAAAACCGTACCCCTTTGCGGCGATTTCGAGTTTGCCAGTAACGATCTCCGGAGCGCCGAGGATTCCATAGCGCTGTGCCTTGAACCGGTGTACCTTCCCTTCACGGCTAAGCTCACGCAAGGCGTGCCGCACCAGTCGTCGCTGAGTAGGACGCAACCCCAAACGCTTCACGATGTCCATAACTCGAAGCGTGCGGGGTGATGCGCTGCGCAGCACTGCCTCGACTCGTTGCTTTAATGACTGCACAAGAATCTGCCTTCTGCTCTAATGATAGCCGTGGTCATTACTGGCGCGCACGAACCCATCCGATGCGGTCGCCAGTAGATTAGGTATAAAAGTCCGAGAGGCTTATTATCATTCACTGTCTTCCACCAATGCACTACGAATTCGCAGGAGCGAGCAAAAATAGTGTTTGACCTCTCAATATTAATAACTACAATTCCTGTCTAAGAAAGTCTACAGCATTCTTTAGTGAGTAGCAAGATGCGAATAATCATCTTGACACCACTGGGTACACAACCTCTTAATCAGCTATTGCCATACAAGCACCATCGCCGGTTCACGAAACAGAGATAAATGAAATTGCACGTGCATAACACAATGGCACCTTTCGCAATGTCTTCCTCCACGGGTGTATGCAACACATCAACGCAAAGCCGAGCAGTTCCTTATCAAGATGGTGAGCTCCGCGGCCTTTGTCTGGCCGATTACGCCCATCTCCGTCTCAGCCAGATTCCCTGGAATACCCTGAAAAGCCAGCCGCAGGACCAATACGCCGTGGTAAAGTCTTCGAATACTCGGCTGGTGGTAAGCTTCGATTTTCAGAACGCTGCGGGGATCTCCGAGCGCCTTTATGCAAAGCGTTGCCGCGTGAGGAACTTTAAGAAAGCCCTTGGTTCCCTTTTTGTTTCCAGCAAAGCAAAACGTGAATGGAGACTGGGACATCGGCTCCTGGCCGCCTCAGTTCCGACGGCTGTGCCGCTGATTTACGCGGAGCGGCGTGCTGGCGGGTTGCTCAAAGAGCATTATCTGGTAACACGCCACGTAGCAGGCACAACGTCGCTCTACGATCTTCTGCAAGAAAACAGGTCAGCCCGGGAGAAAAGGGATTTGTTGAGTGCACTGGCTGAGTTTCTTGGTAGCTTACATGGCCGTGGATTTTACCACGACGATTTCAGCAGCCACCATATCCTCATTAGCCGTAGCACTGACGTTCGGCCAAAATTCAGCTTTTTCATTATTGATTTGGACCATTGCCGCATTGGCAGGCGCATTTCGGCAAGGCAGCGAAGAAAGAACGTTTTTCAGCTCTTTCGGTCATTACCGTTTCTAGCACTGAGCAAAAAAGATCGCGTGCACTTTCTTCGGCTTTACTTCGGCCCCGATCTTACTGAGCGAGCGCTCAGGCGCTTGCTCTGGCGAATCAACCGCATTGCAAAACGCAAGGGCGAGTCGAAATGCTTTTAGCCCGCGGAGCAGATAGTATCTATCCTTTAGCAGGATCGTACTGATCGCACATTCACTGATTCAGACAAAAGGAGAAGAATAAGCATGGAAGGAATTGCAGGAGTGAAACTCAGCGCAATTGATATTGGTGTGGTCATCTTATTTGTCGTCGCAATCACCACGATCGGGCTCTACTTCACACGCATGCAACGCACCACCAAGGATTATTTCCTGGGAGGCCGCAATCTGCCCTGGTGGGCGGTGATGCTCTCGATCGTGGCCACGGAAACCTCGGCTGCCACAGTCATTGCAGCGCCTGCCTGGGCATACGGCGGCAGTCTCGTATTTCTCCAGCTCACGTTTGGCTATCTGGTAGCGCGTATTATCCTGGGCTACCTGTTTGTGCCACGGCTCTATAAAGGAGAACATCAGTCAATTTACAAATACCTCGAAGGGCGATTTGGGACTGCGGCGAAAAATATCGCGGGCATTACCTTCTTCGCTACGCGTGCCCTGGCCACCGGAATTCGCGTCTACATTCCTGCCATTGTTATGAACCAGATCATTCCTTCATGGCCGTTCCACTACTGCGTGATTCTTAGCGTAGGCATAGCCCTGATCTATACCTCTTTTGGCGGATTTCGAGCCGTGGTCTGGACAGAAGTGCTCATGTTTACCATCTATATCTTCGGCGGGCTTGTGGCCATGATCACCATTCTCGACAAAGTTAGTCTGGGGAGCGTGTTTCAGATCGCCTCGGACGCAGGTAGACTCAAGCTGTTTGACTTCCGCATCCTCGACTTCAGCATTAATTACACTGTGCTTTCCGGATTTGTCGGTGGCTGCTTCCTCTGTATGGCAACTCATGGAACAGACCAGACTATTGGACAACGCCTCCTGGCGTGTCGGAGCCAGAAAGAAAGCCGCCGGGCCATTATCGGTAGCGGCATTATTATCATACCACAATTCCTCTTCTTTCTCTTTCTCGGGGTTATGCTGTTCGCCTTCTTTTCCGGCAATTTCCCGGCCCTGGCAAAGGATGCTGACATCTTTCCATACTTCATCATCAATCACATGCCGGTTGGTTTTGTTGGCATGGTGATTGCCGCTATATTCGCTGCCGCCATGTCCACGACCAGCTCTGACGTCAATGCGCTGGCCAATATTGCGGTCAATGACTTCTACAAAATGTACATTAAGCGCAAAGCCAGTGAGCTCCATTACGTACTGGTTGCGAAGATCGCCACGGTCATCTGGGGAATCATATTGATCTTTATCGCCTTTATTCCGCGATTAGCCCCGCCGGAATACAAGCTGCTTGACATCTGTCTGGCGATTCCGTCGCTCACTTACGGTGCGCTGCTTGGAACGTTTCTGCTGGGATTTTTGACAAAGAAGACTGACCAGCGCGGCGTGATTACCGGCGCCATCACAGGGGCTGTGGTCGTTCTGATGGTCAGCTTTTTCCCGTTACTCTACAGGTTCTTCCCTGACAGCATGCCTGCTTTCTTCGGCCTATTTCCTACTATTGCATGGCCGTGGTTCTGTCCTATTGGATGCCTGACCACTATGGGAGTGGGCTACGGGATCAGCGTGTTTTTCCCCAAAAAACGGAAGGCTGCAGTTGCCCCGGCGGAGCTCTGATCCAACCGTTTGCCTTGCTGCTTGTCTTTGCGAACCTATTTTTCGCATCAGGACAGATACCACCATCTTCTGCGGCTTATTTAGATGCTCGCCTCTTAGTTACTCAAAGTGCCCGAATTTTTAACCTTGGAGTGCGGTAGCGAACCGCAGGGGAGCTGCCGCTTTGTCAATCGCAAGCGCAGCTTGCGATTGACTAGGCCAGGCCGCAGCTTCGCTTCGGCTTAGCAAAGCGCAAGCTCCGCCATTGCTACGCTTACGCACTCCAAAAGGGCTTTGGCCCTACACTCACATTCTTACTCTGATGAATTTTTCGGCCACTTTGAGCTTCCTAACCGAAGAACCTGGGTTAGCTCTTGAAGCATGAAAGCCCCGTAATATCGCACACCATGTCTTCTTAACCGCGCACCTTGCGCACAAACATGGCTTGACTCTGCGATAGGTATTAGTTAAGAAGAATTACAGTGCTAAAAATTGGATTGAACGAAAAACAGTCGTTGAGGGAATTTCGTAGTCTGTCCCCAAAATGCGCCAACAATTGCATTCAGTTGACCGAAACCGTCCTGTGCAAATTCGATTGTCTGAATTTCCGTATCAATTTATTATCAAATTCTGCTGCTCAGTGCTGCGCAGGTTTCGGCAACTGATGCAGATCGTTCTGCGTCAAATATATAAAGGAGAATGCGAAGTTGTCAACTTTGACACATCGAGTAGCTGCCATTCAGGTGAAAATGCTTCATCTTCAATTTAGAATGAAAAAGATTTATGAAGACCAGAAGCTGCTCAATAGTAAATTGGCAAGTTTTAAGACTCCGCGAGAAGTGATCAAAGGAATGAATAATGCGGTATATAGCGCAATTGATATGCTCATAACTTTTGAGCATATGTTTCAATTAGTTAACGACATTTTCAACACCTCGGAATTGAAAAATCGATTAGACCAAAGCACGATTCAATTACTTGGTAATATAAGAAAAATTGCTCAAAAGTGGAAACATGTAAGAAACAAACTCGGAGGCCATATTGATATAGAAATCGCAGAAAAGTTTTGCGAGAAGCATAGTTATTTGGGTGTGTTTTTAAGTGATGACTTAGAGGCCGATATTGGCATGCTTAATATGCTCCTAATTGAAAGCGCGGTTAATACTGTACGTAACAAATCTGATATTTTTCGCAGGGATCTTGATTTAAAAAATAACGGCGTTGAACCAGAAATCAAATTATTTGTAGAAACGTTAAATAATGATTGGAATGAAGTTTTCAGTTACTTTGAGCCTTTGATGAAATTTTTATATAACGTTGGCAAAAAAGAAAAAATGGAGTGTACTGATCCGAAAAACTGGAAAGGGATCGTAGTTGATTAGTAAAACGCAGAACAATTGAATTCACTCGGATATGAGTTCCGCTGGCGCTCCACTCACACCGGTGATTCAAAGCGTTAGGCGAGATGTGAAAAAGCAATGAAATTCACCCAGTATTTTCTCCACATCCACCAGAGACCTGACGGATCAATAATAAAGGTCAAAGGTAAAGCGGGGACAGCAACCTAATTTCCGGTGGACAAATTCGTGAATTAAGGTTGCTGTCCCCGAATTTCTGAATGAAAAAGAAGAAACGGGAACTTCTTATACAGAATGGCACAGTCCGCGTTTCCCGTTTTATGCAGACTGTATAATCACTGTTGGGAAGCTAAAGAAAGGGAAATTCCGTGGCGAAGCATGAGCAAATGCCGAAATATCACGAATTAATGAACCCTCTTCTAAAAGTCCTACATGAACTCGGTGGCTCGGGTTCAATTGAAGAAATCTCATCACGGGTTTCTGAATCTCTTGATTTACCTGAAGATGTTCTATCCATTCCTCACGATCCTGAAAAGAGTAGCCAGACGGAACTTGAGTATCAACTTGCATGGGCTCGTACTTACCTCAAGAGATATGGGATACTCGATAATTCTGAAAGAGGGGTCTGGGTCATTGTTCCAGATAAACGAGAAGTCAGAGCCGTCAATCCGCAAGAAGTTGAAAAAACGGTTCGCGATATGATCCAGAAGGAACGTGAAGGACAGCAGAAAACAGGACAAACCGAGGAAGAGTTACCGGAAGAGGCAGAAACATGGCGGAGTAAGCTCCACCATGTTCTCACCAAGGAGTTATCTCCAGACGCCTTTGAGCGGTTGATTAAACGTTTGCTGCGGGAATCCGGGTTCGTTCAGGTGGAGGTAACCGGCAGAACCGGTGATGGGGGAATTGATGGAAAGGGAATCATCAAAGTAGGTGGTCTCCTCAGCTTTCACGTCCTTTTCCAATGCAAGAAATACCAAGGTTCTGTCTCACCCGGAGCGATTCGGGATTTTCGGGGTGCCTTTATCGGAAGAGCCGACAAGGGTCTCTTTGTCACAACGGGCACCTTTACACGGGACGCCATGCGAGAAGCAACACGAGATGGTGCCACACCTATTGATCTCATGGACGGGGATCAACTTGCAGACAAGCTCAAGGAATTGCGTCTTGGAATCAAGACTGAGATGGTTGAAAGTGTGGATATTGATCCCGATTGGTTCAAGAATATTTGATAATAAGCTTCCCAACAAGGGGAAAATCGGGGTTTTTCTCACAACGTACCAATATCTACGGAAAGCAATCTACCGAACTTTACCAGCGAATTAACGAGAGATCCTCAACAAGTGGTGCGGTTAAGTCTACGTTACCGCTCAAGGTATCAACCACCTGTCCCTCGATCAAAAACCGCACGCGTTCATACTCTTTACAGTTCAGAATCAGGCTGTTCACAATCGAATAAACACAGAGCAACTCGGGAACCAGTCCGCCATGGAAATTCTCGCGAAATTCTTTCGACAAATTCACCACTATCTCGTTCTTCTGCACGTACATCGCCAGTAATGTTGTATCAGAGGAGATCGGCGACTCAAAAATCCCCACGCGTGGCCCTTTTAGCAGCTCCTCAAGGATAAATCGTGCTGTTTCGTACGAGTTCATCTCCCGCGGCAGATCAACCACTTCAGGTGTGAGATACCGGCCGTTCGTGGTATAAAAGATTCTAACCTGATTTAGGGCGGCGATGGGCCTTGCAGCTGGGAAAGCCCCCGGCACCACATCGGCTGTCCTGAGTGGTTGCGGGGACAATCCATGTTTAAACAAAACGTTAATAAAGTAGAGCCCTAACACGATTGCGATACATGAGACCGCAATCACGACAGTCATAAACCGAGCAGTCGGGACCTCCTCTGTTGTCCGTTCACGCCGTGTGCGGGAACCCGTCTGCCGAGTATGTTGAGTTTTCATGGTGTGAGCTTCTCCGCTGTTTCCAGGTAGCGGCGGTAATTTAGCACGGCGGCGGCGATTGCTCGTGCAATCAGTTCGCGCTGGCCAAGCTCAGCCAGGCGTTTCGCATCTTTCGGATTCGTGAGGAATCCCACTTCCACCATTACCGAGCACATAGCTGCACGCTTTAGCACAAACAGGGGTGCTACCTTTATCTCCCACACACTACTCGCCACCGACTTGGCCAGCTCGCGCTTGACATAATTTGCAAGCATCAAACTCTGGTATTGATACGGTAGGTACTGGAGTCCCAGAGGAAGAAGTGCAGGCTCGCCGAATTCCTCGCTGTACTGGCGCCCCTGCCAATCCACCGCTTCATTCGAACAATAAACTTGTAACCCTGCAACATCGCGAAACTCCGATGCGCCTACTCGCAGGCAGAGCAAGACGTCTGCGCCGGATGTATTGATCCGGTTCATTCGATCCTCCAGCGAGGCTTTTCTGTCCGGGCGAATAATGGTTGTCTGAATTGATCCCTCACGCGCCAGGATCGCCTGACACTTCGTCGCAATATCCAGGGTGATCTGGTTTGGATAGTTCGGGTCCTTAAGTTCCGGAAACCGAAGCGAGCCGTTGTCTGGATCAATTGCCAAGTGACGCAATGGGATAACATTTTCAGTCCTGGTAATAGCCTGCAAGGCCGCGCCTGACTTCACGGGAAGGTACGGTGGAAGCTCAACATGCGACAGGCGCGAAATGAGAGCATCCTCCGGTGGCTCTCCTGGCCGCAGCGTGGAGTCAGGATATGGCCCCTCAGGGAGAGCCGGGCTCGGCATCACTTCCGGTAGCCCAGAGGGCAGCTCAACATGAAATTCCCCAAGGTACTTGTTGAGTATTACAAAAGAGTCAACGGGGATCAACACCTGCCCTTGCAGAATGCGAAGCGGATGCTTACATTCGACAATAGATCTCCCGGCCAGAAGAGCGCTCTTATCGAGAAACAGGCTATAGCTGGTCTCATCGCTCAATACCCGGAGCGTTCCCAGGCTACTGTCCCATTCGAGCCGGTATTCTTGCCGTGCACTGCGCAAGAGCTCGACGATAGCACTCATCGCCAGATACGGAATATCATCAACCACGACAATCGGAATGTCGGTGGCTTCTCCCGATGGCAGCTCAATACGCAGCGGCTCCTGCGCGCCGACGTCTCGAGGCAAATACGCCCCAACAGTACCAACGGCAAGAACGCACAGTAGCAGAATTATCGCAGACCGCCTATGCATTTCGTCCCCGCATTATTTCGATTTACTCTTTGCACATCCAGAACACACGTGTCCTTATACGGCTGGGTTGAATCTGTGTCAACAGGATTTCAAAACCGCGCGGTTTCTGGAACTTTTCTTGATTCTTACGATTTATTAATGTAATAGAGATTCCCTGCATGCAGGGAAATAGAAAGTAGATAAGCGCTGCATTCCGGCAAAGCGTTGATCAGGCACAGTAGGCTATGATTCCGATCAAAGATGAAAATCCAACATCTCGGTTCCCAATTATCACGCTGGGCATCATCGGGCTGAATATCGCCCTGTTCATGATGTATAATATGCAGATGAGCGAGCAGCAGCTGATGTCACTTTTTCAGCAGACCGGTTTCGTTGCTTTCGCGGTTACGCATCATCCCAGCCCCCCGGCATGCCTGAAGATTCTGACATCAATGTTCTTACATTCCGACTTCTTACATCTCGGAGGCAATCTACTCTATCTCTGGATATTTGGGAACAATATAGAAGACCGCCTGGGCCCAGTCAGGTTTGTTCTGTTTTATCTCTTGTGTGGAGTGATAGCCTCCCTGAGCCAACTGGCCATGACCCCTGATTCAATGAAGCCGATGATTGGCGCAAGCGGAGCAATTGCTGGCGTGCTCGGCGCTTATCTGCTGTTGTTCCCGCGTGCTCAGGTACTTGTGCTGCTGCCTATTTTCCTGCTGGTCTGGCTGCCAGCGTCGTTCATGTTGATATTCTGGTTTCTATTGCAGGTGATCAGCGGCTATGCTCTACATACGATGTTTCGCGAAATGGGTGGTGTGGCCTGGTTTGCACACATCGGTGGGTTCCTGGCTGGCCTGCTGCTCATTCCTCTCTTTCTCATCGGAACGCCCAAGCCGCGCAAGAAACGCAACCTGATGAATAAGATTTTCTCCTGAGGGGATTCAAAGGCTACGAAACGCTCATCTGAACCAGCCATGGAGTGAGATTCAGGGAACCATCAGCGTGTAAGGTAAAGAGCAGCACAACCAGTACACCCAGCCAGCGGGTCTGGCCACGTTCGCACAGGCCGGAGGATTGCCACAATCAGAGAATTATTCCTTGCAAACTTTGCTTTGCTCTGCATATAAAAAGTCTGCAAATTTTGCACAAGGCCAGAAGAACTCAGGCCTTTTCCAACTACTTCTTCTGATTTCTAGAGGCGAGTCTGAATGATGCGAAAAGTTCTAAGCCAAGTCATTCTACTGAGCATTCTCTGTGTCTCAGCCACACACGCGGCTACGGGCTATCCCGTTGCTATAACCGTGGAAACCAACAAGACCTCGTATCTCCTGGGCGAGCCGCTTTACCTTTCACTGAAAATTCAAAATGTTACTGACGAGTTCCTGAAGTTTGGCGCAGTGATGAATCCTACAGCAGATGTAGAGATTTATGTGATCCGGCCAAACCACCTTCCTGAACGTTATACAAGCGTGTTCAAGCCAGCTCTATACCCACAAACGATCTATGAGCTGGATCCTCAAGAATATAAAGTCTCCGAGCAAACGCTGCTTTACCAGAAGGACACCGAATCCGGACTCATCTTCGAACATCCAGGCCAATACACCATTGATTGTAGGATCACATTCCAGATTGGCGACAAAGGAGCGTACAAACTGTATCTTCCACCGCTCAGGATCAGCATCGTCGAACCCAAGGAGCTAGATAAGGCGGCCTTCCAGTTGATAAACAGCAAATCTATCGTTTTCGATCTCCATACCGGCCTGGCAAAAGAAGAAAACAAGTCTGTCTTTCGCCAAATTGTTGAGCAGTATCCGCGCTCGACCTACGCCCCTTATGCTATGTTTTCACTGGCTGGTGGAGAGATCTATTTGCAAAATCCCGCGCAGGATTATGTAAAAGCCCGGGCAATGTATGAGCGCCTCGTGACTGATTACAAACAGTTTGCGCAAATAGACAATGCTTACTATCGCATCGCGCTGTGTAACGACGTCCTTGGAAAGGAACGCGAAGCCCTCAAATGGCTTGTGAAAATCATGAACCAGTATCCCGATAGCTCACTGATTCGCCGCAATGACTCGTTATTCAAAAAATATATTCATGACAAAGAAGAGAAACTGGAACCAGGAACGTGGATGCTGTTGCAGCGAGATTCTATAACCACCTCCTCATCAACCCAGTCATTCCACCACCGACGCCACTCTGTGATTCGATAATAAGCCATGATGCCCTGGTCTGGGGCGCATCTTTGTGCCTGTGGTGAAGCATGAGAGCGGAAGTCTGAGGAATCAAACATGAAGCCCCTCGAACAGCGAGCCCTGCGGTCGTTCTGGAAAAGTCCATGGCTGACGGTATTTCTCCTCCTGTTCGATGCCGTGTGCTACAGCCTGTGCTGGCTGATAGCATATTGGCTTCGCGAGGCGCTGAACCCGATGTTTCCCAATATCATCAATGCTTTGCCCCCATATATCCATGCATTGCCACTGGTACTTGGCATCTGGATATTCACCACAGCCTACTATCAACACTATTTCCACCGTGAAAAGATTTCCAGTCTGAATCAATTGTCGCGCATCTTTAAAACCGTGCTTACTGGCTTTATCGGAATCCTGGCTACCGCAACTCTTTTCAAAGGGCTGGATCTCGGCAGGTCAGTTATAGGTATTTCCTCCGTTCTTGTCTTCTTCTACCTTTACTCATCAAGAACGTTTCTGCGATTCATGAAACGTAGCCTGGTGGCGAAAGGCTACGGCCTGACGCGCGTACTGATCATCGGGGCAGGCGTGATCGGCAAGAAGGTCAAGGATCGCATTGTGAACCATCCAGAGGTCGGGTTCCACCTGGCCGGATTCATTGACGACAACCCGGCGCTTAAGGGCACCAGCATTAACGGCATTCCGGTACTTGGCACAACCCAGGAGCTCGTACCTCTCATTAAATTGCACAATATCGAAGAGGTATTCCTGGCAGTCCCCTCCATGCCGCAAAGCCGTGTCATGAACCTCGTTGTTCAGTGCGAGAGTACCCGTGTGGACTTCAAGATCGTCTCTAATATTTTTGAAATGATTACCAGCCAAGTCAAAATAGATGAGATTGAAGATACACCGGTGATCAAGCTCCAGAACGGTCACCTCCCCCCTTCTCAGGCGCTGGCCAAGCGCACTCTTGACATCACGGTTGCCCTACTGCTGATAGTCATCTTGTGTCTGCCTGCACTGCTCATTAGTCTCTTGATTATCCTGGACTCCAAAGGCCCGGCCGTATTCAAGCAAGCCCGCATTGGGAAAGACGGCAAGTCCTTTACCATGCACAAATTTCGTACCATGCACGTTGACGTCGAGCCCTTTGCGGAGGCACCAATGAATCCCGAAGATCTGCGCATTACGCGCTTTGGTAAGATGTTGCGCAAAACCAGCCTTGACGAAATTCCACAGATCTATAATGTACTGCGGGGCGAGATGAGTATGGTCGGCCCGCGGCCAGAAATGCCATTCATTGTAGAGAAATACGAGCCCTGGCAACGCCGCCGCCTCGACGTTAAACCAGGCATTACCGGACTGTGGCAAATCGTTGGACGCAAGAATCTGCCTCTGTACCTCAATCTGGAATACGACTTTTACTACATAAAAAACCAATCCTTGCTCCTGGATATTACAATTCTCCTGAAAACGATTCCCGTTGTGCTCTTCGGGAAAGGAGCCTTTTAGACGAGTTATGCCCTATTCATAAGAGACAATCTGGAACAGAGAGGGGATCGCCGGTCATGAAAAAAGTCCGTGTTGGTGTGGTTGGTGTGGGCCATCTTGGTCAGCATCATGCACGAATCTATGCAAAGAATACTCACTGCGAGCTGATTGGCATCGTAGACATCAAGAAGAAGGTGGCCACCAAAATTGCTCATACCTATAACACCCAGAGTTTTTTCGACTACCACTACTTGATTGGCCAGATAGATGCAGTCAGTATTGCCGTCCCAACTGTCTCTCACTACGAAATAGCCAAGGCCTTTCTAGAAAACAACGTGCATGTCCTGGTGGAGAAACCCATCACCACCACGGTCAAGGAAGCCCACGAGCTAATCGTACTGGCCAGGAAGCGGAACTTGATTTTGCAAGTGGGCCATATTGAGAGGTTCAATGCTGCGATTCGCAAACTCAATGAAATTCTAAAGATGCCAAAATTTATTGAGGCACATCGCCTGGGGCCCTTTGATCCCCGCGTTAAAGACATTGGCGTAGTCATGGATCTCATGATCCATGATGTTGACATTATCCTACGCATTGTAAAATCGCCAATTCAATCCATTGAAGCAGTTGGCATCCCAATACTCACTGACAAAGAAGACCTTGCTAATGCCCGTATTCGGTTTGAGAATGGCTGCATTGCCAACATTACCGTCAGCCGGGTCTCACCGCACCCCATGCGCAAAATCCGCATCTTCCAGCCTGATGCGTATATCTCCGTTGATTATCGCAAACAATCCATGGAGATTTACCGAAAGATAGAGAACCCAAATTCGCAAAAGGGCGACCTGCCTTCGAAGATTGTCAGGAAAAAAATCCGCTTGAAAAGCGAGGAACCACTGAAGGTGGAACTCGACCATTTTATCAAGTGTGTCCAGAAGGGCGTCCAGCCCACTGTTACGGGCGAGCACGCCCGCGATGCCCTGGAGATCGTCGTGCAAATCTCACAGGAAATCCGCAAGCGTATCAATGAGCAACAGTAGAAAAATCCTGATCATCGCCGGCGAGAACTCCGGAGACCTTCATGCCAGCAATCTGGTCAAGCAGCTGAAGCGTCTGGATCCGACACTGGAGTTCATCGGCTTTGGTGGCAATCAGATGAAAAGTGCGGGCGTTCATCTGATTTTCAATATTGTTGACCGCCTTGCCATTATCGGGTTCGCTGAGGTGTTGAGCAAGATCAATAAGATTCGACGCCTGTTCCGCCAGGTCCGCACCACCCTGGAGCAGGATCGCCCTTGTGCTGTCGTCTTGATTGACTATCCTGGGTTCAACCTCCGCATCGCCCGCATTGCGAACTCCATGGGAATAGCTGTTATTTATTACATCAGTCCTCATGTCTGGGCATGGCGCAAAGGTCGGGTGCATGAAATTGCTAAGTACGTGGACAAGATGCTAGTCATCTTTCCATTTGAAGAAGGCATCTATCGCGAGGCAGGCGTAGATGTCACCTACGTGGGCCATCCATCGCTCGACGTCATGAAGCTCACCATGACAAAAAAGCAGGTGTTCGAACATTTTCAATTTGACCCGAATAAAAAGCTTATCGGGCTTCTTCCGGGGAGTCGCAAACCCGAGGTAGAGCGTCTGCTGCCCGTGATGCTTGAGGCCGCAGAGATGATTAAGGCTCGGATACCAGACATCCAATATGTCATTCCGCGCGCTTCAACGGTGAAGAAAGAGTTGATTGACTATTACATTGAAAATTCAGGATTCGAGGTGCGTGTAGTTGATGCGTATCGTTACAATGTGCGCAGTGCCATGGACTTTGCCATCGTGGCCTCTGGCACCGCGACCCTGGAAACTGCTTTCCTTATTTGCCCTATGGTGATTCTCTACAAAACGTCATTCCTGACCTGGATCATCGCAAAGAATCTCGTCAGTCTCCCCTACATCGGGCTGGTTAACGTTGTGGCCGGTGATATGGCGGTGCCCGAACTCTTGCAGAACGAAGCAACACCCTTGAACGTTGCCAATCGCGTTGTGAAGATTCTCTCTAACCCCAAAGAGATCGAGACGATCAAGTACGAACTGGCAAAGGTAAAAGAAATGATCGGTGGGCCTGGCGCGTCGAAAAGGGCCGCAGAGCAGGTACTTATAGTTGTCAACCAGCGCACGCCAAGCCCTGTGGCTACCGCGGTTGCGTCGTCTTAGATTTCTCCCACTCGCGAACAATAGCGCATACCCCTGAACTCGTGGAAAGCATGCGCAAACAAACCTGGCTTACCCCAGCATCCCTCCACTTTCCAATGATTGCAGGCTCAACAGGCATGCATCCGCGCGTCTCCTTTATCTATGCTGCGTGGCAATAATCGCCTTGATGACCTTGAGCTCCTCCACGTCGCGCAACGCCTCGTTGCTTTGCTCAAGCGAATACTGCGTCTCACCCAGCGCATGCCAGGGAAAGGTACGCTGATGGCGCGCCATAACCTGAATGGAGCGGTAAAAATGGCTGAAATCACTTCCCCAGCATCCATAAAGATTTACATGCTTCCTGTTCAGGTCACGGTGTGGATTCAGCGAGACATCACCGCAGTCTGTATATTGGCCAACTACGACGTAGGTGCCATCGTCTCGGGTAAACGCAAGGCCTTCGGGAATTGCTGCTGGATTACCAGTCGCTTCAATTACAACGTCTGCGCCGTGTCCATTCGTCACATCACGTATAGCACGCAGCCTCTGCTCAGGACTCTGCTCGTGAATGTCGATCACCATGTCTGCGCTCATGCGCCGCGCCATATCGAGTCGGGCAGCCGGTGCTCCCGTGACTACGATTGTAGTAGCCCCGCTCAGTCTTGCAAAAGCCACCGCACTTAACCCCACAGGCCCGGTTCCCTGTATCACCACGGTGTCGTTCAAGCGAATCCGCGCCCGCTCTATCGCATGGAACGCCGTGGGCAGTCCACACCCACCTCCAATGTACGTCTCGGGCGACAATCCTTCGGGCAAACGAATAATTTTCACCCCTGGCTTAAGATAAATCCGTTCGCTCCATCCGCCCAGCAACCCATCTCGCGCTGAATAGGTAATGCCATAGACCTTGCGTGCCGGACACCGCGTGGTTGCCTTTGCCACAAGACAATACCAGCAGCGACCGCAGGTTTCGTGGACGTCCAGAAATGTCACCTGATCCCCCGGCCCGAATTCCTTGCCTTCAACATCCACTACCCGGCCTTCAATCGCTTCAATCTCCCCTGCACTGACGTGCCCGGGAATAATGGGATACGGCACCCCAGAAAGCCGACCATGGTAGAGATGCACATCCGTACCACAGACCTCGCTGAAGAGCGTGCGAAGCACCACTGCACCGTCCTCAAGCACCGGGTCAGCAAATTCCTGAATCTCAATAGGCCTCTTCGGTCCAACCATAACTGCTGCACGAACCATACAATACTCCTTCCCTGATCACGCTCTGCTCAGGAAGCGCGCCGCAAAGCATGGGCTCTTCTTGTCTCTTCCTTGTGAAAATTTCGTTGCCATATTGAATACATCCTACCAATGACATTCATCGTAGCAAGAAAATTAATCAGCGCTGGCTTGTTTCTTATCTCTCTTGGCAATATGGTGTTGGTCCAAGAGCTAAAAACCTATTGCCCCTGACCGCAATGATTCAGTAGAACTCATTATAGAACACAGCAAGATAGATGAGACATAGTATCCATTTGATCTCTTAACCGCGCGAAGGCACTGTGCTGTGGTGAACATGGGAAATACCAAAAACAGAATACTTGTCGCCATGAGTGGCGGAGTGGATAGCAGCCTGACTGCAGTGCTCTTGCATCAAGATGGGTACGAAGTCATCGGGATCACCATGCGGATCTGCAAGATGCCCCAAAGTGAGGCCATTTCGCCACGGCTCCGCAGCTGCTGCTCTCCTGCCGACGTTGCAGATGCACGCAGCGTGGCGCAGCAGTTCGGCTTTCCGTTCTACGTGCTGGATCTCGAGAAGCAATTCGAGCAGGAGATCGTCGCTCCGTTTGTCAGTGAGTACCTGCAAGGCCGCACTCCAAACCCATGTATCTTGTGTAACGAGAAGATCAAACTCGGCACGTTGCTGGAAAAAGCGCGCACCTACGGAGCAGCAGAGGTTGCCACCGGGCACTACGCGATTGTGGAGTACGCCCCAGCACAAAACCGATTCTTGCTCAAGCGAGCCAGGGATCCTGCAAAAGATCAGTCATATTTTCTGTTTTCATTGACCCAGACGCAGCTCACCCGCTTTCGCACACCCCTGGGAAACCAAACGAAAGTTCAGACACGCAAACTGGCCAGGCGGCTCGGCTTAAAAGTTGCCAGGAAACCCGAGAGTCAGGAGATCTGTTTCATCTCCGATAATGACTATCGCCGTTTTCTGCGCGAGCGCAATGATGCGTCAGAAGCAATCCGCGAAGGCAATATCATCAACACGCACGGCGAAACTGTCGGACGCCATCAGGGTACACCTTTCTATACGGTAGGCCAGCGCAAGGGTCTCGGCATTGCACATCGCAGGCCGCTCTATGTCCTTAAAATTGATCCCGTCCAAAACGTGCTGATAGTGGGAGAAGAGGCCGAGTTGTTTTCCCGCATCCTGGTTGCGTCGCGGCCAAACTGGATCAGCATTCCTGAGTTAGACCGTGAAATCAGCGTATCGGCCCAGATTCGCTACCGCCATACGCCTGCGCCAGCAAGGGTCAGACCGCTTGGTGAGGATCGCGTGCAGGTGGTTTTCGAAAAGCCGCAGCGCGCTATCGCACCCGGGCAGGCCGTGGTCTTTTACGACAAAGACATTGTGGTTGGCGGAGCCTGGATTGATGAGGTGGTTGAATAGCGGCAATCCGGCGCCTTTTCCCTGCTGCTTGGACCTACAGGCAGCAAGGCTAGCGCGGTGCAAAGACCTCCATACGTGCGGTATTCAGGCTGAACGATCCGGCGCAGAGATTCAGGATTGAAAAATCTGGTCAAGGCGGACGAGAGGCGTAAGGGACATTTTATATCGCCTGCAGATCTCGAGCGCTTTCGCTGAAAGCAGAAACCGGCAGATGTCTTTTTGCCAGGTGTGCTGAGCCTGCACGCGAAAAGAGGTTTCAAGGGTAAACGCGACGACGTTCTGAATAGTGCCCGACGTGGTGAGCATCTTCGGAAGCGGATGAAAGAAGTCGAGCTGAAGCACCTGCGGCTCGCCGCGTTCGATCATTGCTTCCACACGGCGATTGTAGTCCATCCAGTATTCCACCACCTCCTCAAACAGACGCAACATCCAGGCATATCCCACATCATCCAGTGCTATAGTGAGCGGCTTGTAGACAAGCACCTCCTCTTGAACCATGTAATCCTTCAGCCGGATATCGCGCGTTGTATATCGTGCTTTCCACGACTTTAACTTCGCCGATAGATCAGCATAGGCCTGCATAAAGACCTCGACCGTAAACTTTTCGCGTGACAACAAGTTGAATTGCAGGAGCATCTCATTGAGCTTGCGGTCCAGCCCTGCAGAGCGCCGCAGAAAGCTCTTCTCTTCAGACCCGAGCTGGCAGAATTGCACATGATGCTTCGTTGCAAGGGTATCCAGGAAAGTGGTGAGAAACCGCTGAGCATCGGGCAGGCGCTTACGCTGTGCAAGTCGCTCCGGGGCATCGAGAAAGCGGCGAAACTTGCTGAGGGGTATGCGGCGGCCAAACAGCTGGCTGAAATACCTCAGCAGCAGCAGCTTTTCAAAAAAGCGTGCCATTGCATCTCGGCTCTCCCCGGTCTTGCTGCCCAGCTCTGCGCTCCATAACTTAACCCATTCGCACAGCTCGCGGCCCAAAAGATCATCAGTGCGTCGCGGCAGCTGCTCAAGCGTCTCGCGCTGCATCTTCTTTCGGTCAAAATGTGGAAATAATCGTTCGGCCTGCTCTCGCGTATCCTCGCAATAAATCAGGCACTCCTCCCGATCCACATCGTATAGATAGGCGCGCTGCCCGTCCACACAAAGCAGGTAAGGCGCGAAAACCTCCTGTTGCACATGGTCGAGCAACAGGCGCAGCCCGAAGTCCATATCAAGATACTTCTGGTAAAAGTCCTGGTAGCGGCCCAACGCTTCCTGCCTCGCTATTGCGACCACAACCAGCGGCGTTTGCATGGGATGCAGGGTGGCCGTTAGAAAATGCTGCGTCTTACCCGCTTTCCGCAACACCAGCGGCTTCGGAGCACTATAGTCACCTTCTTCCCATCCGAAATTGTGCAACACCCCGAACAGTTTCTCAGCTGTTATCTGCGCATCAGGCACACCCGAGCTCCTTTATGCACTTAAAAGAACGATCCCCCGCCCCGTCCCTATCTGCGAAACAGGAGGTTCAAAATAACCGTCAAGAGGATGCTTATGACGAGGGAGAAATTGCAAAATTAAAATTGTAAATATCAAATTTTAAATTTCCGTTTTGCAATTTTCAATTTACAATTCAATGCTCTGTGTCTCCGTGTCTCGGTGGCTATACTATAAGGAGTCACTAATTTCATTCAACACAAGTAAGCCACTATGTCCTTGCCTTCCAGAAGTCATATCTCAAAATTCATGCGGGGCTCGTTGCGCGATTGTGCTTATTTAAGGATTCTTCGTCCCTTGCGTCCTCCGCTGTACCGCGCGCCGCTTTTTTGGCCTGTAGCGCTCCTCTTCGCTGAAGATGCAGCCGCAGTAGCCCTGCATATAAAATCCCAGCTGCCGACCCTGTTCGTGAGCCTGGCGATAGCCCGGCCGCCAATCGCGCCAGACAAATTCCACCCCATGCGCTGCTGCAGCCGCAAGGCCAGCTGCCTTGATCGCCTCATGGTGCTGATACGGACTCACCAGCAGCGTTGTACTGAATGCGTCAATCTCCTTCTCCTGCGCCACACGTGCAGTCTCGTTTAGCCGCAGCGCGTAGCAAACCCCACAGCGTTCGGGAACTTGCTTGCCCAGCAATGCGCCCAGGAACGACTCCAGCTCGTACTCTTCATTATAGATCGCTGCAATTCCTTGTGCATTGCAGTAGTCTTTAACACAGACGAGCCGCTTGCGAAACTCCCGATAAGGATGAACATTCGGGTTGTAAAAGAAAACAACAACTTCCAATCCCTCCTCACGCAATGCCCCAAGAGGATAAAGGAGGCACGATGCACAACACGTATGAAGCAACACGCGCATTCTGGCGCTCCACTGCAGATTCCTTTTCGTAATAGATTCAATAACTACAATAGATAAATCCTCCGGGAATTGCAATCAAAAAACTCGGCGACGAACAGCGAAAAATCCTTGATTAATCAGCTGCTGCCCGGTAAGTGTCGAAAACAAAGCCTAGTACAAAGGCGGAGGACATCCTTATGCGCAGAACATCACAAGTACTTCTGGCTGCGTTGCTCATCTTTACAAGCATCAGCCAGGTCCTGCTGGCACAATACGAAGGAGGGAAGAATCCCGTGGTCAAACCTGGCATTGACATGTTACTTGAAAAGCACCTAAATCTGATTAAAGGCAAAAAGGTCGGCCTGATTACTAACCCCACCGGTGTGAACGCTCAGTTTATCTCATCCATTGATCTCCTTCACCAGTGCAAGGCATGTAAGCTCGTGGCACTGTTCGGGCCCGAACATGGCATTCGTGGCGACTACTTTGCTGGAGTACAAGTAGGGCATACCACAGATACAGCAACGGGCGTCATGACTTACAGTCTCTATCCCAGGTACAAAAAGCCAACGCCAGAAATGCTTAAGGATGTTGAAGTCCTGCTTTATGACATTCAGGATATCGGCGTTCGCGGCTATACCTACATTTATACCATGGCCTATGCGATGATGGCAGCAAAGGAGAACAATATTCCCATCATCGTGCTGGATCGTCCTAATCCCCTGGGCGGGGATCTGGTTGATGGAAACATTCTTGATCCAAAGTTCTCCTCTTTTATCGGAATGTATCCAATCGCCTACGTATATGGAATGACGCCTGGCGAACTTGCCCTGTACTTTAACAAAGAATTCAAAATTGGGGCAAAACTCAAAGTGGTGAAAATGAAGGGCTGGACGCGCTCGATGAAGTACTGGGATACGGGTCTTCCCTGGGTGCCTCCCTCCACGCACATTGCCCGGCCCGACTCGGCCTTCTACTGCGCCATAACGGGCATTATGGGTGAGCTGCATACAGTTAATGAAGGGGTGGGCTATACGCTTCCCTTTGAGATTGTCGGAGCACCATGGATCAACCCGCAGCAGCTGGCAGATGATCTCAATCGCCGCAAGCTACCAGGCATCTACTTTCGCCCTATCTCCTACGAGCCTCGATACTTCGCTTTCGCTAACCAAAAATGCCATGGGGTGCAGATCCACATCACCGATTACGACGCCGTCAAACCCGTTCAGGCCTGTATCCATATCATGGAAGCCATTAATAAGCTCCACCCGGATCAGCACATCTTCCAGAATCCCAAGGCACCCAACCGCATCGCTATGTTTGATAAGGCTATGGGGACAGATGAAGTGCGCTTGGCTCTGGAAAAGGGCGCTAGTGCTGAGGAGATCATCCGCAACTGGCAGCCAGCAGTGGAGAAGTTTCTGAAGACCAGGGACAAGTATTTGCTCTACAAGTAGGCATTCCAGCCGTGCGTCTGTCTGCCGACCGGATTTCCTTCAACCTATAACCATTGTCCCAACTGGTGACAATGTCTACCCCACCCAATACCCTATTGGCCCTACTGTGTTTATCAACCGACCACTCGCCGCCTAGCAGGACAAATCCCAGACGCCCTTCGTGGTAATGTGCTCTGAACAGTATTTGGGCATAACTGCCCCAGAATGTTTCACTACATGAGAACAGCCATACCCAAGACCTTCCCCACGAAGAAGCATAACGTCTCGTAAACCACTAAGTCTACTGGTCTTATCTTGTTTTCTGAGATATCTTAGAAGCTGGTATTGATATTGCTGTATACTTAATGTTCTCCAAAAAGGCTGGTATACTTGATATACGTCTCCATAGTCTCAAGTCTCAGATAAAATACATTCAGCATCATTAGTATAGAATCGAGGTATTAACAAAACTAAGCACTGACGGTGGAAAAAATCTCCTATCCACAATTCCATGCTCCTATTCTCCAGTTGATTCTCCAGTGGGTAAAGCAGTACTGATCTCAAATTCCTTACTGTAGCGACTCCTCCAAAGACCAGCAGCATTTCGCTGAACACTGCGAACAGCACGCTGGAATCCGAAGCGACCCTTGTCATTGCTAAGTAGATTAAGAACATGAAGTTTCAACTTATGGAACAGAATACAGCGGTCCAAGTGACGCTGAATTTCAAATATCTCAAGCTGAAGGGCTTTTCAGAAAACTGGCACCAGATGATTTTGTTGACGCAACATTTAAAACCCAACTTTTTGCACGAAATTCCTAGTCGAAACGCCACTTAAGAAGAAAAGGAGGACACACGAATGCAGCGTTGTTATTGTGACAGCCCAGGACAATCAAAAGGATTCGCCCTCATCGGCACGATGATTCTATTAATGATCGCGTCGGCTGCCGTCATGGCGATTATGAGCTTTGCAAATGCAATGAACGATCTCACAACAAGAAAGATTACTCTCGAACAGACATTTGTTATTGCAGAGTCAGGTATTCACCAGGCCATCCACTGGTTTAACAAACCGATCGAATCACCAGCTGCCTCGACGATTCAAAATCTCATTGATACCTACGGTGCGGATGAATCTCCGTTCGAAAATACGAATAGCACAAACTTTCCCCCAACTGATGCTGATCTGGTAACATTGATTGACAATCCAGGTGGCAGCGCTTCAAGCTACGGGATATTCCCCGAAGGCCACGTCAAGCTGCTGAAAGTTAAGGGGCCTCGGTCCACAGCTCCGACCAACACTGTGTTTACGCTTTATAGCACAGGGGTCAGCGCCGATGGCCATACAGAGCAGACTGTTGTGGCCGACGTCTTGCTTTCCAAGTTTAGCGGCATTGCAGTCCCTTCGGCTATTACAGCGGGTGGTACTGTTAGCGCCAAAGGCCAGTTCAATCTTCACTGGGGCGAAGCCTGGTCTCTTTCCGACATTCAGGTACCTGGCAAAATCTCTGGCGACAAGTTCAGCTTTAATAAGTCGTTCCCCACAGTGTCAAATGACCCACTGGTCAAAATAATCACCACTGGAATGATCTATGGCAATGATGGGTCGGTATTAGCTCCGGCAGCTCCTCCTGAAGTCGCTGTTCCGCCTCAATCTGTGGCGCGATCTCCCAGGCTTGATTCCTATGATCCTGAATACGACAATATGTTCCAGCTCTGGGATCGAACCAGTCAGCCAGGGGATAGGTTGAACATTCCTGACGGGGAGGGGAACTTCCCCGATGAATTCACATATGTTGTAAATGAACTCATGAGTGATCTTGAATACGACCTCTGGAAAGAGCTGGCACTGGAACGCGGCCAATACTACCGGCCGGATAGTTCTGGCGAGTTCTACGACAATGAGGGCTATCCTCTGTACATAGACAACGATACCAATGAAATTACGCGGGCAAGTGAAACCAATGGCAGCTCAAATAAGCGGGCCACAATTAAGGCCCTGTCCATCTATCCGAAAGCGGGCGGCTTTGATGATGAGGCTCTTCCCTCCAACATTGTTTTTATTGATACCATTGATGGCAATCCGCCTTATGATAACGGCGATGGCGACACGAATCTATGCGACCTGAAATTGACCGGCGGATCAACGACAGCGGACTACTTCTATACCAAAGGCGTGTTGTACATTTGTGGCAGCTTACATGTTGGCGGTCTCGGTCCTGGGTCTACACCTTTACTCTCATTGACAAATCCCAATACAGGAAGTCCTGAAGAGATTAATATCTGGCATAATGGACTGATCTTTATTGAAGGGGATTTTGAAAACCAGGGTACAAGTGCAGTGTTTGGCAGTATAGTTGCGAAAAAATCGTTCCACTCTGGTGGTTCCCCAGAAGTCTATTACAATGTGCTTTTGAAAAACGGCATGGCCTTTCCTTTTGCCTCGAGAATTTCCATCCTCCAGTGGGGCTCATGAGACAGCAGGAGCTTGAAAAAGAGGCCGTAGTGCTAAAGCGGACACTCCCGTGATAAGGTCTTAATCGCTCAAGTAATACGACTCGTGTCACAGCTCTCGTTCTAGTTATTAGATCCAGCAGTTCTGTTCCAGTCCGCCCCTACTGTTCTTGCTCCGGGATCCCGCTATTGTGATAGTTAATGTAATCGAGATTGGATCTCATCCCCTGTGGATGCTTTTTTCGTTGCAGCGGATGAATGCTGATCAGGGTTGTCTCTTCGACCAACAATTTGTGCTCCAATCTGTGACCAGCTCCACCCCGCCTAACACCCTAATGGCCTCCATCATGTCTTTGTCACCGGATCACTCACCGTAATGCGGGTTAGTAATGCCCAGACGGCTTTTCCATAATGTGTTCTGAACAGAAATTGGGCAACTGCTCCAAAATGTTGCACTTAACAAGAAGAATCCTACCCAAGACTTTCTCCAATTAGCAAGCATCACGTCTAGGAAACCACTAATTCTACAGGCTTTATCTTGTTTTACTACATGTGTCAAAAGTTGGCATTGATATTGCATCGTATTTATATGTCCAAAAAAATTGGGGATCAGGAAAATAAACTTTTGATTCGAAGGGAACGATCATGAGCGACATAAAAACACCACGCCGCAATCGGCGCAGGAAGTATATGATCAACAGGCGATTCCAGGTATACTGGGTGGGGAGAATTTTCATCCTCGCCTTTGCTGTGCTTGCCAGTTTCGCTTTCTCTTTAGGTCTCTACTTCATCACCCCAGCAAGCATGGAGATGCCCGAACCTGATGCGGCATACATGTTTGGGTCTGGGTGGAATTTCAGCGCTCTCAAGGCAATGCTCATTTTCTGGGTTTTGCTGACACTGCTGGCCTGGATATCCTTTCGCATGTCCCACAGAATCGCTGGACCGATCTACCGCTTTGAGCGCGTTGTGAAGTCCGTGATTGCCGGCGACTATGACATGACGGCTATCCAGCTGCGCAAAGGGGACGAGTTTCGGGAATTGGCTAACGATCTCAATAAAATGATGGATGCGCTTCGAGCGCGCCGTGAAGAAGCGCGAGACATAATCCAGACGCTATCGCAAAACCTGGAAATCCTGGAGCAGACGCAGAACGAGAAAGTAGGCGGATCCGACGCCCAAGAAAATCAAAGGAAAGAATGCCTCGCTCAGATGCAAAAAGCCCGCTCTGAGCTGATGGAACTTTCCAAATAGAGAAAAGAGCAGTCAAAAATAGTTTGCAAGACTTTTGTGCCGTTCTTAAACCGGCTTCATATTCATCCGCCTCAGGAAGAAAGAAGGCTTTTCATGTATTTTTCCCGATTATTAAAGCCGAGATGCGGATTTTCCCTCCTTGAGGTAATTATTTCCATGACGCTTCTCGTGCTCATTTCGGTCTCAATAATCACTTCGCTAATGTTTAGCTATCGTATCACGCGGGTCAACACCAATGCTATTGCGGCCAAGAATATCGCACAGGGCTTTTTTGAAAAGATGGCCATCGATACATTCCCAAACGTGGGCCCGCAGCATTATCCAAACATCGCCTATGACAACGAGACCCCCGTCTGGCTGGATGAGGCTATGAATATGTCATGCAGAGTTGAATTTGCATTCAAGGGTTTCGGCACTACCGAAGGGGGCTCGCTATGCTCCCTTATTGACAACGACACTAATTGGGAGACCAACGAATGGGCGGGTGACACTGTCTATCTCGTGGAGGGAAAAGGTATAGGCAACTTTGCACCGATTATATCCAATTCTGTCAACACCCTCCATCTTGGAGACACGCTGGCCGTTTCCCCAGACACAACGACGAAATATATGATCAACAATGGAAAGACCGTCGAGATCACAACCACATGGGAATATTGCGGTAAGACTTATGCGCAGACAATTGAGTCACTCATTGTAAATTACAGAGGTGACTCTAATCTGGGTTTATAAAAGGGAGCTTCAGTTACGTCCCGCCTGAGGCGTAACATGGAAGAACGAAAATGCACTTTCGCAGGAGATCCTAACCAGGAGATCCTAACTATGTTCACGACCAGGAGAGCAAAAGCCCCGATTAACCGTATGCGACCGCGCCGGGGGGTTACCTTGACCGAATTCCTAATAGCTGGTGGGCTATTTGTAATCATTGCTGCTGGCCTCGTGTCTCTTTCGATCATGGTAGGCCGGATGCAAAAAGGTATCTATTCACAGCAGATCGCGCTCAAGAATGCGAAAAAGACGATTGAAATCATAAATCGAGAAATTCGCCTGGCAAAAACCCCGTTGCGGGTCGTTGATGCCAACGGTAACTCCGTGCAAGCGGGAAACCGAGTGGAATTCTCCAGGTGGGGCGAAACAACTGTGCGCAGCATTGAAATCATTTCGCACGACGATGACTTAGCCACCCCCTGGGATAACACGCTTATTTATGACCCTGATACAAACATGAGTGGAGATGAAGTAAAGGTTACAAAGGGCATTTCGGCCGTTCAACAGGGAGCTGCATTCAGATACACAGGGGCAACAACCCCTCTCATAGTAAAGATGCGAACCGGTGATTCCTTAAGGGTGGAAAACACGAAAGCCTCGGACGCTTATACTGGCCCAGGAATGCAGGGGTTCGAAATAAACATCACTGTAGCACCTAGAAACTAATAGGAACTCTTCTTAGAAGGAGTTATTTTCATGTTTAGGACAAACACCGCATCACGGAGAGCAAAGTTTAAGCGTTTAACATCAACCGCTAAATCGCTTCGCGACAGCTCCAGAGGGGTAGCATTGCTGTCAGTTATGCTCGTCTCTTTGTGCCTGATCACACTGGCTGGAGTGGTCATGAGAATGGCAGTCTACCAAACTCGGGACCGGGCGCGTTATGAAGTCTATAAGGATGAATTTGCCGCTGCAGAAGAAGCGCTTAACAAGTCATTCGCTCACATCCAATTCCTGATCACGCAGGGCAATCCAAATTTTTTCAGCGAAGTGGAAGCCATGACTCCTCCAGTGGTGGAAGGATATGAGTTTCCGTATTTTACGATCACCCAGACCTTTAATGATTTCGAGACAGTCACCGAGGGCCAATGGCAAGACTTGACACTTCACCGGTTGCGCTATCGCATCGACGTCACAGCTCAACAAACAGGTAGCCCCTCGGACCGATTTTCTCATCCGGGCGTCTCTCTGAGTCAAAATTTAGAGATTACTTATATTCCACTATTTAATTTCGCCATCTTTTATAACCCAACGATGGAGATCGCTCCCGGACCATACATGGAGGTCGATGGCCGCGTTCACACAAATGGCGATGCCTACATACAATCCAATAGTGGACTGAATTTTTTGGACAGAGCCACAGTTGCAGGAAACTTGTACCACGGCCCCCACCCTGATTCGGGAGCATCAACGAATAACTCGGGGGACGTCACATTCACTGACGGCTCGGTCCAGGAGACAATGAAGCATTCTTCCGGGAGTGACACCAGTAACCTTTGGCTGGATAGCCGTGATAGTGATTGGACAGCAGCTGCTTTGGACCGCTGGAAGGGATACGTTAGGGATTCTTCCCATGGCGTTAGGCCGCTGAACTTGCCGATCCCCGTTGTGTCAGACGCACACGCCATCATCGATCGCGCCGATCCAATCAACGACACCTATTCGCTCAAGCAGGAAAGATTCGAATATAAGGCTGACCTTAAGATCATAGGGGATGATGCTGGCACTATTAGTGGCTATGACAAAGATGGCAACCCTGTTGACCTCACTTATCCTGATCCGCTAGACCCGATGGTCACAAAATCAATCGTCGAGACAAACACTTTCTATGATGCGCGCGAGGACAAATGGGTAACTGCGATTGACGTCAACATTGCCAACATTAATGAGAGCGGTATTTATCCAGCCAATGGCATCCTATACGTTTCAAATGAGGATCAAGGGAGTAACTCTGGCGTAGTACGTCTGGTTAACGGCGCTGAATTGCCGAGCTCTGCAGGAGGCTTCTCAGTAGCTACCGACGATCCAATTTATGTCCAGGGAGACTTTAATACCATTAACCATACACAGGCTATGGTGATTGCAGATGCACTTAACATACTTTCAAACGCCTGGGACGATGCCCTCAGCAATAACTATAGTGCCCGCCATGCCTCTATGACAGAAGTGAATACCGTCTGCATTCAGGGGATTGTACCAAGCGCGAATGCAAGTTACAGTGGAGGCGTTGAGAACTACTTCCGTTTCCTTGAAAACTGGAGTGGAGTTGAGTTTCATTTCAATGGCTCAATTATCCAACTATGGGAGAGCCAAAAAGCAACAGGATTATGGAGATATGGAAATCCCGTCTACGAAGCCCCCACACGGATCTGGTCCTGGGATTCTCTGCTGGGCGGAATCAATCCACCGCCTGGGATCCCCCGTGTGGTTGAAATAACAAGGACGCAATGGGAACTCGGTTACCCTGGTAGCAGCTGATTCTTCAATGCATAGCGTATAAGGCTCTTTTACAAAGTGATATGAGATTTCCTTTTGCTTTGAAAATTTCCATCCTCCAGTGGGGCTCATGAGACAGCAGAATCTTAAAAAAGAGGCCGTAGTGCTAAAGCGGATACTCCCCCATGACAAGGTCTTAATCGCTCCAGGGATCTCGCTCTCGTGACAGTTCGTACCACTGATATTGCATCGCATCCCCTGTGGATGCCCTTTCCGCTGTTGGGGTGTTGAGTCTGACCCAACTCAGCACCCCTTCTTATTTGTCCATACCAACGTTTTTCTCTCTCCAATGACCCTTCCCAGTTATAGGAAGAAGCATTGCGTGCCTCTCCTGCCCACCTTAATAAACAACGCCCAGAAATACGCGTCTGAGCCATTCACCTCCTGGAAATTCCTCCCTGCATTAGTCACAGATCGTAGGCGATCCTGCCCAGAAACTGTGCACTACATGGGAAGAATCGTACCCAAGTTTTTCTCCCATGAGCAAGCGTAGCGTATTGTAAAGTACTCATTTTAGGGGTCTTATCTTGTTTTCTTCGATAGTTTAAAAGTTGGTATTGATATTGCTTTCTTTTAATAGTGTCCAAAAAAAATGGGGTACATAAAATGAAGCGCAAATCGAAAAGGAATGCTTTTACACTTGTTGAAATCGTTATTTCAATCGCCATTACCACACTGATTGGACTGGGCGTGATTTCATCACTGGTCTTCACCCGTACGGTTTCGGAGTACGATAAGCAACGAATTGTGGCCATCAACTACGCGCGGTCATACATTGAACAATTTCGCCGGCCCTTTTTCCCAACACTTCAGGGCGAGCATCAGGTTGTGTTGGACGACTTCAATACGCCGTCGCCTTCCGATGACCTTAACGCGGCGATCAATGTTGCTCTATACAAGGTAAACGCCGACGGCAGCCGGGGTGACTTGATGGTTAATCCTCCGATGAATCAGGATATGGTCGAAATTGAGGTGACGGTCACCTGGAACCGAACCGGGCGGCTGTCAAGCAAAAGGGTAAGCGAAGTGCTCCATTCATACATCGCCCCGGTGTTGTATAAATAAACGTCGAGAGGGAGCTTTGGAGGCTCATATGAAAACGTATCGAAGACATTATTCGCGTTCTCGTGGCTTTACCCTACCAGAGGTTTTCATCGCGTCGCTTCTATCGGGTTTGACCATGGCATTCTTGATCTACATCACCATAGCCTCAGCCAAAGTAATCACCATCGTTACTATGCAATCGAGTTATCAACAAAACGCAGCCCTGGCAATGGAGAAAATCGCCTATCTCATCCGAAATTCCACGCTCCCATTCCCCAGTGGGCAGAGCACAACTGAGCTCAGATTCGTGAACGTATTGACTCCTACAAAGACCAGCAGCATTTCATTGAACACTGCGAACAGCACTTTGGAACTCGATCCGGACATTAGTAGTTCCTCCGAACCAACCGTTGTCATTGCCAAGTATATTAAGAACGTGAACTTTCAATTTCTGGAACAGAATACAGTAGTCGAAGTGATGCTGAATTTCAAATATCCCAAGCTGAAGGGCTTTTTCAGAAAACTGGAACCGGATGATTTTCTTGACGCAACATTTAGAACCCAACTCTTTGCACGAAATTCCTAGTCGAAAGGCTTTCTGAGAAGAAAAGGAGGACATACCAATGCAGCATTATCGTGGTGGCCCAAGACAATCAAAAGGACTCGCCCTCGTCGGTACATTGATCCTATTGGTGATCGCTTCGGCTGCCGTCATGGCGATTATGAGCTATGCGAAGGCAATGAACAATCTCACAACGAAAAAGGTCACTCTCGAACAGACATTTTCTATTGCAGAGTCAGGTATTCACCAGGCCATCCACTGGTTTAACAATCCGAGCGAATCGCCGTCTCCCACGACGATTCAATACCTCATTGATACCTATGGTATAGATGATTCCCCGTTCGAAGAAGCGAATGTCACAAACTTCCCGGCAACTGATGCTGACCTGATAACGTTGATTCACAATCCATACGGCAGCGGATCAAGCTATGGTGTATTTGACGAAGGCCACATCAAGCTGCTGGAAGTTAAAGGACCTCGGCCAGGAGCTCCAGCCGACACTGTGTATACGTTTTACAGCACTGGTATCAGCGCCGATGGGCAAACGGAGCAGACCATTGTGGCTGACGTACTGATTTCCAAGTTTAGCGGCGTCGTGATTCCTGCGCCCATTGTAGCGGGTATGTCTGTTGGTGCCAATGGCCAGTTTAATCTTCACTGGGGCGATGCCTGGGCTCTGGGCGACATCCAGGTACCTGGGAAAATTGCAGGCAACGCGTTCAGTTTCAACAAGTTTTTCCCCACAACGTTGACCGACCCACTGGCCAGGATATTCACGACCGGAATGATCTATGGGAATGATGGGGCGCTAATAGCTCCGGCAGCTCCTCCTGGTGTCCTTGTTCCGCCTCAATCCGTGGCAGAATCTCCTTTGCTCGGTGGCTACGATCCTGAATACGACAATATGTTTCAACTCTGGGATCGCACCAGTGAGGCAACGGATAGGTTGAACATCCCTGACGGTGAAGGCAACTACCCTGATCCACTGGTAGATGTTGTCAATGACCTTCTCACGGATCTTGAATACGACCTCTGGAAAGAGCTGGCCCTGGAACGGGGCCAGTACTATCGGCCGGATAGTTCTGGCGAGTTCTACGACTATGAAGACTATCCTCTTTACATAGATAACGTCACCAAGGAAATTACCCGGGCAAGCGAAACCAACGGCACTCCAAATCCACGGGTCACATTCGATGCGCTCTCCATATATCCAAAAACCGGCGACTTTGACGATGCGACTCTTCCCGCCAACATTATTTTCATTGATACTATTGATGGCAATACGCCCTATGACAACGGCGGCGGAGATACGAATCTATGCGACCTTACCTTGACCGGCGGATCATCGGTATCAGACTTATTCTATACCAAAGGTGTGCTTTATATTTGCGGTGACTTACATGTTGGCGGTCTGGGTCCAGGTTCCACACCTGAACTCTCATTAACAAATCCCAATACAGGAATTCCCGAACCGGTCAATATCTGGCATAATGGCCTCGTTCTTACTGAAGGGAATTTTGTAAACCAGGGAACCGCCGCGACGTTTGGCAGTATAGTTGCAAGAGGATCGTTCCATGGCGGTGGCAGCCCTGATGTTTATTATAATGTACTCTTAAAAAGCGGCATGGCGTTTCCTTTTGCCTCGAGAATCTCCATCCTCCAGTGGGGGTCATGATACAGCAGAAGCTCAAAAAGGAGGTCGTAGCGCTACAGCGGATACTCCCGTGACAAAATCTTAACCACTCCAGTGATACGGCAGCAGCTCATGTCCTAGCGCTTTCTCCAGTTCCTCGCTCCAGCAGCTCTGTTCCAGCAAACCGCTCCTGTTCCTGCTCCAGCGATCTGGCTCTTGTGACAGTTCGTGCAACCGAGATTAGATCCCATCTCCTGCTGATGCCCTTTCCGTTGTAGGGGGTGCTGAGTCTGACCCAACTCAGCACCCCTTCTTATTTTGTTCTTCGGAATCTGTAGTGGGCTAGCTGTTAGCACAATTTTGAGCATGTAGGGGCGTTTAATTAAACGTCCCTACAATCACCGCTATGGAATCCCAAGAACCTCTTTTTTTGTCCATAAAGAAGTTCTCTCTCCCCAACGGCCGCTCCCTGACTTCAAGAAAGATTGTTGCGTGCCTCTCCTGCCCACCTTAATACATAGTGCCCAGAAATACGAGTCTGAGCTGCTCACCTCCTGGAAACTTTTCCCTTGATTACACACAGATCGCTGGGCTATCCGTTTCATATCTGCTGATCAGAACGGCATGACTTCCCAGGACGTCACAATATTTGTGCTGGTATTGATCTGATCCCCGTATGGGGCGTTCAATTCAACGCCCCTACAAGGAGCCATAAGACGATGCGTCGCAAGAAGAAATCTGAAGGCCAAATCTGGGACGAGCGGATGAAACGCCATCCCAGCGAAATCAATCTGCTCTATTGCGCGGGACGGGACATTGCGCCTCGGCCAAGCGCAGATGAGCACCTGATTCCTTACGATATCTGGACCAACAAAGCACATGTACTGATGCTCCACAAACAACAACTCATTCCCGCCGCAACGCTGACCAAAATCCTGCGCGCTCTGGATACGCTCTCCAGACGCTACCTGGCGGGGAAATTCCAGCTCGACCCCCTGAAGGAAGACGTTCACATGAACGTCGAGGCGTTCGTCGAGGCTGAAGCAGGCGCAGAGGCCAGTGGATGGCTGCACGCTGCCCGAAGCCGTAATGATCAGACCACCACCGACGTCCGCCTCTATTTGCGCGACCGCGTTCTGGATCTCTTTGGTGAAATTGAAGGGCTGATTGGCAAAATCCTCAGCCTGGCAGCCAAACATCTCGAAACTCCAATGCCTGGCTATACCCACAGCCGCCCTGCGGCAGTCACCACCTTTGCTCACTACCTTGCCTCTTACGCTCAGGCTCTTGTACGCGACCTCGATCGCCTGCAATTTGCATTCGGTTTACTGAATCAATGCCCACTGGGAGCAGTCGCGGCCTTCGGCACCACATGGCCTATTGACCGTAATTACTGCGCAGGGCTTCTCGGTTTTGAGTCGGTTCAGATCAACAATCTCGACTGCATCACTAGCCGCTGGGAAATGGAAGCAGAGGTCGCTTCTGCTGTCGCCTTCTTCATGAACCACCTCAGTACCATTGCCCAGGATTTACTCTTCTTTTCCGACCCCTGCCGCGGATTCCTGAAGATTGACGAGCGGTATCTAACGGGATCGTCAGTGATGCCGCAAAAGCAAAATCTTGATTTTGCCGAAGTGACGCGTGCCAAAACGAGCCTGATACAGAGCTACGCCCAGGCGCTGCATGCCATGGCCAGGGGAATGCTCTCCGGCTATAATCGCGACTCGCAATGGACTAAGTATGTCATTATTGATCTCTTTGAAGAAGTCCACCATGCTTCCCGTATCTTTGGCAATGTCATCGCATCGTTGAAGGTGAATGCTGACGTTATGCTCCGTCACACTTACTCTGGATTCATCAACGCAGTGGAGATTGCTGACTTTCTGGCCCAGACAAAAGCATTCCCCTTTCGTACGGCGCACCGCCTCGTTGCCAAGACCGTGAAACGAAGCGAAGCCGCGGACCGCCTGAAGCTCTCTACTCTCAATCAGGTACTGAAAGACGAAGGGCATAGCGCGCGGGTGAGTAAAAAAGAATGGGAGAGTCTTGACGAGCCAGTGAAGCGGCTTGCCATGAAGCAGCACCTCGGCGCACCGGGACCCCGCGCAGTTCGTGCTCATCTAGAGGGTTTAAAACGACAACGCACGAAGCACCGCAACTGGCTCACCATGAAGCTGGCGAATCTCAACACGGCCAAGAAAGAACTGGCAAGAGCGATGAAGAAGTATCTGTAGGCGTTGATTTACCGCCTCGTATCCCGGTGCTTTTCTTGCTCTTTAATTCTCACCGGCAACGTAGGGACAGATTATAATCTGTCCCTACAAAAAGATTCGCATGAACACAACACTGCCCGACATAGTAGGGGCGTTAGATTTAACGCCCCTGCTTCCTCGCCTCGGGCATGCTCACGCCCATTCATCCATGGAAAAACAAAATCTCCAATTGACAACCTTGGGTTTCCCACCTAGTTTATCGACTTTATTAGTCGCTAAGAAATATCCCATCGAGAGGAGGCAGGATAATGAACGGTAAGATCTTTTGGTATCGGAATAGGTCGCACTTGCGATCATATGGAAAGCATGTACGGTCCCTGGTGCTCATCATCTGCATCGTATCAGGCGTATTGATCCTTTCCATCCCGACATCTGTAGATGCGGCATCAAGGCTGGAACCACAAGTCTCGATCACAAAAACAGGCATCCAGATCTCCTTTGCAACCACATATCCCAGCGGCCACGCGCAGCTCTTCTGGACTGACGCGGCCGACATAGACCCTCCAAGCCTGATGTCGTTTCCTGAATATCGCTACGCGATGTCAGACAAAGGTATCCAGCAAACTCATCGCTTTAACCTCCCCTTCCAGCCCGACCCCGCGAAGAAATCTCAGACGATCATACTTCCGGGCCGTACCATTCATTTCCGCGTGACTTGCATCGAACAGATGCCAGACGCGCTACGCGTGCGGCGCTCGAAAGACGACACGTTTCGCATCATCGAAACACTACAGGGTGAGCGGAAACCCGGTCTGGTGTTCACGGATGGCCCGTTTGTAGCAAACGTGTTTGCCGACCAGGCAACTGTCTGCTGGGAAACGAACCTACCCGCACAGGGGACGTTTTCCTACTGGAAGGTCGGACAAGCTCCACCACGGAAAATCGCAGTACACGACCCCAACCGGCGCTTCAAAATTACCCTTGAGCATCTCAAGCCAAACACGCAATACTATTACCGGATTAGATGCTCCATGTCTGACCCGGAGGACGTGATCCAGTCGCCTTGCTATAGCTTCGTCACAGCGGTGAAACAGGGGAAGCCGTTCAAATTTGCCATAATGGGCGACAGCCGTGCGAATTCCCGCACGCCTGATCCGGATGCTGCGCTGAACGGCGTGAACGTCCCGACGCTCAACACCCTGTCGCGCCAGGCCTTGCAACGGGATGCCCGATTTGTTTTGTTCTCCGGAGACCTTATTAGCGGCTACACGAACGATCTCGCGGACATCGCACTCCAATATCGAACCTGGCGCATGGCGGTGAATCCGATCAACGCCTTTATCCCTTATTATTGTGCGATGGGAAACCACGACACCGCGGCACCACGGCCTGAGAAGAATAAGAGCACGCCTGGACGTTACGCCGAAGATATCTGGCGCGACTTCCACGTTCTGCCAGAGAATGGACCTTTACCAGAAAAGGGCTTGCCCACTTATATCGAGAACGTCTACTCGTTCAACTACGGCGACTGCCATTTCGTGTCACTCAATTCTGACTACTACTATCTGCGCGGTCTTACTCCGGAAGACCGCTTTGGCCGCACGATTGATCTCCGGCAGCGCGAATGGCTTAAAATGGACCTTGAAGAGAACAAGCACCAGCGCTTCACATTCGTCTTCTTCCATTCGCCAGCGTATCCAAACAGTGGTCACCTTGGAAACTCGCTTGACCGTATCCCGCGCATCCGCGACGCTGTGTGGGAGATTCTCAATGATTACAATGTCGACGCTGTCTTTTGCGGGCATGAGCATAATTACTGTCGTATGATTGTGGATCACCAGGTGAACCCAAAGTGGACAAATCCGATTGTTCAGATTATAGCGGGGGGCGCTGGCGCGCCATGGTACGGTCAGAATACCAAGGTACCCTGGACTGCCAGCGTGCAGAAGTTTAGTATAGATAGTCACTTTGTTATGGCTTCCGTGGCAAAACGCGCTGTCACGTTTGAAGCATATAATGAGCTCGGAAAGCTGATTGATAGGTTCACCATCCATAAGAAAAAGAAGTAGGGACAGATTATAATCTGTCCCTGCTACTACATGCGTGGTGGGACTGGAATGATATTCCCACAGATAGTCATCGGGCTTTAGGATTACGATGGATAAGATCAAGACCGACGTATTGATTATCGGAACCGGAGTAGGTGGCTGCGCCGCGGCACTTGCTCTAGCAAAGCACAGCGTCGAGGTCATCTTGATCACCAACGCCAGCGATCCCTCGTCATGCAATACCCGGTATGCCCAGGGGGGGATCATTTACAAAGGGCCTGGGGATTCCGCCCGGCTTCTGGCCAAGGACATCGAAGCAGCTGGCCGCAGCGCCTGTGATAGAGGCGCAGTGCGATTCCTGGCCTCGCATGGACCTGCCTTGGTGAAAAAAATCCTGATTGACGAGCTGAAAGTACCCTTTGATCGAAAAACTAACAATGCTCTCGATACCACAGAAGAAGCGGCTCATTCCGTTCCGCGCATCATCCACGTGGCCGACCTCACCGGCAAGGCCATTGAGGAAAGTATGCTCCGCGAAGTCAGCAAGCGCAAAACCATTAAGCTCGTCACGCAAGCCACTGCCGTGGATTTCCTCACGCTATCGCACCATTCCACCGACCATCGGGATGTGTATAAACCACCAACATGCGTGGGCGCCTACGTACTGCTACAGACCGAAGGGAAAGTAATCCCGATTCTGGCCAAGGAAACCATCATTTCAACTGGCGGGCTCGGTGCCCTTTATTTGCACACGACGAATCCAAAGGGCGCGCGTGGTGATGGCTATGCTATGGCCTATCGCGCAGGGGCTCGGCTAGTGAACCTGGAGTATATTCAATTTCACCCGACTGCGCTGTATCATCCTGAAGCAGAGCGGTTCCTGATTTCCGAAAGCATTCGGGGCGAAGGCGGCGTGCTGATCCGCAAGAATGGCCAACCCTTCGTGGAAAAATACCACTCACTCGGCTCACTGGCTCCGCGTGATGTGGTTGCCCGGGCAATTCATGAGGAGATGCTAATGTACGACGAGTCATGTGTGTACCTCGACATCACCCACAAAGCGCCCTCATGGATCAAGAAACGCTTTCCCAATATCTATCGAAAATGCTTGAGTTGCGATATTGACATTACCAAACAGCCTATACCGGTCGTTCCAGCGGCCCACTACTCCTGCGGAGGCATTGCCGTAAACCTCGTCGGCCAGACCTCTCTCCAGCGCCTCCGCGCAGTGGGCGAAGTAAGCTGCACCGGCATTCACGGGGCAAACCGCCTGGCCAGTACTTCTTTACTTGAAGCGTTGCTGTGGGGCACCGGTGCTGGCAACCATATTGCTAGATCAATTCAATCCAGTAGATACTCCTTCCCCAACATTGAAGAGTGGCGTCACGAAAAGGAGGAAGTTGACCCTGCACTCATTCTCCAGGATTGGCTTACCATTAAATACACAATGTGGAATTACGTTGGCCTGGTGCGGTCCAGCAAGCGCATGAAGAGGGCAAGGCAAATCCTGCGCGAACTTCAGATGGAAGTGGAAGCCTTCTATGAAAAAGCCATGCTGACCGATGATCTTCTCGGGCTGCGCAATGGTGTGCAGACTGCATTGGCAGTGCTTTTTGCAGCACTGGAAAACCACGAAAGCCTTGGATGCCATTACCTCAAAGACTGAGCTCCTGCTCTCGGCGATGTCCCCTACACAAATCTTTCGATTTTCCCTTCTGAATGTTTGGAAAAGGTTTCGTACGATCTTAATTGACAATCATAGCGGTTCTATGATGAAATATAATCTTACAGGCTAAGTCTGTAGAGAATTTTTGAAATGTGGCAAGAGAAACGTAACTAAGAAAATAGCTAACATCATATAATTCAACAACTTAGCAGTCTCCCTCCATGTTGTCAGATTCGTTGGCAAGATGTTGTTTTTAGAGATTTTTCTGGCATGGAGGAAGGAAAATTTCATGTGACATTCGGGAACTTTTGTAATATAAATTACTAGAATTCCATGCGTGCGCCTTATGACCAGCTACGGTCTCGCTTGTAATTGATTTATTGCCTGCGTTTGTGGCCCTCGTGGATTAGGAGATCGCACCTTGGCAGTTCAACGCATTACCTACGTCCCAAGCTATTCACTCGTGCTGACCACACTCTGCGCTAATAAGTGTGGCTATTGTCCTTACCCACATTCGTATATCGAGCCCCTTCCGTCCAAAAAAAGGCTGCTTCGTGAGCTCCATAGGGCAGCTCATAAGGGCGCTTCGCTCATAAATATCACAGCTGGGGAGGGTATTAGTGCACACCCCGAGATCGTTGAAACCATTGCCTATTATGGACTTAGCGACTACTTGAGCTATCTCTGTTTCGTCAGTAATTGCATTTCGAGCATCAACACAAGCTACTCCTTATTCCCCGAAATGGACATCGGATTGCTTTCGTATGCGGAATTGAAAATCCTGCGCAAGCATTTCCTCTCATATAAGCTGCTCCTTGAGTCGGTTGATCCGATGGTACAGGCCAGCGATGCGCATCGGTACGCGCCAGACAAGGAGCCGAAGCGACGGACTGAGGCTCTCATTAACGCAGGTCGGGTAAGAATCCCCACAACATCAGGGCTGCTTGTTGGAATAGGGGAATCAAAAGGATCACGCAAGCGGTGCCTGGAGACCCTGGCCGAAATCCATAGCCGATATGGTCATATACAAAGTATTGAAATAAAAAGATTTAGCCCCTATAAACGCACCCCTATGGGGCAGAATCCACCACCATCACCTGACGACATGATCGAGACCGTCCACATGGCCAGAACCATCCTGGCGTCCAATATCATAATTCAGGTTTCAGCTCTGGAGAATAGCGATATTGCTCTCGAACTGGTAAAAGCTGGCGTGCGCGACATCGGCGAATTCCCGTTAAACGATGAAAACGGCCAGTTCGCTCGCTCACAACAGCTACTTCTGCAAATTGAGGACGAGCTGGCGCGCCAGGGGTTTCAACTCGAGCAGCGGCTTCCCATATTCCCTCCCTACATTCAAAAAGGCTGGTACCCGTTGGACTTCCGTGATCTCATCAAGAAATATTTTCAGAGAAACACACCGGAAACCTTTCTTTCCAAACTTAAGTCAGCCTCCCACGCAGCCCAGTAGCAGCCTCTTTTTTATGCGCCTCAGGCATAGTGCTGGGTCAGCAATGCTTTCCTCAGGAACGAGTAAGAATTCCTCTGCTATTTATCCGGTGAACAATTCCCAATGCGAAAAAAACTTGCTTCATGTTGAAGCGAAATATACAAAAGGGCTAAAGCTCAAGAAAGTTAAATCCGTCTATGGAAAAAAAACAGATCATCTTGTCCGTAAAATCGGTGAGCAAGATCTACCGCATGGGAGAAGTGGATGTGCCCGCGCTGCGGGATGCGACGCTGGATATTTACGACGGTGAGTTTCTAATTATCGTAGGACCCAGCGGCTCGGGTAAAAGCACTCTTCTGAACCTTATCGGAGGAATGGACAGGCCCACAAGAGGTAGAATAAGCTTTCAAGAGACCGTTCTTTCCGATCTTTCCGATAAAGACCTTACGCTGTACCGGCGCAATAGGGTGGGATTCATATTTCAGTTCTACAATCTGATTCCTACCCTGACTGCACTCGAAAATGTTCAGGTTGCCATAGAGATCACCCAGGACACCCTTGACCCCATGGAATCTCTGACCATGGTAGGATTGCAAGATCGTGCGGATCATTTTCCGGCTCAGTTATCCGGCGGCGAGCAACAGCGCGTCTCGATCGCCCGTGCACTGTCGGGCAATCCTGATTTTATTTTATGCGATGAACCAACCGGAGCCCTGGACCTGGAAGCAAGCAAGAATATCCTCGGGCTTCTGGTTGATTTAAACCAAAAGTTAAAAAAAACAGTAGTTCTCATTACCCACAACAGCGCCATTTCCGAGATCGGTCATCGCGTAGCTTTGATTCGTGACGGCTCGATCCACTCCATCAGAAGTAATGAGCCCCCCAAACCGGTTGAGCAGATATCATGGTAAACCGTATTCTACTTCGGAAGCTTCTGCGTGATCTACTTCAGCGCAAGTGGTCGCTTGTGTCGCTGTGTCTTATCGTGACTATCGGTATCGGATGCTATATTTCTATGGCCGGCGTTTACCGTGACCTTTCTGGCTCGAAGAAACGCTATTACCAGAACTACCGGTTTCCCGATTTTATCGTTGACCTAAAACGTGCTCCTGAGTGGGCCGTGGAAGAGGTGGCTTCTTTTCCCAATGTGCGGGCCGTGCGTGGGCGGGTGAATTTCTCGACCCTTATTGACTTGCCGGGAAAAGACGAACCGATCTCAGGAGTATCCATCTCCATGCCAGAGACAAACACACCTGTCCTTAACGATATTCTCCTCATGTCAGGGACATGGTTTTCCGGAGAAAACGATAAAGAAGTTATTCTTAATGACGCATTTGCGCAGGAAAACGGCCTTTATCCAGGCAGCAGGATCAAGGCGTTACTCCTGGACAAACAGCATGAGCTGCTGGTGGTCGGGACAGCCAAGTCGCCGGAGTTCGTCTATCTGATTTCCCCGGGAGGAGGCGAGCTGGCTCCCGATCCTGCACGATTTGGAGTCATGTATCTTACCGAGAGATTTCTGCAGGAATCGTGCGAATTGGAGGGCGCTTTCAACCAGATCATAGGACTGGCTCACGATAGCTCAAGAACGGCACTCACCGCCACATTCGGCCTAATTAAAGAGAAATTGGATCCGTACGGCGTACTCAACACCTCTCTTGCCGAAGATCAACCGTCCGCCCGTTACCTGGCAGACGAACTGACAGGTCTCAAAATCACCTCCACTGTAATGCCATCAATATTCCTTATCGTTGCTGCGTTGGTGCTGAATGTTATTATGAGCCGCATGGTGGCTCAACAGCGGACAGTCATCGGCACACTCAAAGCCCTGGGTTATTCTTCCGGATCAATTACACGTCATTACGTTAGCTACGGAGCCATTATCGGCTTAATCGGTGGACTGGGCGGCATTGCGTTCGGCTACTGGGCGCAGGGCGCATTGGTGACGCTTTACCGGGAGTTTTATACCCTGCCCGACTTCGAACCTCATTTTTATTTCGATATATTCCTTATCGGCATGGCTATCAGTCTTGCGTTCGCCGTGCTGGGAACCCTTAAGGGAGTACACCACGCTGCGTTGCTCGAACCGGCTGAGGCCATGCGCCCGCCTCCACCGGAAAAGGGCGGGAAAGTGCTTCCTGAACGAATCCCTTTTTTCTGGAGAAGACTGCCGTTTCGCTGGAAAATGATTCTTCGTGCAATCTTCAGGAATCCATTTCGCAGCTCGGTCAACGTACTTGCCAGTCTGGTAGCCACTGCGCTTATTTTTTCCGCTTTAAGCATGACGGATTCCCTCGACTATCTCATGAGCTACGAGTTCGAAAAAGTGTCTCATCAGGACATCACTGTTTCGCTACGCGACCCGAAGGACATTACCACCACGCGGGAAATGCTGTTATTGCCAACCATTTCCGAGACAGAGCCTCAGCTTGCGGTAGCCTGCGATCTTAAAAACGGGCCTTATCAAAAGCGGGTCGGCGTTATGGGCTTGGTTCGGAACAATCGCCTTTACACACCCCTTGACAAAGACGGCAATCCCATTGTGATTCCTGAGAGGGGGCTCGTTCTCTCGAAGAAGCTGGCCGAAATACTTAATCTTGCTCCGGGAGACACGGTCACACTCCGCCCCCTCATCGGACTCAGGAAAGAGGTCTTGTCGCCTATCGTGGGAACCGTTGATACTTTCCTGGGGCTCTCAGCATACGCAAACATTAATTATCTAAGCAACCTGATTGGCGAGGAATGGGCGGCTAATGTGATTATGGGTAACACCTTTCAAAGAACCTCCGAACGCTCTTTTCTCGATAAACTCAAGCTTCGTCCAACCGTGACCGGAATCAGAGAACGGACACGCGCTTTGATCCAGCTTGATGAAACCTTCGGCGAAACCATGGGGACAATGATGTCCATAATGGTATTGTTCGCAGGACTTATTGCTTTCGGAAGTGTGCTAAACACGACACTGGTATCACTCAGCGAACGTCAAAGAGAGGTTGGGACACTGCGCGTCCTGGGTTACTCTCCGGCCAATATAAGCCGCATCTTTTCGGGAGAGAGCCTCGTGGTCAATGTCGTAGGGATACTCCTCGGACTGGTATTCGGAATCCTTCTGGCGAAATCGCTCTCTCTCGCATACAGCACGGAGCTTTACAGGTTTCCGGCAATCGTTTACCCGTGGCGTCTCGTAATGTGCGCCGCCATAATGGTCGTGTTTATCAGCGCAGCTCAGCTGATTATCTACCGGTTGATTCGCACATTGAAATGGCTGGAAGTACTAAAAATCATGGAATAAGGTATAACAGACTTTTAGACGGCTCAAAGTGCCGGTTTTCGATCCCAAGTTAGAATAGTCTGTTTCCATGAGTAATTCTACGAATTTTCAAGTTCGACTTCATGTAATCATGAAAGGCGGCTCATGTCCGCGGCGGCTTTTTGGAGTGCGGTAGCGAAACGCAGTGGAGCTACCGCTTTGCCTCTCGTAAGCGCAGCTTACGAAACAGCCCGAAGCTTCGCTTCGGCCCATGAAAGCGCAAGCTCCGCTTACACACTCCAAAGGATTCCCAATGAGGTACAAACATTTTAACTTCCAGCCTCATGAATTTTCGGGCACTTTGAGTTAGACAGGATAACAGGGTTGACCGGATAAACGTTCTGTGGACTAATCCCATCCTGTATATCTTGTTAATCCTGTCTAAGAATTCGAAATCTTTGGAGAAAAACAAATGAAAAGCAGCAATCAGAGACCAGAAATCAGAAAATCAAACAGCATTAGTTGGAAAACAGAAATAGCATGCTTCTTCCTTCTGTTTACTGTGGCTTGTATTCTCTTTGGTTGCGGAGGTGGTGTGGAGGTTGAGGTGGTGTCTCCCTATATAGGCGACATTCATGAATTTTTCACGGAACTGGCGAAGACCCGTCTGGCAAAGACGTATCGCATCACTATGCCCATTGATGGGCGGATCGAGCGGATCGAGCTTGAGCCGGGAGACGAAGTGACGAAAGGTCAGAGGATTGTCGAATTCGATCTGGTGCCGCTTAGGGAAGCAGTCGCCGAGGCAGAAGCCGCGGTTGCCGAGTTAGAGGCAAATATCGCGGTCAAAGACGACAACCGGATCGAAGATACAGTGATGATCGAGATGAACGCGACAGTCAACGCCACCGCCGAAGCGCTCAAAGCAGCCGATGCCCAGGTCGAGGCAGAGAAAGCCCGTAGCGACCGCGCCGCAAAAGAACTGGAGCGCATGGAAATATTAGCCGCCGGGCGTACTATCGCACAAAACGAACTTGATGACGCCAAACTTGAAGCGGATACATCACTCATAGAACTCAGAAAACAAGAATTTTACCGTGCAGCGCTGAATGCTTTATTTGTAGCGGTTAAGCTTGGCCCCCGTTATGTCAACGAATATCTTGGCCGAGAAAAACTCGAACGTGAAGTTGTAGTCCATCAATTGGCCCAAGCGCGGTCACGCCTCGCAAGAGCCGAACACCAGTTGAAACTCTCTGCTATCAGGTCGCCCATAGACGGTGTCGTGCTCGAAAAATACGAACAGGGCGACAGGACCCTGCCTGCCGGACATGACCTCCTGCTTTTGGGAAATCTCGACGAGCTTGAGGTCATCGCCGATGTACTCACGCAGGATGCCTTGCGCCTCTCCCCTGGTTCCCGCGTCAGTCTGAAACCGGCTTCCCGTAGTGAGCCAATCCCCGGGATTGTTAAACGTATCGAACCGGCAGGGTTTACGAAACTCTCTTCACTAGGAGTGGAGCAACAAAGAGTCAATGTCATCGTTTCTTTCACCGGAGAACACAAAGATCTGAGTGTTGGATATCGCCTTATGGCCACGTTCTTTACAGGTTCGAAAGATAATGCCCTTATCATACCGCGCTATAGTGTCCTTCAGGCGCCGGACCAGTCGTTTTATGTGCTTAAAATCGTCAAAGGAAGAATCCGCAAACAAATCATTGAACTCGGTCTGCGCAGCGATCTCGAACTGGAAGTAATAACGGGGCTTTCGACAGAAGACCTGATCGTCGCCAAACCGGATACAACCATGAAAGAAGGAATGAAGGCAAAGATGATCCGGTAAGTATTAGCCAAGTCGCGCAAGTTCTGCTACACACAGTCGCTGGCACCTCAATCCCCGCCGCTTCCCCTCTAGCACCCGACTCCCTGTGTCCTTGCTTCAAATCTCCAGCGCCAATGCATGACACAGGAACAATCATCTTCTTGACAACGTCTGGTCTCACGGGATAGATTGAACTATTATTTAACATTAGCCTGCGTGCGTATTGATAGAAAACTACGGGAGATGGGAAGCGATCGAATGGGCCGTTACAGGGCAATAATCGGCTGTGTGACAATGCTGCTGCTTTTCTCACTTTGTGCCGCGCAGCCTGTGATTGCCGCTATGATTCTCTTTGACAATTCGAAGAATGAGCAGGCAGCCAATGCCGACTGGGTGATTGACAATAATTTCCCCACGCCCCAACCCTTGCAGCCTACAGGCCCTAACAGCTGGCTCGGTGCCCTGTCCTCGTGGGGATACGAGCTCTACCTGCTTGGCCATACCCTCAAGACTCTTCCTCCCACTTCAGATATTACATATGGCAGCCCGTCAAATCCCCAGGATCTGACGCTTTTTGATCTTTTCCTAGTCCCGGAACCGCAAAACCTCTTTACGGCATCCGAGAAGCAGGCACTGCTCGATTTCGTTGAGAACGGTGGTGGGCTGTTCATCATTGGCAATCACAGGGGATCGGATCGTGACAATGACGGCTTCGACTCTACCCAGGTGTGGAATGATCTGAACATCAAAGATTATTTCGGCATGCAGTTCAGCTCAACGAGTATATCCGGCATAACCAGTAATCGCAACACGCAGCATCCTCTCATCTCAACGACAACTTACGGCCCAGTGACCACACTCAGCTTGCATGCCGGTAATACCCTCACGCTATTCCCGACCCTCAATTCCTCGGTAGAAGGCCTCTTCTGGCTGAGTGGCTCCCTACAGGGTACCACGAACGTGGTGGCTGCCGCGTGCACCTATGGACTTGGCCGCGTCGTATGTATTACTGACAGCTCCCCTATGGACGACGGCACAGGTGCACCTGGCGATAGTCTGTATCCAAACTGGGGCGACACTCAGGCCACGCACGCAGCTTTTTTCCTAAGCGCCACAGCCTATCTGCTCGGCCTGGAGGAACAGAATACGGCCCCTACCATCAGTCTGGGGAATCACCACCCTGAGCAGCCAACTTACTTTAATCCGGTCATTCTTCATGCGCAAATCACTGACACGACAGGCGAAGTGGTGAGCGCATCGGCCGTCTACAAGATTGGAACCAATGATCAATTCACCACCCTGGCGATGGAGCTTATCAGTGGCACCACGAAGGATGGTCTCTGGAAAACTACAGCAGCCATCCCACCTCAGACGTCAGACACATTGGTTTCATACTACATCATGGCGTCCGACGACGGCACCCCGCCGTTGAGTGCGGTTGCGCCATCCAGAGCTCCTGCCACGCTGTATTCGTACGTGGTTTCCGGAGAAGATACTCTGGACGTTTCGGGCTGGAAGATCGAACAACAGAATAGTACAGCCTCGCTGGTGCTGCCGCCAGGTACCTCTCTGCGACCAAAGCGATACCTTCTCATCGGACGCAACAGCGACCGGGAGGCATTTGAGGCGTTCTGGGGTGTTACGCTCGATCCAGCTATTCAGTATATTCGCAGCACGAATCTTTCCGGAGGCCAGGAGTTCCCAACCATCAACGGAGATGAGATCTACACATTAAAGAATACAGACGACTTCAGTGTTGATGGGCCAACGATTGCACTCCAAAGCGGACAGACTGCGCAGCGCGTTAATCCAGGCGATTCTGCCAGTCAGACCACCAGCTGGCTCGTGACAAGTGCCAGTGAGGCCTCACCGGGAGCCGGAGCAGGCACAACATCAAATGCCGGCGTGGTTATTAATGAATTCTCCGATGCGCTTGGGTCGGGCAATTACATATATGAGTTTATCGAGCTCTACTATGACGCAGTAGCTCCCTTTCCGCCACAGATCACTTCCGTTAACGAAAACAGCAACGGCCGTACGTTGATCCAGAACGACGTGCTCACCGTGACCCTCCAGGGTGATGCAGGCTCAACAGCCTCGTTCGACATCAGTACTGTTGCACAAGAGCTGCCGATGAGTGAAAGTTCGCCCGGTTCGTACACTGGTTCATTTCTCGCTCCGCCAGGAATCCGCGTGGTTAATGCCTTGGTGCTTGGCCGGTTGGAAAATGCCTTCGGGACTACGGTGCGCTACGCACCAACCACGGTGAGCATTGACTCGGGCGAGAGCATTTCCATCGGAAGTCTTGAGAGCTGGTCATTCTCAGGAACCACGTCACCGTTTCGTCCGCCGGAAGCCGTATTCAATCAGGGCCTACAGCTCACCGCACTGAGCAATACGGATACGTTTGGCTACTGGCTGAGCGCGGTGGATACACCGGTGATAAACCAGAGTATCTATCGCGCCACTTTCCACGTGTCCACCGATGTCACTGACAGTGGGCGTGTTCCCCAAATCCGTCTGCGATTCGTATCCTCCAGCGGAATGCTCAGCTTCGCCACTGTGGTCGAAAGCACGGGAGCCGGCGATGCCTCGCCAACCCCAGTTGGCCAGCAATACGAGGTGTACTTTTCACCCGGCTGTCTGCCCGAAGGCGAGACACTGGGCCTGGCGTTTGATCTCTTAAACTTTAACCCATTTGATGCCACACCCGCAACCATGCAGCTTGACGCTGCAGAATTGGTGCGTTTGTCTCGAACGGCATTTGACAATGCAACCGTGCTCAAGCAGTACACATTTGACACAGATGAGGAGGGCTGGCTGTTCACAGCCATTCCTTCTTTCTTCACTCCTCCCGAAGCTGCCCGCAGAGATGGGAAGCTGGAATTACAAGCTACTGACAGCACCAACACATTTGGCTATTGGGTAAGCCCTGTGGAGGTGGCATTAACGCCCGGCTACATTTACCGAGCTCTGGCCACCGTAAGCACGGAGATTAGCGACCAGTCGCGTGTTGCGGATCTTCGGCTGCGTCTCATGACTGAGAACAACCAGCTCGCTGGTGCGCTGAGTGTCCATTCGGCGGGCTCAGGCGACTGCTCGCCCACACCTCAAGGCGTTGCGTATGAACTGTATTTAGTCCCGCTGCCTGATAGCATCAGTGCTCCGTTTAACCATTGCGTGGCGGCGTTTGATCTCCTGAATTTCGATCCAGACGATGATGCCACAGCCAATCTACTTCTCGATTCCATGGTTATTGAGGAGCTGGTTCCTCCTCAGTTTCCTTGAATGTAGCTCTCGGATCGGACACAAGCCCATGCTCAGGCCTGAATAAAGGTGCCATCAGGACTGCTGGAGAGCGTCCGGCTGGCATGGTCAATGCCTGGGAGGGAGATCTTTAGAAAACACGCGTCTTTTCAATTGACAATTCTTTCTCCGTACTATCTAGTTTTTTCATTGAAAAGCGGAGATAGGCTATGCGAAATTCCGTTGTGAAGGAGGAGCCATGTATTATGCATAGGCGACTCGCGCTCTTGGTGGTTATAGGAATCGTGGTGGGAAACATTTGTGGCGCCAGAGAGATTGAGCCCTTAGCGGGCGAGCTGGTGGCAGTATCGAAAGTGGTCTCGGGTCAGACCGAGCAGGAGGCCATTGAGCAGGCGTGCCAACAAGCTGTAAATACCTGTGTAGGAAGAGTGTATATGGGCAAAACTCTTGTCATGGCGCGAAGCCTGCTCGACAAGTACCTTCAGCAGCATTACAAGCGCTTTATTATGTCCAAGGCTGTGTATCAAAAACGCTACGAAAAAAAAGGCCAAGTTATACTAGACATAAACGTCTACGTGAATTTCGACAGTCTCGTCAAAGATCTCGATGAAAAGCGGTTTCTCTACAAGCCGCGCATTCGTCCCTTCTTCTATGTCTTCCTCGAAGAGGTCTTGGAAGACCAGCATGCACCGTATACCATCGGCAGCGATACGATTTTCGACATCCTGATCGAAAAGACGGTACGGGTCAGCGAAGAGCCGATTCAGAACCCACCGCCCAACATTGACGTCTCCAAAGATCCAGAGCTCTTTCAGCAAGCTATCATGGCTGCCCAGAAGGTTGGCGTTGGCCTCTTCATCACTGGAACTTCAACCACCCGACTCATCAAGGCTCAGGAACTTTACTACGACCTTTACTACTTCTATGAAACTCACATGCACCTCAAGCTGGTCCGGGTTGATACGGGAGACATCCTCTTTGAAACGGATGCAACAGCCAGCTCCGGCCATATCAACCGCGAGCGGGCAGTTGAACTCTGTATTCAGCGTGCTGCCAATATGGCCACTCTCAAGGTTATCGGGGCCTATCTGAAGACCTGGAAGCATATGATGCTGAACGTCGCTGACTATCAGCTTATGTTTACCGGCATCTCGCCTGATCAACTCGATCTCGTTGCAAAGATGCTCAAGGCCCTGGCACCAGAGACCGAAGTGTACGTCAAGGCCTATTACAATCGCATTGCCGTGGTCAATCTGATCTACAAAGGCGAACGCAGCGAGTTAATCCAGGCAATTCAGCGGTTGCCATACCCTCGTTTGAAAATCATGATAGAGAAGCCGACTGCGCTCGAGGTGCAAATTGAGACTTAATGTGCCTTGATGCAATGAGTGCCTGGCAGAGGTTCAAGGTTGGACTCTGGGGTTCTGAAGGAAAATCCGGCGGATCGAGAGTGGGAGAAAGAAGACGTCGTACCTGAATGTCTTGGCCATTCCAGAATACCTGTCTTGTGTCGAGGTCCTATTGACCTCGACCTTCTATCTTAAGGCACGTGCCTCGTAGGATAAAAAAGAAAGTGTCCCGCAAGGCCGATACACCAATCTTGCGCCACTGTTTTTGTGCATGCAATTCTGGAGGAGAGCAAACGAGGGGAGTACTGAATACTTTGCAAACAAGAAAAAGGAACTTTCAAATGCGCATTATGACGTGCCGAATGCGTTTCGTTGTTCTACGGGTTGCAGTTGCCGCATGTGTAATAATGCTTGGGAGCTGTGCAGCGCGCTCAACCGGCCCAGATGGTCTCCGAGCTTTAGGAGCAGCGTCCAGCGCTGAGGTTTCGCCACAATATCAGACGCCCATGGCGAAAGGTGATACTGCTGCCAATGCCTCGGAATCTTCACCCTCAGCCGAAGCATCTACCAGCATGCCGCTTCCTGCAACACCCGGCGTCTACGCTGGTGATTTGAAAACCTCTCCCCCATTACAGCCGGGAGCACCGACGCACAGAATCTCGCTCCAGGACGTGCTTCGTCTCACCCTTGAAAACAATCTCGATATTAAAATCAGTGAATATGATCGGAAAATCGCTCGCGATGAAATAGAAGTACAAAAAGGCATTTTCGACACGCTATTCACCTCGCGGCTGGCCCAAACCGAGATTGAGCAACCACTGGTCCTGGAAAAAGCGGGCACAACCCCCGGATTCACGCAGACCACCTGGGAAGATTTCGGCATCTCGGACGTGCAGCAAAGCGTGGCCAAGTCGTTCGAAGCACGCCTGAGCCAGCTCCTCCCCACCGGCGGAATTCTCGAATTGCTCTACACTGACGAGCGGCTCGAACAGGTCCCATCCGGGTTTGCCACGGTTAGTCCCTATTACACCGTGCAGCTCACCCTGGCCTTTCTTCATCCCATATTGAAGAATTTTGGGCCGGCAGTCACCAAGGCCGGCATCCGAATAGCGAAAAACAATGCCGAGATCTCCCACGAGGCGTTCCGCCTGCAGGTTATGAGTCAGCTGGCCGAGGCGCTCAAGACCTACTGGGAACTGGTGTTTGCCATTTATAATTATGATGTCCAGATGATCTCCTTCCGGCAAGCCCAGGAGCTCTTGCGCATCAACACGATTAAGTTCGAAGCCGGCGTGGTGCCCTCTACTGATGTCCTCCAGGCAAAAGCGCAAGTGGCCTCGCGTGAAGAGCAGGTCATTATAGCACACCAGCAGATTCTCGATATCCAGGATCTTCTGAAACAAATTATGAATGTGACCAATACTGATCCCAACTGGCAGACCAACCTCATTCCAGAAGGTCGGCCCACGTACTATGACGTACGCCTGGACGAAGACCAGTTTCTCCGCGAGGCCTTTGCCTACCGACCTGAGTACCGACAGGCAGAGACAATGCTGAGAAGCCGCAAGATTCAACGAATGGTAGCACGAAACAAACGTCTTCCAGAGCTCAACTTCTATGGCTATTATGGCTTCACCGGCGCAGATGAGTCCAATACCCGGGCCTTTGAGAACATGGAAACTCTGGATTATCACCATTGGCAAGTGGGGCTGGAATTTCGCTATCCCCTGCCTAATCGCGCTGGCCGCTATGGCTACCACCAGAGCCAGCTCCAGTACGACCAGGCAAGGGAATCACTCGAAAACGTGAAGAACCTCATTACGCTGGCAATTCGCAATAGCCGGCGCGAGGTGGAAACTAATCGCAAGCTCATTGACGTGAACGAGGCATCGGTTGAATATGAAGAGGCCAAGCTCGATGCAGAACAGAAGCGCTTCGACGTCGGTATGGCTACCAGCCATGATGTGCTCGAATTCCAAAGAGATCTCGCCAATAGTCGGGCAAACCACTTGCGCGCAATTATTGACTACAATAAGGCGCTTATTGAGCTCGAACTGGCCAAAGGTACCCTCCTGAAATCCCACCAAATTCAGATTGAAAACCAGTGACTCCCGCTGCCCAGGCTTCCTGATCCTAAGGCCTATTCTACCACAGTTCCTAGCCTTATTGTTTATAGACTCTAGCAATGCCCATGCTCTGGAAAAATTGGGTTGACTTGGCTTGGATTGCCTACTTAGAATCTTTTTACTAGACGAAAGGCGGAAGGATCAGCCCTTCCCCTCACTTCTTTTGCGTGCGAGTGAAATGGCCCGAATCTTAGGATCATCAGACTCGCTGAAGAACATGGACAAATGGCAACCCTGACAGTCCTGACATACGGTGACGATACGTTGCGCAAAGCGTCAAAGCCTGTCGAGCGCTTGACGGCGGAGGATAAGGAGCTTATCTCCAGCCTTAGCGAAACCATGTACGCTCAGCATGGTGTGGGGCTTGCAGCGCCGCAGGTCGGCGTGTTGAAGCCCATTCTGTTGCTGGACGTGGATCAAGTTCAGCAGCCATCTGCCAAGTCATCCGGCGCCGGGCAATCCAAAAAAATAGCGCGCAATCTGCAGGTCTTTATTAATCCGGAAATCATATGGGAGTCTAAAGAAGATGAACCCTTTACGGAAGGTTGTCTGAGTGTGCCGGGCATTGAGGCAGAGATATACCGGCCTGCGCGTATCCGGCTGCGATACCACGATGCGAATTTTGAGAGAAAGGAGTTGGAGGCTGACGGCTTATTGGCCCGCGTATTGCAGCACGAAATTGATCATCTCAATGGCAAGCTTTTTATCGATCGCGTAGGCGGGATGAAGCGCGCCTTGATGGCGGGCCGGTTGAATCGGCTGAAAAAGGAAACGCGTACCAGGCAGGCCAATCAGTCAGACATTTTAAAACTCTAACCACACTCCTGCTGTAGGCTGTTCTGTGGCTTGCATCTCTACCACGATTCTTTAGCAGCCTTACTACCATATTGAGGCGAAAAGAAATGCCAATAGAATTCGACAGAAATCCTGTGGGCGAAAAGGACCTGGCGAAAACTAAACCCCGGGAGCCAAAGGTCCCTACCGACGCCCGGAGCGAGCTCGAAGTGCTGATCCGGGCACGCTATCCGCTGATCTACGTGGTGAGCTGGGAAGAAGAGCGGGTGATGCACGAGCTTGACCGAATCGCGCAGACACTGGACAAGAAGGTCTATGCATGGGACATTAATCACGGAATTTCTCGTTATCGGCGCGCAGTGGAAGGCAAAATTGAAGGAAAAAAAGGAACCAAAGACCCCATCCTGGCAATTCGAGAAATTGCAGAGATTACTGACCCCTCCATCTTTGTCCTGAAAGATTATCATGCCTATGTCAAAGATTCCACTGTGATACGTGGCTTGCGCAACCTTGTGGCAACTCTGCGTCAGACCTACGTCTCGGTCGTGATCTTATCGCCAACTCTGGAAATTCCGCCAGAGCTGGAAAAGGATATTACCATTGTTGACTTTCCCCTGCCCGCAAAGCAGGATCTTGAGATCCTCCTCCATCAGATCTCCGATGACCTGAAGGGAAATCCTAACTTTCACATTGATATTAGCGCCGAGGCGAAGGACAAGATGCTCGAGGCGGCAGTAGGCCTCACACTGAATGAGGTGGAAAACGTATTTGCCAAAACGCTGGTGCTTACTGGCCAATTGACGGCCAAAGAGGTGCCATTTATTTATTCCGAGAAGAAGCAGATCATTCGCAAGACGGGATTGTTAGAATATATCGAGGTGGATGAGCAGATGTCAGGCGTCGGTGGGCTGACAGCATTGAAAGACTGGCTGATTAAGCGACGCCTGGCTTTTAGCGACAAGGCCCGGGCATTCGGGCTCCCCACTCCCAAAGGGGTGCTTTTTCTCGGAATTCAAGGCTGCGGAAAAAGCCTGTGTGCGAAAGCCGTCGCCAATTTCTGGGAAATCCCACTGCTTCGTCTGGATATGGGGAGGCTCTTCGGGAGCTTCGTCGGCACCTCCGAGCACAACGTGCGCCGCGCCATCAGCGTCGCTGAATCCGTATCGCCGGTGATTCTCTGGATTGACGAGATTGACAAAGGGTTCTCCGGCCTACAGTCATCTGCGTTTTCCGATTCGGGGACTACGGCGCGTGTGTTCGGCACACTCATCACCTGGCTCCAGGAGAAGACCGTGCCGGTGTTCGTAATTGCTACGGCCAACAACGTTGAAGTGCTGCCACCGGAATTGATGCGTAAGGGCCGCTTTGACGAAATCTTCTTCGTTGATCTTCCGACCATTGGGGAGCGCAAGGAAGTCTTTTTTATTCACCTGAAGAAGCGTAAGCGGGATCCGAAACGCTTCGACCTCGATCTGTTGGCGAAAGAGAGTGAGGGATTTAGCGGCTCGGAAATCGAACAAGTCATCATCTCCGGCCTATACGATGCGTATGTAGAAGGCAAGGACATTGATACGCAGACTATCCGCAAGGCAATTTCCGAAACTTATCCGCTTTCCAAAACCATGCACGAAGAAATTGAATACCGCCGCAAGTGGGCCAAAGGCCGCGCACGAATGGCCACCTGATCTCACACACCCATCCACAGATTGGAAGCATGTAGGGGCGTTTAATTAAACGCCCCTACTATAAGAATTCCAAGAACCAAAATAAAGGGCGCTGAACAGAATGTGTTCAACGCCCTCTCTCGCCTCTTCTAAGAAAGATAGTGCCTGATTCTTATCCGTTGCGCTCAGTAAAAGATATCTGTATCCGAAGCAGGAGGCTCGGGTACTTCCGGATGCATCTGACTCCGCCAGATGTTTCCAGCACTGACCGTCCCATTCGTCGGATCGTACATACGGTCGGGCGCATTTCCTATTGATCGGTTGGAATAAATTCTATCCGGCCCGTAACTGCACATACGCCACTCGCCATAATAGCTTTCCAGCACCTTCGTCCAATAGGCACTATTAGGATTGTAGTTAAGGTAGTATCTAGGAACATGGTAGGAATAGAACTCGACGTCCCTATTGCTCTGATCCTGAAATGCGAAGGGGTCCCGCAGCTCCTTGGAAGTAAGGTATGCAATTGGCGTTGTCAGATTAAACCTCAGATACCCATCAGTTGTATCATCGCCATAGCGAAATCCTGAGACATGCGTCATCGGCGCGTACTTATTATGATCTACAAAATAAGACTCAATGGCAGTGGTCACTGTCCGCATGTCAGCCTTGGCGCGCGAGACCTTCGACCGCACCTGGGCTTCTAAGAAGTTTGGTATTGCAATGGCAGCAAGGATGGCAATGATGGCTACGACAATCAGTAGCTCGATCAATGTAAATCCTTTCCGTCTGTGCATAAGCTCACCTCCTTCCCGATGGGCAAATCTCAAAATCCCAAACAGACAAAGTACACTATGAATACCTGACATTTGTCAATTAAAATTTTCTTCACATCCTCCCTGCGGACCATATGCGGCCAGATTGTGCAGCTCTACCTCGTCCAAGTCCAAAGACAATTATGCAAAACAAGCTGGTAAGTTTACAATACGCTCCTGTATGACGATGGCTCGTCGGTCATTGCAGATTAAGCCCTTACGGAAGTAATCGCAAGAACACGTGTTAAAGTCAGTAGTATCTAATGATATGATCATCCTCAACACGCCGTGTACCGTTTCCGCCAATGGAGCACCTCGGGAGACTGCCAAGCTGATTAAGGTGGTATTCACCTCCTTCAGGGCACTTTGGCGCTTTACGCAAATCCATTTCCCTTAACACTTCGCTCCAGCTCACGTCACCAACGGCCTGCCCGCGATTCTGAGCTACTTTGCGCTTGGCCGATTCGATCACATTCAGATTCTGGCGACAAATCTTCGCATTCTCCACGTTTTTTAAATCACTCGTAGCAAATGCCTGCTTGGTCTCGGCTTGGCCGCGGAAAAAAAGGTAGCGAAGCCGTGGGCCTACGCTTTCCCAAGATATGATGCCAGAGGCAAAAACCCCAATCACTACTGCACCTATCACACCCAGTATTATAATCTTTTTCACTGTATATCACCTCCTGGAATGTACTCACTCACACCATTCCCCAGACAAGAGACATCCGTCTCCTCATTCATAAGGCACAGTAAGCTCACCCCGGATGATCTTATCCTTGAGCGCTTCGATCCGCTCGTGCACCGGCTCGCCAATGATCTGCTTGTTCTTATCGTCATAAACATATCCAATCACGCCTTCCTTCAGGCCCCATTCTTGAACACCACCTTTGAACTCCCCTCTCACTCTAAGCGCTATGGTGTTGTACACCGTTTGATCCACCCGCTTCAGCATACTCGTGATGATAACGCCGGGTTTTGCTTCATCCGCTTGATCCGAATCTACTCCGATGGCGAATTTGCCCAGCTCTTCCGCTGCCTTGAAAACCCCCAATCCTGTTGACCCTGAAGCGTGAAAAATAATATCTGCTCCCCCGTTATACAGCGACAGGGCAAGCTCTTTGCCTTTCCCCGGATTAATAAACGCGGCCCCCGATACGCCCGCATACGTTATCCCAACCTGACACGAAGGGTTCACGTGTTTCACACCTGCAGTGTAGCCTTTTTCGAACTTGCGGATAAGCGGCCCCTCAGCCCCACCAACAAATCCCACTTTATTGGTTTTTGTAAGAAGACCGGCAATCGCGCCAACCAAGAAACTGCCTTCATGTTCCCGGAATTTCAGCCCCAGGAGGTTTGGCGGGATGATCAGGCCGGGCTGCACCGCATAATCAACACACGCGAAATGCTTGTGGGGAAAGTCGCGTGCTATCTTTGTAATATCATCGGTGAAGAGGAATCCAATGCCGAAAACCAACTGGGCATCACCGGCTGCAAATCGCCGTATGTGCGCTTCGCGATCTGATCCCTGCGTCGGTTCAGCCACGACGTACTGAATCCCCAGCTCCTTCTGTGCCATTTCCAGGCCTCGATAGGCGGAATCGTTGAACGACTTATCGCCCCGTCCACCAATATCGTACACCAATGCAACCTTAAACGGCTTTTTGGATTGCGCTGCTTGCTCAGCGAATAGTGCGAGCGAGATTGCAAGCAATCCCGCAGTTAGAAACACAATTGACCATCGCTTCAATTGCGTCGGCATCATAACAAATCCCTCTTTCATCCGCAGTAGTCCAATGCTCTACCCCTAAAGCGCAAATTGCTGCAGCCAGCGCCCTTCAAGAGTGAGTAGGGACAGATTATAATCTGTCCCTACCAATGTCGCCTTCTTATGAGCAGGAACATTGCATGTAAGTAGATGGATAGAAAAATCTATTGTCAATGTCAACAGAATTATGCTAGCGCTGGTTAAACAAAGCAGTAACTGAAGGCAAATATCTTCGGCCTGAAAAAAGGGGCCACTAATGTTGCGCTTTGAACGGGCTGCTGTGCGGGAAGGTCACACGTTGATTGCCGGTGTGGATGAAGCGGGGCGCGGCCCGCTGGCTGGTCCCGTGGTTGCGGCCGCCGTTATTCTTACCACTGAGATGCGCATTCCTGACGTAATTGATTCCAAACTCTTACGTCCTGCCCGACGCATCACCGTATTCAATCGCATTATTGAGCAGGCTGAGGCCATTGGCCTCGGAGTTGTCTCGGCTGCTCAAATTGATGCAATAAATATCTATCAGGCATCGAAGCTGGCAGCGCACCAGGCTGTTCAGCAGCTCTGTCCAGCGCCGGATTTTCTCCTCACCGATGCTCTGCCACTTGATTCAGTTGAAATACCTTTTCAGGCAATTATCAAAGGCGACTCGCAGTCGCAGTCCATTGCAGCGGCGTCAATCGTTGCCAAGGTCACACGCGCCCGCATCATGGCCAGCTATGACCAGGACTATCCGCAGTACGACTTCATTCATAACAAAGGCTATGCGTGTCCAAAACACCTCGATGCGATTGCTGAGTTCGGCGCCTCCACGCTTCACCGCCATACGTTCAAAGGCGTCGTGTGGTTTGATCAGGAGATTATTCACTCACAGACGTTCCACGCAATGTGCAAGAGGCTAAGGAGTAGCCGCACGGAGGCTCAGTTTCAGCAGCTGCGACACATGCTTGTACACCTGAATACGTACCTGCCTCAGCGAGAAATCTATACGCTTCATGCTGCGATTTCAGAGCAGGAGGCGCGGCTTGGATAACCGCAGAGAACCACGACACTGGAAACAACTACTCGGCCGCTACGGCGAGCGCAAAGCGTGTGCGTATTTAAAAAAACAGGGCTATCGGATTCTTGGCACGAATTTCCGCTGCAAAGCAGGCGAAGTTGACATTATCGCGGCTGATCATGAAACCCTGGTGTTCGTCGAAGTGAAAACGCGCTCGTCCGATAAATTCGGAACACCCCAGGAAGCTGTCACAGCGGCAAAATTGCGCACCTTGCGCCAGGTGGCACAATACTATCTGCGAGAAACTGACGCACCCAATAATATGCCGGTGCGCTACGACATTCTCGCACTTAGTATCGACCAGAAGCGAAAGCTCAAAAACATCGAGCATTTCAAAAATGTGGGTGAGTTCTAGGGGAACTGCGAAGAAGTTATGAGCAGTTCAATGATACGATTAAGAGAATGCGGGGGGAACTCTGTAGAAAAGCTGTTGAGCACTGATAAGTATTGTTTTGCAGAAGATGAAGTCAGGGGTTTGTTTTTTTGCGGATTGCCCGGGCGCGCTTAAGCAGACGCTCTGCTTGCGTTTTCTTTCCCATCTCCTGGTAAAGCACTGCCAAGTTTTTTAAAACCGTAGCCACGTCGGGATGTTCAGAGCCGAGCGCCTTTTCCCTGATCTTTAGCGCGCGCTTAAAGAGCGGCTCGGCATCCGAGTACTTTCCCTGATCATAATACAGTCCCGCCAGGTTGTTAAGGCTCGTTGACACATCTGGATGATTTTTCTCTAATATTTTCTCCCTGATCTCCAGCGCCCGCTTGTAGAGCGGTTCTGCCTCCGAGTATTTTTCCTGAGAACTATACAGCCCCGCCAGGTTGTTAAGGCGCGTTGCGACATGGGGATGATTTTTCCCTAATGCTTTCTCATCAATTTCCAGCGCGCGCTTATACATCAGCTTGGCCTCTTCATACTTCCCCTGATAATGATACAGCAGCGCCAGATTGTTCAGGCTCGTTGCAACATCTGGATGATTTTTTCCTACTATTTTCTCCCTGATCTCCAGTGCGCGCATATAGAGCGGCTCGGCCTTCTCATACTTCCCCTGAGCACGATACAGCCCTGCCAGGTTGTTAAGGTATGCTGCAAAATGAGGATGTGTGGTGCCCAGAAAAGTTCTGCCGAATTCTACCGCTCGTCTGAAAAGGACTTCTGCTTCACGGTACAGCGCCCTGTATCGAAAATATATCCCTGCTTGATTGGATAAAAAGCCGGTCGGCTCGCCTAGTTTCCACCTTTCTGCCCAGTGCGTGCTGGCCAGGACGTGCCTTCCATATTGATCCTGTTTGGCCCAGTTGCGGTAGTCAGTTGCTTTCTTAAAATGCGGCACAAGAGCCGCTAAAAGCCTCTGCACAGCAGACTTTCCTTTTTCCTCTCCAATTCTTTCCCTCACAACCTCCTGCATCAGGCGGTGGATCGATACGGTCTTCTGGTAAGAGAGAATAGAAAGATCGTTCAGTTTGCCGAGCACTTTGCGGGTTTTTTCCCTGGAGATACCTGCAGCATCACTCAGGAGATCAATGGGTATGGCGTCCGGGTCGCAGAATGCTGCTACAGACAATACCTCCATGGCACTCTTTTCCCTGATCTTATCAAGAGAAACAGCAAACGACCTTGCTACATCAAGACGGTAGCGGGTTCCGGTTGCATCCTCCGGCACCTCGCCTGAAATCGGGCTCTTCTTGTCCGTTACTGGAACTTCTTCGATCATCCTCAAGTATTCTCTTAACGACACATCTTTAAATCTACCGAGATATGCTGCGGAGAGCTCCAGAGCCAGGGGATGATGGCCAAGCCGCTCTGCAATCCTGTCGAGTGTTTTCCTGTTTCGGGAGATGACGATGTCCTGGCGTCTTGAAACGATGAGTCCTCGCGCAGCTTCCGGCTCGAGTTCTTCCACTTTAACGATGTCTGCATGAGCAGCAGGGAAGTCTTTACGACGTGACGTCATCAACGTCCGACACCCCCCACCCGGGACAAGTCCCCAGGCAAGCTTTACGTTTTCCACGTTATCAAGCACCAGGAGCGTACGTTTCTTTTCCGAAAGGGCTGCTCGCACCTGCGGCACCGCATCAATCGGCTTCAGATCCTCTGGAAGATCCAATCCCAAGTATGGAGCGAGTGAAGCGTATGAGGTGAGGGCATGGGCATCGTCGGCATTCACCCAGAACACGCCTTCGTAAAGGTAGCCGAACCGATAGCAATACTCCGAAGCAAGCTGAGTTTTCCCGATACCGCCAGTGCCTGCAAACACCTGTGCAATCACTGTTCTCTTGCGACTTACTGCCAGCTTGACATGCAGCTGAAATAACAGATCTTTACGTCCCACAAAGAATTTGTTTCTACTTATTTGAGCTTCACTAAGATTATTCAAAGGCAGTGTCCCTGCCTTGACCTCAGCCTCACGAAAGACAGGGCGAGCCGGTTTTCCCAGTGCGTCAACAAGTTCTTTATACCGATCATCAAATTCTTCTTTGTGTCGAAAATCAATATACTTGCAGTGGTTGACAAGAAACAGGTCCCTCTCATCCACATCTCGCAGATAAATTGGCTTTAGAATGCCAGAGCTATTGTCTGGATCACGCTGAATCGCTTTGGAAAACTCGAGCCGTACCCATTCAGACCGGAAAGCCTCGGGGCTCATAGCTAAACATATATATCGGCTATCCCTCAGACCTTCCAAAACGCGTAAGGGGATATTAGAACCATGGCCGATGCAAGCCTTATCATAAAAAACCTCAAATCCATCTCTGGTTAGAAGGTCATAGAGATTGCTGATCCAGGGCTTGTCAATGGACGAGTGGCTAAGGAAAACATCATATGGAAAATCTTTTTGCTTTTTCGCGGTCATTTCACTCCGCTCGCTGAAAACCGAAATGCCTTAGTCTTTACCAATCAAGTGTATCAGTCATAACAAGGTAGTCAATAGACTTTTTACGGAGTTTTCTCAAAAGGGTCCCTTTCTATGCCTTAATGCAAAACCAGGATTAGGTGAAATCCCTTTGGGATTGTCTATCCACATCAGCCGGGGTTACCCCGCCCATGGGCGAGGAGACCTCGCCCCTACAAAAACCAACATTGCAATGAAGTAAAGCAATTCTCCAGCATTTTGGCCAGGCAAAAGTATTAGGAAAGGCGCTAAATATAACAGCCCTGCGAAAAACAAACAGAACACAACAAATCAGATCAGGACACCACGGAAATTTAGTAACGCAAGAAAATTCAGAAGGGTATAATTCTCCTTTGACTTAAATGCCCTTTTGATATAAGGGGTATTAGTAAATGTTTCATGTGAAATTTCCAGTTGATGCACTTTTCCAGAAGGAGCAGAGCTATGTACGATACCACTGACCTGTTGAAAATGGCGATACAGCAGGAAGCATCAGATCTTCACATTGCGGTCGGCAGACCCCCTGTTTTGCGTATTGATGGGAGATTGATCAGCATTGAGTCTCCTCCATTAACTCCAGCGGATAGCCGCCGACTGGTATATGGGATTCTAACGGATCTGCAGAAGCAGAAATTCGAGGAGCAGAAGGAGCTGGACTTTTCGCTGAGTATCGCAAACGTGAGCCGATTTCGCGTAAATGCGCACTTTCAGAGAGGAAGTGTAGCTGCCGCATTTCGAACAATTCCTTCAAAGATTTACTCGTTCGAAGAGCTGCATTTGCCAAAGAATATACTTGAGCAAATGTCGCGGCGGCCTTCAGGCCTGGTAATTATTACCGGGCCTACTGGCTCCGGGAAGACGACGACTCTCGCCGCCATTATTGATTTGATCAATCGCGAGCGGGAGTGTCATATCATTACAATAGAAGACCCGATTGAGTATCTTCATGCTCACAAAAAGGCACTGGTTGAGCAACGAGAGGTGAATGAGGACACCAGTACGTTCGCTACGGCGCTGAAATACGTCTTGCGCCAGGATCCTGACGTAATCATGGTGGGTGAGATGCGCGATCTGGAAACCATCGGTGCGGCCCTCACTGCTGCGGAAACCGGGCATCTGGTCTTCTCGACGCTTCACACCGTAGATGTGGTGCAAACAATTGACCGCGTCATTGACGTCTTCCCGCCGCATCAACAGGAGCAAGTGCGTATTCAGCTGGCTGGGGTTTGTGAAGGGGTCCTCTGCCAGAAGTTACTCTCATGTGCCGCTGGCAAAGGTCGCGAGATTGCTGTGGAAGTCATGATTGCTACGGATGCGATCCGAAATTTAGTCCGCGAAGGGAAAACTCACCAGATTTATGCCTTGATGGAAGCCGGGGGGAGGTACCATATGCAGACCATGGATCGGGCGCTGGTGAATCTCTATCGCAAGGGCCTCATATCGAAAGATACGGCCCTTATTAATGCAAAAAAGCCCGAAGAGATGCGGCGCCAATTTGGGATGCGATGACCAAAGAGGGCAGTAACTCGTCCGGGTTGCTACGCACTCAGAGATTCTGACATCAGGAGAGAGCACTTATGTTAGTCGAAATGGAATTGCGCGAAATTCAGATCAGTGAGAACCCATCCGGGCATCAAATCATCATCCTTGGTGAAAAGGGGGGCAGGCGCACGTTCCCGATCTACATCGGCTTCTACGAGGCATACGCGATGGACATCGCAGTGCGGGGGATTCGCACGCCTCGTCCCATGACGCACGATCTGATCTACAATATTATTGACGGCCTGCAGCTCAACATGAACCGCGTGCTCGTTGACAAGCTTGAAGACGACACGTTTTTCGGAAAATTGGCGATTGAAAACGGCCAGGGCAAAGAGATATTAATTGACTCGCGACCCAGTGATGCAATTGTCCTTGCTGCTAAACGCCAGCTACCCATTTTCGTGGCTGAAGATGTGCTCAACGAAGTCTGCCGTGAGATGTCTGACGATGAGGAGGAGACATAAGAATTCAGCCCGACGGTCAATCACTACGCTCGTTCCAAATTAAGCCCAGCATGTGGGCTCCCCACCGGTATATCACGATGTGCTACCTCCGATTTGATTTCTGGGTTTATCTTTTGTCGCGCGCCACGACTTCTTTCCCTTGGCATTCTGCGAACCGATCCAAAGTAGGGACTATAATCTGTCCCTACATTCTGAAGGGATGTGAACACGTATGAACAGGGTAACACGAGCGACCATTCTGGCCCTGATAGGCATCAATGTGTTGCTGATCGCTATCGTCCTGGTCTTGCTGGCAAGTCAGCCGCAGCAAGCTGAGACCCAGCCGTCCCAACCGGATACTCTGTTCGCCGCAGCTGCACAGGCAGCCTCCCCCGGCAGAGACCCATCGCGCGAAAGCATTATCGTCGAGGCAGCCCGCAAAGTTAGCCCCGCTGTCGTATCTATTGGTATCCTCGAAAAGGGCTACGTTCGAGAGTTTAATCCATTTTTTGACGACTTCTTTTCGCCATTCGTAATCCATCCCTACACGCGGAAACGTCCGTTCCTTGGCTCTGGAGTCATTATTAACAGCAATGGCTATATTCTCACGAATTATCACGTAGTGGAAGGGGCACATGAGATTCTCGTCACCCTTGTGGATGGACGCGAACTGAAAGGACGCATCCTCGATGCAGACGGCATAGTGGACATTGCGCTCATTAAAGTCGAAGGCAGCGATTTCCCCTCGGCTAAAATGGGCGACTCTGATCGTCTTATCATCGGCGAATGGGTTATGGCGATCGGCAATCCATTCGGCAACGTCCTTGAGGATCCGCACCCGACGGTTACGGTCGGCGTGGTCAGTGCCCTGAGACGATCGTTTAAGCCATCCCCAGGCAGCTCGCACATTTATCAGGACATGATTCAGACCGATGCGGCTATCAACCCGGGCAACAGCGGGGGGCCTCTTGTGAACGTGCTCGGCGAAGTCGTGGGAATTAATACGTTTATCGTGAGCCGCACCGGTGCCTCCCACGGCATTGGCTTTGCGACTCCGATTAATAAAGCAAGAGCCGTAGCCAAAGAGATCATGACGTATGGAAAGGTCCGCCCGCTGTGGCTTGATTTTGAATGTATCAACCTTTCGCCCTATTTGGCAAAAACCCTGGAAGCACCATCAACCGAGGGTGCGCTCATCCAATCAATGAAGAAAGGCGGTCCGGCTGAAAAGGCCGGCCTCAGGGTTGGCGATATTATTATTCAGGCAAACGAAAAGAAAATTCGCACTCGCAATGACCTGATCACCTACATTGTCACGATGCATGTGGGAGCAAAGATCGCACTGAAATACCTCCGCCGGGGCAAGACGTATCAAACTACGTATGTCCTGCAGGAATTCAAATAGGCATAGGATCCGGAAGGAGAATCTTCTGGCTCCATAGTAGGGACAGATTTTAATCTGTCCCTACGCACTTACGCTAGCGCCTATAGCTGCCACAGGTTTGGGCTGACCTACAGCACGTGCGGAAGAATCTTGATGAAAACCTTTCACAATTCTCGTCTCAAACGCGTCCAGGCTCACCTGGCTGAACGCAGGCTCGATGCATTCGTGGTCATGGACCGCTACAATACCCGTTACCTTACGGGCTTCACGGGAACATCATCGCTCTTGGTACTCACCCGTAATCATACATATTTCATCACTGATTCTCGCTATGTTGAGCGGGCTCGGCAGGAACTTCGCGGTCTGCGAATCCTTCGCCAACCGTTGCGTAACCCGGAGCGCTGGCTGTCGCGATTTTTTCAGGCACGCCACCTGTCAACAATCGGCTTTGAAGAGACTATCTCTTACAAAGAATACGTGCGCTTGAGGCGGATCCTGAAGCCTGCGCGCATGCGCGAGTGTACGGCAATTTTGACGCAGCTTCGCATAAAAAAGGGCGCCACAGAGCTTCGACATATAAAAACAAGTGCCCACATTGCAGAGAGGGCTTTGCAATGGCTACTTAAGCGAATTTGCCCGGGAACCACAGAGCAGGAGCTTGCGCTCGGTCTGCGTCGCAGGCTGGAGCATCTTGGCTCCGATGGCGAAGCCTTCCCTCCCATTATTGCCAGCGGTGCTCATGCAGCTTGGCCTCATGCTGAAACGTCACGCCGGAAGATGCGGCGCGGCGATCCGGTCATCATTGACCTTGGTGCAGTAAGCCAGGGATACTGCTCAGACCTGACCCGTACAGTCTTTGTTCAGAGCGCGAGCCGCAGTCTGCAGAAGCTGTATCGCATTGTGCGCGAGGCACAGTCACGAGCCATCGACGCAATTCGACCCGGCATGGCTGCGTGTGAAATTGACGCCATCGCCCGCCGTTTCATCGAGCGCCACGGCTACGGCAAATACTTCGGTCACGGTCTCGGCCATGGCGTCGGCCTCAGTATCCACGAACCGCCTACCCTGAATCCCCAGAGTCGTGACGTCCTGGAGCCCGGCATGGTGGTCACCGTTGAACCGGGAATCTACATTACGGGCAAAGGTGGTATCCGTATCGAAGACCTGGTGCTTGTTACTAAGACCGGATATGAACTCCTCACCCATTCGCCCCGTGATCTGACTGTGCTGAAATAGCACTACCCCACCTCACAGTTTGCCCATTTCCCTTTGCTTCAACTCTAGTATTGCCTAAGAAAGATTAGCTTCTTTCTTGACATACAATGAGCAGATGATAGAATAGTAAATCTTACACAGGAATATTCTGCTTGCCATGTGAGACGTAAGTAATTTGGCCGTTAGCGGCAACAGCAAGACAAATGCACTGTTGCGTTAGATTAGAAAAAACAAACAGGAGGTAGGTAAAATGGTTACTAAGAGGGTTATGTTTTGGCTATGCGTTTGTGGACTCATGATACTGGCAGGGTACATATATGCTGATATTCCGCATATGATTAATTATCAGGGAATAGTAGCTGTGAATGGCAACCCCTTTGATGGGACAGGATATTTTAAGTTTGCTGTCGTAAACGCAGCTGGAAATGTGACTTACTGGTCCAATAATGGCACCAGTGTCGGAGGGAGTGAACCTACCAGTGCTGTTTCCCTATCCGTTTCCAAAGGTAGATTCAGTGTACAATTGGGCGACACCAGCCTGGCCAACATGACTCAGGAAATCCCCCCTGCTGTATTTGATGCCCCAGAGAGGTATTTGCGGATTTGGTTTGATGATGGAGTAAATGGCTCGCAATTACTCAGCCCTGATAGCAGGCTAATAAGCACGCCGTATAGTTATAAAGCAGATGATGCGCAGCAGCTTGACGGCCAGGATTCCACGGATTTTGCTGTGGCTGTCCACTCCCATTCATCTCTCGATGCCGCCGACGGAAGCCCGACCGATGCTGTCTACGTGGACAATGCGGGCAACGTTGGCATCCGAACCACAAGTCCTCAGGTCAAACTATCTCTTGGAACGGATCTTAATCCAAAAAAATTAGCCTTATGGGATGGAGTTAGTGATTTTTATGGATTGGGATGTGATTTGGGTCGAATAACAATTTATACTAACAACACCGAAAAAATGACCATCTTAAACAACGGCAATGTCGGTATCGGAACCGCATTTCCGGAAAGGAAATTACATATAGCAGGAACAAGGCAATGGATTACAGATTCAGGCACAGACATATCCTTATGGTTCGGAGCCAATTACCCATCCTCTACTAATTGGGCAGGAATCGGCATGCTTGACGATGGGAGTTTGAGGCTAACTGGTGGAGAAGCGCTGGGCCCGAATCCCCATATGACAATTACAGACAGTGGCAACGTCGGCATCGGTACCAGTAGCCCCCAACAGAAGCTACACGTAGCTGGTGCAAGCCGCTTTGATGTGAACGGCAATATCTATATCACTACGCCGGGAGGCTGGCCTGGAGTTATAGCATATCCTGCTACTGGCGGACACCGGCGAGAAATAATCTTTGACTCCGGGGGGATTCGTTTGTTGACGAGTTCTTCCTCTTCACCAAGCCCGGCCAATAACGGACTTATAATATACGAAAACGGTAATGTTCAAATATCGGCTCGCACCATTACCGGCGTCTTAGAAATCACCGGTGGTTCGGATCTGTCGGAGCAATTTGAAGTTAACGCAAATAAACCGGACTTAGCACCGACTCCCGGAATGGTCGTAAGTATTGACCCTGAAAGTCCTGGAGATCTGGTGGTTAGTAGTAAGGCCCATGATCGCAAAGTTGCCGGCATCATAAGCGGTGCAGGCGGTGTTCAGCCGGGAATGTTAATGGGACAGAAAGGCTCAAAGGCTGACGGGATCAACCCTGTGGCGCTCACCGGCCGAGTCTATGCATTGGTCGATGCCTCATACGGGGCTATCGAGCCCGGTGACCTGCTTACGACTTCTGATACTCCGGGGCACGCCATGAAGGTAACTGATTACACAAAAAGCCAGGGTGCAATCATTGGCAAGGCAATGTCTTCGTTGGACAAAGGCAAGGATCTTGTGCTGGTTCTTGTGACATTACAGTAATTAGGACGATGGAGGTGTAATAATGAAACAGATTATAAATAGAGCCTCAAGAGCAAGCTGGATTTTCAGACTAATATCATTTTCATGCCTGATTCTGATCCCTTTTGCAGTACAGGCAAGTGAGCTGACAGAGCAAGAAGTACAAGCTGCTGTTCAAACATGGGTTCGATCTGTAACAGCAGATGCAAAGCCTGATGCCGTTATCGAGATAATGGAGCCTTATATAGTTTATGGAGAAACAGTTGCCTACATTGCCCATCTTCAGGGCGGCGGTTTTTGTCTTACAGGGGCAGACAATCTGGTTCTCCCTGTCTATCTTTACAGTCCGCAGAGAACGTATGACCCCGAAGATCCGAACTATCAATACGTCCTCTGGGAAATCGCAGAAAGGACAAAAGGACTGAGAAAAGCATCAAGAGAATACCTCCCAATAATGCAAGAGTATCAGGAGGCCCTGGCGGAGAGAGCCTCATTCTGGCAGAAGCTCATAGCCGGCCGTGCTCCTATGAGGATGGAGGGGCTGGAAGCTCTTACTGCAAAAGCTGAACCCAATTTGATGACCCTCGATTTTACTTCACACTGGCACCAGTCTTCGCCATATAACGACCAATGCCCGCTCCTAACCCCACCGGATGAGCACACACTTGTCGGCTGTGTAGCCACTGCTATGGCCCAGACGATGTACTACTGGAGATGGCCTAATACAGGCGTAGGCAGCAATTCTATAACGTACAACTACAGGTGGAGAAATACTTGGGATGAAGAGCCATTGGCTACAGACCCCAACATTACCCCTCCCAGCCATTGGGTTGGACGTCTCGAATGGACTGCTGCAAACGGAGGAAGACTGCGAATGAATGGCTACTGGGACGGGAGTAAATACAATGCAGCGAGAAATCTTAGCAGTGACAATGACTATCGGGTAGCACTCGAAAATCTCTGGAACAGACTCACATCTGCATCAACGAACTATCCTGCTAATTTCGGTGCGACAAACTACAATTGGAGTGTTATGCAGGACACCCACACAGACCCATCGGATGATGGAGACCCCGAGGTAGCAAAGCTGAACCATCATGCAGGTGTTGCTGTTAATATGAACTATGGAATCGGTGTCTCCACTTCTGGCAGCGGGGCTGCTGTGAACGCTATGGAAAACAACTTTCGCTACGACCAAGATGCTATCGTGCAAAATAAGAATGCAAATTCTATAAACTTGTTGACAGAGGAAATCCAGTGGTTACGCCCTGTCTTGCTTGGAGGCTGCAGGCCGACTGGGGGATGCCACGAGTGGGTTACACTGGGCTACAACAAGGGGACTGACCCGAACCGGCAATTCTACATGAACTTTGGAAATGGTGCTATAAATGAATGGTACTCCTTAGACAGTGTGACGTACTCAGAGCTGCAGGATCATATTACCGGCCTTGCGCCACTAAATGTAGTAAGATTTGTGGGTAATACCAGCCCTGGGGACGGATCTCCTGATAATCCACACAGGGATATCGACGAAGCACTTGGCTCTGTCCCCAACGGTGGCACACTTATATTCGAGGCCGGTTCCACTAATACATTTTCCGGCAGCAGTCTTGTAATTGACCGGCCACTCACCCTTAAGGGGAAAAATGCAGTGATACAGTAAGAGAAATAAGTGCAGATTTCAGTTCCGCAAAAGTTATTAAATTATGTCGAAGATTAAACAAATCATTGGAATCTTAATCCTTCAATTGTTCCTGTGTGGCGTTCTGCTTGGAATGCTGTCAGCTTCCGTGACATATGCTCAAACGAATTCTGTTTCGCAGGAGATCAGGCAACTATTGGGAAATCTTCAGACTACTAGCCAAAGAGGGATGGAGAAACGTCAAGTACTCCAGGAACCTCCACGATATTCAATTGGTGCAGATGGTTACTTGCGCCATATTGGTGCACCGCCATTGCATTATTTTCCTGTAACGCAACTTAAGAGTGCTTATGGAGCGCCATGCAGCAAGGGTGCGAATAATGATGCGTAATAAAAGCCATAACAGGAACTCAGTAGGAATGACCATAAGAAAGCATTTGCCGATTATTGCAGTTATCGCTCTAGTCATGCTTTGTAATTTTGGGTTTGCACGCAGTAGCTTGAATTATAAATTGACAGCTGAGGGAATTGATTCAGCAGGTAGGGAGCGGAATTCCACTGACTATAATGCATGGGATGCTACGGGCGAGCCGGCGGTTGGCAGGGCAACTAGTGCCGCGTATGAACTAATTGGCGGTATTGACCATGCTGGGCCAACGCCGACACCAACCCCTACGCCCACAGCTACTCCGACAGCATCACCTAGTCCTACACCGACGCCAAGTCCGACTCCATCACCCACTTCTACACCTACGCCTACTGCAAGTCCAACGCCGACCCCAACCCTCACTCCTACACCGACACCTACTCCGACGGCCACCCCAACAGCTACTCCAACTCCGACTCCAACGCCGACTGTAACGCCAGTTGTGCTTATTGTAGAGAATAGCTCAGGTGCCCCGGGTGCAACGAATGTCCCTGTCCAGATCAGCCTGGACAACACCATGAATGTAAAGGATGTGCAGTTAACTCTGTGCGATATCCCGGACTTGTTAACTCTTGGGAGTCGGACTCCGGATCCAGATCCCACCCGAGCCTCAGGATTCATAGTGGCTGCCAATGAAGTCAGCGGTGGCTGTGTGGAGGTGCTTATGGTCTCCCTCACTGAAGATCTCATCGCTCCGGGCACTGGGCCAATCTTAACCCTGTATTACGATGTGGATGCCGGCGCTACGCCAGGCACAGAGATTGATATGCAACTCACCGCCTATAACGTAGCGGATGAGAACAATGATCCTCTGCCGGTAATACCAGTTGATGGGACATTCACCGTGGGACTCAAGGGAGATCTGGATGGCGACGGAGATTGTGACCTGTTTGACGTCCTGCGTGAGATTGATATCGTGCTTTCCAAGCCGCCTCCACCAACGGCTTACGAGCTCTGGGCAGGAGATATGGACGGTGACACTGATATTGACCTGTTTGATATTCTGGCGCTGATTGACTGTATCCTGGGCAAGACAGCATGTACATGTGCTGGAGGAACTGTTGCGCCAGAAGCAGAATCTGAAGAGCCAGGTGAGACAGAGGAACTAATCATTGAAAATGAGACAAATACTTTGAGCATCCCTGTTGAGCTGAGTAATAAAGAGGCAGTGAAGGGACTCTATTTCCAACTGTCCCACATTCCTAAAGGTTTAACTTTGCGAGCAATTACACTCGCCGAAGGCCTTGAAGGGTTTCATGTGGACTTCAATCAGATAGGTCAGGAGGTCAGAGTAATCTTGGTATCCATAGGAGGAGAACTGATTGCTTCCGGCGATGGGCCGATTATAAATCTAGTGTTTGAAGCATCTGCAAAGAAACTCCGTAGCCGCCCTGGCTTTGGGGTGTTCAAGAACATCCAGGCAGCTGGCGAGGGGAACAAACCAGTAAAGGTAAAACTGAAAATTCAAAGCAAGAAATAGCCTCTTCTTGTTCAAGGCGGTATTCGGATCGAAGACCTTGTACTTGTTACTAAGACCGGCTATGAACTCCTCACCCATTCGCCCCGCCATATGACCGTGCTGAAATAGTACGACTCTGCGATTTGTTCAAAATTTAGTCATAGTTTGTCAAACCTTATTGCAGGTACAAGCGCGCCGCACTCTGCTTTAATTTGGACCAGACTGTTTAAGCACAATTCTTCCCCTTTTCCTCTCAGAGAACATTCAGATTGTTCACTTCTCCCCAGCAGGGCGAATGCCAGCCTAATTTTAATGAGAAGACACAAGATTTTGTTTGACAATTAATCCTGCCAGTATATAATTTCGAGATTTAGTATGAAGAGGCACAAGAACGATGTGCACTGCACCAAAATGGGTCAGCTTTGTGAATGGCTCTTACAAACAACCTTTTCTACAGTCTCAAAATGTAGAAAAGCCTGTTTAGGCCTTTTTCTTTGAACAAAAAACTAGGAAAGTTAACAACTGTAAAATCAATACTATAGCCGTCAATCGGAATAATTCTCCCAAGATTTGGGTAAAATTTGCATTCCTTCTCCTACTAGTCTGATTATTGCCTTTTTTAAATGCCAATCATGGGGCGAATTATGTATTCCACAAGTTCTAAACGAGTTGAGCATTTGCTCAATGACAACCTTCACGTTTTAGCAGACAACTCGCTTGATCTTTGAACCAGACGTGAGCGTGGACAAACATGAATAGATGCTGGTGGTTTGAGTCACATCAAAGCGTATCGTCAGATTCTCCTGAGACTGTAGGGTTATGCCATTGCTCCAAGTTATAAAAGGATACAATATAAGAGCCCAGTACCTGCTGGACCACATCACGACTATCGGCCGCGACATATCCAATACCATCCAGTTGCTCGACCCAAGTGTTTCCCGTTTCCACGCCATCATGGTCAAAAGAATCAGCGCTGCATTATCCGTGACAAGAAGAGTCTGAACGGCGTTTTTATCAATGGTAGGCGCATCAAAGAGCAAACGCTTGAGTAGAATAACCAAATTCAGCTAGGGAAAGCACTTCTCTTGTTTGACTCGGAGGTTGACATGAGGAATACCGTATTGGGATCGAAATCAGTCATTCTTAGTTCCCCGGACAGCGAGACAACGTCCATTCCTCTCGTTGATCAGGAACTCGCCAAAGCTTCCTCCGCCGATAAGATTCCGGCGGAATCGATTTTTCAAGTCTGTGATCTCGCATCGGCTTCTCCAATCACGTCATTTATTAGATTGCGAATCTGTAGCGTTATCAGTGGGAAGAAATTTGCCGGTTTGAGGAGAAGTTTCACGTTCGCCATTCTCGGTCTTCTGATGTTAGCCTTTCCAGCGCAGTGGGCGGGAGCTCGTGAGATCCCCTTCAGCGAGGGCAATACAGTGGACGGGGCATTTGACGGTGCGTCTTCCGTTTATGCGGCGGACATAGATGGCGATGGAGACCTGGACGTGCTCGGCGCGGCTGGAGATACCGATGAGATCACCTGGTGGGAAAACACGAATGGTGACGGCACAGCCTGGGCGGAACACACCGTGGACGGGGATTTCGCCGGGGCAACTAGCGTATACGCGGCGGATGTAGATGGCGATGGCGATCTGGACATCCTTGCCGCTGCTTATGATGCGAATGACATCACCTGGTGGGAGAACACGAATGATATTGGTACGTCCTGGACAGAGCACACCGTAGGTGAAAATTTCAACGGAGCCTATTCCGTGTATGCAGCGGATCTGGATGGCGACGGCGACCTGGACGTACTCGGTGCGGCTTCAATTGACGATGACATTACCTGGTGGGAAAACACGAATGTCGCAGGCACGGCATGGACGGAGCACAACGTGGATGCGAGTTTCAATGGAGCGCATTCTGTGTATGCGGCGGACGTGGATGCCGACGGCGACATGGACGTCCTCGGCGCCGCTTACAATGACGACGACATTACCTGGTGGGAGAACACGAATGATATTGGTACGTCTTGGACGGAGCACATCGTGGATGCAAATTTCGATGGAGCAAATTCTGTGTATGCAGTGGACGTGGACGGCGACGGCGACCTGGACGTCCTCGGTGCGGCTTCAATTGACGATGACATTACCTGGTGGGAGAACACTAATGATGTTGGTACGTCCTGGACGGAGCACACCGTGGAGGGCGATTTCCTCAGCGCGAATAGCGTATATGGAGCGGACATGGATGGCGACGGTGACATGGATATAGTCGGAGCGGCTTATGATGCCAATGACATCACCTGGTGGGAGAACGCGGATGGCGCCGGTACGGTCTGGACAGAGCACACCGTGGAGGGGGATTTCGACGGAGCATGGGCCATGTATGTGGCAGACTTGGATGGCGATGCCGACCTGGACATCCTTGGAGCGGCATCCATTGCCGATGACATCAGCTGGTGGGAGAACAAGGGCGGGCAATTTAAGTTGCCAACGACAGACTCCGCACCCGCGACTATTACAGACGGTGAAATGGACGATGTCCTGAAGATTATCACCACCCACAGCGGACGCACCGACGATACGGATATGGAACTGGCCACGCTGGATCTGCTGTTCGAGGAGAGCGCGGGCGATCCATTGACCAGCGCCGAGGCCAATGCGATCATCAACAACTTGCACATTTACCTTGATGACGGCTCGGGCACGTTCGAAAGCGGTTCCGACACGCTGACCACTACTGTAAGCACGCTTGTTTTGAACAACGGCGTACAAACGGCGGCGTTCTCGGACGGCGACCCGAATGTACAGGTGGCCTATGGAACGCCAAGAACGTATTTCGTGGTAGCGGAATTGGCCAGTAACGCCGCATCCCAGACTCCAAATCAGTTCCGTATCACCCATATCACGGAGTCAAGCAGCACCGCGGAAGACCGTGACCATGACATTGATCTGATAATGGAATACGCAGCGAATATCCTTTCATCGATTGTCACAGCTGCTCCGGTGCCGACACCTACTCCTACACCCACACCCACTCCGTCACCAAGCCCATCGCCAACACCTACTCCTACACCAACAGCAACACCAACACCCACACCAACGCCGACAGCGACGCCAACGCCCACTCCAACACCGCCACCAACTTCTACTGTCGTCCGTACATTTCCTATGCCAGATTCACCAGCGACTAAACAACTGTTCCTTTCTGGTCGACTGCTCTCGATATAATCCGCACTGATCAGATTATTTAGATCGGAGGTGAAGGCGACGCAGGAGTTGACCGTTTGATCAAAGCTCCGATCAACACCAGCATATAGCTTAAAACGAATTTCTGAGCTTATTTTGTTATACTCCACCCGAAAACCGATACCATTGGCAACGCACAAATCAGTGATTGCCTTGTAAAGCTTTTCGCCTTGAAACTGAGTTTCTGCCGTTAAAGCGGT
>JAUWMI010000017.1 GCA_030613245.1 Candidatus Sumerlaeota bacterium
GGGTCCCTAGGAATATGTAGGCGAGTAGTCCTTCATTATTTGACAGTTGCTGGAGCGCGGAAATCATCAGCAATTCTCCCTCGACGCGATCCTGCAGTGCTCGGAGATGGCTAAAGATCGCGGAGGTGAGGACGTAACGACTGGCGATTGCCAAGCGTGATGGTGCAACTGCAGGAGAAGGTTTTTCAACGATTTCCTCAACCCTATAAAGGTCTTTAGCGATTTTTCGTCCTGTGACTATTCCATACTTGTCCACCTGTGCGGCCGGGACCTCCTCAACAGCCAGTACACTTTTTCGGCGTTGGCGGTAGATTTTTATGAGCTGTGCGATGCAGGGCGGTGTTGCGTGGATCGCGGTATCGCCGAGCAACATGGCAACAGGGCGGTTTCCTACAAATCCGCTCGCACACAGCAGGGCGTCGCCCAGCCCTCGAGGCACTTTCTGCGTGAGAAATCGCGGCCGGGGCAGGCGATCAATGGCCTGTAACTTCTTCAGCGCTGCGGTGTCGTGCTTTCGCTTAGCTGCCTGGCGCAACGTGCGGTTTGGAGCAAAGTACCGCTTCAGAATTTCTTTTCCAGGGCTGATGACAATTACGATCTGCTTGAGCCCGGCCTCCTGTGCCTCAGCCATCACCAGGTGGATGACCGGTGTATCAAGTATTGGAAGTAATTCCTTTGGGACCGATTTCGTGACAGGCAAGAACCGTGTGCCATAGCCTGCAGCTGGAATAACGGCCTTAATGATCATAGGTGATCCTCAGGTAATGATAGGCTTCAGGGTGATAGCACCGATGCGAGCCAATGCTGTGGATAACGCCTGAAACGCAGCTTCGTCCGGATACAAACCCACGATTGCCCCACCAGACCCCGTAAACTTGGCGCTTGCACCTGCAGCGCGTGCTGTGGCGATAAGCTCGTGATTACTGGCACTTATTGGGTAGACTTGCGACCGCAGATCGAAATTCTCGTTGATCAGCTCGTCAAGACGATCCCACTGCTGTGTCAGCAAGCACGCTTTTCCTTCTTCAGCAATGGCGGCAAAATGCTGCATAGCGGCAATCGTATCTCGATCTCCGCGGTCGTATGCGGCACGCAGCTGCCGAAGCGGAATGGCTGAGTCTTCCTGCAAGCGCGGATTATATGCGACGTAGATATTGGGCAGAGTCGGGAGGTGCAACTGCTCGTAGTAGCCGTGGCCATGTTCTTTGAAATGCCGAGCATCAAAATCCATATATACGATACCCTCGTAGACCTGGGCCACACTGTCCTGTAATCCCGCTGGAATGTCGAGAAACTCCGTCTCAACCTGCACATTCAACATTGGCTGCACTGGCAACGGGATCGAAACGTCAAAGAATCGCATAAGTGCCCTGAGGGTTGCGGTCACCAGTGCACTGGAGCCTGCGAGCCCTACCTGCCGGGGAATGGTAGTCTGAAAGCGCAAATCGAAATTGCGGGGAATGAAGGCAATCTGGTGACGCTGGCAGTAAGCCAGGAAATGGCGAATAGTTCCGCCAATTGAGCGAATTGAAGGGTAGGCCGGATGGGAGTGGCCCTCCTGGACAAACCGGTCCAGTGAAGGGAAAAGAATAGGATCGCCGCCAGGAGGATGAATAGCGAACTCCGTGGATGTTCGGAGGGTCACGGTGGCTGCGAAGTTCTTAAACGTGAATGAAATCGTCTTTCCATGGTAGGCGTCAGAAGGATTACCCAGGAGCCCAGCCCTGGCGTATGCGCAAGCAGTAATCTCCATAGTTGAAAGAGCCTCGGGTGAAGGCAATGTGTAACTCGCCGTGCGGCTTCAATCTCAGGCGTATTGTATGGGGAAGCGCCTTTTTAAGCCACGCACACTGCTATATAGAAGGACGGTCGGGGTGGTGTCAAACAAAGAAAAGGCGGGTCTGGTGGATTCTGAGCCAACAAATATCCTTATCGACGCGCTGCCCTGTGGTGGAGAGCTGATATAATGCTGTACCAGCCATTACACTGCAGCGAGCACCTTTAATGGCCTTGTTGCGGCATTCGACCTGCTGAGCTTTGTTCCGAATCACGTAGTTGGCTCCACACTCTTTCTTGACGAGTGTCTGATTGAGGCGATGGGTATTCCTACCATTCCATAGGCGTTTCAATCCCGGCAGAGATATGAAAAGGGCGTCGGAGGTTTCTCCAACGCCGCCCGTTTTTCTTACGAGAGTTTTCTAATTCTTCCAAGGGAGCCCTTTGAGAATTCTCGCCCCTCGTGCTTTCCCCCCAAATTTTTCTTTAAAAATGGCTATTTATGAAGGAATAGACAGACTACGAACAGTGCGTCAAAAGTGCTCTCCGGGTCAAGAGAGGGAACCGTCTCATTGTATATGCCTGCTGTTGTTTACCGAGAATGGAATCAACAGCAGTGTGCAACAGGGCCTCGGCTATTACGCCGCCAGATCGACTCCTACAAGGTTCTCGTATCTAACGCAGTGCGCATACAAAACTGTTCGATTTCGCCTAATCAAACAGGCTTTTTCGTCGGCGCATAAAAGCCGGTGTCTCCAGATCCCTCTCGCGACTAGCGTCTGGCTGTTTCGCCATTGCAGAAAGATCATGATCGCCACCGCCATGTGTGTCAGAAGACGCCTGGTCGGTCTGCGATGCAGAGGTAAAGTCCTGGCGTAGGGGATTGTCGGGCTTGTTGAATTCCAGGACGTTGTGCTGTCGCGTTTTTGCAGATTTGGGATTAGCCCGGGCAGCGGTCGGCTCGACAGTGGCTTTTCGCATTTCATGTCCGCCGCTGGCACGTGCCGGTTCTACCTTCTGCCGCCGGTCGGGATCGCCTGGCACTATGACCGGTGCGGTGGGAGACGAGGGGATCCTTTTCTCTTCAATTACCGGTTGGATTTGTCTTGCCTCATCAAAGAATCCCGTTGCGATGATCGTCACCTTGAGTTCATCTTTCAAATTGGGATCAGTTACCGCGCCAAAGATAATATTGGCATCAGGATCAGCAGCTTCGTAGACCAAGGTGGTCGCCTCGTTGATTTCATTGAGTCGCATGTCATTGCCGCCGGCAATGCAGATGAGAATTCCTTTGGCGCCATCAATGACAATCTTATCGAGAAGTGGGTTGGAACAGGCTTTGCGAACTGCTTCGCTGGCGCGATTTTCGCCCTTTCCAATTCCGACGCCCATTACGGCGCCGCCGGTCTCGCCCATAACTGCCTTGAGGTCGGCAAAGTCAACGTTAATTAGGCCTGGAACAGAGATCAGATCAGAGATGCTGCGCACACCTTGTGCCAGTACGTTATTGGCCATCGTGAATGCATCCACCAGGGTAGCCGTAGGGCCAACGACCTCAAGCAGGCGCTCATTGGAAATGACAATGACCGTATCCGAAACCTCTCGCAGTCGCTCGATTCCCTGCTCGGCCTTGCGTATGCGTTGTGGGCCTTCGAACCGAAAGGGCCGCGTTACGACCGCCACTGTCAGAGCCCCCATTTCTTTAGCAATTTCGGCCACTACGGGTGAGGATCCCGTGCCGGTACCGCCTCCCATGCCAGCTGTGACAAACAGCATGTCAGTGTCCTTAAGAATGTCAGCAATGATCTCTTTTGCGCTGAGAGCGGCTTTTTCGCCAATGACCGGATCGCCGCCTGTACCCAGGCCAGCCGTGATGTCTTCACCGATCTGGATTTTGTTGGAACATTTGGCCATTTGCAAAGCCTGAAGATCAGTGTTCAAGACGTAGAACTGAACATTCCCCAGGCCATGTTCGCACATTCCATCCACTGCGTTGCTTCCTGCGCCTCCAATCCCAATCACTTTGATCTTTGCGATAGAAGGATTTTCTGATTCGAACTGGAACTTCTGCTCTTCTGCATTTCCCTTGTGACCCATGTCTCTTCCTCCTTATTCAAATATCATCCGCAACTATGCCGCATTCTTTGGGGCGGGTATATAAAGCGTGTCCGCCACTCGGCGAATTCGGGCATAGCCGCTTCGGCGGCCAGGACCGCTTTCTCACGCTATCTGATAATGAAACAACCTGCTAGGAATTGATTCTTGTGCTGCCCCCTCCTTTCTCTTCTCATATATGGTGATCCGTTTCGTGCCTTTGTTCTGCGGTTCCACGGTAAGCTTAAGCATAAACATCAGGAATAATCCGTCGTGTGAAGTTGAGGAACAGCCAGGGAAGTGTACGATGATTCGTATAAGCCGAGCTTTCTGGATTGAGCCCCCAGAGTACCATACCAATGCCGGTTGAGTAGATCGGGCTCGACACCACACCCGACAGACCTTTCAATCCTTGTGGTACGCCCACCTTGACCGGGAGATCGAAGATCTTTTCTGTTAACTCGACGATGCCATTGAGTAATGCTGTACCACCGGTCAGTACAATCCCGGCAAATACTTTGTCGCGGTACGGTGTGGCGTCTATCCTTTCCTTCGCCATCAGGAGGATTTCTTCCAGGCGAGCCTGGATAATTTCGCACAGGAAGCGTTTCTTCACACGCTCACGCTTTTGATTAAGCACGCGCTGAATGTCGAAGGTCTCGTCAGGACAGACCGCAGAGGCCATTGCATGGCCGTATTTCTTCTTAATGTTCTCTGCATCATAATGAGAGACACGCAGACCGATGGCAATGTCGTTGGTGATATTATCGCCACCGTAGGGCACGACGCTGGTGAACTGGATGGACCCGTTTGTGAAGACAGCAATATCCATTGTTCCGCCTCCAATATCCATCAGGATGACGCCGAGATCCTTCTCATTGTTGTCTATGGTGGCCAGTGAGGACGCCATTGATTCTGGCAGGACATCTGCGGTGCGAAAGCCTGCCATGTTCACACATCGTACAATGTTCTGGGTCGCATTAATTGCACCGGTGACGATGTGCAGCTTAAGCTCGAGCCTGGAGCATGCCTTGCCCAGGGGATCTAGATAGCATGGTTCGTCGTCGCACAGATAAGTCTGCTTCACCCATTTTATTATGTCGCGATCGAGAGGGATGGCGATAGATTTGGCTTTGTTGAGCACTCGGGCAATGTCAGCTCGCCTCACTCCACGGATTGGACTGGCCACCTCAACCATGGCGCGAGTGTTCAGACTGGTAAGATGGCCTCCAGTGATGCCGACAAACACATCTCGTACCTCTGTGTTGGCCATTTGTTCGGCTTTACTCACCGCTCGCTGGACTGAGTCTATGGTCTCGTCAATGCTCACCACAATGCCCTTGCGCAGACCGTGTGATGGATTGGACCCGACACCAAGGACGGAAAGCTGGTCGTTCTCATCACTTTGCCCGATGATGGCACAAATCTTGGTCGTGCCCATGTCGAGGCCTGTAATGATCTTCTGTCTGCGTGTGAGGCGCATTGGCCTTGTGATCTCTCGGATTTGCAGCTACTCAAGAGCAGGAACTGGCTAACAGATGTGCAGCGTCTTGTAGTAACCTTGAGGTTGCGACGCGGCCTCAATACATTGCGCCCGGCTCCGGCTCGCTATTTCATGACATAGTAGATTTGATTCCCAAAGCGAAAGTCTGCGTAATGGAGCTTCTTGAGTGTTCTCATCTTTTTTGCAAATGTTTCCAGGGCAGGCAGCTTTTCCACCGGTGGAGTATTGCCAAACCGGATCTCCACGCCCCCTTTTAAATATGCTGTAATCTCGTTCTTATCGGTAATGTGCACTTCTGCAAGCTGCTTATAAAGATTTGGATTCTTTGCCTGCAAGTTCACGATCAAATCAATGCTTCGCAACACGGCATCCAGATCAATTGGTTGACCGAGCTGGATACGCGAGGCTGGGACTCCGGTAATGAAAGGGAAAGCGCCGGTACTCTGGTTTTTCTGGTCGAGCATGTCAATCGCGACGGCTTCGATATCAACCAAATACATCCGTTGGCTATTTACAATGGCTACAGGTTCGCGCTCGAGAGCACGGATGATCACACTGGAGGGATACTTCTTCACGACACGTACGTATTTTATCTTTGGATGGCTTGCAACGCGTCGTCTGATCCGTTCCGTGCTAATGGTCAGGAGATTTAGCCTGGAGTCGATGTCGAGATCCGACGCAGCCTTGATCTCTTTAGCAAGTTGAGGCGAGACGCCCTTAACGAAGAGATTGTTTAGCTGAAAATAGGTGGATTTAAATAGAAAATGGTGGATGGTCTTGGCGGAAATAATGACGGCAGTCAGAAGACAGCAAGCAAGGCATACTTTTGCTGCTGTTAAAAAGAACTGCCTGACACGATCAGGAAAGGGTCTGCGGCCTCGTGTCCGACGTACCTTGATTTTCTGCTTCGACAGGTATTTGGTCATGTTTCGTTTGGATCGTGCACCCACTGTTCTACTCCTTTTGAGCATTAATTGCGATCTGCGTATGCCCCTAACGTGTGTGCGCAGCACGTTGAAGGGCGTCTATACAATACGATAGATAGGTTGTGGAGGAACTGCCGTATGTCTTCAGTTATTGCAGCGACAAGTCATGTCCTGCCGCGGAGATAATTTTCACCTCCAGCTCAAGGGTTATGCCAAACTGCTCGTTGACTCGCTTGCGGATCAGCTGAATCAGTGCCAGGATATCGGCGGCCCTGGCGCGACCTCGATTTACAACATAATTGGCATGCATAGGCGATACCATTGCATCGCCAATGGTTGTTCCTTTCAAGCCTGCTCGTTCAATCAGGCGTCCGGCATAATCACCCCCAGGATTCTTGAAGATGCATCCTGACGAACGCACGCCGGTAGGTTGATTCCGCCGCCGAGTGCGATACATCGCCAGAAGTTTTTTTTGCTCCTCGGGATCAAGGCTGTGGAGCGTAAGCGTCGCCCGCGTGAGTATGTACTGCGACAGCGAGCACCGGCGGTAGCCAAAACTGAACTCCTCGCTCGTTAGAGTAACCCGTTCTGCCTGCCACGTCAGGCCTTCTACCTTTTTCAACAACGAGCAGATGCTGGCATCGCCCATGCCTGCGTTTCCCGCAATTGCCCCACCGAGGGTCCCGGGAATGCCCCAGCAGCACTCTAGTCCTGCGAGTCCGTATCTTATGGACTCTTCAAGTGCTCGCGCCAGCTGGCACGCAGCACCTGCAGTCAGCTCCGCATCCTCCTGTCGCTCCAGTTCAGCGAATGCTCTGCCCAACTTCAGCATGATTCCGGGCAACGGTTCATCCGCAAAGATGACGTTTGTCCCACTTCCCACAAGCGCAATCGGGGTATGGGATTCTGCAGCATAGCTGACCAGAGCCTGCAGAGCATCATGGTCATGCGCGATGGCAAGAACCTCAGCAGGCCCACCAACTCCCATGGACGTATGTCGAGCCATGGGTTCGTCAAAGAGCAATTCCAGCTCGTATTGTGTAGCAAGGGACTTGACATGCTTCATTCTTATACGTCATGCCTGCTTTGGTGAGAGTTTTGACAGCAGTTGCTCACCAACTTTCCAGATGTCTCCTGCGCCAAGAGTCAGGAATATGTCACCCGGCTTGAGCAGCGGCATCACATATTCGCAAATGTCCGCCACTGATTGAACATACAAGGCATGGGGATGACCTGCTTGCGCAACGCTCTCATAAATTGTCTTTCCGCTAATACCTTCGATGGGTGGCTCGCCAGCACTATAGATGTCGGTAATCACTGCGAAATCAGCTTCAGCGAATGCCGCGCCAAATTCTTGTGCCAGGTGCTTCGTTCGAGTGTAGCGATGAGGTTGAAATACTGCGAAGATGCGACCTTTCTGCTCCTGCTTCAGCGATGTGGCGGCACGAATTGTAGCCATGACTTCTGTAGGATGATGTGCATAGTCATCAATGATCGAAACGCCGCCTGATGCGCCTTTGAGCTGGAAGCGCCGGAGCACACCCTTAAATCGTGGAATGCAGTTTTTCGCGTCTTCAAAACCGACACCCAGCAGCATAGCCAGGCCAATGGCTGCCACAGCATTTCCTACGTTGTGGCGACCCGGCACAGACAGTTGTACTTGCCCGTAAGGCTTTCCGTCTTTGAACAGGGTGAACTGGGAGCCATACGGAGTTAGCGTAATATCCGAGGCGTAAAGTGCAGCTGAAGGCTGCTCAAGGCTGTAGAGCAACGTGCGTACCTTGAGTCCTGGCAGGAGTTTCTGAATCCCGAGATCATCGGCACATAGAATGGCAATCCCCCCATCTTTCAGCTGATTGAGGAAGATGGCAAAGGCCTTAAGGATTTCTTCATAGTTTCCGTAAAAGTCCAGATGATCTGACTCGACGTTTGTGATAATGGCATAATTGGGTCTGAGAGAGAGGAAGGAGCCGTCGCTTTCGTCCGCCTCTGCCACAACGTACTTTCCCGTTCCGAGCTTCGCATTTCCGCCGATGTCGTTGACTTCACCGCCAATCAGGATCGTGGGCTCCAGCCCGCCCGTCTCGAGAAGAAGCGAAACCATTGAGGTGGTTGTCGTTTTCCCATGGGTGCCGCAAATGGCGACCGATGTTCCCTCGTTCATCAGCTCACCCAGCATCCGGGCTCGGTGCCAGATCGGCAGGCTTAGTTCCCTCGCATGACAGAGCTCAGCATTGTTGGCCTTAATGGCGGAGGAAATGACAACCATGGCGCCCTCTGGGATGTTGCTGGGATGATGGCCGATGCTAATACGTGCCCCATGTTCGCGCAGCCGTTGGGTCATTGCATTCTCTGCGAGGTCGGAGCCGCTGATGTCGTAGCCCTTTTTCAGCAGAACCCAGGCAATGGCACTCATACCAGCGCCACCTATCCCGATGAAATGTATCTTGTTAGCTGGTAGTGGCAACACGTTCTTCCTTTCAGAACCAGCAGATTTGTTTACGATGGAATTTCTCACTGTTAGGATTTCAAGCCTGCAGCGGAATCTGAATTGGCGCGCTGCGCAACGGCTACAGCAAGGATTTTAAATTTTACATCTTCTACCTTTTATGACCTCACAACTAGGCCACGGTGTGTCCTGTCTCCTTGAGGATGCGTAACAGGATATCTACGATGTTTCGTGCGGCATCTGGCGCACCCAACCTGTGGCTTCGCTCGGCCATTTGGCTTAATTGCTCCGGAGTAGTCAGGAGCTGAAGCATTGTTGTCGCCAGATTGTCAGCCGTTAGCGATTGCTCCTTTATTACAACTGCTGCTTTGTCTCGTTCAAGAACCTGAGCATTGACGAGCTGGTGATTGTGAATTGCATAGGGAAACGGAATCAGAATAGCTGGCAGCCCTTTGGCTGTCAGCTCGGCGATTGTGCTGGCACCCGCGCGGCAGATTACCAGCGAAGCAGCCGCATAGGCAAGATGCATTTCCTGGATGTATGGAAACAGCTGGCAACGCACGTTCCTTAATTGCGCTTCCCTTATTTTAGGCTCGATCATGTCATAATATTGCGTTCCTGTGCTCCAGAGTACCTGCACTGGAAAGGGGGCAGTCCATAGCTGATTGAGCGTCTTGATACTTTCCAGCACAGCCAGGTTCAGCATCCTGGCACCCTGGCTTCCGCCATGCACCAGTATCACCGGTGCGTCGTGTGGCAGGTCAAAGAACTGCCTCGCTTCATCTTTCTGGCTCAACAAGATGGTTCTTCGCACCGGATTGCCGACGCAGTAACAGCGTTTGGTAGGAAATCTGTCTTTGGTCTGTCGAAATCCAACGAGCACGGCTTTAGCCCATCGGGCCAGAAAATAATTTGTGCGGCCCGGAATAGTATTCTGTTCATGAATCACAATTGGAATGCGCCGCAATAGACCCGCCACCAGCGCTGGCGCAGCCACGTATCCTCCCATTCCAAGAACAATATGTGCGTCCTTACGGCCGAGCAGGCGATATGCTTTCACAACGGCCTTTGCTTGCTGCCAGACTCCCCGCACCCTGTTGGGTACGCCTGTGCGCATAGGTGTGACGTTCAGTAAGTAGGGCGTATGGCCTGCGGCTTCGTAGAGCTGACGCTCGAGCGGCTTTGCCCCACAGAGAAATAGGAGCTCGCATGCTGGCTGACGGTGTGCGAGTTCCTCTGCAATAGCCAGGGCCGGGATGATATGCCCGCCGGTGCCTCCTGCGGCAATGATAATCTGGCACTGGGTTGCTTTGCCCATTAGAGTTTAAACAAAAATGTTGGTCGCTCATTTGTGTTGAATTCGGATGTATTCTATCCCTGCGTCATTGGAGTTCAAATGATTAATTCACCTAAAGTGAATTAATCATCACGCTGCCGATTTCCATATACCACAAATTCCTTGTACTTTGATATATTCAGCAGAATCCCGATAGCGGCCATGTTTACCAGTAGCGATGACCCCCCGTAGCTGATGAATGGCAGCGTCATACCCTTGGTCGGCAGACAGCCAAGCACGATCATGAAATTAATGTATGCGGAGAGGCCGATCATTGTGATGATTCCAGCCGCCAGCAGTCCACCAAAGTAATCTGGCGCCTTTATAGCAACCCGGATTCCCTGAATTACTAACAGAAAGAAGAGCAAAACAACCAGGGTGGCTCCGATAAATCCGAGCTCTTCCCCAATAATAGCGAAGGTAAAATCCGTATGTGGCTCTGCGAGAAATTGGTATTTTTGCAGCCCCCTGCCGAGGCCTTTGCCAAACAGGCCCCCTGATCCAACCGCGATCAACGACTGGTTTAACTGGTAGTTGATCCCCAGGATATCCTTATCTTGAAAGAAAAATGCTATAAGGCGGTCGATACGATACTGCTTAATGACGATTGCAACAAACAGACACGGGACCGAGACTGCTGCGAGCGACGCGAGATGCAGCACTCGCACCCCGCCTATATACCAGATGACAAACACAATACTACCCATTATCACCGCGGTGCCTAAATCTGGTTCCAGAATAACCAGAATCAAAAACATCGCCAGCACCATAAGGGCAGGGAGAAACCCCTTTAAAAAACTGCGAATCTCATACTTGTCCTTTTCACTTAAGAGCTTTGCCATGAAAATAACGAGGGCCAGCTTGGCGAACTCCGATGGCTGGATGGTAAAGCTTCCCAGGCGCAGCCACCTTCGCGCGCCGTTTACCATTACTCCAACATGGGGGATTAAGACTAGTACTAGCAAGACCAGTGCGATCAGCATCAACCAGTTTCCATACTCTTTCAACTTTTGATAGTCGCCATAGTATAAGAACAGCATCACGGCAAAACCAAGAACCGCCCAGATTGCCTGCTTTTTCAAATAGCCCAAGTCATGATAGATGTTTAGCTGTGCGGCCTCCTGTGGATTTTCCATTTGCACTGACCGCCGGATTTGATAAGCCGAGACCGGAGCACTGGAACTGTAGACCATAGCAAGCCCAATGCCTACCAGAATAAGGGTTATTGTAAAGATGAGGAATGTAGTATTCAATTTGCGCATGGCTATTACCCTTGTTGGCGAATTGCAAGCCCAAGCCCGCTTTTAGATGCGGGTGTATTGCCATATGCCCCTGATCAATCAGTCAGCCGGGGTGTCGTGCCCGTCACCTTGTACGAGATGGATTTGAAATGTTGTCCGCGCTCTTCAAAGTTGTTGTACATATCAAAGCTCTTGTGGCCCGGCGAGAGGAGCACAATGTCGCCCGGCTGAGCCATCTCAGTAGCCTTCTGCACCGCTTCTTCCATGGAGAGCGCTTCGCGGAAGTTAACGGCGTTGCCCCAGGCATTGCGCAGCGCCTGGCGCGTTTCGCCAAACGCAATCAGTACCCTCAAGCGTTGACGAATGAGAGGCGTCAGTACGGAATAATCAACCTGCGCGGCCTGACCTCCTGCCAGTAGAATAATTGGGCGTTCAAAACTGCGCAGCGCTTTTTCGAGTGAGATCAGATTTGTGGATTTTGAATCGTTATAATAGTCTGCTCCATTGAACGTCGTCACGTACTCGAGGCGATGTTCTACGCCGCGAAACTCACGAACCGCTCGCGCAATCTGCTCCGGCGCAACGCCCAGAATCAGACCTACGGTCGCCGCAGCCAGAACATTCTCGACGTTGTGCATCCCTGGAATCGGGATGTCATCAAGCGCCAGGACCTGGTGCGCACCATCATTGTGAAGCATGACCTTGCGAGCCGATACATATGCGCCGCGGCGGACATTGCGAGAGCGCGAGAAAGTGTAGACCTGGGCCTGCGTACGTGATGCTAGGGACGCGCAGCGAGGATCGTCTTCATTGATTACAAACGAGTCGTCTGCGGTTTGATTACGTGTTATGCGCATCTTCGCCTCAATGTAATGATCCATGGAATCATAGCGGTCCAGATGATCTGGCGTGAGATTCAAAATCAGCGCCACTTTCGGGCGAAATCTCTCAATAGTTTCAAGCTGGAAGCTACTGATTTCGACCACCAGAACACTTTTCTGCTTGCGCGCTTGTGGCGTTGTAACCACATCGCAGAGTGCTCGACCGATATTCCCTGTAGAGACGGCGTTATATCTCCCGGCTTGCAGAATGGCTGTTATCAACGTTGTGGTCGTGGTCTTACCGTTCGTTCCTGTGACACCTACGATTGGTGCGCTGCTGAACTGGTAGCCGAGCTCGAGCTCGCTTATGACAGGGATTCCTGCAGCGCGGGCATGCTTGAGAAGCGGATGCGTTGTCCGAATACCAGGGCTGAGGATGACGCACTCAATCAAGCGGAGCACTGATGTGTCTGCGTTGCCAAACACTGAGCGAACCTGGAGCTGGTCGAGCTCGGCGGCGAGATGCCGAAACTCGCTGGCCGGCTTTTCGTCAACAAGCGTAACCGGTACGCCGCGGTCACGGAGAAGCCGTGCAGCAGCCAGGCCGCTACGCGCTGCTCCGAACACCAAACAATGCCCCTTCAAGGTTGCGTTGTTCGTGGGCATATCTCCCTGAATATCCTTCGCGGTTTGCATTACGGTTGTCACGTTCTGGAGATTGCGATCCAATGCAGTGTTTATGTCTCCTTGCTGTTAGCGCAGCTTCAGAATGCTCAGTCCAAAAAGGGCCAGCAAGGCTGAGATGATCCAGAACCGGGCGATAATCTTCGACTCCGCCAGACCCATTCGTTCGTAGTGATGATGAAGCGGCGACATTAGGAATACCCGCTTGCCTGTGCACTTATACGAGATTACCTGAATAATGACAGAGAGAGCCTCCAGGACGAAGATTCCACCGATGACAAACAGCAGAAACTCCTGCTTGGCGAGCAACGCGACGGTGCCAAGCAGCCCGCCTAGAGTCAGCGATCCGGTGTCGCCCATGAAAATTTGAGCGGGGTGAGCATTGAACCAGAGAAATCCCATTCCCGCTCCAACAACTCCGCCCAGAAATACAGTGATCTCTCCGCCGTTCGGAACAAACGGTACCAGAAGGTATCGGGCGAAGTCGGGTCTGCCGACAAGATACGTAATCACGCCATACGAAAGAGCGCATGTTATGGTAATTCCAATGGCTAGCCCATCAAGCCCGTCTGTAAGGTTCACGGCATTCGATGTCGCAGTGATCACCAGCATTACGAATGGAATAAATAATAGCCCCAGGTCAGGATAGAGATCCTTCAAGAAGGGAATACAAAGAAAGGTGTTCCCCTCTATTGCTTTATGCGGGTAAAAGATGCCGAGCTCTGCGTGATAAAGATAGATACCTAATCCCAATCCTAGACCCAATTGGCACATGAGCTTTATGCGTGCCCGCAGACCTTTGGCATTCTGGCGTTTAATTTTTAACCAGTCGTCCAGAAATCCAACGGTGCCGAATCCCAGGGTCATGATTATGAGAATCCAGATCAGCTTGTTTTGCAGGTTGCAGAACAGCAAGACCGGGACGAGGAGCGATACGATAATAAGAAGGCCACCCATCGTAGGGGTACCGGCTTTCGCCTGATGCATCACGTAGAGATCAGGAGCACCGGGCTTCTGAATCTTGCGAATCTGCTGTCCAGCTCGTAAGGCAGCAAGTTTACGAATAATCATAGGGCCAAGCACCAGACTTAGTACGAATGCCAGAATCAGAGCCATGGCGCTGCGAAAAGTGATGTACTGCAGCACCCGCAGGAAGTCCAACCGTTCATCCATTCTCATGAAGAATTCAACAATATAGAATATCATATCTGATGCCTTGCCCTGGGGCTGTAAGGGTTCAACAATGTTGAATCCCTACATAAGACGTAAGACACATGATGCTACGAGCAAACTTGGCGTCCTTTGCGGCTTGGCGGTTCATGCTGGTAGGGGCGTATCGCCGTACGCCCCCACAATCCTTATGACTGGTGCTGGGTGCAAAGAGAGCTTAGGATGTTCACCAGCTTGTCAGCCACTTCCTCCAACCGCATAAGCCGTGAGCCTTTAATCACCAGTACGTCGCCTGGCCGCAAGAGTTCTCCGAGGGTGCTAATTGCCTCGGATTTCGAGCTGAAATGAAGAGTTGCCTGACCGTACTTCTGCGCTGTATCGCTAATTATCTGGCCCAGCTTGCCAATTGTGAAAACCTTCGTTACAGGATATTGCTTGAAAGCCCGGCCAACATCGCGATGATATCCTACGCTGTGCTCACCCAGCTCCAGCATGTCGCCAAGCAAGACGTAGCTGTTTCCTCTGGTCAGAAAATCGTCCAGGGACTCCAGCGTTTGGATCACTGAAGTCGGATTTGAATTATAGCAGTCTTTAATAATCGCAACGCCGTTGATCTCCACGGTTTCAGAGCGCATCCCAAATGCACGGAAGTTGCTCAAGCGTTCGGCAATGGTAGAGACCGGCAGCCCGAGCTCGGCCAGGATGCTCGCCGCACAGAGGGCGTTATAGACATTATACTTGCCAAACGTCCTGAGTTCCACGTGCGCCTGTTGGCCCTGAACATCAATGGTCATGGCGTAGCCGTAAGGCGTCAGTGGAAGAATCTTTCTAGCCACCACGTCGGCTCCGTGTGCGAGCCCGAAGGTTTTGCGACGCTGGGGAGCATTAATGCGTTCGAGCATCCTCTTTGTTAATGGGCAATCGCTATTAGTGATGATCAGTGCGTCAGGACTCAGCGACTCGAACATTTCGGCCTTGGCCTGGAGTAGAGCCTCCTCGGAGCCCAATTTACCGATGTGTGCCGTTCCAATATTCGTGAGGGCGGCAATGTGTGGAGCGCTTAGTTGAGTTAACCGGGCCAGCTCGCCCGGTGCGTTCATGCCGAGTTCGAGCACCGCACATTCGTGGGAGTCCGTGAGCTGTAGAAGCATCAGGGGCACCCCGATGAGATTGTTGTAGTTTTTCTCGGTCACCAGTGCAACACGGTCACCCGCGAGGGCGTGTGCTATTATGTCCTTGGTCGTCGTTTTTCCGCCACTTCCGGAGATGCCCACCACAGGGAGCGTGAAGCGTTTTCGCCAGGTTGCTGCCAGATCCCCAAGGGCTTTCAGTGTATCAGAGACGCGGATAATCCAGATGTTCTCTGGTACCACGGAGCGAGCTGGCACAGCATGCGTAATGATCCCGGCTGTACCTTTCGACAATGCCTGTGCAATAAATGTGCTCCCATCAAACTGCTCACCAACAAGCGTGAGGAATGCCTCTCCAGGTTTCAGGGTGCGCGAGTCTGTAGATAAGGCGCTGACCAACGTTGACGGCTGGCCTTGCACCAGCTCGCCCCGAGTGATCTCGACAATTTCCTGAACTGTGAATTGCATCAGAGTACCTGCAAGATTTCTATGGCAACTGCCTTATCATCGAACTTCTGTGTGGTTGTGCCGATGATCTGATAGTCTTCGTGGCCTTTGCCGGCAATAAGCACCAGGTCATTTGGCTGGGCTCGTTGCAACGCTTGTGCAATCGCCTCTCGACGGTCGAGAATGATTTGGTGGCGCTCCGGGGTCATGCTTGCATCGAGTAGGCCTTTTTCCGCTGCCTTCGCAATCGTTAGCGGATCCTCGGTCCGCGGATTGTCATTTGTAATGATTGCATAGTCGCTCATCTCACCCACCATACGTCCCATAATTGGGCGCTTGCTCTGGTCGCGATCCCCACCACAGCCAAAGACTGTGATGATTTTGCCCGCGGTGAGTTGCCTGGCATTCACCAGCACCCGGTGAAGTGCATCCGGCGTATGCGCGTAATCCACAATGACGTAGAATGCCTGACCGCATGTGACACGTTCGAAGCGCCCGGGAATTGTACAGACCTTCTCAACCCCTTTGCACAGAAGTTCTGCTGGTATCTGCAGCGCCACACCTGCAGCCATCGCCGCAAGTATGTTCATGATATTGAAGACCCCCAGCAGAGGAGAGAAGAGATGCGCATCTGTTCCCTGGATGTCCAGACTGATATACGTTCCATCTGGTTGAAAACTGTAGTTCTTGACCCGGATGTCGGCCGGGCTGTTGAGACCGTAGGTTAGCTTCTGGTGAGGATATGCCTCGGAAAATTCTTTGCCATGTGGATCATCAAGGTTGAAAATCCCGATGGCCTGTGGTCTTGCTCCGAGGTAGTCGAGGAAGAAGCTGCGCTTTACTGCGACATACTCGTCCATGGTTTTATGATAGTCGAGATGATCCTGGGAGATATTTGTGAAAACTCCTATGTCGAATTGAATCCCCAGGATGCGCTTCTGATGAATGGCATGAGAGGAGACTTCAAGCACCACTGTATCAATCTGTTGGTCACACATCTTGGAGAAGTGCTGAGCGAGCAGGAGCGGCGATGGGGTGGTATTGGAAGCCTTCAGTCGTGTGCTGCCATAGCGATACTCGATGGTGCCGATCAGCCCCACTTGTTGGCCTGCCATGCCCAGGATTGACTCAATGAGATAGGTTACTGTGGTCTTGCCATTTGTACCGGTAACCCCGATAACCGTCATTTGCTCAGTAGGGGAGTTGTAGAACCTGTGAGCAAGGTGGGCAAGGGCCTCCCGGGTATCGGGCACCTGGATGATTGCCACGTCGTTATACGTCGGAATCTTGTCTTGGACGACAAGCACCTTTGCCCCTTTTTCCACTGCATCCGAGATGAAAAGATGGCCATTTACCTTCCAGCCCTTGATGGCGAAGAAGATGTTGCCCGGAGCGACCTTGCGCGAGTCATCCTCCAGACCAGTTATCTCGATGGCCTGATCTTTTGGCGCCAGAGAGCAAGGAATCTGTGCGTTCTGACACAACTTCCCAAATTGCATTACTGCACCGCCTTGCACATTGCGAAGCGTTCTGAGCCCTAAATATTGACCTTTACAAGCTAGTTGAGGTTATAGCCGGCCAGCTTTGCGCAGACTGCACTCAATAGCCTAACGCGTGGATGCGCGTAACATTTGTGCCGTTGGACTGCCGAATACGATCAGACAGCGCCGTGCCGTTTTCATAGAGGCACCTGCTGGTGGCGACTGCTCTATAACCACACCGCTTCCGATGAATTTAACCGGACACTGAAGTGGATCTAGTTTTTCTTTAACTTCAACCATCGTCAATCCCATGACGTTCGGCATGGTTTCCGCTGCCTGAATCGGCCCGGACTTTTCAACGTGATGTTTCGGCCGCTCGTCTGGCACCGTGGATGTCAGGAACATTGGCACCGGCTTGACACTTGGCGGGATTCCCAGGCATCGCAGCGAGTTCTCGGCAATACGCTTGAACAGAGGCGCAGCTACCTCGCTGGCGAAATACGCCTTCTTTGGATTTGGATTGTCAATGTAGGTGTATATAGTAAGCGTGGGGTCATCTGCTGGAACGATCCCGACAAAACCAGCAATGTACTCCCGTGTCTTAACGTGCGACTTCCGCGTGGTGCCAGTCTTTCCAGCAACGCGATAGCCCTCAATTGCGGCATTTTTCCCTGTACCTTCTTTCACGACTCCTTCCATGAGCTCCATAATTATGTCCGCAGTAGAGTGCTTGACAGCCTGACGAACCACCTGGGGCTGCACGGTTTTGACAGACTGGCCGTTATAGTCCAGTATCTCTCGTACTATGTATGGCCGCATTAACAGGCCTTCATTTGCAATAGCCGAGGTTGCCGTGACAATCTGGAGCGCCGTCGTTGCAATTTCATATCCAATCGGAACCGAGGTTCGCGACAGAACAGTCCATTTTGAGAGGGGATAAACTTTCCCGCTCTCTTCGCCTGGTAGATCAATGCCTGTTTTCTCGCCAAATCCAAATTGACGGAGGTGCGGGTAAAATACTTCTGGTTCAAGACGGCATGCAAGTTTGCAGATGCCTACGTTGCTCGACCATACAAAGGCATCCCGGACCGGGACGATACCTAAGATATGGCCACCACTGTCCGAAATGCGCCGGCCGTTGATGTTCGTTACGCCATTCTCGCAATCCAGCATTTCATCAACCGTGGTCAGGTTCTCATCCAGCAGTGCTGCCAGAGTAAAGATTTTCAGGACTGAACCGGGCTCGATCGGATCCGTGATGCAACGATTGCCGCGATACTTGTCCGGATATTTTGAAAATTCGTTGGGATCAAAGGAAGGGCAGTTCGCCATGGCCAGAATCTCGCCTGTTTTTGTGGCCATGACGATAGCTACACCGCCATCAGCCTCGTACTGACTTACAGCCGCGCGGAGCTCCTTCTCGACGACGTATTGAATTGTTTTGTCAATGGTGAGCACCAAGCTGTTGCCGAAGGAGGGTGCCAGGTCTTCTTCTAGAAAGGGGTCAAGATACTGGCGAACGGCACTCTGGCGCATCTTCAGCCGTTTATATTCCCCCCTGATTTGGTCGTCGTAGAGATACTCAAGGCCTGCGATACCTTTGTTATCCCCATGATCATCAATGGTAGTGAATCCAATGACACTTGCGCACAGATGGTCTTTAGCGTAGAGACGTTTGCTCTCCTTGTGAAAGTAAATAGCATATTTGGGTAGGCCATAGGATTGAGCCACGGCATGAATTTGGTTCATCTTTGCCCGGGAGATTTTACGGACAAGGGGAGAGGGGCGGGCAGTCGTTTTTTGAAGGATTTCCGAGATTTTCTTGTGAGGATGCGATAGAATCTCAGCAAGATCACCGGCCAGGCTTACATGGTTCTTCGTAATGAGAGAAGGGGTGACGTAGACCGAGTATCTGAGGGCGCTTGTGGCCAATGTCTTGTGATTGCGGTCAAGGATCTCGCCACGCCTTGGTGTGATAAAAATCGTTTTGTTGTGCTGAGCATTGGCCCGGTTCTGATAGTGCGTGTGCTGGCGGATCTGAAGTATGTAGAGACGCACTTCGACTATGCAGAAAAGAAGAGCGAAACAGAACAGCAGAAGAAAGATTCGTAGTCTGTAGGTCTTTTTAATCATGCGTAACCCCTCAGTTTGGTCAGATGCCGCATTATGCTCTCACATAATGGTTGACATAACTAAGGCATGTGGGGTAAGGGTCTCTTAATTGCGTGCAGGGGCTACCCAACCTTATTTCAGGAAGAGAAAAGCGCCCAGGAAGAATTTGAAAAAAGACCAGACTGACCCCCAGGATAGAAAACGCATTCGCTCATCTACCCTAAAGAACCGCGGGATCTGGAAGAGTCCAACTGTCCGGTACTGCTTCCAGGAGGAATTATCTCAGTAGGAACGGGAGCTGTCGCCGGGAACTGGAGCAGGGAGACGAAGCTAAACAGATTCAGCAGCCTACGGGATCGGGTCGAGGCACAGATCAGGAGCGAGAGCGGGCAACCGGTAATTAGGACTTGAGCTAGAGATTCAGCACAAGGGCAGTCACGGGAACAAGTAGCGGGAACGGTCATCAATCAGCATCAGCATAATGCTGGAACGTGAACGAGGGGTCAGTCTGGTCAAGTTTTTTTTGCCTTGTTGTTTTTTCTCTTCCTCTCTGTCAATACCCCCATTTCGGTCAGGATCGTACTCTATCATTTACCAAAGAGCCGGGTGTCTCTCGATTTCTCTTGGGCACTGGAATTCTGACTTACCTTAAAGACTGATGCCAGCAGGCCGAGAACATTTTCGGACTCTTCAATACGTGGCCAGTGTCGCTGCTGGTCAGGCACATAGCGTCCTGCCCCCTGATACTTGGCAATCACCTTCTGGGAGACAGTCAGGTATTCTATTTCCTTCGGATCGTAATCAATCATTTGGAGTTGCGTGATAGCATACTCGTGTAAGCGATCACCGTTCTTGAGATTCTCGATTGTTGATTCAAGGGACTTCTTGAGATCCGTAAGTTGGCTCTTTCGATCCTGGAGCTTGCGGGTCTCAATTTGAAAGTCTCGTATTTTAAATCGCAAATAGACATGAGAGAGCGCCAGGGTAGTAAAAATCAGGAACCAGATCAGATGTTTGACAATAGTCCGCTTGCTGAGAGAATCTTTTCGCGGAATTAGTTCGTTGCAGTACGAGAGCGATGCCATAAGACCCTTCACCGTCCTTTAGTCTGCGACTCGTTCAATGGCGCGGAGTTTGGCACTACGCGCCCGCGGATTCCCTGCGATTTCGTCCTGGGATGGTGTCACAGGCTTTGGTGTCAGAATCCGTAAACGGGCTTTTCCGCCGCAGGTGCACCGTAGCTGAAGAGGAGGACACTGGCACTGGCGCGCAGCAGTGGCAAACTGCTGTTTGACAATCCGATCCTCCAGCGAATGATACGTGAGAACAACTGCGCGAGCACCTTGTTTCAGTAATGGAAGCACCTGGATAATGCCTTGCTTAAGCATCTCTAGCTCGTTATTCACAGCAATCCGAAGCGACTGGAACACACGCGTTGCCGGGTGATGATGCCGTGGCCACCTGGCTCTGTGAATGGCTGCCTTAACGATTTCAGCCAGTTGGCCTGTCCGCATGATCCGCATTTTCTTTCGCTCCTGGGTAATTCGTCGAGCAATCTGCGCGGCCCAGCGCTCTTCTCCGTACTCCCTGAAAAACCGTTCGAGCTCCTCGGCCGAGAGCGTATTTACCAGCGTCTCTGCCGTGATGGGACCACGCTGATCAAATCGGCAGTCGAGCGGCCCGTCTTTGGTAAAGCTGAATCCACGCTCTGGATCGTCAAGTTGTGTGGATGCAATGCCGCAGTCGAAAAAAACACCGTCAATCTTTGTAATTTTAAGTCTCGTGATCTCACGGTCAATATCCGAGAAGTTTGCCACAAGAATCTGAAAACGGCTTTCGCTGATTCCACTTTGACGCAGACGATTGACAGCCAATTCCACCATAACGGGATCGCGATCTATCCCGATGAGCAGCCCCTGTGGACCCAGATGCTCCAGAATGGCTTTGCTATGGCCGCCTGCGCCAATTGTTGCATCAACTATGACTTCGCCCGGTTTGGGGTCCAGAAAGCTGACTGCTTCCGCGACCATCACCGGCGTATGCGTATAGCCCATGGCTCCCACGTCGCCGGGGTCGGTGCCGGGCACCTAAATAGTGCTTGGCTTTGACGACTGCTCTAAGGTCTCAGCCAGCTTTGGTATCTGACGAGCAATAAACTCGTCCCACTTCTTACGATCCCAGATTTCCATATAGTCGTTGAAGCCAATGACGTAGACTTCGCGGTCGAGCTCGGCGTAATTGGTGAGAAACGTATTGAGTCTGATCCGATTCTGCTTGTCCAAGGCTTCCATGACGGCACAGCCTTTGAAGGTTTTCCCGAATTGTCGCTTTTCCAGATTGGAGCTGTTGGCAAGGTCAGAATCCAGCTCTTGAAGGAATTTCCTGTAGTTACGATTGGGAAATACAGCGATACTCTTATCGAGGGAAATGGTGATGACAACTTCCAGACCCTCTTCGCCGTACTCGCGAGTCAAGACGTCACGAAATTTTGCGGGGATGTTAACGCGCAGCTTGTTGTCAATGGTCAGCGGGAAGTTGCCTATAAACCCAGAGGACGATGTCATCACATTATCCAAGTAGTGGGAAATTTACCCACGATTTACCACAACTACCCACTCTGCTACCAACCCCTTTTACCCGTGTCAATAAAAAAAGTGAGGCATTTTGAATTTTTTTTTGACCCTCTACACGATATTGACGGTCCAAGGCCAGATCGTACAATATGTATAGCAATTGGCATGATATTGCTGGTCTGGCTGCTTATGAGCAGTTAGGTGGCAAGATTGTGGATTAAGTTCGCAGGTGTTCTATTGCCGGGTGGAGGACCGTTGTGCGTCAGGCGCAGAATAGTGGGGATGGTCACACTCTGAAGGGGATATGAGTCTTTAGGTAGTGTGCTTGAAGCGAAGTTACCAGCGAGCAGAAATATGGGGAAACATGGGGTGGAGTGGAAGTTGTGCGAAACTGTAAACGGCCTAGACGGAGCTCAGAATCCTGGATTCGGCTTTGGTGAATCTTCGCCATCTCCTTATCGAATTTCCTTCCTTATCATCAAAACAATTTCCTTGACATGCACGCGAATAGCATTCATAAGTATATCTATATATAGAGATATATAGATATGTAGATTTATTCTCAGGAGTTTTCTCTATGCAAGACCTGGTGCGGATTTTAAAGGCCCTGGGTGATGAGAACCGCCTGCGCATCGTGAAGATGCTCCAGGAGCACCCCCTCTGCGTATGTGAGGTGACCGACACACTGGGTATAGCGCAGTCGTGCGTGTCGCGGCATCTCAGGTTGCTAAAGGACGCCGGCCTGGTTGAGGATGTGCGCGACGGCCAATGGATCGTCTACCGGCTATGTAAAAAACCAGACAATGTCTATGTGACAAAGCTCCTCAGGAATCTGGCGCAGTGGGTGAATGACGATTCTCGGGTGGTGCGCGACCGGCAGCACATTCGCAAAATTAGCCGGGAGCAATTGAGTTGCCGGGTGTAAGACGACGCAGGCGCTCATGGGCAGGTGCGGGGCGCGGTGCGCTTCGTCTGATGCAAGGATAGAAAGCCTCGCATGTGGTATCTGTGTGATAGAGGTGTTCTAAGGAAGGAAGCATGATCGCTAAGCTCGTCACTGCTGGTATTGAATCGCTATGGGACTATATCGCGCTGCATACGGTAACGTGTCTGATCCCCGCGTTTTTTCTAGCCGGGGCCATGGTCAGCTTTGTCTCCAAGGAAGTGATTATCCACTATCTTGGCATTGCGGCAAAAAAGATTCAGTCGTTTGCGCTGGCTGCAGGGGGAAGTTTTTTTATTGCTGCCTGTTCGTGTACGGTAATTCCGGTGGCTAGCGGCCTGTACTATCGAGGAAGCGGTGTAGGGCCGGCGTTTATCTTGCTCTGGGTGGCGCCGGCGGCAAATATTCTGGCGTTGGTCTACACGGGTGCGATTCTTGGGTACGACATGGCGGGAGTGAGGCTGCTGGCAGCGCTGCTGATGGCATTTATTGTTGGCACAGTGCTGACAGTTGTGTTTGCAAAGGAGGAGCGGCAACGCGACGCGCAAGGCGACGAGACTCCGACCAGCGGCAAATTACTCTCCCTGGAAGATATCGTCTTATTGGGTCTGATCGTTGTGACGCTCCTGGCGCCGAATTATCTGATTCAGAAAGGGCCGTACTGGCAGAAACTGTTAGTCTGGGGCTTGGGAACGGTTATTACGACCGGGTATGCCCTCAAGGTAAAGACGCGTGAGGCCTTGACGCAATGGCTGAAGGAGACGTGGTGGTTTGTGCGGATTATTTTTCCGCTGTTGCTGATGGGGGTATTTATTGTTGGGGTTGTCGGCGCGATCCTGCCTGAGCCATTGATCAAGAAGTGGCTCGGGGGATCGAGCCTCTCGGCGTCTTTTTTCGCCACGCTGATTGGCGCGATTAGTTACTTCGCCACGATGACCGAGGCGCCGTTTGTGGATACCCTTATGAAGCACGGCATGGGCAAGGGGCCGGCACTGGCATTGCTATTAACCGGCCCGGGTCTGAGCCTTCCTAATATGTTGGCCATCATTCGGGTGTTTGGATTCAAAAAAGCACTTGTCTATACCATGACGCTGATCGTGCTGGGCACGATAGCAGGATTTGTGGCAGGGAATTTTATCTTTTAATGCTGCTTGTATAAATAATGATGGACTTTAGAGCTTTTTCCAAGTGACTTGAGTGCGGTGAGGCTTTAATGGCGCTATATGAAAGGCATTATCGCTCTTTGTACAGCTAAAGAAACAGCGGATGGCCTTGAGGGTCTGATTATTAACGCCACATTGTCATTTCAACTTTGCAGCTATCTATGCGCGTCAATAGTAGGGGCAATTCATGAATTGCCCCTACCAAGCTTGCATGCGTACCATTAACTATACAAACATCAATAAGATACACGCATTTTGCACGATACTTTTATTGTAGGCCGCCTTGAGGCGGTCTCTACTTTGCATTCGCCCAGGCGAAGTGAAAGCGAAAGTTGGCTAAATAAAAACCACCGGGGTTCACCCTGAAAGGTTCACCCTGAAGGGCGCTTTAGCGTCGCTTATCCACCCGCGGCTTTAGCCATTGCAATCTGAGCCACAGCGAGAAGCCACGCTGAAGCGCACTAGTTGAGAATTCTTCTTTTACCCCCCAGCTAAAGCAGGGGGCAAAGAAGAGTCCGCCGAGGCGGACTAAAACCAAAAGGCCACATTCTCCTTAGAGCAATGTGGCAAAGGGGGTTATAGCTGAAAAGCCAGAGCTCTGGGAATTTCGTTCAGTTTGCATTCAGCGCTTAAAGTGAACGAAATTCACCGCGCCAAAGGCGGGTAAACTGCCTCGATCACCTTGCCTGAGGCTCACAATAGCTTTTTGGGCTTGAAGCATTCAAAAAGTTCTAAAGCTCAGAATAAGAAGCAACAACACAACAAAAAGTCTTATGTGTTTATCTGTGTTCATCTGCGTTCATCCGCGGTTCAAATATTTTAGTTACTATTGCAACCGCAGATACACGCGGATAGCACAAAGGATACGTCGAAATCTAAATTCGTGCCTATTCGTGTGATTCGTGTTAAAGTTAAGGAGGTTACGTCTGTTTATTAGAAGGGGCGATACTACGGACGGGAAGGCTAATTTCTTGCACCGAGGCCGGATGTACCGAGAAACCGCTCAACAACGCGTGCGAGCTGATTTGGCCGGAAGGGTTTGGCAATCACTTCGCACGCACCTTTATTCATCAACTCAACCCAGAGCGCATCATCTCCCATGCCGGTGATCATGACGATTTTCATCTCGGGGCGCGTGCTTTTCACATGCTGGAGTATCGCTTCGCCACCCACTCGAGGAAGGAAGACATCCACAAGAAGGAGGTCAAAGTCCTGTGCATCTATGAGCTTGAGCGCCTCGTGGCCACTGCGCGTTGAGACAACCTCGTAGTGCTCCTTCGCGAGCTCCATGCTCACAATCTCGCACGTATTAAGATCGTCATCTACGATAAGAATTCGCTTAGCCGTTCCCATCATGCTCCTTCTCCCGCGGCGTGATGGTGGTGTCTCTGTAGAAACATATCGGCAAGCAAGTATTACTATTGCGGTTTGCTGCTCAGGCCGTCAACAGAAAAACTATACTAATCCACATTTCTTATTACAAGTTTTTCCCGCATCACCTCTCATTCCCCACACTCTGAAAGGAAATTGACACTATCCCCTCTCAGATATTTTCTTCTTCCTTTGTCTCTGGCAGTTTGGCTCCATCCCACGGGCAGAATTTATAAGCTCCGTTTAGTTTCTCTCCGCAAGTCGGACATATCTTGGGGGGAACAAGAGAGCCTAAGGGTAACCTCCACCTGAATTCTTTTTTGCCCAATTCGACTGAAAAGGATCCGTCCTTCTTGGGATCCACAATCCTATGACCGTTTTTGTCCTTGCCGGGGAAGAGAATGAAATGCGTGTTCTCGCCCCACTGTCCGTAGGCCTCTTCCAGCACTGGCTTCCACGATGCTAAGAAACTTTTTGTGTTACTACTAATCTCGTCTTCACTAATCGGAAGATAACGTGTCCCATGGCTGTCTTTTATCTTAATGTTGGCCTTAATATCTACTTTGGTCTTGAATTTAGCTCTACGTGTAAACGGGCCCGACTTGCCATCGGAAACGGCAATAACCGTATAAGGGCTAACAGCCTTATCAACCTCTTCAATCCAAGCTTCTGTGGCAAAGGGATGGCCTGCATAATAGGCCTCCAGAAGTTCCTCTGGTATCCACCAAACGAACGTCCTTTCATACATTTCCTGAGACCACTTCACTGTTTCTTCGTATAACTCATTGTAAGATATCTTGCTCTCCTGGGATACAGTAATTCTCGACAAGCCCCACAATAGAAACACCGCCAGAAGAACGCTTGACCACCTGAAGCGTCTACTCACGAGATTTAGTAACATATTCATTCTACCCCCTTCTTTCTTGTCAAATGACGCCTAGCGTTTGCACATTTACGACGTTCGCTGGAGCGGTAGTTGAAGCCAATGTGGGCAAAGCCCCGAAGCCAAAAGCCGTAAACGCTTTATTTTGTCACGTCGAAAAGCTACGGTAAAGCAGCCAACTTTTTCATAATCAAATCTACAATATTTTCTACGGAGGTATTCTTCAGAGAAATATAACCTACGGTTTCTGCTAGGCCAGGAATTTTAGTATTGTCGATTCTAATGGGAAGGATATATTCAGTCCTTTGACGAAAAGCACGAGCCTGAGCGCTTTTACGTTCATGATTTGTCCAAGTCTTTTCCGCATAATGTTTGGATAGCAACATGATACAATAACGGGATGCTTTTCCATAAACATAATCTAAATGCTCGTATAGATTTTTGCCCCAAAGAGTTTCTTGCTCGAAGTCGTCATAAAACACTTCAATATCGCGACTTTCAAGTTCTTTAGCTAACTGTTCGGCAATTTCTCTATCTTCTCCAGCAAATGAAATAGCAACATCGTACTTGAACTCCTCCTCTACCTCTAGATTTCCAGCTACTTCGGTACGTATCCTAGCTTCCCCTTTTAGTTCAACCCTCCTTGCAGTAAGGAACGATAATTGTTTAACACCCTCACTTGTTATATACATGCCGCCATTTTCTATGGTTAGTTCATTAGTTTCTCCGTGATTGATCAACCCGTCTTCCAATAGAATTGATGCATTAAACAGATATTGTTTTTCCGTAATGCCAAGAATACCACAAAAACCCCCTACATCTATCGAATCAAGTTTATACCGTAGCGGATTCTTCTTTCTAATATTCAGTAGACCAGTCAAAAGCCATCGCTGAATATATTCATCCTCAACAGATTTAACTTCAGAGCGAAGAGTTTTTGAAGTAATTTCTTGAAGATACTCCTTTCCATGATCATAAAGTCCTAAAGCAATTCTAGCTCTTGCTTTTGCAAAAGTGAGCTTTTTAAGCTCTGGAATAGCATCTGAGTTCCTACTTCCATACTTTATGGCAATTGCTGTTCCCGTAATAAACGTTCCTTCAGCAAATAGCCTATCGGATTCAGCTGTTGCGTCTTCTGGCTCTACTACAACCCAATAACCTTGACCGTCTTTTGTTCGTGGGTCTGCGTCACCTATCAGATTACAATTCTGATAGGGTTCCTGGCTACTCATGGGTAATTGCTCCTTTTTTCATTGTCGAATAATTATTAATAATCGCAATATTGTGTTAATGGTGCCAATTGGGAATATTGTCTCCAGCATTCTGTCTTTTTCTCTGCTTTGTCCTTTTGGCGACCGGGCAGAGAAGTTCTGATCGTGTCTAACAAAAGATATCAAAATGTGCGCCTAAGGCGCATACACGTCGTGCCGTCGTGGTTTGATACTTCTTTTTTAAAGCTCCCATGCCGCAGGCGGCAGCACGGATTTCCCCTGTTTCTTGAGAATCTGTGTACCTACAATTCTCGTAAGAATTTCAAAAAGTGTGAGCCGCTTTAAAACAGTCGCATTGCACATGTCTGCACTGGCACAATAAAGCCACTGGTTCGCAGAAAAAAGTCTGATGCTCATCAAAGGGAACTGGAACGGGAACTGGAAAGAAAAGGGACGGGATGCTATCTAAAGGAGCTGCGACCTTATTATATCGTTATCCAATCCGGCCTGATGGGTCAATCAAATTCACAAGATAAATGAGCAGTCGGGGAGTTTTCTATAACGCCGACTGCTCATCCTGAGGATCCTGAGTGAAACGAAGGGGACGAAGGATCTTACTCCTATAATGACTAAGGAGATCCCTTGCTTCGCGCGGGATGAGGGGTCGGGGGTAAAACTCCCCGACCCCTCAGATAAACACTTAACACTTTCTTTATTGTCCCTTCTTATTTGTGCAGCACATAAATTTATGATGAACTTGAAATTCTAATACGCCTGAGGCGCATAAACCACTACGACACAACGTACACAACGGAATCAAGGGCGAGCCGCCGCGGCGGACAACGGCGCCAGGACGCGGGAAAGTTTCTTATCGTTGGGGTAAGCCGGGGCATTTCCACACTTGATTTTAGCACTCCGGCTGCGTATACATACTTCTTGGTTGTATTCGGACGACATGCATTTTGGGACCTTGCGTTTGGCACTCTGGGATTTAGAATGAGATCGAAACACATGACAAGGAGGATGCGATGCAGTTTGGGCTGACGCGGGATGAGGTGTGGGAGCTGATACAGCAGAATATTTCGACTGACGTGCTGGTCAAGCATTCTCTGGCCACGGAAGCAATTATGCGCGCGCTGGCAGAGCGGCTGGGCGAAGATCCGGAGACCTGGGGACTCGTGGGTCTGGTCCATGATCTTGACTTCGATAAGACCAAAGATACGCCGCATCAACATACACTGCTCACCGCTGAGATTCTGCGGGAGAAAGGTGTGTCGGAGGAAATCATCGCGGCCATCATCGGCCACAACGAAGCCGTGGAAGGAAGCGTGCGCCAGAAACCCCTTGATTACGCCCTGGCGTGCGCTGAGTCTGTGACGGGACTCATTGTCGCCACTGCTCTCATAATGCCTGATAAGAAGCTGGCAAGCGTAAAGCCCAAGTCTGTGCGCAAACGCATGAAAGAGAAAGCCTTTGCACGTAATGTAAACCGCTCGGCCATTGTGGAATGTGAGAAACTCGAGCTGGAGCTCGACGAATTCCTCACGCTCAGCGTCCAGGCCATGCAAGGCATTAGCGACAAGCTTGGCCTCTGATGTCCAACAATTGATATGAAATAAAAATTGACTAACTGTTTGATGAATCTTATATAGTAAATCTTCAGGGTTCTTCAAGAATTGGCGTAAAGGGGCCTGAAGCGTAGGGAGGAGATATCAGGTGGATCTGAATGACTTATCGCAGGAAGAACTGGCGTCGGTGGTGAATGAGGTAGTCCGGCGCGTGGTGTCGCGGCTTGAAGGTGAACCGTCTTCGCCTCCGGAGCCGGCTGAAGCGCCCGCGGCACTCTGTGCGCTGACTGCAGAACGCTGTACAGCATGCGGCAGTTGTGTGGAACGCCGGCCCGAGGACGTTCGCACCATGATTGATCAGGGGGCAAGCCGCATTGGGGCGCAGGTCGGCACCCAGCTCACCGCCCAGGATATTGCTCCTTTCATTGACCATACCCTGCTCAAGCCGAATGTCAAAGAGGAAGAAATCACCCAGCTCTGTAATGAGGCCAGGGAATTCGGCTTCGCAGCCATTTGTATTAATCCCTCCTACGTACCACTGGCAGCCACCCTGCTGGCCAATACGCCAGTTAAGATTTGCACCGTGGTTGGCTTTCCCCTCGGCTCGATGACCACCGAAGCTAAGGCGTTTGAAACCCGTGACGCTGTGGCAAAGGGCGCCGACGAAATTGACGTGGTGATTAACGTTGGGAAGCTCAAGTCCGGCGACTATCAGTACGTAGCGGAAGACATCAAGGCCGTGGTGAAAGCCGCGCAGCATCGCATCGTAAAAGTGATCATCGAGGCGGCAATGCTTACCGACGACGAGAAAGTGGCGGCATGCATTCTGGCCAAGGCAGGTGGCGCACAGTTTGTGAAAACCTCAACCGGCTTTGGCCCGGGTGGGGCGACTGCGCACGACGTCGCGCTGATGCGCCGCACAGTCGGTGCCGAGATGGGCGTGAAGGCCGCTGGCGGCATTCGCGACCTCGCCACTGCCGCAGAAATGGTAAAAGCTGGCGCAACACGTATCGGCGCTAGTGCCAGCATCCAGATCGTTACCTCCCAATCCAGTGCCAGTTAAACTCGCCAGAACTGCTGGGTTTTGCTTTGGTGTCCGTCGGGCTATGAAAATGGCCCTGGATACGGCTCACCAAAGAGGTGAGAAGATCTACACATTTGGGCCTCTGATCCACAATCAGCAGGCGATTGATCTGCTGCGCTCGAAACAAATCGAGGTCATCCATGACCCTGCTCTTGCAGGCTCCGGCCTGGTTATTATCCGCGCACACGGCGTCACGCCGGATATCCAATCCGCACTGATTCAGGCAGGCGCTCAAATCTGTGACGCCACGTGTCCCCATGTGGCGCGCGCGCAGGAGCTGATCCAGAAATTTACGGCGCAAGGCTATCATGGTATCGTAGTTGGTGATAAAGGTCATGCTGAGGTTGTCGGCCTGCTGGGCTACGCACAGGGTAATGCTACGGTAGTTGAAAAAGTTGAAGACGTCGCTGCGCTGCCGCCGCTTGATAAGGTCTGCGTTGTGGCCCAGACCACGCAAAGCGAGGAGCTCTTCCGCGACGTAACCCGGGCTGTCGCAAAACGCTATCCTCGTGCAAAGATTTTTAGCACCATCTGTCGTGCCACGGAAATGCGTCAGCAAGAAGCGATTGCGCTCGCTCACCAGGTGGACCTTATGGTGGTAGTTGGCGGGCGCCAGAGCGCGAACACACGCCGCCTGGTGGAGCTCTGCACGGCACAAGGGACACCAACGATCCACATTGAAACTGCTGACGAGCTGCAGTCTGACACTGTTGAGCGCTACACTACCGTCGGAGTAACTGCTGGGGCCTCGACGCCACTCTGGGTTATCCGTAATGTCGTCGAGGCACTGGAAGTCCTGCAACGTCGCCGTAAACCGCTCCCGGTGCGTCTTGTTCACGATCTCTTCACGGTCTTCATCTACAGCCAGGTCTTCCTTGCGCTGGGCGCTGCAGCCCTCACGTTCACGGCCAGCCGCCTCATCGGCTTTGAGCCAAACTTCTACAACTCGCTTCTCGCCTTCTTCTATGTCCTCGCCATGCACGTGCTAAACAAGCAACTCAGCCTGCCAAAAGATCGTTCCCTCTGCTACGGCGCACTTAAATTCTTTGCCCGCTATCAGCCAGTTCTGGTTGGCATGGGAGTTGCCGGGCTTTGCCTTTCACTTCTGCTCTCATTTGCCCTGAGCATCTCGGTATTCGGACTGATGCTCATCTCGGTTGGTCTGGGTATTATTTACAGCCTTGCGATTATTCCGCGCGGATGGTTCGCCGGGCTGCGATACCGCCGCTTGATGGACATTCCTGGCTCAAAGGATCTTTTCATGGCTGGGGCGTGGACAGTGGTAGTAGTCCTGGTGCCGTTTATTGAAGAGGGACAACTGGTCTGGCCCCCGATGTTCTTCACCGCGGCATTTGTTTTCTTGCTGGTGCTGATGCGCTCCATAGTGTTTGACAATCGCGACATCGAGGGAGACATTACGCTAGGCAAAGAAACCTTGCCGATCATTCTTGGCATCCGCCGCACTATGGTTCTGCTCCAGGTCTTTATCGCGGTGCTGGCGCTTGCTCTCGTCATTGGCTGTGCGCTCGGTCATCTTCCTCTCACTTCGCTCTACCTGCTCGTCGTGGTCGTCTATGCAGCTATTGGCTCGCTGGTGCGCTTCCGCCAGGAGTTCTACCACAGCCCTTATTACGATGCCCTTATTGATAGCCAGTTCATTCTCGCTGGCCTTCTCAGCATGGTCTGATAATTTCAAAAGCTATCTTTACGCAATCCTATTGCGTTTACAGCTAAGCCTCAGCCGATCCTGCAGCAGTATGCTTGGCCATAACCAATTCTGTTTTTTCAGGCTCTTTGTCAGATAGGTTAGCAAGAAAGCCTCTGATGCATTGAATAACTTCAGTGTCTTCATATCTAGGCAAGTGTACGGCAGTTGCTTGGATCTGTGCCTCATTACGTAACGTGCCTGCTGTGTATTCCCTCTTCACCAGCCAACAGGACGAGTAGGGGCGTTTAATTAAACGCCCTTACTATTCAGCCGCCCTTTTTCTATTGTTACGATCAAGAAACGCTAACTTATTTGACAAAGAGCCTCTTTTTCTATGATCCTGTTAATGCATTCATAGCCCCCTTACCCCTTCCCTCTCGCCTAGGCGAGAGGAGTAAGGTTTACCCGCCTCAGGCGAGGTGAGGTTGAAAATGCGCCTTGTGCGTAGGGATTATCTCTCCCAAAACGCTAACTCATTTGAGAAAGAGCCTTTTTTCATTTGTATTTCTCCCAGAGCTCTGGTATAAGACAAGTCTCATTGTTGATTTGGACTCCTATGAGCGGAGTTCCCTTTTCTAAAAATTATGTAAGCCCGCAACTATGTGGTGTGAAGCATGAAGTACCGGATTCTCTTATCTAATGATGATGGCATTGACGCTCCAGGGCTATACGCCCTGTATGAAGAGATAACGCGGATAGCGGAGGTCACCGTTGTGGCCCCAGTCTCTGAGCAGAGCGGTGTAGGACATGCCATCTCCGTTTTCAACCACCTCACCTTGGAGAAGCGGTCTAAGCACGGCAAATTCTTCGGCTATGCGCTGGACGGGACCCCTGCGGATTGCGTGAAACTTGGTGTTACGACATTAATGTCAGAGCAACCGCATCTGGTGATGGCAGGAATCAACCGTGGGCAGAATACGGGCAACAGCATCCTCTACTCCGGCACAGTTGCAGCTGCAATCGAGGGCACCATGTATAGCATCCCATCGTTTGCGATTTCCGTGGCAGCGCGCCGTAGTGAGCTTTGCCATTTTGCCTATGCAGCGAAATTCGCTGCGCGTCTGGCCAGATGTGTATTAGAAAAGGGACTGCCAAAAGGTGTTCTACTGAACGTGAATGTACCGAATGTCCCCGAACAGGAGCTGTGTGGAGTGGTGATCTCGCACCAGGGCCAATCAATGTATGTTGACGTGTTTGAAGGCCATGGTGAAAAGGGTGAGATCCTGGCTTATCGCAATACTGGCGAGGAGATGATTTCCAGTACGGAAAGCGATGATGCTGACGACATTGTCCTTAAGCAAAACAAAATATCCATTACCCCGCTCCATTATGATCTTACCTTTCACCAGTTCCGCAAAGAACTGGAAAAATGGATGGCAGAGCACGTATGTCCTGATATTTCGGGGGAGCTAAAAGAACTCTCCAAAGACCTTGATGCAGAGTACCGCGAGTAGGGGTAACCCGCCGCGGCGGGGTGCCCAACTCCGGAGAATCAGCCCATGAAATTTCTCTTTGGCCCTGTGCCCTCACGCCGGCTTGGACGCTCGCTCGGCATTGACGTCATCTCGTACAAGAGCTGCAGCTTTGACTGTATCTACTGCGAGCTCGGATCAACCACCAATAAAACCATCACGCGGCAGCGCTTTGTGGATCCAGCTGATGTGTTGAAAGAAGTGCATGAATACCTACGGCACGCCCCTTCGATAGACTACGTCACCTTCTCTGGCTCTGGTGAGCCAACCCTGAGCACGGATATCGGCCTCCTGGTCAAGGAAATCAAACTGCACTATACGTACCCGATAGCGGTTCTGACCAACAGCTCGCTGCTCGGGCGAGCTGACGTGCAGGAAGACCTTCGCCAGGTAGATGTGGTAATTGCTTCACTCGATGCAGGTACAGATGAAGTTTTGGAACGGATCAACCAGCCGCATCCAGCAATTAGGCTGCAGGAGATCATTGACACACTAATTGCCTTTCGCGAGCAGTTTAGCAGCCAGCTGTGGCTGGAAATCCTTTTCTGTAAGGATGTAAACGATTCGCCCGAACACGTCAAAGCGCTGGCCGGCATTGCCGCGCGCATTAGGCCCCACAAAGTGCAGCTGGGCACGGTCTTCCGGCCACCTGCGGTTCCGAGTGTCGAGCCGGTCTCGGCCGAGTTCCTCCACGAGATTGCTCCACAATTTGGGCCGGCTGTGGAAGTGGTGCCTTTATTCAGACCAGCCACAGTACAAGAGCTTTCCGAGGGAGCCCGTGAAAAAATCCTCGCCATGCTCCAACGTCGGCCATGCGGCCTGAAAGAAACATCACAGGCTCTCGGGCTTTCGCGAGATGAAGTTGGGCAATGGATAGACGTCCTTGAGAAAGAAGGTGCAATTGACCGCGTCTACTTCTCGGGTGAAATTTATTATCAGGCAAGAAAGACATCCACTTAACATTTTTCATGCTTTTGCGACATGTAGGGGCAATTCATGAATTGCCCCTACGAGGGGAGAATTTGCTCTCTTGCGGGAATGCTCCCTGTAATACTAGGCTAAATGCTTTTATCCGCGCAGTCGGATAAAATCGTTCTTAGAAAAGGTTTAGGAGTGGAGCGCGAGGGGTTCCGCTGCGGCGGACCCCTCGCATTATCTAATTAGAAATTTGCCGAGAAATTATCGTAATACTGAACCAATGAAAACTCCTCTTGATTGCATCCCTTGTTTTTACATTCAGTGTCTGGGCGCCCTCCGCCATGTTGACATTGACGAGCAACAGAAGAAGGAAGTCCTCCACCAACTCGGACGCGAGATCGAGCGCTTTTCCCTCGACGATCCGCCACCAATGATGGGGCGAACCCTGCATCGGCTTGTGAAACTACGATGCCCTAATGGCGACCCATATGCGGAGTTGAAGCGCCGGTATCTGGCGCACGCACTTGAGCTTCAACCTCAGATTACCCGTATGGTTCAGGAGGCCAGCGATCCATTGCTGGCTGCCGCCAAACTTGCCATTATCGGAAACGTGATTGACTTTGGCGCGCAACAACGAGCAATTGACCTGGAAAACGAAATTCAGAGTTTGTACAAGCAAGAGCTGGCGATCTGCGATTACGCTGAGCTGCGACGTAGCCTTGCGCGCGCCGAGACGATTCTCTACATTGCTGACAATGCCGCTGAGGTTGTGTTCGACAGGCTCCTGCTCGAGCAACTGAGCGCAAAATCCATCACCTTTGCCGTGCGTGGTGCGCCCATTATTAATGATGCAACACGCGAGGATGCGCACGCTGCAGGGATTGACCGGCTAGCAACCGTCATCACTACAGGAGATGATGCGCCTGGCATTCTGTTCGACTCCTGCTCCACGGAATTCCTGGATGCCTATAACCGTGCAGACCTGGTAATTGCCAAAGGCCAGGGCAATTTTGAAACTCTGAGCGACGAGACGCGACCCCCCTGTTTTCTCCTCATGGCAAAATGTACAGTCCTAGCCCGCCACCTCAATGTTCCACGCAACTCCCTGATTCTCAAGTGCCAGAGCATGTAGAGCCACGTCCCATATCACATTCTCCACGAACAGGTAGGGGCAGGTTTTAAACCTGCCCCTAAAAGGTCGTTCACCACTGTTCTGACTGGAGGATCGATATCATCCGCCTAGGCGGATGATATCGATCATAAAGAAAGGTTTAGGAGGGGAGCGCGAGGGGAGACCCTTTTTCCAAAGGGTCCCCCTCGCATTTTCAAATGCAAAATTCGGGATAATGAGGTGGCACGGGCATCACGCCACAGGCGCATTTTCAACCTGCCCGTGTAGGTAAACAGAGAAATGGGACGCGATTCTTTCTGGTGGAAGCTCCAAAATAAATTAAGGGACAGAATTAAAAGATTCGACAAGGACCGAATTGAGCATCAATGCTCCGGTTGCGGCATCTGAGGGGTCAAAGTTCAGAATGTCAAATGCTGCGATAATGCTGTCTGCATCTGTTCCCACCAGTGACTGTGGCGGGTAGAAATAGAGATCGTAGGTACGTCCTTCCAGAGTCGGGCTCATCTCCGCCCCGGTAACTGAACTTATTACCTTCACTACTCCCGACTGAAAATCTTCACTATGCACCCTGAGCCGAAGGCAAGGCACCACTTCTCTATCTATAACATCGCTGCTCACATCAAACTGAACACGGTAGAGCTTATTTGCTTCAACCTGCACCTCTTCCGAAGGGCTACTCCAGAAGCCAAAGGTGTTCGTATTATCCTGTGCAATAAGCCACAGTGCACTTCCATAAACATCGCTCACCGGCGCTTTAAAGATCGGTGCGCTGCCAAATTGCCAGCCCTCGGCTCCGCTCTCGAAACTCCATGCCCTAAGCACCGTCGGTGTGCTCAACGTATCCAGAGGCATTGCCTCCACCACTACGCTATCAAGCAGGAGCGACCCAGCAGCAGCATCGGAAGGATCAAAATTGAGGATATCAAACGATAGGATCAGATCATCTTGATCCTCTGGTTTTCCGAGACAGCTTTCTGGCGGGACAAAATACATCTCATACGTCCTGCCATCAGGAGTCGGCGCATACGAGCCATCTCCTGCACTACTGACTGCGAGGATATCCGCCTGCTGTAAATTCTGGCTGTTTACACGAAGCCGCATATGCGGCACTGCCAGCGGATCTGTAATGTCTGTTGCCACTGTCCATCTTGCCCGATACAAGCAATCTGCTATCACCGGCACCGCATTTTGATTGCTCGCCCAATAACCGAACGTATTGGTATTATCCTGCGCAGTAAGCATAATTTGTCCTTGGAGATAATTACACTCCGGTGGCGTGAAAAACGCGGGTACTATTGAACATGTCCAGCCTTCTTCTGTTAACTCGAAATTATGATCTTTTAGTTGAATCGCTCCGGAGAATTCATCGGCACCAATGTCAAAGTCTGAACCATCGCCACGGAATTGTGAGCTCCCATCATATGGTCTGAGGTCGCCCCCAAAATCCTGAGTAAGGTTTTCAACATAGCAACCTGCATCTATACAAAGGGAGTTAGGACGCAGACGGAAATCGCCGTTTGCTGGATCAACTAATTGGGGATCAAACGAGATATTGCGAGTACCGCCACCTACCCAATCCTGAACGCAACTATAAAATGGAGTTCTGCACTCATAAAGCTGAGCCCCTCCAGGAGCTGCATTTTGCCAGATAATACAGTTTCTGATTGTGCTGTATTTACAATCCGAAAACCCGCCACCATCGCTACTGGCCGAGTTTCCATAAATGGTATTATTCTGGATGATGCCGTCGCAAGATTTCAGCCCCCCACCGGAAGATGCCTGGTTGCCTGAGATTATATTATTTTGGATAGTGCCGCTGCAGTAACTGATGCCGCCGCCGCTGCCAGCCGAGTTGGCCGAGATGATATTGTTCTGGATGGTGCCGTCGCAAGATTGCAGCCCCCCACCGGAAGATGCCCGGTTGCCTAAGATGGTATTATTCTGGATGACTCCGTCACAATAACGCATTCCCCCACCCTTAGTAGAAGCCGAGTTGCCCAAGATCCTATTATTCTGGATGATGTTGTCACACCCGTAAAGTCCACCGCCAAAATCAGCTGAGTTGTCCAAGATCGTATTGTTCTGAACGATTCCCTGACACTGGTAGATCCCGGCTCCACAATGGGAGTCGTTGTCCCTTATAATGTTATTTTGTATAGCGCCGTTACACTTGAAGAGTCCGCCGCCATAGTAAGCGGAGTTATACGAAATGATATTGTTCTGAATATTACCGTCGCACCCGGAGAGCCCGCCGCCAGTATAGGCCAAATTATCCGAGATGGTATTGTTCTGAATGATGCCGTGGCATCCCCATAGCCCGCCCCCATTCCCTGTCGGGTCGACATCGTATGCCGTATTTGCAGATATATTGTTGTTTTGTATAGTTGCCAATGTATAATTACCATAAATACCGCTACCATTAGGAGCATAGCCATTTGTTATTGTGAAGCCAGAAAGAACACATGTTGGAGGTTCCGTCCCAGAGAACGTAACTACAGACCCTGCCAAGTTGCCATCAATAATTGTGCTTTGGACCACGCTGGGACTGGTAGGATCCGTGGAGCGAAGGACGATGTCTTTCCCTTCAAATCTTATATTCTCTACATACGTGCCAGCTGAGACGATGATTTCATCGCCGTGAGAGGAAATATGAATTGCTCCTTGAATGGTTGGATATGGATATGGCACGTAACGAACCGCGCCAAAGCAGAAAAGTGGCAGAAGAAAAAAGCATAGGGAAGCGAGCGTGGTAATGCGTAAAGAATAAGAAGGTGGGAATACACTATCGGAACGAGCCCTTTTCATTTTAGAGCTTCCCTTTTCATAGATTTTCCCCAGCATTTAACCAACCAAATATAGCGTGCTCATGTCAAGTAAATTTACATATTCATCGTGAGGTTATATTTTGTGGGTGGGAAATATAAAGATCGCCACGGAGACACAGAGGCACAGAGATTCTTAAAGAACCAAAACGTAAAATGAAAATTGTAAATATCAAATTTAAAATTTTCATTTTGCAATTTGCAATTTACAATTCACTACTGTGTGGCTCTGTGGCTTATCTGATTTGCTTGAAAGGCTGGATGTGTAAAAAAATCCCGGGAGAAGGCCTCGTGGTTCTCTAATCCGTGATCAAAGCGCGGACACGGCGCCGCATAAGCAACCAGATGAAAAACGGCCCGCCGCACATCGCAGTCACTACACCCACCGGAACTTCAATCCCCGCCAGGACGCTCCGCGCAATCGTATCGCAGACAATTAAGAAAAACGCACCGAACAGCGCCGAGGCAGGCAGCAGCAGGCGATGATCCGCGCCTACGAGCAACCGAATGATGTGGGGAATAATGAGCCCGACAAACCCAATGGGCCCGCATACTGCAACCACTGAAGCTGTGAGCAGCGAGGCGGTGAAGAAGAGCAGCCGTCGAGTTGCCTCGACATTAATGCCGAGCTGGGCCGCTGTGGTCGCGTCCACGCTCAGCACGTTCAACTTGCGGGCTTCTGCCATCAGCAGGACCAACGCAACGAGAATCACTGGCGTGATCTCAAGAATTGGCCTGTAGCGCGTAATATCCACTCCCCCCATCATCCACCGAATCATCTGAAACGACTGTGCAGGATTCGAGAGATACTGAATCAGCAGGATCAAAGAGGCGAAGAAGAAGTTCACTGTCACACCGGCGAGCAAGAGCGTGGTCGTAGAGAGCCGCCCCCCTGAACGCGACAGCCAGTAGACAATAAATATCGCCAGAAAGGCTCCGGCAAATGCCACCACAAATATAACAGGAAAGCCAGCGATAAGCAAGTCGAGCTGAAGCTTGATCGCAATAACCACGCCCAGGGTACTTCCGGTTGACACGCCGAGGATATAGGGAGTAGCCAGCGGGTTGCGCAGGAGCGCTTGAAACACCGCCCCCGCACACGCCAACGCAGCTCCTGCTACACAGGCAAGCAGAACTCGCGGCAAGCGCACCACGAAAAAGATGTTTGCATCCGGATTATCAGCCAACGGCACGGAAAAGTCGAATATCCGTGAAATAGAAAGACGCCGTGCGCCGATGAACGGGCTCACCACCAGCCCGATGACCAAGAGCACGGCCAGCATCAGGAGGGTAGAAACAAATCGGCGCTTTTCGAGGTATGTTGCCAATCGGAATCCTTTTTAACACTACGTTGTCACAATTTTATGAGTATCGCAGGTACAATATTTATATTGCTTTCAGAATTGCAGGATTGATATCTCAGCGTTCAGACCCACAGGCAAGATGCCTGTGCCACCGTGAGGAGATTTGGTGGCATGGGCATCCTTGCCTGGTGGCACGGGCATTCCTGCCCGTGATTTTGTGTATCCTGCCCCTACATTTTAAATTCTTAGCATTTGTCTTCACAGGCAAGTTGAAAATGCGCCTGTGGCGTGATGCCTGTGCCACCGTGAGGAGATTTGGTGGCATGGGCATCCCTGCCCGTGATTTTACGTCAGATCGTAGGGGCAACCCTTGTGGTTGCCCAACCAGTGTCCAGTGCACAGCTTTTACTTCAGCAGCCTCACAAAGGGCATCCCCCGCTCGTCTGTCAGAATCTCTACTTCAGTCTCATACGCGTCGCGAATAATCTCCCGCGAGATAATCTCCCCGGGCGTGCCTTCTTTCATCACCACGCCATCCTTGAGCAACACCAGGCGTTCGCAAAAGAGCGCAGCCAGATTAATGTCGTGCGAAACCACCACGATGGTCTTCCCCTGTTCACGTCGCATACAGTCGAGCAGCCGGTAGATAAAAACCTGGTGCTTCAGGTCAAGCGAAGAAGTTGGCTCGTCAAGGAGAAGAACAGGGGTGTTTTGCGCGAGCGCACGCGCGACGATCACTCCCTGCTTCTCGCCACCGCTGAGCTCGGTAAAGAACCGGTCAGCAAAATGCGCCACATCGGTAGCCTCCATAGCCTGCTGAGCAATGGCAACGTCGCTCGCCATCTCGAAGGCAAATGGCCCAAGCCACGGATGCCGGCCCATCAGCACGATTTCCATCACCCTGTAGGGAAACACGATGTCGGTAAACTGCGGGACTATGGCAATGTGACGCGCAATATCATTAGCGGTGTAGGTGCGCAATTCCTTTTGGTGAAGCAGAATCCTGCCCTGGCGTGGTGAAAGCAGGCCGTTGAGCAGATTCAACAGTGTGGATTTCCCCGCGCCGTTCGGGCCAATGATCCCAACGAACTCTCCCTGAAAGATACGCACAGAAAGCCCGCGCAGCACCGGCTTCTGGTCATACGAAAAGCCGATCTCCTCGGCTTCAAGCACCGGCGCATTTTTCAAAGTTTCACTGGTCTCTGACTCTAAGCTGCCCACCCGAGCTTCTCCCTTTTTTCTAACAATAACTCACGGCCATGATGTTCAGACCCACAGGCAAGATGCCTGTGCCACCGTGAGGGGATTGGGTGGCATGGGCATCCCTGCCCGTGATCTTGTGCATCCTGCCCTTACATTTTGAACTTTTAGCATTTGTCTTCACAGGCAAGATGCCTGTGCCACCGAGAGGGGATTGGGTGACATGGGCATCCCTTGCCTGGTGGCACGTGCATCCCTGCCCGTGATCTTGTGTATCCCGCCCTTACATTTTGAACTTTTAGCATTTGTCTTCACAGGCAAGATGCCTGTGCTACCGTGAGGGGATTGGGTAGCATGGGCATCCCTTGCCTGGTGGCACGGGCATCCTTGCCCGTGCTAAATCGGTCAATGCTCAATCTCCATGTAGCTCCGGCTCGCCGGGCTTATGCCCTAACTTCTCCGCTATATCCTGATAGATTAAGCCCATAAGATACTCAATGCTCTCTGGAATTCGTGGGCCGGGGATGGTGATCTGCGAATCTTCGATAAAATAAATCCGCTTGTACTTCACCGCCGAGACAGTCTGGAGCTGATTCCATATCTGGAAATTTATCCGGCGCTGTTCCTCACTCGACTTTTCTCCGATTGATGCATCAAGGATGACCTCTGGATCGCGCACAATGATTTCTTCTTTCGAGACAATGGGATAGAAGGACGGGGCATCCGCCAGAATATTGGCGCCACCAGCAGCCTGGAGCATTTCATCGAGAAACGTGCCTGGCCCAACAGCATAAATCTGCTGTAGCGTGCCGGGATTCTTGCCCACGACAAAGAGAACGCGCCTGCGCGCCCGCGACTCACGTTGCTCACGAAGTCGCTCAAGCTTTTGCGTCATCTCCTCAGTCAGCGCCTGTGCCGCCTCACCAGCTCCCGTTACTTTTGCAATCTCCTGGATAGAATCGAGCACATCCTGGATACTGTCGTTCTTAACCACAAGCATGCGCAGGCCCAGCGATTCGAACTTGTCAATTGTCTCCCCATAGCTAGGGAGCAAAATGATCAGATCGGGCTTTAGCATTACGATCTGTTCGATGTTTGGCATGGGAAACGTGCCAACGTGCGGTTTTGCCCTGGCCTCCGGGGGATATTTGCACACGTCCGTTACGCCAACCACGCGATCACCAAGCCCAATTGCAAACAGTATCTCCGTCACGTTTGGACTGAGCGAAATGATTCGCCTTGGCACGCCCGTCTCTTCGCTCTGCTGCGGCGTGCAACAGAACATTCCACCGCAAATCACTATCAACACCACGAAGAGCGCACTTATCGGCATACCGGGCGAGCATTCATGCTTTATTCCCAGTTGCATTGGCCTGTCCGCCTCTGGCGGATAAGTACTCTGAAATAAAAAATTGTTTACACAGCCTGATCTTACCGCTATGACTTCTCCTGTCAACGGATTTAAAGTAACTGTAAGAGTACGACTCAATACGTGGGACGAATAAAATTGGTAACGGCAAGTAATATAGCCACGGAGACACGGAGACACAGAGATCATTAAACACCAAAAGATTGTGAAATGCAAATTGCAAATATTAAATTTTAAATTTGCATTTTGAATTTTCCAATTTTCAATTTACAATTCAGTACCCTTTGTCTCTGTGGCAATCTTTCATGAGCCTCAGGCTCATTGATCTAAGTAGGTTACCAGACTTGCGGGCAGGAACTGCCAAAATCAACATTACTCCACCAGGTGGAACTGAGCTGTCCGGCTATGTGCTTCGTGAACAGCCATCGCTGGGCATCCACGACCCGCTTTACGCCCGTGCCATCGTGCTTGAACACGACGGCCACAAGATTGCCCTTGTCTCCTGTGACCTCCTGACACTGGGTGACGACTCGGTGCGGGTGATCCGAACCATCGCCTCTCAGCAAACCGGAATTCCTCCCAGCAACATCATGCTCAGCTGCACGCATACTCACTCTGGGCCGGCAACAATCTTTCTCCGCCAGTGCGGTTCAGTAAATAAGAAATGGCTGATCGAGCTCCAGAGGCGTATTGCTCGGGCTGTTAGCGAGGCAACGAAGCAGCTCACCACGGCATCATGCGCCATTGCGCGCACACCGCTCGTGCTCAGTGTTGACCGCTGCGCTCAGCGTGGATTCGATTTGCCCTCAACTGATGCATATTTAGATATTCTGAAACTCAGCTCGCGCGGTAAAGATCCGCTGGCTGTGCTCGTACATTACGCCTGCCATCCTGTGGTACTGGATCATACGAACCGGCATGTCTCAGCGGACTTTCCGGGTGTTGCCATGCAGCGGATCGAGCAAGAATTCGACAATCAAGTCCTGGCCATGTTTCTCAATGGCGCCTGCGGCAATCTTAATCCCGCCGTATCTGCGCGAACATGGGAAGCCTGCGAGCAATTCGGCCACACGCTCGGCAGCGCTGCACTCGAGCTGCTCGAATCTGCAGAGCCACTTACCTGCGTCCCATTGCGAACCTTCTCGGAGATTATTGAGCTGGCTATCGTCGTGCCATCAGTGGAAGAATTGCAAGCGCTCGAGCGCGAGTACGTAAGCCGCTCATACGAACTGGCCGGCTCGCACGATCGCCAGGCTGTATTCACACGTGCCTTTCTCGAGTGGGCGCGCGAAACGCTCCACATCGTTGAAACCCGCTCGCACCCTTATAATATCCCCATGGAAATCCAGGTTGTGGGCATTGGCGATATGCGTATTATCGGCATTGGTGGAGAACTCTTCTCGCAGCTCGGCGAGGAAATCGCAGCTGGACACAGCGGGCCAGTCTGGGTCTGTGGATGCACAAATGGCAACGTTGGCTATCTCCCGCCGAGCACGCTCTTTTCCACCCGCTGCTATGAAGTCGCGGACGCATACAAGTTTTACGGAAACTTTAGGTTTACGCCCGAGGTGCCCGACATGGTAGTGGAGAGCGCTAGCCATGCGATCCAATCACTCGCGTAGCGCTCTACTTTGCGCCTTTGCGCGAGAAAGTTTTTTTGTGTAACGCCAATAATTAATAGTGTTTTCTCTGTGCCTCTGCGCCTCTGTGGCCAATATTGGTAATGCGTCAAACTCGCAATAGAAAGGACCAGACATGGCCCAAAAACCTCAAGCAGTCATCTTCGACATGGATGGCGTAATACTCGACAGCGAACCGGTTCAGCTGGAGGCAGTTAACCAAATTCTCGCCCGCTACGACATTCACTGGACACAGGAGGTATTTCGCCATCACATCGGTCTGCGCTCAACAGACTTCTTCAAGAATCTTAAGAAGCTATATCCCCTGCGCGAGCCGATTGATGAACTGGTTTCCTTTCATAAAGAAACCTATTGCAAGCTGATCCAGGAAAAGATCGATCAGTACGAGATTCAGGAAAACAAAGGTCTGACGCCGCTATTGAAGCAGCTAAAAGGCGCGGGATTTCGGATCGGGCTTGCCACCAGCTCCTCACGCAGGGAAGTAGAGATCATCACCCAGGGATTGAACATCGAGAAGTTTTTCGCGACCTTTACCTGCGGAGAAGGCGTGGTGGAAGGCAAACCTGCGCCGGAGATTTTTCTTAAGACCGCCAAAGCATTAGGCCTCGAGCCCGGGCAATGCGTGGTGATTGAAGACAGCCCGATAGGGCTGCGAGCTGCCATAGGAGCTGGCATGCGCTGCATCGCCATTCCCACCCCGAGCACCTACGACGGCGATTTCTCCCAAGCCCATCTAAAGCTCAGCTCACTCGAGGAAGTCTCCGAAACCCTCATTAACTCGCTGCTTGACAAGTAGTAATCCGCCCAACCAACAAGCCACAATTTTCATATCTAGCCATTTTTCTTGTTGACCGCGCGTAACATTACTGTTAGTTTCTATGGATGTTACTTTCTCCATAAAAGAACTGGAATTTATTAGACAACAAGTTTTGCAGGGCATCAGGAGAAAGACAACAACGAGTTGGCTCCAGGACTGGATGGAAGTCACAGAAAACTCATAGCGGCTTTTGGGTGGATTCATCAGACCGCAAAGATTTGCAGAAATTTAACAATTCAAAATGAGGGGATACAAAGATGAAGAAGATTAACTCTAACACCGTAAACTTAATTTCCCACTTCAAGACTCTGGCTTTCTCTCTACTTTCTCTGTTTTATCTTTTTCCCTTAATATGCCAAGCAGCTGTAATTACCGTCCCGGGAGATTATCCAACAATTCAGTCGGCGATTGATGGTGCAGTTCATGGCGATGAAATTATCGTCTCGCCGGGCACCTACTATGAGACTGCCAACTTCAATGGCAAAAACATCATCCTTCGCTCTACTGATCCCACAATCCCCTCTGTCGTCGCCAGTACTATCATTGTCGGTATAAACAAAAGAGGGGTTATTTTCTCTGGAACCGAACTCACCACCTGTGTCCTCTCTGGTTTTACCATAACCGGTGGCGGTGGTTCTCAAGCAGGAACGGCTTATGGAATTTTTGGCAACCGCACTCTTGCAACTATTGAGTATAATACAATAACCTCAAATACTTCAGTGAATATATGGGGTGGCTATGCAAGTGCCTACGGCATCTACAGTTGTGATGGTATAATCCGATACAACACAATAGCAAACAACTGGGCTGCTTCTGTTATGGGTTCTATGGGGACTGCTTATGGCGGCGGTGTCTATGGTTGTGGCGGTAATATCCATGATAATGTTATTGCGCACAATTCTTTTTATGCGGACACCGTTTGGCCTGGGAGGGGAGGCAGCTATGGCGGTGGGCTGGTAGGGGGCCGCGGCACCATCGAGAATAATGTTATCTCGAATAACTATCCAGCGGGACTGTCGGGTTGCGGGGGCAGCACTATCCAGAACAATACCATCTATGAGAACTCTAAAGGCATCTCTGGGTGCGACGGCATTATCCAGAACAATATCATCTATGAGAACCGGGGTAGCGGGCTCTACAATTGCGACGGCATCATCCAGAACAATATCATCTCGGGTAATTCGGCTGAATTTGGCGGCGGACTCTACGGGTGCGACGGCATTATCCAGAACAATATCATCTCACACAACTCGGCCACTGGCGAACCTGGAACAACTGGCGGCGGCCTCCGTTCGTGCAACGGCATCATCCAGAACAATATCATTTACGACAACACGGCTGATTATTCTGGCGGGGGACTGGCCAGTTGTAACGGGACCATCAGAAACTGTATTATCTGGCAAAATAGCGCCCCTATAGGTGCTCAGGCTCAGCTTGATAATTATTGCGCAACGCCGTCTTATAGCTGCATCCAAGATTGGGTTGGTGATGAGAGCGGAAATATTTCTGACAACCCTCAACTGGCTGACCCAGTCAATAGCGATTTTCATCTTCTCCCCAATTCTCCCTGCATTGATGCAGGAGGCACTGTTACCTTAACTCAAGACTTTGAAGGCGACCCGAGACCGTACGATGCTGTCACCTGGGAGTCTCGTGGTGACGGCTCGGACTTTGACATCGGTCCTGATGAATTCATCGGAGCAGCAGTGCCTACGCCAATACCCACACCCACACCAACGCCGTGTGTGATTATGGTGCCGGGTGATTATCCAACAATTCAGGCTGCAATTGATGCGGCCAGACATGGTTGTGAAATCATTGTCTCACCAGGCGTCTACTACGAAAACATCTACTTTCATGGAAAAAGCATTATCCTGCGCTCTACTGACCCCACCAGTCCAACCATAGTCGCCAGCACCATCATTGATGGCAACCAGGCCGGATCTGTTGTTACTTTCTCTGGGACAGAATATCGTACCTGCATGCTCTCCGGCTTCACCATAACCAACGGCAGGACTTATATGGGTGGGGGGATCTTAGGCAACGGTACCACGGCTACCATTGAGAACAACAATATAACTAGCAATACAGCTGACGTTGGGTATGCTGGTGGCGGCGGGCTCTACAATTGCGACGGCACCATCCAGTACAATACCATCTCGGGCAACTTGGCTGATGGTAGTGGCGGCGGGCTCGTCTGGTGCAACGGAACTATCCAGCACAATACCATCTCCGGCAACTCGGCTGACGATGGCGGCGGGCTCTCCCAGTGCGGCGGCACTATCAATAACAATAGAATTTCGGCCAACTTGGCTACGGCCGGTGGCGGTGGACTTAGTTGGTGCTTAGGCACTATCCAGAACAATGTCATTTCGGGCAACTCGGCTGGATTCGGCGGTGGGCTCGACAATTGCTGGGCCACCATCCAGAACAATACCATATATGGCAACGTGGCCTCTTATTCTGGCGGTGGGCTTTATGACTGTACGCGTTGGAGTATGATCAGAAACTGTATTATCTGGCAAAATACCGCTAATTCAGGTGGTGCTCAATTTGATGACTGTAACACACCTTCTTATAGTTGTATCCAAGATTGGACAGGCGGTGGGACCGGGAATATCTCTGATAATCCCCAATTAGTTGACCCAGCCAATGGCGATTTTCATCTGCTTCCCAGTTCGCCTTGCATAGATGCAGGTGGCACTGTTACTTTAACTCAAGACTTTGAAGGGAACCCAAGACCCTGGGATGGCACGAGTGAAACTCGTGGCGACGGCTCGGATTATGACATCGGCGCTGATGAATACTATATTCCAACGACACACATTACGGAGTATACGTTTGATTTGAGTGTTGAAGGCTGGTCATTCTTGCCGATAAGCAGCCTTTACTTCTCCGCAGCATCGTCCAGCTATACTGGTGGCCGTATAGGCATAAGTTCAGCAAATGATCCAACAAGCCGCCTGGGGATGTGGATTGGCCCAGTGGATATTCCGTACATGGCGGGGAATGTGTACAGGGCGAGGTTTGTAGTCTCCTCAAGTCAAGCCACGGCGTCTCAGAATCCGCAGTTCCGCATGCGTTGGGTTCAGGATGAATCTCTCGAGTCTGCAACACAGGTGGTGAACGCCTCAGGAACGTACAGCAACTCCTTGCCCACTGATCCAACAACAAGTACATACAGCTGCTACTTTGCGCCGATCGTAAGCGGCAACCTGGGAGTTGCATTTGATATGATTGACTTTGACGTGAACCAGTATGGGACGCACTATGTGGATTCGGTGACTGTGGAGCGGTTCCCGTTTCCCACACTTGGCACGTTGGTCGAGACGTATGACTCTGCTGGCGACTTTTCCAACTGGGGATTCGCGACAACCTTTAGCTTTGGTCCAGTTACGTCAGGCGGTGCTGGCACTGGCACGCTCACGCTTTCGTCCAGCCTTGCTAACTCCAGCAATTATGGATGGTGGCAGTCGAGCGGGAACGCTAATGAGCTGACCTATGTGGCAGATAAGCTCTATCGGGCGACATTCACCCTGAGGTGCGCGACTGACGCGGCCCGAAACATCATGCCGCAGGTCAGGCTGCGTTGCCAGAATGAAGATGACCAGATGACACAAACCATGGAGCTCAATGGCCAGATCATCGGCCCAGGTGCAATGCCGGAAGTTAGTGGTACTGACTACGACGTCTACTTCGAGACGCCAACTCTGCCCGGCTCACCAACGACTGGACAGGATGGGTTCTTCGTGGCGATTGATATGCTTGACTTCGGCTCCTTCTCCGGAAAGGGTGGCACCATCTACATGGATAGCGTCGCGATTGATTATCTCGCGATTCCTTAAGTGATACCCGACTTTCATCAGGGGCTTTGCAGGATATGGGGCAAAGGCAGGTAGCCGGTAGGGGCACGCTGCGGCGTGCCCTTCTCCTTATCCTCTGTGCATAAGAATTGCGGCAGGGGCTAAAACCCCTACCGCTACGACTTCTCATCCCGCTCTCAATCCCCTGTTAGGAACAGTTTTGTTGTAAGGACGCGTCGTCCGCATCCACAGAACGTGCAGCACGCCGACGCTCAAACATTTCCTTCACCTTTCCTCCAATCATAAAGAAGAATACTCCGACCACGATCCCCGGTGGTATATCAATGAGATAATGCGCCTGTATATACACCGTTGACATGTATAAGCTAATAATCATCGGCAAGAAGAACGCAAAGATCCGCTTTTCATACTGGAACGAGCACAGTAAAATCACGGTGGCCATTGCTACATGCGAACTCGGAAACGCTCCATTCGCAATCTCCCCATAGCGGAAAATAAACTCCATCGCCCAGACAAAAATATAGCCCTGAAACTCGTTGCTAATCGCTTCAGGAAAATAGTACTTGGGCCCAGAGCACGGGAACGCAATGAAAAAGAGGTAGCAGCTGTACATGGTCAGTGCCGCCTTGAACAGAAAGCAGTCAAACTCCCTCTTGCGCCCTTTCAAATACAGCGTAAATCCCAGAATCGGGATCAGCAGATAGTAGAAAAAATATGAGAAGTGCATGAATTCACTGAACAGCGGATGACTGAACGCATGGTAAAATGCCAGGCTTGGCTGAGACCCGAAGAGCAAAAACTCGGCCCGCTCCAGCAACGGGTCAAGGTAGGCGAGATTCTTATACGTCGGAATACGCGCATAGAGATCCGCAAACGCCGCAGTGACGTGATTATAATAGAGCGGCGCCAGGAGCTGGTTCAGCATCTCGGTCTCTTCGTAAAAAAAGATAAACAGAAGCGGTGTGTACCAGTCCCTGAGAAGAAGGAGAAAAGGCTGGCGCGTGTTATGCGTCAGCCTGAGAAAAACCAGAATAAAGATAAACAGGCCCACATGGATGAGTACGTATCTGCCAGCATGCACCTGATTCTGGTGAAACACTGCAACCAGAATTCCTACTAGGGCCGTATAGGCAAGGTTGAGCACGTCAATCGTGCCAAGTAACTTTCTCTCGGACTTTCCAATCACCCCTGTCATGTAAGCCATCCCTGCTCTCTATACCATCTGGCTGTTATGCGCGCGCCTTCTTCAAACGTTACGGACGCGCGGAACCCCAGCTGCTTCTCAATCTTCTGGGCACTGCAGAGCCAGTATGGCTGCAGGATATCGCGCAGCTTGTCTCGATTCAGCAGCGCTGGTTTCCCCTTCAGCCGTGCAGCACCTTCTGCCAGTAATGCCCCCACGTAACCCAGTGCAGTTGGAATTCGCAGTCGCACATAGCGCTTCTCCAGAGCTGCCGCCACAATGCGCACCGCCTCTTTCCACTGATACGGCTGTAAATGCGTAACGAAATACGTCTCGCCAGCAGCTGCCTCGGCTTCCGCAGCAGCAAGAATGCCCTGAACCAAATCATCTGCGTAAACCAGATTCAAATAACGCTCCCGCCGACCCATCGCAATCATCACGCCACGGTTAATCGCCTGGAAGAAAAACAAGATGTCCCGATCGCGTGGCCCGTATACTGCCGATGGCCGAATAATACAATAGGGAATGATTCCACCAGCCTGCCGCATCAGCTGCTCGGCTTCGTATTTGCTTCGTCCATACGGGGTGATCGGCCTGCAGGGATCTTGCTCTACCAGTGCGGTTAGCGATCCACTTGGCCCTGCTGCCGCCTGGCTGCTGACCAGCACGAAGCGCTTAAGCGCAACCCGCCCTGCCTCGCACGCTCGGAGAACATTCTCTGTCCCGCGGGTATTCACCGCAAAATAGTCGCTCGCGCGCTTCGCCTTCGTGATTCCTGCGCAGTGAAACACATAATCCTGGCCCTCGACTGCCGGCAGCAGCGACTCCTGATCTTCCACGCTTCCATATGCTAAATGCACCGCCAGATCAGCCAGCCATCGCAAATCACTTGTCCGCCGCACCAGACACGTCACCTCGTAACCACGCGCCACAAGCGCCTCGGCCAGATGGCTGCCAATAAATCCTGTAGCTCCTGTCACTAACGCTCTCATACGTTTTCCTGTCAGGAGTTCGGTGATCTCCAACTTGCTTGTACGGTAGGGGCGCGCCGCGGCGTGTCCCTACAAAGAATAATCGTAAATTCGATACCGCTTGTAGAGCTTCGCCCCAAGGTTCTCCAGTGCGCGGTTCATCATTTCATTATCCTCGAGTATCCACGACATCTCTGCTTCATAAAACCCCCGCTCAGGGCCACCCTGAAATATCTTATGATAAAAAAGAATATCAATGCCTTTTTGCCGATACTCTTTGATCACCCCCATGGTAATAACGCGCACCTGGTTAATCTTGCGCTGGTACCAGAGCGCCTTAAAAATTCCAAAGGGAAACATCCGACCATTGAGGCGCTTGAGCACAATATTCCAGTTCGGCAAGGCTAGCAGGAACCCGATCGGTCTACCTTCCATTTCGCCAATAGTCACCAGACGCGGATCAACTATTTTCTTTAAATCACGCGCCATATACGCAAATTCCTCATCCGTCATAGGCACAAATCCCCAATTTCGCTCCCACGCACTGTTGTAGATCCCGCGGATGACGTTGACCTCTTCCTGAAAATGGCGCAGATTCAGCGGACGCAGCACGATCGGGAGTCGCTTTGCCACTCGCCTGGCCAATACGTTGACCCTCTGCTCGTAAAACTCCCGCGTTACGTAGTAGGCATACAGATCCTTGGCCTTGTGGCATCCGAACGACTCGAGCATCTCTGCATAGTACGGCGGATTATAGGGCATCATAATATAGGGCGGAAGCTCAAACCCCTCGATCAACAGGCCACACTGCTCGTTCGTTGAAAAGCTCATCGGCCCGCGCATAACCTCCATCCCGCGATCTCGCAGGAACCTCGCCGCTGCGTCAAGCAGCCGGTGCGCAACTTCCCGCTGCTGCACAGCTTCGAAAAAACCAAAAAATCCCACACGATCCTGGTGGAACTCGTTATGGTTCCGGTTTATGATTGCAGCTATTCGCCCGGCCGGCTCACCATTCAGCATTGCCAGATACAGTTTCACTTCAGCATGGCGGTAAAAAGGATGATGTCCTGGTGAGAGTTGCTTCTTCTGATCGCTCAGAAGAGGAGGGACCCACGGGTCCGTGGGGGTATAAATTTTCCACGGGAGTCTGATGAAGCAACGTAGCGCACGCCCTGTCTCGACTTCCTGAATCTCTACTCCCATTGCAGGCGTCCTGATGGCGAAATCCCTCGTCTCGGACGGGGTCGATCGGATGACGTAAGGCAAAGACTCTGCCTCAAAGCGAGATGAGAATACGCATACCCCCCCTGCGTCATGAATTCCCGGTACTAAACCCGCCTAACTGACGGGCTGACGGGCTCCAAAAATGGCGAGTATTAGATGATGCCGAGCTCCTTCCCCACCATAGCAAACTTGCCGAGCGCCATGTCCAGGTGCTCATCCGTATGCGTAGCCATGAGACTGACGCGAATCAGAGCACGGCCCTGGGGCACGGCAGGTGACACCACTGGATTCACGAAAACACCTTCTTCATGCAGCCGCTTCCACATCCCGAATGCAGTCATGTTTTCGCCGACAACTACTGGAATGATCGGTGTCTCGCTCTTCCCGATGTCATACCCCAATTGCCGAAGACCACCTTGCATCTTGCGGGTGTTATACCACAGCCGCTCGCGCCGCTCCGGCTCGGTAATGATAATATTCAGCGCGCACAGTACCGCGGCCGCCATTGGCGGGGCTATACTCGCGCTGAAAATCAGTGGCCGCGAATGATGCTTCAGATACTGGATGACCTCACTAGTAGAGGCTATAAATCCCCCTATCGAGGCAAGCGACTTGCTGAAGGTCCCCATGATCAAGTCTACGTCAGCGCTCACCTTGAAGTGCGATGCCGTTCCATTCCCTATCTCCCCCAACACCCCGATAGAGTGTGCGTCGTCTACCATCACCCCAGCCTGATACTTCTTGGCTAGCCGAACGATCTCGGGTAAATTGGCAATATCCCCCTCCATACTATAAATCCCGTCTATCACGATCAGCTTCCCATTGCCGCCGCATCTGCTCAACACCCGCTCGAGGTCTTCCATGTTGTTATGATCAAACTTAACCACCTTGCCAAAGCACAAGCGCGTACCGTCTATGATGCTCGCGTGATCCGTCTTGTCAATTATCACATAGTCGTCACGTCCAACAACAGCGGCAATAGTCCCCAGATTCGTCTGGAATCCCGTGCTAAAAACCAGTGCCGCTTCTTTATCCACAAATTTCGCCAGATGCTCTTCCAGCTCAAGGTGCAGATCAAGTGTGCCGTTTAGAAACCGCGATCCAGCGCACCCAGTACCGTATTTCTTGATGGCATTGATCGCCGCTTCCTTCACCCGGGGCTCATTCGTTAGCCCCATATAACTATTCGACCCCAGCATCAGCATCTTCTTGCCATGAATATACACCTCGGTATCCTGGGCCGACTCAATTGGGCGAAAATAGGGATAATAGCCTATTGCTATCATCTCATCGGCCTTCGTAAATCGGTAGCACTTCTCCAATATCTTCAAAACCGTATCCTCACGCTCGCACGGCTTCACCTTTTCCGCCTCCATTTTCGCTCCCCTCTGCTAACGGCTTGTATTCACGAAGTGCTGGACACAATTTCCCGAAGGCTAAGCAAAGCGCTGCGTGAATACTTTGTTTCGCGACCTTCCGTAACCTCGTGAATACAAAATTGTAAAGTGCAAATTGTAAATATTAAATTCCAAGTTGAAATTCTATTCTCTATTCACTTTGCATTTTTCAATTTGCCAATACGCGATTAAATGCTCCTAAAAGCTGATTTGCTTTCTCTTCCATTTTAAAATTTCCAATTTCCAATCTTCAATTTACAATTCGACATTCTTAGAATGTCGCCTAACGGAAGATAATCAACACCATTGTAACCCAACAGCAGCGCTGCCTGGTTGCTCCCGCTCGCCCCACACGCGCACACGGCAGAGCCTCTCTGAGCCCGCACATGCTGCGCCAAGCTGCACCTCAGGGTTAAATGCAACCAGGGTCAGCCTAACGTCAGGGCTTTTCTTTGCGTCTCCTTTTCAGGATTCGTCTTGCCTTGGAATGCACACGCCGGCTCCGCCCATACTCCTCAAACCAGTGGAGAATCTCCTTCTCGTAAAACCGGCGCCACTTCGGCGAAGCGTGAAACCGCCCCTTCATTTCCTCTATGTACCGTCGTGCCGCCTCTCGGAAAAACTCCGACCGCGTCCGGTTCTCTTCCGTCGCCATCTCATCAATAACCGTGAGGAGCGGCTCGGGCAAAGAGATGTTGATAATTTTGCTTCCCATTGTTCTACTCACCCGTTACCTTTCCTAATTCTCTTCTTATAGAAAGTTTAATGAATCCTTGTATAAGACCCTTTCCCTTCCCGTGTCAAGCTGAAAGTCCTTCTTCGCGCTTGTATTTTCTTTGTACTATAAAACGTAGCACACGCCGTGCTGCCGTAGTTTGCTATTTTGTTGTATGCTCCAGGAATCTGCTCTACCTATGCGGTGAATACATATGATTTCAAGCGTCCTGCCCAGCGCATTGGAAAGCGCTTTTCCAGGAGCAACCCAACAAGCAGGTTTAACGGAATGGCAAAATTGCTAAACAGGTCCCAATCGGGTTTGTGCATGTCTGGATGCCAGATAAAGGCGAAAAGCAGCCCGCACCCAACTGCCAGGAGGAGAAACGTATGGACCCGCCCTTCGATCTGCCGCCAGAACACAATCAGCAGCACCGGGCCCGCCACTGACGCCATACGAATGAAGTAGAAAAACATCTTCATATGATCCAGCGAAAACATGGTGAAAAAGTAGCGCTGAGGATTCGGGTTATGAAAAAGCGGAACCAGCCTGCTGCGGTTCACATCCAGCCCCGGCGTTATGTATACCAGCAATGGAACCACCGTAATGATGAATGCAAATCCCAGAAACACAACCAGCGCTTTGGCAAGCTGCGGCTGACTGATGCGTAGCGCTACCCGCCGTTTCGCTCCCTTCCTCTCCAGCTTGAATACTAAATAGAGCAAGCTCGGCAGATAAAAAAGGACTAACATGTGAAACAAACACGCCAGAAAATACACTCCGACCACATGCCATAACGCCGCCCGACCTTTGAGATACCGCGACGCAACAAGACAGTAGAGCGCCAGCGCCATACTCATCCACGCATACGTCTCCACATGCCCGAGAAATACATACATTACCCCTGACAGCAGACTCGCCAGCAGAAACAGCGGATGCAGCGAGAAGCTAATGAGAATGCAGAGGTAAAAACCACCGGCAAGTGAACTGCACAGCGCAATCGTATCCGACGGAGACCAGCCGTGCGGGGCGAGTATACTATACGCAAACTGATGTACTGCGTACGTGAGTGGTGAACGGTAATAATAGACCGTCACCCCGGAGTACGTATGCAACAGAAGGCCCATCTCCGCCGAATCGCCGCCCGGCCGAGCATGGTGACGCAGCTGAAAGAAGACCAACGAGCTCCCCAGCCATAGCACGACGTACAACACAATCGCGCTACGCAAGAAAACTTTGGGACGCGCAAGGCCCGCCACTCTCTTTCCCTTCATAAAATACCTCCGCGCTCCCTCCCCATGCACACAGCCACAAACATACTCAAAGACGAAAGAATTGTAAAATTAAAATTGCAAAAAATCAAACCCTATTAATCCTGTAAATCTTGTAAATCCTGTCTTAAAAAAATTAGGAAACGTATTCTGACTTTAAAAGAGAGGAAACTCTCCTCCAACGCAAAATCTGGAATAAAATACCGCCACGGAGACACAGAGGCGCAGAGATTCTCAAAGAAAGAATCTGTTTATTGTATTCTCAGGCGACTTTGGCGAAGAAAGTCTGGGCGATGAGGCCGGCGATGGGTGGGAAGATAAACGTACAGGCAAGGCGGATCAAAGTAAATTTAAGTCCGATGAGACCGATCTCGAATGGCAAACGCGCTATTGCCCATAACGACCAGGCGGTGACGTAGGCGACTACGACGCCAATGCTTGCGCCTGATTTGTATATTGATGCTACCACAGGGAAACAGACGAATGGGCCGCCTGGCGTCAGCCCGCCTAGCAATGAGCCAATGAGTAGTCCCTTGAGTCCTGAGGCTTGCCCTAGCCAAGTGTTTATAAACTCGCGCGGGATTAATACCTGGACGTAACCCGCGATGACAAAGGCTGCGATCAGTAGCAGGAAGACACTGCTAATCATTTTCCCTCCTGCTTTGAGTCCTTCCAGACAGAGAGTTCCTCCCTTTGAGTAGGCAATCACCACGAGGGCGAGAGCGATTGTGAGCATGAAAAGGGTAGCGAAGTTCATTGAACTGCCTCCTGAAGTTGGTTTTGATCCAGGTCTTTTCATCCCGAATTCCTCATTTGAAGCTGCGAGGGGACCCCTTTGGAAAAAGGGTTACCCCTCGCGCTCCCCTCCTAAACCTTTCTTAAAGTGCGATTTCATTCGCCTTCGCTAGGCTTCGGCGGATAAAATCACCAGTGGCAGCGCTATGGGTTTCAGACAGTTATCACGCTTTCTGAAGCCAATAGGATTGAGGCTATTTCTTTCATATCACTCATGCGCCCCAAAACGAGATTCTCGTCTAGTTTATAATATCCAACACAAGTCCCACAAGCTATAAGATCTACCCCGGCTCCAATGAGTGCATCCAATGCGTCCAGGACGGATGACCCTTCCGCCAGGAGCTTTACTCCCGCGTTGTAGAAAATAATTGCATCTGGTTTACTTTCTAGCATCCAAAGCTTTCTGAGAAAGGAACCCATTAAATTCTTACCTAACTCCTCACTGCCCCTTCCCAGGGTTTCGCTGTTGATAATGATTGTTTTTTTCATGGTCTAAGACTTCACTTCCTTTTTGTAATTGTGCAACTGGAGCAATATTGCCAGGATAAAGGATAGGCGGCAAGGCAGATTGTGCAGGCCTCTGTTTGATTTATGAGCATAGCGAGGTGGGGTGGCGAGTCAAGTGAGAAAGGGGCGAAATGGGTGAAGGGTGAGTTATCACGGGCAAGTTGAAAATGCGCCTGTGGCGTGATGCCCGCGCCACCTTGTGTTGTAGTCAAATTCGTTACTATCAGAATCCGAGCGCCAGTTCGTCAATGAGTTTCGAGCGTTGCCCCGGGTTATGCGTACCATTTTTTTGTACGATCAATATGAATGGGGCAAGGAAGCGACTACTCAGGGATTCTTTTCCAGCGACATTTTCGTAGACGTGCAGCACATCGTCCTGACGGCGGTATATCGTATTGCCGTTCTGCTCATGGATGCGGTGAAAGCCGTGTTCCGCAAACAGGTTATGAAGAGTTGCGAGTAGGCGTTCCCGCGGTTTGATGATGACGTTGTACTCTACGGGAGTTTGCAAATGAAGGTAAAGCGTGGCGTAGAGAGAATTGTGGATACGGTAGAGCGGGATACAGCAGAGGTTTTCTGTGCTCATCTCGGAAGATTTGGTATATGTGATGAGATTACCTTTGTTTGAGTAGCCGAAGCTGCCACAGAATTCGTTGTCAATCGGGAGAAGCTGATCGGCGGGTAAATCGGATACGGTGATCCCGGTAGTGGAAGGCACGTCGAGCAAGAATGCTTGATCGTAGCGCTCCCGAGGAAGCCTGAATTCATAATCGCCAAGTGCTGAAAAGACGAGCGATCCATAGAGAGGAAATATGTTGTGTGCGCGTGGCGCAGGTCGGATTTCTTGGTAATCGTCGGGGAAGAAAGACTCAAGGGGCCCATCTGAAAGCCGCACCCAGAAAGTTGCCTGCTGCGGCGCGAAGATACGCTGAAGCAGCGGATTCTGCTCAGCGGGAGCACTGACCACTTCCAGGGAATTAAAGAACCCTTTTAGCTTTGCCTGAACCTTATCTTTCCGCGAAGTGTGGGATTTTTTAGCAATTGAGCGGCGATAGGCCTCGTTGACTTTCTTCTTGATATCGGCCAGGTAGGTGGTGTTCAAGTAAAGGCGGAAGTTGTGAACGTCAAGGGAGACTATACGCCATTGGTAGAGGTCGTAGATGCGCAGCCTTCCCCCCTCGGGAACGTAGAAAATGTTGTCCGTCTCAAAGTTCAGCGCCATGGGACATGAGGTTAAAAATGTATTGAATTTCCGTCGTTTCTTTTCAATAGTAGGTTTTCATATTGAGCGATGTAAAGGATTTTTCGGCTAGGTGAGAAGTGGAACACGAATTACACGAATGTACGAATGGCACGAATGAAGAGAAGGTGGTATATAAAGAGTTGTCGTTCAAGATAATTGAAGCATGCTTCGAGGTTCACAATATTTTAGGTCCAGGATATTCAGAGAAGATATATGAGGAGGCTCTATCAAAGGAGTTGAGGAATAGAGACATCGGAGATGAAAGACAGAAGTTGGTGGAGGTTTACTATAAGGGTGAAAAGATAGGGGAATACAGGTTGGATCTGGTTGTGGAGAACAAAATTATTTTGGAACTTAAGGCAGTATCGGAGCTAAGCAATGTATTTGAAGCACAGCTGCTTTCTTATTTAAAAGCTGCTGGAATGAAGCTAGGAATACTGGTAAACTTTGGCAGCAAGAAGGTAATATACAGACGAATAGTAAACTAAAATATTCGTGTAATTCGTCTATTCGTGTCATTCGTGTTCAAATGTTATGTCACGTCATAAAGGGAATGAAACTCCAGGTGGGTTCTACATTCATTAAAAAACGGAGCAGATCATGCGGCTACAGCGTAGCGTAGTTAGAATATGTTTAGTGGCGTTACTCGTTGCGTGTACTATTGGGTGTGCACGCATTCGCCTGGAGCAACCCAAGGATCTCTACTGGAAAGCGGTTGCTGAGCATAGCGACAATGCGCATGCGTTATTCGTCCTGGGGAAGATTTCTCTTGAAGAGGGGCGGAGTGGCAGAGCGGTTGACTATTTTCAACAGGCCGTAGCGTCGAAAAGCAATTTTACGGAGGCATACGTGGGCCTTGGTCATGCCTATCGGGAGCGCAAACAGTATCGCCGTGCTATCGAGGCGTACGAGAAGGCGCTTGAAGTGAATCCAGAAAGCAGCAGTGCAGCGGAGGGGTTGGGGACCTGCTACTATGCGCTCGGAGACTATGTGCAAGCGGAATCTTACCTTGAGCAGGCGCTGAAAGTAAATCCGGAGTCGCAGATAAGCATGACCTACCTTGGAGACATTGCGTATGTACGCAAAGAGTATCGCGCGGCACTGGATTACTGGCAGCGGTCGCTCGAGGTGAAACCGGGCCAGCGCCAGCTCAGGCTGCTCCACAATGATCTGGAGCGGTACGTTGAGACGTATGGAGAGCCGGAGTAACGCTGCCGCTCATTGCAAAATGAAAAATGCAAACTTAGAAACGAAAAATGTGTGGTGGAGAATCCGAGTTAAATGAAATTGACTACTGTGACAGTCTTTAATTAAAAGCGGTGGACGATTATGGCGAAAAAACGCGTGAAAAAGGGCAATAAGATACTTCCGAAGGAAATAGAGGGAGAGGCAGAGGCACCGCGGGAGTTCTTCTCCGTCTGGGTGTTGATAGCAATCTTTGTGGTGCTCGAGCTGGGGCTGATTGTGCTGATGTATCCAACCTACCGCATTCAGTACCACACCAAGACGGCGCGCACTGCGCTTGACAAGGGCGATTACCAGAAGGCACGACGCCATTACGAATGGCTGGTGAGGAAAATTGCTCCGAAAGCTCCGACCCCAAATCGCGAGCTGGGGACTGCATACATGCGGCTCGAGATGTATGAGGAGGCTATTGAGTGTTTCGAGCGGGTGCTACAGGCTTTGCCCCGGCTGGGATGGATCAATTCCGCCATTGGCGAGTGCTATGTCAAACTCGGAAGGCCAGAGGAGGCCCTGCCGTATTTTGAGCGGGAGTTAACTATAAATTCTCTTGATCCTCATGCGAACTTCTACGTTGGACAGGCGCTGTTTAACCAGGGGGAATACCATAACGCCTCCAAGCATTTCCAACGCCTCGCGCATACAGGATTATTTAAAAAAGAATTGGAGCAGTATTGGAGTGAAATCGAAGATAAGGTGCTCAAGAAGTAAGAGCAGATAATAAAAAGAAGGCTCTTTCTCAAATGAGTTACCATTTTGGGAGAGATAATCCCTACGCACAAGGCGCATTTTCAACCTCACCTTACTCCTCTCGCCTAGGCGAGAGGGAAAGGGGTGAGGGGGCTATGAATGCATTAACAAGATCATAGAAAAAGAGGCTCTTTGTCAAATAAGAATAGTGGGGCGTTTAATTAAACGCCCCTTCGTTCGTCTTGTACCTTGTACAATGGCGGGGGAATTCCCTTTTGATAGCCTCCTTTCAAAGAGACGGGTACTATGGAGTCAAAGACTAAAGCCCGAAAATGGCTTTTTATTGTCGCAGTAGGCATTGCCGGCCTGCTTGTTATCTTTCTTATCGCGCTTGCCATTGGCAATATCGTTACTGGCAATATCCTGGATAAGACCATTGCCACACTAAAGAGTGAAGGATTCCGTGTTTCCCCTGAAGGTCTGATGCCTGTCTGTTCGGATGAAGAAAACGCTGCTATCCCGTGGGAAAAGGCAGGCAAGCTGTTCAGCCTGAAAACCAAAGCGGCACGGGACGCTTACATTAAAAGCTATAAGAATTGGTCTTCATTGACTCGCGAAGACAAGAAGGCACTGCGGGAATGTATCGCGGCAAACGAGCAGGTTCTAGAGCTCTTACGTGAAGCAGCCACCTGTCCATATTTTACCTTGCAGCCTGATTATTCCAGGCCAATGACGGCATGGCAATACCCTCCATTAGCGACCTATGGCATGATTGAAGTGTTAATTGAAATCCGTGGTCGGCTTGCCCTGGACGATAGGAATCGAGAAGAGGCACTGGAGTGCTGTATTTTGGGAATCCAAAGTGTCCGCTGCTATTCCAAAGTGCCCTCGTTGTTCCAATGGTTTATGCAAAATTTATCTATCTTTGATATGAGTCTTACATTATGCAAGGAGACAATGTCTGGTGTACCTGTATCCAAAGAAACTGGGCAAAAACTGATTCAACTGCTCGACCCCCAAGCTTTGAAAGATAGTGCTGCTACCACTTTGGACGTGGAACGATTGAGGTTGCTGGATACCACAACTCGTTTCCTTGCGGGAGAGAAGATTAGACTGCGGGCATGGCCGCGCCACAGTTTCTTTCAAGGGCCATTCGCTGGGGGACTCAATTTCGTAGCTCGTCCGATTATTCGAGTGGATACTTCAATTGTACAGCGCGTAATGATTCGTGCTATCAAAGCGATTCGAGGCCCCTATTTGGAGGCTAAATCTGTCTTTGAGGAAATTGAAAACAAGCTAGGAAATCTTTCCAAAATCCATTTTCTTGCCCGCAATGAGATACTCCTTTTCGGCGCGTGGACGGACTGGACGGGGAGGACTTTGTGCTCCGGCGGTCTTCTAGAGATAATCGCCAATATTGAAGCGCGTGCTCAGGTGAGTCGGCTGGCCATTGCCTGTAAACTGTTCGAAAGTGAAACAGGAGGATTCCCTTCTGATCTGGAGAAATTAATGCCTGTTTATTTCGAGGAATTGCCGCTGGATCCGTATACGGAAAAAGATTTTGTATACCGCTTATTGCCAGAGGGCGGATTTGTGCTCTACGGTGTCGGCTCCGACGGGCAGGACGATGGCGGGACGTCATCATCCGACGACACCGTATGGCTGGAAACACCAGGCATAGAAACAGAGGGACTGTAGGGGCGATCCGGGAAATATACTTTTTTGCATATTGAATGTCCGCAATTCATAGTAAGTAGGTATTACGAATGTTTACACATCCATCGGGCAGACACACGGGTCTGCCCCCACATAATGCACGCAATTTACCTTTATTGCGCAAAATTTTTAAGTGGCGGTCAAGATTTATGCGTAGGGGCGAACCCACGTGTTCGCCCTTTTTGTTTCTTGTTTGTGTCTCGTGGTGCATAGGAGGCAATCAGAAATGAGAGGCAAGCGCCATGATCACATTTGATGCGGCATTGCAAGCCGTAATGCGGCAGGCCAGGCGACAGCCAATTGGACGGGTTTCGCTTGGCGAGTCAGTGGGGTGCGTACTTTCCAGAGATATACAAGCAGACCGTAATCTGCCGCCGTTTCACCGCTCAACGATGGACGGGTATGCGATGCGGGCTACTGATCTTCAACAGACGCGCACGACGCTCATGGTGCAGGGCACGATCAGGCCGGGCGTAGCGTCGCGAGCTCGCCTCAAGGCTGGCCATTGTATGAAAATCATGACAGGCGCGCCGCTTCCTCCTGGCGCAGATGCCGTGGTTATGGTCGAGGCTTCAGGGCCTGCAGGGAAAGGACGCGTGCATCTACAAGGACCTGTAGAAAAGTGGGAGAACGTCGCACGGCAGGGCGAAGATATTCGCAAAGGGCGTGTGGTGCTACGGCGTGGAACAGTGATTGACGCCGCGGTGAATGGGTTGCTGGCAACAGTTGGCGCCGTGTCTGTCCCGGTTTATCGTCCTCCGCGGGTGGCAGTTCTGATAACAGGTGAAGAGGTTGTCCCGCCTGGTGCCACACCACGGCCATCGGAAATTCGCGACAGCAATAGCGCCATCATTGCAAGCCGGCTTAAAGAACTCCCGGTAACGCTGGACTTGCTCGGAACCAGTCCGGACAACCCGAGAGCACTCAAATGGCTTATTCAGCAAGGACTCAAGCGCGAGATCGTGCTCATTAGTGGCGGCATCTCCATGGGGGATTATGATTACGTTCCGGAAGTGCTCAAGAAGCTTCGCGCGCGGATTATTGTACATCGGGTAGCCATCAAGCCCGGGCGTCCGTTTCTGTTTGCACGCGGGCCGAAGGGACAGTACGTATTCGGGCTGCCGGGGAATCCTGTATCGGTGCTGGTATGTATGGAAGAGTTTGTGATTCCTGCGCTGCGAAAGATTCTAGGCTACGAGGCATGTGTGCCGAAGGTGTGGCGTGCGATACTTACGGCGCCGTACTCGAAGCCTGCGGATAGAATGCATTTTGCGCTGGCGCGTTTGTGGTGGCGTCAGGAGCGGCTCTACGCTACGCCAGTCGTGAGCCACGGTTCAGGGGACTTGGTTTCTGCTACCCGGGCGAATGGAGTAATACTCGTGCCGCGTCGAGAACGAAAGCTCGCAAAGGGAGGCCTGGTGCGCGCACATTTTTTCGGTGGCAGAGGGCTCTCGTCTGCACTGCAAAAAACCAGCTAAGAAAAAAGTGGGGGCATGTTTAAAACCTCCCCCTATTTCTGCTGAACGAAATTGCTGCCGGCCTTTTGAGCATTGAATTCTAAATCGCAGAAGGAAAATTTAAAATTTGATATTTGCAATTTTAATTTTACAATTCTTTCCCGCTTTACGATCTCTGTGCCTCCGTGGCGTTCTTTACTTTGCTTTTTTGCTTTGAGGAACTCGTCCCATGCAGGGGCCTTCTTCAATGAAACAACATCCACTTCTTATTAGATACCGATACTGTGGGAGGATACAGTTTCAAAACTCTTACGTCGCTGGCAGGAATACTGATTTCTCCATGAATCTTCCGGTTCTCCTCATCCACACTTAATGGAATTCGCAAAGAAGTCAGAAGTTCTACACACTGAATCGTATTCAACTCATTGTCCTCGATACCAAGACCCTCAGCTTCAATAGTGATATCCGCGGTTACGGCTATCTCCCCATTATTCTTCAAGGTGAACAGTACACAATGATAATTCCAACCACCAAAACGTTCGATTAAGACATTGCTATCATCCGACGTGGCAAATGTCAGCGGCTCCCATCCAGCCTCGGACAACTGGCGGATGATCGGAATATACGTCCTAAACAGTTGCCGGTCTCGTTCATAGAGTTCCGGGTGGAGAAAATAGCGCTCAAGACTCTCTCCCCATCCAGTGCCACCGCCGCAGGACGCAATGCCCGGAAAAAATCCCCAGAAGAGCTGCCCTTTTATGTACTGCTCAACCTCTTCATGATCCACAAAATCTTCTCCTCGAAACCACTGAAGTAGATTCGTATTCACCTTCTGGTAACAGAGGGTACGGCGAAGCGCTGCAATTTTGTCTGACTCACTAACATCCGATATTTCCGAGCCCAAAATGTCCAGCAGGTGAGCATAATACCGATACGCATAAGAAAAAATATTCCCCATCACCTTTTTATTTCTTGAATGCAGATACGAGGCCAACCAATCAAGAAAATCATACTGTGCCAGCTGCGACGCTAAAACAGGTTGTGCATCCGTTAAAGAAAAAGTCAGCGGTGTTCGCGCATATTGGAAATGTCCATGATTAAAATCCTCGATATTGCCCATTCCATGATTAACAGTAATGGAATCCACATAGATCCCGTCGTATTCATCGAAATAATTCTCCACAAGATACGTTTTATGGAGGCTACTCATCGTAACAGCGCTAAAATCCGTGTCCGGATAGCATGGCCAGAACTGATTAGCCAGGCCACCCCATTGATGCCAGAAATACTCAAACGCATCTATATAGTATCGCCCCTCCGAGTCCTTATACCCAGAATTAAGCACCGCCTGTGCGGTATAATATCTCGGTGCTCTGAGCCATGTCCTGGTAGAAGAAGTATCTGCCGCCCACTCTTCCAGAGTACCTACACGCTCCTCATATGATGGCTTTTCAGTAATATCACCATAATTCTGCCAGATACCCCAGGGTTCCATGTAGTAATAGATCTCGATACCCAGTTGATAACAGTAGTCCCTGACTTCTTCCGTCTTTGGCCAGCATTCATAGTAGGCAAAACCAAAATCCTCTGGATTCGGGATCAGGTCTGGAGATATCGGGTACTCCCAGCATCCGTCCCGCTCAGTCCGCTTCACAAAAAACTCTGGGAAAATATCATAATACTTTTTTGTCGCCGAACGAAACCCCCACTCTGGCGCGAAGTGATAAAGTAAAAAAGAAACCGTTGCCTTCCCCGCCGCAACATGAACCGTCTCGGTTGAAAGACACACGTCAAAGAGCGTCTGCAATCCCTTCTCGTCCGTATATACAAATTTCTGTATCCTCGGCACATCCATCGGCACCGCTACCGAAACACCTGAATCATCATCATACGCCGCTGACCAGGGATATATCGATACCTTTCTGCTTAACATCGAGAATGTATACTCGTACGTCTCACCCGCTTCGATTGTCCGATTCTGATAAATATCATCGCCCCATTGCCAGCCAGTTGCATTGATCGGAACGGTATAATAAATCCTCAGCGGGCGGTTTCTCAGCGGCGAAGACGTGTCTTCAATCAACACATCCGCCTGGATATGATTAGAGAAAGAACTGTACGTCGTGCTGAATTTCAACTGCTCTGTCGAAAGCTCCACAATCTGCTCATACGTATTCGGAGCAACCTGACTAACCGGCCCTGAAACATTTATGACGTTTCCAAAGTCAAGCCCACCGGTCTCTTCTATAGTAAGCTCATCAATATCCACGTAGAAATCGCCGTCCCGCCAGTAGCGCAGCGATATCGTCATCGAGCTGGCATCATCAGGCACTAAATAGTCGTAGCTAAATTCCTCCCATGAAGTCGCCGCTACATTAGTCATTCCATAGACACAGTGTGCTTGCGAAGCTGCTGAATATATCCAGCTAGATGGCGCTGGCGAGTCCTCGGTTATATCTTCACCATCCACATTAAAAAGACGCAGGCAGAAAATATATTTGTTTTCGGTATCCGCACTTCTGCCGAACCATGAAATTGTCAGAATGCTTCCATGCGAAACATTGATTGCTTGAGGAAACGCAATCCCGCACCCTGTGTGCGATCCATCACCGAGTCGTAAATATTTAGAGCCACCAACACCCCCTGTATCTATCCAGGTATAATAAACTGCACTGGCTTCCCAGTTATCCATAATAGCAGAATTCCAGGTAATTTCTGTTCCACTAAAATCTTCGTGAAAGATTGTAGAGTGTGACGTAATCGGAGTCGGCTCGTAGAATTGCAACCCGCCAAACACCCCAGAAAAGAATGGCAAATCCCTCCCATCAATATTCACTCCAGTGATCTCACCCGTTCCCTCATCCAGTCGCAAAACCAACCCATCGCCCGTACTTATCTCAAGCGCAAATACACAAAACCCCATCCCCGCAAATACACCGATCATTACCCATGAAATTCTGGACATTTTACCAGACATAGCCGCTGTTGATTAGTCCTTCCATATTAGAGCCGCTGAGGCACGGAGACACAGTAAGTCTGAGGCTCATAAAAGTATTTAATCGTAAATTGCAAAAGGAAAATCCAAAATTTGATATTTGCAATTTTAATCTTACAATTCTTCCCCCCTTTGCGATCCCTGCGCCTCTGTGCCTCCGTGGCAATCTTCAATTAAGCCTTAAGGCAAAAGGGGAGAGCGTTTCGTATTTTCTTCTCGGCTCTTTTCTTTTTATAAAACAATTGCTCCCCTATAATTACCGCCTTCGTTTTCCCAACAGAACAATATCGCGCAGGGCCTCCTTACTTTTCGCTGCCATCCATTTCTTCTCAAAATGCGGATCCTGGACAATCTGCGCAATCGCCGCCAACGCGCGAAGATGGAAGTTGCGTTCATCCCTTGTCCCGATAAGGACAAAAACAGCATGAACCCTCGGCGCCGATTCAGAAAATTCAACCCCCGCCTTGCAACGCGCAAGTAGAATATCGAAGCTTCGCCCCCCCTCAATAACAATATGAGGTATTGCGAGGCCCGGACTCAAAACACTGCTGGTGTACTTCTCCCTATCCAAAAATAATTTCAAAAGATCATCTGGCTTTAATTTCAGCCTCTCACCCAGCGCATCAGTCACCAATTTAAAAAACTCCCCTGCTGGCATGCCCTCGTCCACATCCAATACAATACTATGCTCAATTATCCCATCGAATCTATCTTTACTAATCTCATCCCGTTCTCTGATGATCTCCTTCAACTCTGTTTCCAATGAATGGCTGGTAAGCTCCTTTGCCGTAATTCTTTCAATGAGATGCAGCAATGCATATTCCTTTACCGCGTTGATCCTTCCATAAAACCAATATACAAGAAATCCGGCGACAATAAGAATTAAACTCACCAACAAAGCTTCTCCACCGAGTTTAAACAATAATAATCCAAACCCAACAATCCCGATGATTTGTATCCACGGATACAGAGGCGCATGGAAACGTGGTTGATAATTTTGCAGTCGGCTCTCCTTCAAGATAATAACGGCCAAACATGCAAACATATACGTAAGAATGAGAACACTGGAAGCTGCCCTTATAATAAGATCTAATTTCAGGAAGAGCGCGATAATCATTATTATGCCAGTCAGCAAGATGGCGTTATGCGGTGTTTTGAACCTTGCATTCACCTTCCCAAGAAACTTGGGCAGCAAATCATCTCTGCTCAGAGCCAGCGGATATCTGGATGCACCCATAATCCCTGCATTAGTCGCTGAGCTAAATGCCAGAATAGCTACGATACTCAAGACAATAGCGCCCCATGAACCCATGAAAGCAGCTGCACCATCCGTAATTGGCGTAAGCGTAGTGTTGAGTCTATCAGCACCTACCACTCCTATCGTCACAAAAATTACCATCATATAAACCATAATGACAACCAGCAGGGAAAGTATCATGGCTAACGGTAGAACCCGTCCTGGATCTTTTACTTCTTCAGCAATACTGGCGACTTTTAGCAGACCACCATAGGAAACAAACACGAAACCTGCAGTAGCTAAAATTGCTGACGATCCTTTGGGAGAAAAGGGCTCGAAGTGATGAACGTTAACCGCCGGCAAACCACGGATTATATAAACAAGCAAAGCGGCCAATATACAAGTCACCAACATTACCTGTATCCTGCCAGCGCCCTTTGCTCCAATAAGATTGATAACGACAAAAATCAGGCATAACGACACAGCAATGATGCGTATGTCAATATCAACAATGAAACAGGTAAAAACAGACATACCTATTAGCTCAAATGCACTTTTTAAAGCCAGGGCAAGCAGGGTTGTTAACCCATAAACAGTGCCCACAGCCGGCCCCATACTACGTGTAACATAAAAATAGGTTCCTCCCGCCTTGGGCATTGCTGAGGCAAGTTCCGCCTGACTCAGCATTCCGGCGGTTGCCAGGAATCCAGCCAGAAGATAAGAAATAAAAATTGCTGGCCCTGCCTGAGCATAAGCAAGCCCGGGCAAGATAAACAGCCCCGAGCTTATCATCGCCCCAGCCGTAATACAAAACACCTCCAGCAAATTAAGCTCTTTTTTTAACTTCATCGCATCTTCCACAGATTCATAGAAAAGCTATCGAAATGTGCGCCTAAGGCGCATTAACCACTGCGAAGTAAGCTGCACCAAACGGACGTAGGGGCGACCCGGTGGGTCGCCCCTGTATTCTAAATTTTATCACACTGCACGGCCTGACGTGATGGTTTGATATTTCTCCTTGCTACTCGCTCTTATCGTTCTGTGGCGGGAAAACAGCAGCCATCACCATGATTACCCCAAACTCTCACTCGCTGGTGCTCTGCCCAACAGCTCCTCCAGGGTCTGCTCCTTGAGAAGCTGGTCCAGCGTTGCATCCAGATCGTCCAGCCGCTCTAGCAGCCGACGCTTAGCCGCTGATTGGTAAAACAGAACCCCGTCAATTTTGTCCTTAAGCCTCAGCAGATCGCGCAACTGAATCTGCCCCGGAGGCTTCTTCAAAATGTAGCTCTCCTCCTCAGGCTGAAAGTAAACGTATCCCTGCCGCTCTAGATACGCCAGATGTGTCTGCAGATCGTCCTGCTTCAATGGACAAAAGTTCTGCAAGTCTGACAGCGGTGCCCCGCCCCGCCCCTCAACAAAATAATCACCCACCACATATAACAACGCCAGCACAACTGATGAATCAATCAGATCAAAGCTCTTGCTGATGTCTTCAATCAGCAAGGCGCGAAAATTCTGCGAACAGTAGGCAATCACAACGCCCAGTAAAATAATCAACCACGAAAAATACACCCACACCAGCAAATACGGGATAACGCCAACAGCTCGGAATAAGGTCGTATACGTTCCGTACTTGCCGACATACGTGCCAAAGTTTGCCTTTGCCACCTCCCACAAGATTGCGGCAATCAGCGCACCAAGAATTGCGCTTGTCAGCTTCACCTGCGTATTCGGCACGTACAGGTTAGCCAGTGACAGTCCCAGAAATGCAAGCATGAAAGGAAGGAGGCTTGTCATATTGGAGCCCCAACCCCCGGGAGCGTTTGCCGCCAGCTCCCGCGTCAAATAGTACGACGCCCCAATGCAGAGCGGAATCCAGATAATCACTCCGCTGAATACCGCAAATGCCTTCAAGAGCGATCGCCGCCGACCTATTTTCCAGATCTGATTGAACGACCGCTCAACCACAATAAACATAATTACTGCCATTACGAACAGCCCAACCAGCCCCACAGCCCCTATTCCCGCTGCCTTATCATGAAATACCTGGAAATAACTCTCCAGCTGCTTGTCAAACCATTCACCGGTCGAGGGAATCAGGCCCTTGAGAATGAACTCCCCGACTTCCAGCCGAGTTTGCTGGGCACTGAAAAACACCGGCACCAGAAAGAGCAACACCGCCACCAGCGGAAAGATGGACAGCAGCGTCACGTACGTCAGCACCGCACTGATCTGAAAGCAGCGATCTTTCGAGAAAACTTTCCATACCGTGACCACAAAACGACATAACTGCGCAAATCCTCGCTGTGCAGTGTGACCTGCTCGCGCCATTGCAGAATCTTTTGTTGCAACTGCATCCTCGTCTAGGTATAAGAGCTTCTTAACGCGCTCTGTAAATTTCTTCATTGCGATTGAAGTCCGTCGCTGATCGAAATGCCCGGAGGCAGACGTCCATACCTGTCATGGCAGACAAGTCCCGTCCGGGATGTTCCTGCTGCTCTTTGATGAACAACATCCTTTATGCTGAAGTATCGGTAAAGTCAATATGTTTCACGGTCCGGGACATACGTAAAAATGGTGGAACAGGCTTCCAGCCTGTTATCAGCTGCAACAGGCAAGGATGCCTGTGCTACCAATTAATTTGAATAATAAAACCCTAAGGCAGATTGAAAAACACACAGACAAATTGGCGCCATAGTTTCTAAACTTTATGGAATTGTAGCAGATGCAGCAATTGCAGGACAAGCAGCATAAGAAGGCTAAGTAACTCAAAATAAAAAACAAAAATGGTGGAACAGGCTTCCAGCCTGTTATCAGCTGCAACAGGCAGGGATGCATGTGCTACTACAGAGTATAAACTCTGATGGCATCCATTCAACTCCTCCACGGCCCTGGCGTATCGGATAAAATCCACGAGCTCGTCCGCGTCTGCCTCGAACGCATTGACAAGAGCGAGCACGATCGCTTCATTATTCTTGTGCCTACCAATCGCTGGCTGCGCCATCTAAGAGCACACTTCCTCCGTCACTCACAGCGCTCAACCCTACCCCAACTGGCGCTCTTTAACCTCCAGGGCTTTATCCGTCACCTCGCCCCCCTGACGGAAACCCACACCCAACTCATAGACGATTCTCTCCAGGAGCTTATCATAGACAATCTTGTGAACACTCCTGAATTCCAGCGCCTATTTGCACCCGAAAATGCACACGCCCCGTTCCCCGATCTGGTGCGCCAGCTCTGTGCATTGCTTAACGAACTCCGCGACGAAGGCTATACCCCTGACGACTTCGAGCAACGCTGCCGTGCTTTCACCAAGACGATACCGCCAAAACTCCAGGGCCTCATCTCAGCATTTCACACCTATCAGCGTTTTCTCGACCAGCATCAGCTGGCCGACGAACCCCGACTCGCCCAGCTCATTGCCGACAGTCTGGGGCCTGAGGCTTTCTCCCTCCTTTTCCCGCACACCGACACACTCTACATCATGGGTTTCGACATCTTCTCCAAACAAACCCTGCATCTTATCAAAAACCTCTCTCGCTGCATCCAATCCATCCAGATTCTGCTCGATTACCAGCCGCACCGGCCGCGTCTTTTCAAACACCTCGATGCCAGCTTCTCACAGCTTACAGCCCTCAGCTCCAGCCATTCCTTTGTGGATTGGCAGACCGACGCACCTCTCTCTACATCGAACATCCCGGCCCCTGCCAGGGCATTGAAACAGCAATTCTATGCGCAACTTGATCCTTTGGATTCAAAAATCCCGGGCCGCGACTTTATCACCATTATGCCCGCAAAAACCCGGCACCACGAGGTCGAACGCATCGCGCAATGGATCAAACAGAAAGCAATGAACCCTGCAAACCCCCCGTCCACGCCTCTGCCTCTCCACTCCATATGCCTCTGCTTTCCTCGGCTTGATAAGTACCTCCCGCTCATCCGCGACTGCTTTGCCTCATACGGCATCCCGGCGAACATTTCCTTTGGCTATGCCGTTGCTCAGGCACCCGTGGTCAACGCCATCCTGACACTCCTTGAACTCGTGAACACAAACTACCATCGTAAACAGCTCCTGCGCGTCCTGAACTCCCCTTACTTTTGCATTACCTACGAACCCGAGCCAGACAAGCGCGAGCCCATCCCCCTTGATCTGGTTAACGCCCTCTCTATTAAGCTCCTCGTGATTGATGGAAAAAACAACTGGCTCGATGGAATTGATCGCGAGCGCCAGAAGACCGAGCTGCATCTTGAGCGGCTCCGCTCTGGCACGATTGAAAACAACGACGAGACATTTGATCCAGCACATGCTGATCAGTTGCGTAGCCATGTGGCTGATCTTGGGCAAGTGCATATAGCTCTCCAGTCGTTTTTCTCACTGCTGGAACCCCTGGAATCACCAAAAACACTCTCCGAATTCCGCACAATCCTATGCAATCTAATCAACCACTTTCACCTCCAGGAACGCCTTCTGTTCCCCGACAATGGCCTCCCACTTGAGCTTGCACAACACGATCTCAGCGCTATCAACACATTCATCCTCGCGCTTGACGAACTTGCACGACTCGCTCCCCTCGTAGATGACAAGGTGTTTTCACTCGATGAATTCATTGCTCTTCTCCGCTTAACCCTCTACGGGAAACGCTACTATCTTCCGGAGGACGAAACCACAGGCGTCCAGGTGCTCGGCAAGCTCGAGCCGCGCGGACTTGAGTTCGACTACATGATTATCGGCGGCCTGGTCGAAGGTGAATTCCCCGCTCCTGGACCGTCGCCCATCTTTCTCTCTCCACAGCTTCGTAAGCACCTCGCCTTGCAGCCAAAAACTACCGCTCTCTCTGAAGATCGCTTTCTCTTCTTCCACTACCTTGGCCTTGCACGCAAACAGCTCCTGCTCACATATCCCCAAACTGATAACGAAGAGCTCCTGCTTCCATCTTCAATTCTTGATGAAGTCAGCCGATGCGCCGATGTCTCATGGCTCGAGGATGAGCCGACAGCCGGGCAGCCCATTTGCTCTAACGCCTCGATGCAACAAATGCTTGGCGCCTCGCTCATCGAGCCTGCTCAACCTGAGCAGCTTAATGAGATCACTCAGCTGGTGCGGGCGCTCTCCCAGAGCCCTGATTGGCACGAGCTTCTCAGCCAGCTCTTCAATGCCCTCCAAATTACTGATCTGCGCACCCGCGCGCCTGAACTCACCGAATTCGAAGGCGTGATCACCGACCCTGCACTTCGCGACCGCCTCGCTCGTCGCTTTGCCACACACCTCTTCTCAGTCTCTCAGCTCGAGCTCTACGGCCGATGTCCTTTTGCATTTTTCTGCGAACGTGTGCTCGGCGTTCAGCCGCCCGAAGAACTGGAAGAGGACATCACACCTCTCGAACGCGGCAGCCTGATCCACACCATCCTCTACCGATTTTACACAGAGTGGCGAGCGCGCGATGCTTCACTCTCCCTGACCGATGCAAACTTCGACACAATCAAACAGCACCTCATTCGCATCGCCACACACGAATTGCGCAAGTATCCCTATCGTGGTCTCTTCTGGCAGCTCGATCAGGAAGCCCTCATCGGATCTCCTCACTCGGGCGGCCGAAAAGGATTGCTCGTGGCCTTCCTCGAGCAAGAGCGCATTGACGCGCAGGGCAAACCCCGTCATTTCACACCAGCGTTCTTCGAGGTCTCGTTCGGCACTACGCCTTCAGCCGAAGGTCTCAGCGATCCTCTCTCCTCCGCAACACCATACGTCATTAAAACCAAAGATGGCCTGATTCAAATCCGTGGCAGAGTGGATCGGGTTGATATACTCAACGATCAGTTTCTCATTGTGGACTACAAAAGCGGCAAAACCCCACCAACTATAGATGACCTGAAACGTGGCCTCAGCCTCCAACTTCCAATCTACATCAGCGCCATTGAAGAACGCCTGCACAAGAAACACGGCAAACCATACATCTCTGCAGGCGCCTGCCATTACATCGTTCACGATGAAGCCAATTGTAAGAAAATACCCTTTCTCCTGCGCAAGTCCGCAAAGCCCGATGTCTTACCAGCGAAAAGCCGCATCAGAACAGGCGTTGTCGAAAACGAAGAGTTCACCGCAAATCTCGAGATCGCGCAGCAGTTCGTCCGCCATTACGTTAGCTGCATCCGTCAGGGGCTCTTTCATACCACGCTTTTCAACGAGCGCACCAGCTGTCAGTATTGCGACTATGCATCCATTTGCCGCGTTGATTATTACCGTTCGCCCAGGCGAACCCCAAACCTTGCGCCACCAATCCCGGAGGCCCAAGCGTAAGATAACGAGCGCAACACTATGGTACCCGTTGAACTAAATCCCATTCAGAAGCAAGCCATTCGATCCGAAGGCAACGCTGTGGTCACGGCAGGGGCAGGTTCGGGCAAAACACTCGTACTTGTGGAACACTACCTCTACCTTTTGCTCTCAAGGCCTCAGTTGAGCACTCGGAACATTGTAGCTATTACGTTCACCAAAAAGGCCGCATCAGAAATGAAAGACCGCGTACGGCTGCGCCTGAATGAACTCCTCGCTCAACCGGAATCTCAAGACCGCCAGGAACATCTTACCCGGATCAAAGACGATCTCCATCTTGCCTACATCTCCACGATCCACGCCCTGTGTGCCCGTATTCTCAGAGAGTCTCCGCTCGAGGCTGACGTTGATCCCAACTTCTCCACACTCGAAGCTCTCGATGCCACACTGCTGGTCCGTGAGGTTATCGCCAAGGCGTTCCAGGACTTTGCTGCACTGCCCCCTGACAATCCCCGTCGCCGCGCACTTACGTTCCTCGCAACCCATTGGGGCCGAAAGCCGCTCGACAATGCACTGGAAGAAATGATGCAAAAGCGCCCGGTTGTGCGCCGTTGGCTCGACGCATATCGTTCCAAATCAGAGGAAGAAATCCTTGCACACTGGACAACGCTCGCCGCAGAGATGAAAAAACCACCACAACCCACCACCAGCTTCAATCACCTCGCCATAACCGCTCTCAAAGAACTCGCCGTTCTCTTTCCTGCTATTGCCGCCAGCTATGAAGCACGCAAACGACACGGGGTGATGCTTGACTTCGAGGATCTCCTCGAAAAAACCCTTCACCTCCTCTCAACGGCTCACCACGTCCGCGACCAGCTCGCTGCGCAGTTTCACACCATCCTCGTAGATGAATTTCAGGATACTGACCCCTTACAGTGGAAAATACTTCGCCAACTCGTAACTACAAATGGCAGTATTCAGCTCGGAAAAATCTTTATCGTTGGCGACCCCAAGCAATCAATCTACGGCTTCCGCAATGCCGATATGCGAATTTTTTACCGCCTTAGACGCGAAATTATAGAAAACCTTCCGCCGACAGACGAAGCGACCTCCCGGAACCAACCATCTCAATCTCCTTCAATGTCAAGATCTTCTCCAGCTGATCTGCCAATGAACATCAACTACCGCTCCCTTCCCGCCATAATTAATCTCGTCAATTTTGTCTTCGGACACATAATGTCGCCCTCGCCGCAGTCAAGCACGGCTCGCAGCCTGGAGTACGGCTTTGAGGTTGAATATCAGCCGCTTGATTGCGACCGCGCGAAGTCTGAGCCGGGTCACACCGGACAGGTGGAACTCTTTCTCATCCCAAAACCCACATCACCCGAGCTCCTCTCTGGAACGGAAGACCTCACAGAGCGCGAAGCCGAACTCATTGCCCGACGCATTCAGGCTTTAGTGCCAACCAACCCGGCAGCAGACACCAGCAGCAACGCAGCTGATTCCTCTTTCCATAAACCAGTCAAATACGGCGATATCGCCATCTTGCTGCGCCAGCGTACTCATCTACAAACCTACGAGACGGCCCTGCGCCGCTACGACATTCCTTACCTTACCGTCGGCGGCGTTGGTTTCTTTCAGCGCCAGGAACTCCTGGATCTCTACAATCTTCTTGAATTTCTCACCATGCCTCATAACGACCTTGCTCTTACTGGTCTGCTTCGCTCGCCGCTGTGCGGCTTCTCTGATTGCCTGCTCATGAAAATCGCCGAGCGAGCAGGCCGTACCATGTGGGAGAAACTCCAGGCCGCAGAACAACCCTCGCCTGAACTATTCTCGGCCGAAGAGCAACGCGTTCTACGCCGCGCACTCGAAAACCTCCGCCACCTTATGACTCTCTCCCAGCGCATGCCGCCTTCCCGCCTGCTCATCACCGCACTCGATCACACCGGCGCGTGGGCTTCTCTTGCCGCTGGCCCTGAAGGCGAACAACGCCTCGCAAACGTTGACAAACTCCTCACCCTGGCCAGAAGCTTCGAGAGCGCTGGCTTCGTCTCCCTTGTTGACTTCCTCGAGCGCCTCCGTCTTCTCGTTGACCGAGAACGCTACGAGGGTGAGGCTCCGATTGAATTTGAAACGCGCAACGCCGTAAAAATCATGACCATCCATAAAGCAAAAGGCCTCGAGTTCCCCGTCGTATTCGTTCCCGGCCTCCAGGCCCAATTTAGCTATGCGCGTTACACAGCACTTTTGATTGACGACGATTACGGCCTTGGCATGAAACTCTGCAATCCAGAAAAATCTTTCAAGCAGGAGCCCACAAGCCTGCACAACTATATTTATGAACGCCAGCGCCAGAAAGTGAAGGCCGAGGAAAAGCGCCTCTTCTACGTCGCCATGACTCGCGCAAAGAATCACCTCGTGCTCTCTGCAACTGTCAACGATTTCTCCAAGATCAGACAAAACTCATGGCTCGCATGGCTGGTAAATCGCCTGAATCTTACTCAAACGGAACTAAACCAGAAACACACTACCTTTACGTACAACAACCAGACATTCTCCATGCCGATCTACACAACGCCCGACGACTTTGTGGCCCAGCCACGACCCCCGGCTGCTGGCCCCGCTGCCTACGAACTTGTTCAGGCACAGCTGGCCGAACCTATCGCAGAATCCGACATCCCAGCCCATACGCGCACAGCAATCCAGCACCTTGCTCCTCTCAAACAGGAGCCGCTTACCCCATCTTACGCCGTCACGCAGCTCCTCGCCTTCTCACGCTGCCCCCTGAACTACTATTTCAAGTACGTGCTCGGTGCCAGCGACAGTATCATAAGCGCAGCAGTATCTCAGGCTCCCGATCAGGAATCTCAGCGCAGCCGTCTTTCTGCTATGCTCCGTGGCACGCTGGTGCACCAGGCGTTCGAGTCAATGCATCTGCCTGCCATGCGCGACCGCCCAGCCTACATCCGCAACATGCTCGCCTCCTACCCTGATCTTCCAGAATCAGAGCGCTCTGCACTGTCCTCGCTTATTATCGATGCGCTGAACCGCTTCGAGCAGTCAAATCTTGGTCGCACAATTCTCGCTTCATCTCATCGCCTCCATGAAGCCGGCTTCCAGCTTATGGTCAATCGCACAGCGGTCATCAGAGGCAAAGCTGATCTCCTTTTCCAGAATCCCCACAGCCACTGGGAAGTGGTTGACTTCAAAACTGACGTAATTCAGCCCAAAGAACTCGACCGTGCTGCAGCCCCCTACATGCTTCAGCTGGAGCTCTATGCGCTCTTTGCCAGTCGGCTCTACCCTGCCCAGGACTCTTATCAAGCGCACCTGTACTTTACTCACATCGCTGACGCCTTTACGAAAACATTTGACCAGCGCGCCCTGGGGAAGATAGAGACAGAACTCGCCGCTCGCATTCAGGAACTCACGCAATTTCATGCGACGCTGCGCACTCCGGATGCTCTTCATAGCAAAACGCTGATTGACAATCTGAAAATGCACTGTCAGGCCTGTGACGAGACAAGGCGCTCTAGGTGCGCGTTTTTCAATCCCTAAATCCACATGTTTTCTTACTTTTCTGAACTTTAGAACTTTTTTGAATGCTTCAGCCCCTAAGAAGCTCTTATCAGGCTTGGGCAATGTCATCGACGCGATTTACCCGCCTTTGGCGCGGTGAATTTCGTTTACTTTAAGCGCTCAATGCAAACCCGCTTCGCGAAGCTTGCCCGCCTTAGGCGTGGCGAGCTGAACGAAATTGCCAGAGCTCTGGCTTTTCAGCTATGACGCCTTTGCCACATTGCTCTAAGGAGAATGCGGCTTTTTGGTTTTAGTCCGCCTCGGCGGACTCTTCTTTGCCCCCT